>NZ_JBIBAF010000008.1:219952-458344 GCF_042899705.1 Streptomyces sp. NPDC013187 | reverse complement strand
TGCAGACCGCTGGTTACGCTCGGGCTCTCCTGCTCAAGGGTGCTCCGCGGGCAACCCCTGAGGAGATTGCGGCGGATGTCAGCAAGCGCCTTGCCCGCCAGGCCGTCCTACAAGCGGAGGCGCCCCCGGACCTTCGGGTTGTGCTGTGTGAGTCCGTGCTGATGCGACGTGTTGGCAGCGCTGACGTGATGCGTGAGCAGTTGGCCGTGTTGCTGGACCACGGTCGCCAGCCGACGACGAGGGTTCGGGTTCTGCCGCTCGATGCAGAGGCTCACCTCTTGATCGACGGGGCTGCCTCGTTCCTGACGCTGCCAAATAACGTGACGAACGTCTGTGTTGAGGCATACCGTACGGCGGGCATCATCGAGGAGCCCGAGCACGTCAGGGCAGCGGTGCGCGCCTACACTGACCTGATGGGCGAGGCACTGTCAGCCCCACAGAGCGCAACCCTCATCACTGAGTACATGGAGAAGCTGTGACCCCAAATCCGCGCTTGGCTCACGTCCGGTGGGTCAAGTCGAGCTACAGCAGCCCTGAGGGCGGGAACTGCGTGGAGTGGGCTCCCTCCGAGATCGTCACCGGGAGGGTTCCTGTCCGGGACTCCAAGATCCCCGAGGGTCCTGCCTTGATCTTCCCGTCCGAGCAGTGGCAGAGGTTCGTCACGCACGTGGGTGGCTCTGTCGCCTGATCCCCTACACTGAGACCTGAGAGCCCCCGCCGGTGTCCCTGGCGGGGGCTCTCGCTGTGCTTGGGCTACGCCGCTGAGAGGTGGCGGTAGTACGTCGCCTGAGAGACCCCTAGGGCCTGGCAGATCCTCTCAACGGTCGGCTTCTTGCCCTCAGCCGCCGCGAGACTCTCGCGGGTCTTCTCGATCTTCTCTCGCGTCAGCTCCAGGGGTGCCCGGCGAGACCTGCTCTTGAGAGCCTCCTTCTCGGCCTTCTCCAGCTCTGCATCTAGGGCCTCAGTCTCTCCCTCAAACCACTCCACAAGCTCTCCAGTGGCCCGAGAGACTCCACCAAAGCCTGTGAGAACTCCCCAGGCGTGAGAGAGGACGTTCTCAGCCTCAGCGGCCACCAGGGCAGTCATGAGGCCCTGGTTCTCGTCTCGCAGTTCCTCAAGCTGCTGAGAGAACGTCTTCACCACCGAGGGGGTCTCAGCCATGTGCACCAGGTGCGCGATGGTGAGAGGCGGGACGCATGAGACAGCCACCACAAGAGCGGCAGAGGTTCCCATGTAGTCCTGCTCGATCAGGTGAGAGATCGACTGAGCCGACATGGCCAGCAGCAGGGACATGAGAGAGCCCACGAGAGCAGTCGTCTGCCCTGGCAATTCCATCTTCCGGCGATAGGTCGAGATGGCTCCCGCTGAGAGGGCGTACACCGAGAGACAGATGGGCATTGCGGGGGCGTAGTGCTCGGACCATCCGGCAGTTCTTGCTAGTGCCACCTCACCCGGGATGGAGAGGTAGAGGGCGGCGAGACATGCCGCCGGCAGCGCCACGTACAGGATGCCCTTGATGTACCAGGGGGTTGCAGAAGGCATGGGTGTCCCTTCGAAGGTGCGTGAGAGAGGTCAGCGGCAGTTGCGGCAGACGCCGCCGGGGTGGCCGAGAGGGAAGATCACTTCGCACTCGGGGCACCGGGCTCGCTGAAGAGCCCCTGTGGGCGCCTGAGAGGGCGCAGGGGCAGGGATGTGCTCGGGCTGGTGGTTCTTCAGTCGGAACGTCACCAGAGCGGCGGCAGAGGTGATCTCTGCGGGCAGGCCAGCCGTGAGAGTGCGGATCACTTCCATCTCGTGGAAGCCAGCGGCCAGCCACTCAGCGACGAGAGGCGCCAGGCGGGAACATTCCCGGTTGCTGAGTAGAAGGCGAGTGTCATGGATGGCGAGACGCTGAAGCGTCTTCACGGCCCGCTGTGTCTGGGCGGGGTTCTTCTCGGGGGCAGACTCCTCCCCCTCCCCCTCGCTGCCTTCGGCGAAGCCGTCCGGCTCCGCTTCCGGCTCAGGGGTAGGGAGGTCATTGCACCCTGCGTCTTTCCCCTTGGGGTAGGCGCCGACAGCCTGTCCGGTCGGCTGACCGACCGTCGGCATGTGGTCAGTCGGTGTGTCCGAGACAGAGGTGAGGGTGACCCAACGCTTCGTCTCCGGGTCCTGGACCCGAGCGCGGTGGTAGTACCGGAGGTCGGTCAACTCACTGGCAGCGTTGGAGATCGAGCGGCGGCCGTTGGGCACGCGGGCGGCGATCTTCTCAAGGGTCATGCTGTTGCTGTCGGGGTACGACAGCATCTTGACCAAGAGGCCCAGAGCCTCAAGGGACATGTCTGGTCGCTGTGCAAGGTCGTTGGGGACCTGCACATAGGCACGGGTGTGCTGGGTACGCTGGACGCGCATCTAGAGTCCACTCTCTAGGTGTTCTTCCCGTCCGGTAGCCGCCGGGCGGGCCAGGCCCTCAGAGGCACCGGGTAGCCGCCCGGTGATCCCCTCTGGGGGTCTGTTCGTTGGAAGGTACTGGAAGGACACCCAGGGGGCAACTAACTTGCCTAGGGTGCTCCCCCTCACCCCAAGACGACTAGAGCCCCCTCCGTGATCGGAGGGGGCTCGTCTGTGGTTCGTTCGTGCTGGTCAGGGGCTCGTTCGCCCCAGGTGCAACCTAGCCAACTTTGGCGAACAGGATTCGGGATCCGGGACATGCGGATCAGGTTGCGCTTGGCGACGACCATCGAGTCGCGGATCGACTGGCTGACCGGGTTCGCGGCCGGTGCGACCCGCACGGTGTCGGTGACGGCGCTCACTGGGCGGCCTCCTTTTCGTTCTCCTGGTCCTTGGCCTCGGCCACGTGTCCGGTGAGGGACAGGAAGACGTCGTCGAGGGTGGGCCGGCGCAGGCCGATGTCGTCGATCTCGATGCCGCGGGTGTCGAGTTCGCGGATGACTTCGGCGAGGAGCTTGGCGCCGCCGGTCACGGGGGCGGTGAGCTTGCGCATGTGCTCCTCGACCGTGGTCTCGCCCTTGCCGAAGCCGGCGAGGACCTCGGCGGCGGACTGGATGTGCTCGCGCTGGTGCACCACGACCTCGACGCGCTCGCCGCCGGTGCGGGCCTTGAGCTGGTCGGAGGTGCCCTGGGCGATGACCTTGCCGTGGTCGACCACCGCGATGTCGTGCGCCAGGTGGTCGGCCTCCTCCAGATACTGCGTGGTCAGCAGCAGGGTGGTGCCGCCGGAGACCAGTTGCTTGATGACCTCCCACAGCTGCTGGCGGTTGCGGGGGTCGAGGCCGGTCGTCGGCTCGTCCATGAACATCACGGGCGGCGAGACGACCAGGGCCGCCGCGAGGTCGAGGCGGCGGCGCATGCCTCCCGAGTAGGTCTTGGTGGGGCGGTCGGCGGCGTCCGTGAGGTGGAACTGCTCGAGCAGTTCGGACGCGCGCTCCTTCGCCGCCTTCGCCCGCATCTGGTACAGCTGGCCGACCATCTGGAGGTTCTCCCGGCCGGTGAGGTATTCGTCGACGGCCGCGAACTGGCCGGACAGGCCGATGGAGCGGCGGACCGCGTCGGGTTGTTTGAGCACGTCGATGCCCGCGACGACCGCTCGCCCTCTGTCGGGGCGCAGCAGGGTGGTCAGGCAGCGGACGGTGGTGGTCTTGCCCGCGCCGTTCGGCCCGAGCAGGCCGAGAACCGTGCCTTCGGGCACGTCGAGGTCGACGCCGTCCAAGGCCTTTACATCACCGAAGGTCTTCACCAGACCTTCGGCGTAGATGGCGCCTGGCATATGAGTCTCCACGTCTTCGGGGATGACCGGACGAATGCCCGGTGAAGCCTCTCACCGACACACCATAACGCGATGTATCGCGTCTTACAATGAGTTTTCCCGCGTTGCTCTCCGTGAGACGAAAGGATCTTCGACCGGCTCGGGCTGCCGGGCCGTCCGAGGACCGTGTGGTCAGCCGATGACCGACGACCCCGGCCGAAAGCCGATGACCGATGTCCCTGTGGTCAGCCGATGACCGTGTAGCCCGCCTCGCGCAGCGCCTGACCCACCTCGGTGCAGTGCGCCGGGCCCTTCGTCTCCAGGTGCAGCTCGACCTCCGCCTCCGTGAGCCCGAGCCGTGGGTCGGTTCGCACATGGCTCACATCGAGGACGTTAGCGTCGACCACTGACAACACGCCCAGAAGAGTGGCAAGGGCACCGGGCCGGTCCGTCAGCCGCAGCCGGACCGCCAGGTAGCGGCCCTGGGCGGCCATGCCGTGCCGCAGCACCCGCTCCATCAGCACCGGATCGACGTTCCCGCCGGACAGCACCGCGACGACCGGGCCCTCGAAGGCGCCGGGGTCGCTCAGCAGCGCCGCGACCGGGCTCGCCCCGGCCGGCTCCACGACCAGCTTGGCCCGCTCCAGGCACAGCAGCAGCGCGGCGGACAGCTCGTCCTCGCTGACCGTGCGCACCTCGTCGACCAGCTCACCGACGATCCTGAACGGCACGTCGCCCGGCCGCCCGACCTTGATGCCGTCGGCCATGGTCGCCGGGTTCTCCACCGACACCGGCCGGCCCGCCGCCAGCGAGGGAGGGTAGGCCGCCGCGCCCGCCGCCTGCACCCCCACCACCCGCACCTCCGGCCGCAGCGCCTTCACCGCCACCGCGATCCCGGCGGCCAGCCCGCCCCCGCCGATGCCGACGAGGACCGTGCGCGCCTCGGGGCACTGCTCCAGGATCTCCAGGCCGACCGTGCCCTGGCCAGCGATGATGTCGGGGTGGTCGAAGGGGTGGATGAAGACGGCGCCCGTCTCGGCCGCGTACTCCTGCGCGGCGGCCAGCGTCTCGTCGACCACCTGGCCGTGCAGGCGCACCTCCGCCCCGTAGTCCCGGGTGGCGCTCACCTTGGGCAGCGGCGCTCCCCTCGGCATGAACACCGTGGAGCGCACGCCGAGCAGGGAGGACGCGAGGGCGACCCCCTGCGCGTGGTTGCCGGCGCTCGCGGCGACGACACCGGCGGCACGCTCCTCCGGAAGCAGACCGGCGATCCGGACGTACGCCCCGCGCAGCTTGAACGAGCCGGTCCGCTGGAGGTTCTCGCACTTGAGGTGCACCGGCGCGCCGACCATCTGGGACAGGTGCCTGCTGCCCTCCATCGCGGTCACCCGCGCCACACCCGACAGCATCTTCTGCGCGCCGCGCACGTCGTCGAGGGTGACGGGCCGAAAGGAGTCAGCCGTGCTGTAGCTCATGACTCCAGCATCGCAGTTCACAGGCGGGAACGACCGTTGTGACCAACCTCCGAGACCCGCTTTGCGCAGCGCCGGTACGGCCTGCCCTCCGGCCGCGTACCCTGTCCCCCAATCTGCCAGCCCTCCACGAAGTGAGCCCCCGGCCATGCCCACAACACCTGAAATGTCGATGGACATGACGACCGTCGGTGACACCGGTCTTCTCGACACGCTGCAGCACGAGGTGGCGCTGTTCGCCCGCCGTGCCGAACAGACCCGGCTCGGCGGGGTCGGGCAGGTGCGCAACTCCATGGACCGCGCCGCCTACCTGCTGCTCAACCGCCTCGACAAGGAAGGCCCGATGGGCGTCAAGGCGCTCGCCGCGAGCATGGGGATCGACTCGTCGACGGTCACCCGGCAGGTGGCTCCGCTCGTCGACACCGGCCTGGTCAAACGCACCTCCCACCCCGAGGACGGACGCGCGGTGGTGCTGCAGCTGTCCCCGCGCGGGCAGGCCCGGCTGGAGGAAGTGCGCTCTTCCCGGCGTCAGTTGATGGCCGAGCTGACGCACGACTGGCAGCCCGACGAGCGCGAGGCGTTCTGCGACCTCCTCACGCGCTTCAACACCGCGCTGTCCTCCCGGATGACGGCGCAGGGGGTGCCGGGGCCGGAGGCGCAGTCGGCATCCTGAGCGCTCCGCGGCCCGGCTCCCGACGGTGTCGGCACGACGACCGGGCCCACAAGCGGACGACCGGACTCGCACGCCAACGACCGGGCCCGCACGCGAACGACCGGCCCCGCACGCCGACGACCAGGCCCGCACGCGAACGACCGGACCTCCACGCGTGCGTGGCACCCCGGCCCGAGCCGTGCGCGGCACCGGCCGAGCCGTGCGCGGCCCTTGACCTCGGGGCCGTCCCTGCCCTGATATGAGACCGGGCCCCGTCGCGCGTGGCCGGGGCCCGCGTCCTCAGGGTCGCCGTCGGGCGGGAGGTGCGGTGCTGGAGCGGCATGCGTCCCGGGCAGCCCGTCGCGCCCGGGAGTTCGAGGCGTTCGTCGCGGGCGCGGCCGGGCGGCTGCTGAACGCCGCCACGCTGCTCACCGCCGAGTCCCCCGACGACAACCCGCGCGCGCGGCGCCTGCTGACGCTGTCGCTGGCGCACACGTACGCGTGCTGGGACCGGCTGCACGGCGAGGATCCGTACGACCGCACCCGCCGGCAGCTGGCCACCCGCTTCGCGCGCGGCGCCTGGCACCGGCACGGCGCACTCGGCCGCGCCCGGCCGCACCCCGCGAGCCCCTTGGCCCCGCTCACCCCGCAGGAACGGCTGATCCTGGTGCTCCGGCTCCACGAGGGCGTCGCCGAGGAGCAGACGGCCGCCCTGCTCGGTCTGTCCCCGGAGCGCGTACGGGCGATCTGTCACCGGGCGACCTCGGCCCTGCTGCACCGCTCGCGGGTCCCGGCCCCGGCGGTGACGGCCACGAAGGCGATGCCGTGAGCCCGGCAGGCCGGAGAGCGGCATGAGCGGCAACGACCGCGAGGCGACCGTACGCAGGCTCCTGGAGCAGCCGGCGCGGCCGGTGCCGCCCGAGATCCACACGGAGGCGGTGCGCCGCGGTGGCCGCATGCTGCGGCGCAGGACGCTCGCCCGCCGTCTCATGTGGCTGCTGCTGTTCGCGGCGGCCGTGGCGTTCACGGTGTGGGCGCTGACGGCCCGCCCGTGGGTGGAGCCGCCGTCCGACACGACTCCACCCCTCACCGGCTGGTGACCCCGCCAGGGGCCGTACGGTCTAGCCGAGCGCCTGCTGGAGGTCCTCCACCAGGTCCTCGGCGTTCTCGATGCCGACGGACAGCCGCACCAGGTCGGCGGGGACCTCCAGGGCCGAGCCGGCCACGGAGGCGTGCGTCATACGGCCGGGGTGCTCGATCAGCGACTCGACGCCGCCCAGGGACTCGCCCAGCGTGAAGATCTTGGCGCGGTTGCAGACCTCGACGGCCGCCTCCTCGCCGCCCTCGACGCGGAAGGAGACCATGCCGCCGAACGACTTCATCTGCTTGGCGGCGACCTCGTGACCCGGGTGCTCCGGCAGACCCGGATACAGCACGCTCGTCACGCGCGCGTGCCGGGTGAGCATGTCGGCGACCTTGACCGCGTTCTCGCTGTGCCGGTCCATGCGCACGGAGAGCGTCTTGGTGCCGCGCAGCACCAGCCACGAGTCGAAGGGCCCGGCGACCGCGCCCATCGCGTTCTGGTGGAAGGCCAGTTCCTCGCCCAGGCCGGCGTCAGCGGTGATCAGGGCGCCGCCGACGACGTCGGAGTGACCGCCCATGTACTTGGTCAGCGAGTGCACGACGACGTCCGCGCCCAGCGACAGCGGTTGCTGGAGGTAGGGCGTGGCGAAGGTGTTGTCGACGACGAGGCGGGCGCCGGAGTCCCGGGCGACCTGCGCGACCGCGGCGATGTCGGTGATGCCGAGCAGCGGGTTGGAGGGCGTCTCCACCCAGACGACCTTGGTCTTCGGGGTGATGGCGGCCCGGACGGCGGCCGGATCGCTGGTGTCGGCGACCGACCACTCGACGCCCCAGCGGGCGACGACCTTCGCGAACAGGCGGAACGTGCCGCCGTACGCGTCGTTCGGGATGACCACGTGGTCGCCGGGGCTGAGCAGCGTACGCAGCAGGCAGTCCTCGGCCGCCAGTCCGGACGCGAACGCGAGCCCGCGGCGGCCGCCCTCCAGGGCGGCGAGGTTCTCCTCCAGCGCGGTCCTGGTGGGATTGGCGCTGCGGCTGTACTCGTAGCCGCCGCGCAGCCCGCCGACGCCGTCCTGTTTGTAGGTCGAGACCTGGTAGATCGGCGGGACGACCGCGCCCGTCAGGGGGTCGGCGGTGTTGCCCGCGTGGATCGCGAGCGTCTCGAAGTGCTGACTGATGTGCCTGTCGCTCATGAGCACCGAGGGTAGTGCGCCGACGCGATGCGTGCCGGGGTACGGAGCGGGCCGGGGTTTTCCACAGGTCGCGGGGCGGCTCGGGCCCAGGTTTTCCACAGTTCCGGGAGCAGGTTGGCCAATTGTCGGCGCGGTCTGGTTCGCTTGTTGCATGGAGATTCTCTGGGTCCTGATCGCGCTGGTCATGCTGGGCTTCGTGCTGCTCCCCTTCCTGCGGCGCAAGCGCGGTGCCGCGACAGGGCTGGTCTCGCCGGACCACCCGGACGCGGCGGACCCGGCGAACTACGGCTTCGTCCGGGAGGAGGAGCTCGACATCCGCATGCCGGGCCCCGACCAGGACCTGCTGGACGTCCTGGACGTCGTGCAGCGCACGCAGGACTACCGCGCCGCGCAGCAGCTCCTCGCGGGCACGGAGACGGAGGGCGAGCGGCGCTGGCAGCGCGTGCAGGCCTTCGCGGGCGCGGCCTCGCTGGAGCTCTCGCGGCGGCCGGGCGGGGTGAGCGAGGCGCCGGGCGGGCAGTGGCTGCGGGTGTGGCGGGCCGAGGCGCCCAAGGACGCGGGCGGTGCGGCGGTGCACGCCGAGTTCCTGGTGCAGCAGGCGTGGCGGACGGCGACACCTGGGACGGACGAGTTCCGGATCATCATGGAGGAGGCGAGGACGGCGTGCGGCGAGGCGGCGCTGCTCGCCCCCGGTGACCCGATCCCGTACATCGTCGAGCTGTCGGTGGCCCGTGGCCTCGGCTACTCCCAGAAGGACTTCGAGCAGGTCTGGCTGAAGATCCTGGACCGCGCCCCGGCCCACATGGGGGCGCACCTGGCGGCGCTGCACTACTGGTGCGAGAAGTGGCACGGCTCGCGTGCGGAGGCGTACGCGTTCGCCGAGGCCGCGGCGGCCCGGGCGCCCCGGGGCTCCCTCCTCTCGGCGATGCCCCTGTTCGCGGTGTTCGAGCACCTTCCCGAGGTGACCCTCGTCGCGAGCTTCTGGCAGAGCGAGGTCGTCACGAAGGCGGTCCACGGCGCGCTGCACGCGGTGCACTCGGCCCGTCCCGACGACCCGATGCTCGCCCATGTCCGGCACATGCTGGTGTTCTTCCTGGTCCGCGGCGAGCGCTGGTCGGAGGCCATGAACCAGCTGGTGCGCATCGACGGCCACGTGGGCGCCCTGCCCTGGACGCTGTCGGCCGACCCGGCGGCGGAGTTCGCGGTGTACCGGGCCCTGGCGGTGGCGGGCTACGAGGCGAACGGCGGCAGCCCGGCGAGCCTGCCGCACTGACCCCCCGGGCCCGCCGCACTGACCCCCCGAGCCCGCCGCGCGGGCCCGGGGCCCGCCGGAATTCGGGGTGGCACCGGCACGTTGCAGTGGGCGTCGCCCCGATTGGAGACCGCATGTTCCTGCACAGCCGTACGCCCCAGCTGCCGACTCCCGAGCAGGCGCTGCGAGGCCGACCGGAGCCGGCGTTCACGGTCCCCGACCGCCACACCGTCCTCGGCACCCCGCTGCTCGGCCCCTATCCCGAGGGCCTGGAGATCGCGGACTTCGGCCTGGGCTGCTTCTGGGGCGCGGAGCGCAGGTTCTGGCAGCTCCCGGCCGACGTGTGGACGACTCTCGTCGGCTATCAGGGCGGCCACACCGAGAACCCCACGTACGAGGAGGTCTGCTCGGGCCTGACCGGCCACACGGAGGTCGTGCGCGTGGTCTTCGACCCGACGCAGGTCTCGTACGAGCGCCTGCTCAAGACGTTCTGGGAGTCCCACGACCCCACGCAGGGCTTCCGCCAGGGCAACGACGTGGGCACGCAGTACCGCTCGGCCGTCTACACCCACACCCCCGGGCAGGAGGCCACCGCCAAGGCGTCCCGCGAGGCGTACCAGAGGGTCCTGACGTCCTCCGGCCACGGCGGCATCACCACGGAGATCGTCACGACCGAGGGCCGCCCCTTCTACCCGGCGGAGGGCTACCACCAGCAGTACCTCGACAAGAACCCCGCGGGCTACTGCGGCATCGGCGGGACCGGGGTGTCCTGCCCGGTCGGTGTGGCGAGGGCCGGTGACTGACCCCGCCGGCTCCACCGCGAGCTTCGGCGGGGGCTGGATCTTCGAGGGGGGTCTGCGGCCGTTCTGCGAGTCGATCGCGGAGTTCTGCGGCTACGACTTCGACGACTCGGACTGGCTGGCCATCGACAACGCGCTGCTCCACACGGACGTGGAGGGGCCCGACGGCTGGTACGACCACCCGCTGGCGGGCCGGGTGCCGATGGCCCTGCTGGTGGCGGCCGACCCCGGCTCCTCCGTCGTCTTCGTCCGGCTCACGGGGGCACCCGACGACCGCACGCGGGCACAGATCGAGGCGGCCCTGCACATCTTCAGCAGGTACACCGTCCGCTGACGGCCCGCTGCCGAACGACGGGGGGCTGCTGGGGGCGGACCCGCAGCCAATAGGGTGCCCACGTGACTGCGTCCCTGAGTTCCGAGAGGTCCCGCGCCGCGCTGCGGACATCCGCGCGGGTTTCCGCCGAGTTGCTGCTGGTGCTCGCCATGTCGGCCGTGGCGTTGTGGTTGCTGGGCCGGATGTGGTCGGTGGTGTGGCCGCTCGTGGTCGGGCTGCTGCTGACCACGCTGACCTGGCCCGCGGCCCGGTCGCTGCGCCGTCGCGGGTGGCCGCCCGCGCTGGCCGCGTCCGTGGTGACCGTGCTGTTCCTGCTGGTCGCCGGCGGTGTGGTGGCGTTGATCGCCGTGCCGGTGGCCTCCCAGTCCGGGGAGCTGACCGACGGTGTCGTGGAGGGGATCCAGCGACTGCGCGAGTGGGCCGCCGGGCCGCCGTTGAACATCGGGGACGCGCAGATCAACCAGGCCTTCGACAGCGCGGTCTCCCGCGCCCAGGAGGGCGTCGGCAGCATGGTGGGCGCCGTCGTCACCGGGGTGAGCACCGTGGTGAGCGGCGTCGTCACCGCCGTCCTCGCGCTCTTCCTGATGTTCTTCTTCCTGAAGGACGGCCCGCGGTTCCTGCCGTGGCTGTCCCGTCAGCTGCCCGGCCGGCTCGCCACCGACGTGCCGACCGTGTGCGCGCGGAGCTGGGACACCCTGGGCGCGTTCGTACGGTCCCAGGCGGCCGTCGGTCTGCTCGACGCCGTCCTGATCGGGCTCGGCCTGTGGATCCTGGGTGTCCCGCTGGTGCTTCCGCTCGCGGTGCTGACCTTCGTCTCGGCGTTCGTGCCGATCATCGGCGCCCTGTTCGCCGGCTTCGTGGCGGTGCTCATCGCGCTCGTGTCCAACGGTCTGACGGACGCGGTGATCGTGCTGGCGATCATCGTCGTGGTGCAGCAGCTGGAGGGCAACGTCTTCCAGCCCATGATCCAGAGCCGTGGTCTGGGTCTGCACGCGGCCGTCGTCCTGCTGGCGGTGACTCTGGGCGGCAACCTGGCCGGCATCGTGGGCAGCCTGCTCGCCGTGCCCGTGGCCGCGCTGATCGCGGTGGTGTGGAACTACGTGCGCGAGCAGCTCGTCGATCCGGCGGGGGAAGCGGCGGCCGACGAGCCGGGCACCGACGAGCCGGATGCCGGAGTGGCCGTCCCCTCGTAGCGGCCCGGGGGCACCGGCGCGCGAACGGCCCTGCCCGGGTCGCGGGGCTCTCCCTCGCTTGCGAGTCTGCAGGCGAGAGGAGAGCCGCCCCATGATTGCTGTCGCCGCGTCACCCGTGCGTCTGGAGGCGTCCGTCGATCCCCGCCTGTCCCGGTGGATGTGGCTGGTGAAATGGCTGCTCGCCATCCCGCACTACATCGTGCTGGTGTTCCTGTGGATCGCGTTCACCGTCGTGACCGTGATCGCCTTCTTCGCCATCCTGTTCACCGCCCGCTACCCGCGGCCCCTCTTCGACTTCAGCGTCGGCGTACTGCGCTGGAACTGGCGGGTCGGCTACTACGCGCACACCGCGCTGGGCACCGACCGGTACCCGCCCTTCACCCTCGCCGACGTGCCCGACTACCCGGCGCGCTTCGACGTCGCGTATCCCGGGCGGCTGTCGCGCGGACTGGTCCTGGTGAAGTGGTGGCTGCTGGCGATCCCGCAGTACATCGTGGTCGCGATGTTCGTCGGGGGCGGCTGGGGCGGGGACGACTGGCGGGGCGGCGGGCTGCTGCCCTTCCTCTCCCTGGTCGCCGTCGTCATCCTGCTCTTCACCGCCCGCTACCCGCGGCACCTCTTCGACTTCCTGATCGGCCTCGCCCGCTGGGCGGCCCGGGTGACGGCCTACGTCACCCTGCTGACGGACCAGTACCCGCCGTTCCGGCTCGACCAGGGCGGGCAGGAGCCGTCACCGGCGGCATCACCGCCACCTGCGGACCCACTGGCCAAGGCCTGACCCCGCCCAGGGAACAATCCGCAGCGGAATCGTTTCCTCCCGCCCTACGCTCCCTCGCATGGTTCTCAGACGAGCGTTACAGCTGATCATGGTCATCGCTCTGGCCCTCACGGGGGCGGTCCAGGGCGGCGTGAGCACGGCACGGGCGGCGGAGGACGGAACCTCGGACGGGCGGCAACTGCTGTTCTACAACCACGCCTACGGCGTCTTCGACCGGCAGACCGCGGACGCCATCGAGCACTCCTCCTATCTGCGGGACTTCGCGAACTTCCAGGTCCGCACCACGACCGGCTCCGGCGGGCAGACCTGGACCGGCCGCTATCTGATGGGGCGCGAGACCTACTTCGAGCTCTTCGGAGTGGGAGACGTACCGGGCAAGGACGGCACCCTCGGCGCCGCAGGCCTGGGCGTGTCCACCGAGCGCGCCGGCGACCTCCCCACGGTGGTCGAGCGGCTGCGGAAGGCCGGGGTCGGCGAACCGGTCGAGTTCCCGCAGACGCGCGATTTCGGCGACGGCGTCCCCGTGCCCTGGTTCGACGCGGTCTTCACCACCGGCGAGTACGACCTCTTCGGCGCCTGGGGCATGGAGTACCGGCCGGAGTACTTCGCCGACCCGCGCAGCAACACCGAGCCCGCCTCCCACCCGGGTGACGTGGGCCGCGAGCGCTACCTGTCCGACGCCTACCGCGACCACCTGATGCGGGACGTGACCGGCATCCGGCTCGCGGTGACCGCAGGCGACCTCGCCGCCACGGTGCCGCTGCTGAAGGCCGGCGGTTTCGCGGTCCGGTCCCTGCCGGACGGGGGCGTCCTCGCGAAGGGCGGCGGCACCACGATCCGGTTCGACTCGGTGCCCCTGGACCAGGTGGGCCTCAAACAGATCGACATGACGCTGAACCACCCGGTGTCGTACCGGCACGTGGAGCGGATCGGCCACTCGGCTCTCATGGTCGGCCCGGGGTCCCGGGCGGTGTGGACCTTCGAGGAGCAGGACCGGCCGGACGCCGGGTAGGGCCGGGGCCCCGGGGGCGTCTGGTGGATCTCGGCAAAGGAAGGAGCAGCTGCCGGTGCGTGCCAAAGGCGTGCGGCGAGCGTGCGTGCGTGCCGGGCGTCGTGACGCCGCGGAGGTCCATCAGCAGCCCCTAGCCCAGCCTCTCCGCCAGGAACTCCTCCCAGGTCCGCTTCCCCGCCTCCGCTCCCGCCGGTGTCAGGTTCTCCCCCGCCCGGTACGCCCGCCCCGCCTTCCCGGGGATGCGCACCGGCAGCATGGGGCGGCGCCTGCCGGTCAGGCGGAGGTAGGGGCGGGCCAGGGCGGCGAGGTCGTAGAGGTGCGGTCCGGCCAGGTCCGGGACCAGGCCGGAGGGGGCGCCGAGGGTCAGCTCCGCGAGGCGGGCGGCGACCTCGCGGGAGTCCACCGGCTGGAGCCGGAGGCCGCCGGGGACCGGGAAGACCGGCAACCTGGCCATCTTCTCGACCATGGTCAGCGTGAGGTCGTGGAACTGGGCCGCGCGCAGGGTCGTCCACGGGATGCCCGACTCGGCGACGGCCCGCTCCGACTCCAGCTTCGTCCGCATCCAGGCCAGCGGGACCCGGTCGGCGCCGACGACCGAGACGTAGACCAGGTGCCGTACACCGGCCCGGGCCGCGGCGGCCACCAGGGCCCGGGTCGCCTCGTCGTCGCCCTTGGGGCCGCCCGCCAGGTGCAGCACGGTCTCCACCCCGTCGACTGCGGCCTCGGCGCCCTCGCCCTTCAGCAGGTCCCCGGTGACGTGCTCGACGCCTTCCGCGGCGGGGCGGGCGCGCCGGGTGAGGATCCGCACCTCGTGGCCGGACGCGCGCAGCAGTGGGACGACGTGGGCTCCGAGGGTGCCCGTGCCGCCGGTGACCAGGATCGGTGCTGTCATGACTGCTCCCCAGCTCTTCGTCACTTGTCAGCTCTTCGTCAGCGAGCCGTCGGCGCTTCGTCGACGCCGTCGGTGTGTCGCCTTCGCCGGTATGACGGGCGGCGGCGCGACGATGTGACGAGCCGGGGTGCGGGCGGGGGCGCGGGCGGTTCAGCCCCCGCTGCCGTAGGGCCTCGTGATGATCTCCAGGCGGTGCCCGTCGGGGTCGTCGAAGTAGGCCCCGCGGCCGCCGTCGTTGTGGTTGATCTCCCCGGGGCGGCTGTGGAACGGATCCGCCCAGTAGGTCAGACCGGCCTCCTGGATGCGGCCGAAGATCTCGTCGAACTCGTCTTCCGAGACGAGGAAGGCGTAGTGCTGCGGCGTGATGGCGCCGGGGCTGTCCATGAAGTCGAGCGTCACGCCGTTGGGGATCTCGACCGGGAGGAACGGGCCGTAGGGCGGGCTGACGTCGAGACCCAGGAGGTCGGCGAGGAACCGGGCCGAGGCGCGCTTGTCGTGGGTCACGACGATGGTGTGGTTCAGCTGCACGGTCATGACGGGCCTCCCGTGACGCACCCGGCGAACCCCTGCGGTGCACTCCCCCACGTGTACCCCGCGTGCGGCCCGCCGTGCATCACGAAAGCCCTGAGGGCCCCGGCGGCACGCGGCCGGGGCCCTCAGGGCTGCTGCACACGGGTCCGAGGTCAGATCGTCGCCGTGTCGATCACGAACCGGTAGCGCACGTCGCTGCCCTGGACCCGCTCGTACGCCTCGTTGATCTGGTCGCCGCGGATCAGCTCGATCTCGGCGCCGAGACCGTGCTCGGCGCAGAAGTCCAGCATCTCCTGCGTCTCGGCGATACCGCCGATCATGGAACCGGCGAGGGTCTTGCCACCGCCGATCACCGAGAAGAGGTTGAGGGAGACGGGCTCCTCGGGGGCGCCCACGTTGGCCAGCGTGCCCTCGGTCTTCAGCAGGGACAGATAGGCGTTGAAGTCCAGCGGGGCGGACACCGTGGACACGATCAGGTCGAACGTGCCGGCCAGCTCCTCGAAGGTCTTCGGGTCGCTGGTGGCGTAGTAGTGGTCCGCACCGAGCCGCAGGCCGTCCTCCTGCTTGCGCAGGGACTGCGACAGCACGGTCACCTCGGCGCCGAGCGCGTGGGCGATCTTGACTCCCATGTGGCCGAGGCCGCCCAGGCCGACGATCGCGACCTTCTTGCCGGGGCCGGCGCCGAAGCGGCGGAGCGGGGAGTAGAGGGTGATGCCGGCGCAGAGCAGCGGGGCCGCGACATCGAGGGAGAGGCCGTCGGGGATGCGGACGACGAAGTTCTCGTCGACGACGACGCTGCGCGAGTAGCCGCCGTAGGTGGGCTCGCCGTCACGGCCGATGCCGTTGTACGTCGGGACGTTGCCCTGCACGCAGTACTGCTCGCGTCCGGCCTTGCAGTTCTCGCACTCGCGGCAGGAGTCGACCATGCAGCCGACGCCCACGCGGTCGCCGACGGCGAACTTCGTGACGCCCGGGCCGACCTCGGTGACGACACCGGCTATCTCGTGGCCGGGGACCATGGGGAAGATCGCCTCGCCCCAGCCCTCCTGGGCCTGGTGGATGTCCGAGTGACAGATGCCGGCGAACTTGATGTCGATCAGGACGTCGAACTCGCGGACCTCGCGGCGCTCGATGGTGGTGCGCTCCAGCGGAGCCTTGGGGGCGGGAGCGGCGTACGCAGCAACAGTGGTCATGCCGGGGGTTCTCCTAGCGGGGTTGTGCGCCCGGCTGCCTTCTGGATCTTGTGACCGGGCACGATCACCAGCGTGCCCGATTCGGGCGTGCTCACCCAGACCACGGTTTTGCGTACGCACACGGTGCGTACCACTGGCGGGGTCAGGCTGGTGTGCGTACGACCGTGAATACTGGACCGCATGGACGAACAGCCCGAACCCGCACGGACGGCCGGCGGCGGCCTGGACCGGCGCGCCGAGCTCAGCGAGTTCCTGCGCACCCGGCGGGCCCGGCTGAAGCCCGAGGACGTGGGGCTGCCCGACTTCGGGCGGCGGCGTGTGCCCGGGCTGCGCCGTGAGGAGCTCGCGCAGCTGGCCGGGGTGTCCGTGGCGTACTACACGCGGCTGGAGCAGGGCAACGGCCGCAACGTCTCGGCGGCGGTGCTGGACGCGATCGCGCGCGCCCTGCGGCTGAGCGACGCCGAGCACGCGCATCTGATGCATCTGGCGAAGCCGAAGCAGCACAAGAAGAAGCCGGTGGCTCGCAGCCAGCAGGTGCGGCCGACGCTGCGGCATCTGCTGGACTCGATCGAGGGCGTCCCGGCGTACATCGTCGGACGTCGCTCCGACATCCTGGCCTGGAACCGGATGGCGTCGGCCCTCTTCGGCGACTGGGCGGAGGTGCCGGCCCAGGAGCGGAACTGGGCACGGATGGTGTTCCTGCGGCCGGAGTACCGCGAGCTGTACCTGGAGTGGGAACAGAAGGCGGCCGACATGGTCGGCTACCTGCGCATGGACGCGGGCCGCCACCCGGACGACCCGCGGCTGTCGGCGCTGGTGGGCGAACTGTCGGTGAAGAGCGAGGACTTCCGCCGGCTGTGGGCCGCCCACGACGTCAAGGAGAAGAGCTACGGCGTCAAGCGCATGCGCCACCCCCTGGTCGGCGACCTGACCCTCTCCTTCGAGACGTTCCGCCTGGTCGACGACGCCGAGCAGTCCCTGATCACCTACCACGCGGAGCCGGACACCCCGTCGGCGGAGGCCCTGCGCCTGCTGGCGAGCTGGGGGGCGGACGCGACGCGCTCCGGGACCCGGGCTTCGACACCGTCGGAGTGAGCGGGCCGGCGTGTCAGTCCGGTACGCCGAGGACGCCCACCACGGCGGTGATCATGGCGGTCACTGCGGCGGTGATGCGAGGACCCTACTGACGCGACGGGCCCGCCGGAAGCCGAAGCTTCCGACGGGCCGTCGACGCGTGTGCGTCACTGCTTGCTTGCCCCGCGTGCTACTTGCCGTAGTACGCGTTGTAGATCGAGATCGTCGACTTGTTGCCCTTCTTGTCGGCGATCTTGGCGTGGAAGGAGATGCCCTTGCCCTTCGCCGGGTTCTTGACGCTCACCTTGCCGTCCTTGACGGTGAGCTTCTTCCAGGTCTTGCCGTAGTCGTACGAGGCGTAGACCGACAGCGACTTCAGGTTGCTGCCCTTGGCCGCGCCCTCGACGGTGACCGGGATCTTGACGGTCTTGTCGGCCGGGGCCTTGCTGTCCAGGCCCGTGGCCGCGAGGAAGCGAGCCGTGGAGACGGGCAGCTTGGTGATGCCGGTGGTCTTCTTCGAGCGGAACGTCCAGCTGGCGTCGACGCGGGTGGAGGCCGCGGCGACCTTGACGCTGCGCTTGACCGACGTCGTCAGCTTGTACTCGGCGTCAGCGGCCGGGACCTTGAACTGCTTGTCCCCGAACAGCGGGTCGTCGTTGCTGCCGACCTTGGTGCCGTTGCGGTACAGGGTCGTGTCGACCGCGGAGAACTTCGAGTAGCCCACGTTGCCCTTGCCGTCGGCGAACAGCGGAAGGGAACCGTAGATCTCGTTGCCCTCGCGGATGACACCGAAGTCGCCGGCCAGGCGAGGCCCGAAGACAGCCGTGTTGACGGTCTTGGAGTAGCTCTTGCCGGCGGCGAACTTGTGCGTGCCCATCGCGTAGGCGGCCTCGTCGACCGGGAAGCCGTCCGCGTCCACACCGCCGGACTGGGCGAACTCGAGCTGCCACTGCACGCCGCCCTGGGCGGACAGGTGGATCGTCCGGGTGCCGGGCAGGGCCTGCTGCATGCCGATCGAGGAGGCGCCGGAGCTCCACGGCATCCATCCCACCGCGTTGACCGAGCCCTTCTTGCCGCTCGCCGAGGCACCGAGGCCGGCCTTCACCGTGGCGAGCTCGCTCGCCTTGTAGTGCTTGGTGAAGCCGGTGGCGAGCTGCTTCACCTTGCCGCCGTCGACGGTGTTGTACTCCTCGTCGGCGCCCTTGGACCAGTGGCCGTCCCACTGCTGGGTCACCGAACCGTCGGTGATCTGCGGGCCGACGTGGGCGCTGCGGAAGCCGTCGTAGGAGTCCAGCCACCAGCCGAAGCCCCAGCTGCTGTCCCCGCTCTCCACCGTGTAGTCGGCCGAGGCGAACTCCGACTTGACGCCGGTGGCCGGGACGGTGATGTCCACCGGCTTGGCCTTGCGGGCGTCCAGCGTGACCGTCGTGTTCTTGGTGAGGTTCAGCTTGGGCTGAGCGAGCCAGTCCACGCCCTCGAACTTCTCCGGGTCGTCGCCCACGAAGATGCTCGTGTTGAGGATGTAGGTGCCCTTGGGGAGGCGGGCGGTGACCGTGCCGTCCGCGTCGTACGGCATGGCCCCCTTGCCCTTGCCCAGGCCGGCTATGCCGGTCAGGTCGGCGCTGTAGTTCTTCGCCGCCTTGCCGTCACGGTCGAGGAACTTCAGCGTCACGTCGTACGACTCGACCTCGCGCTGCACCGCCGCCGCCGTGCGGACGGTCTGGCCGTCGCCCGTCGCCGTCACGTACGCCGAGTACGCGCCGTCGACCGTGCCGCCCAGCTTGGTGTCGACGGTGAACGGCACGGAGGCCTTGCCGCCGGCCGGGACCGTCACCGAGGTGGCACCGAGCTTGAAGAAGCCGGCCGGGACGGCCTGGCCCTTCGGGTTGGTGGCCGTCGACGCCAGCTTCAGCGTGACGTCCTTCGTACCGAGGTTGCGGTACGTCAGCTCCTTGGTGACCGGCTTGTCGTCGGTGTGCGGCCACTGCTGCACACCGAAGCTCACCGAGGCCGGCTCGGCGATCACGGTCTGCTTGATGGCCTTGTCGACCTGGATGCGGCCCGAACCCTGCTGGAACGGGGTGTACTTGCCGCCCTTGGTGGAGCCGGTGAGGGCCCCCTTCAGCTCGCTGTACTTCCACTCCGGGTGCTGCTGCTTGAGGATCGCCGCCGCGCCCGCGACATGCGGGGTCGCCATCGACGTACCGGAGATCGTCATGTAGCCGGCCGGCTTCTCGCCGACCTCCTGGGCTATCTGGTTGCCCGGGGCGGAGGCCGCGGTGATGTCCACGCCGGGCGCGGTCACGTCGGGCTTGAGGGCGCCGTCCATGCCGGGGCCGCGGCTGGAGAAGTCGGCGAGCTTGTCCTTGTCGTCGACCGCGCCGACGGTGAGGGCCGCGGCGGCGCTGCCCGGGGAGCCGATGGTCTGCTCGCCGAAGTCGCCCTCGTTGCCGGCCGCGATGGCGAACAGGACGCCCTTCTCGTCGGACAGCTTGTTCACCGCCGCTTCCAGCGGGTCGATCGCGGGCGTGTCGCCGCCGCCCAGGCTCATGTTGATGACGTCGGCGCCCTCGGCGACGGCCCACTCCATGCCGGCGAGGATCTCGGAGTCGCTGCCGAATCCGCCGTCGTCGAGGACCTTGCCGTTGAGGATCTTCGCGCCGGGCGCGACACCCTTGTACTTGCCGCCGGACTTCTTGCCCGTGCCGGCCGCGATGGAGGCGACGTGCGTGCCGTGGCCGACCTTGTCGGTGGCGTCGGGCGAGGCGGTGAAGTTCTTGGCGCCGGCCACCTGACCCTTGAGGTCGTCGTGGGTGGCGTCCACACCGGTGTCCAGGACGGCGATCTTGGTGCCCTTGCCGTCGTAGCCGGCCGCCCAGGCCTTGGGCGCGCCGATCTGCGGGACGGACTTGTCGAGGCTGGCCTTGCGGACGCCGTCGAGCCAGACGTGCGCGATGCCGGAGGCGGTCTTCTCGCCGTTGGTGACCGCGTCCCAGAGCTCGGGCGTTTCGGCCTGAGGCGTCTGCACCGCGTCCGCGTTCACGGACTTCAGCGTGTGGCGCAGGGTGCCGGCCTCACGGACGTCGGCCTTGGTGGAGGCGGCGTTGCCCTGGTAGCCGACGATGACCTTCAGGCCCTTCTTCTGGGCCTTCCGGGTCGTGGACTTGTTGAGCTCGGTGACGTCGAAGAGCCGCTGGTCGAGCTTGCCGGTGGCGACCAGGCGGGCCGCGTCGGCCGGGATGACGAGGGTGTGGCCGTCGACCTTGCGGATCTGGACGGGTACGTTCTCGCGGCCCTTGGCGTGCTCCAGGCCGATGACACGGCCCTTGGCGTCCAGGACGACGCGGTCGCCGGTGATCAGTGTGATGCGGTGCTTGGCGGTAAGGGACGCCGGCTTGGCGGACGCTGCCGCCTGCTCGCCGTTGGCCGACGCCGGGCTGGTCATACCCGCCGCCAGGGCCACGGCGGCCGCTGTGGCGACCGTGGCCGCGCACGCCCTTTTCACTTGTCTGCGCAAGTTTCCCCCTTGCAGAAGAACCGGGTGAATTCCCCGTTCACCCGGCCGGGGGTGGTCTCGTACGCATGCACGTACACCCCCCGGAATACGCAGTATGCCGAGGGGTGATCAGGTGCTCAATAGATGAGAGGACGATAAGAAATCCGTCGGCCGACTGTTACACAGCCGTCGGAACTCCGTTACAGGGCTGCGTGGTTACGCACGCGCGTTCTCCTTGACAGTGATCCGGCCCTTGCGGATGGTCGCCAGGCGCGGGGCTTTCTGCGCTATCGCCGAGTCGTGCGTGACCATCACGAAGGTGAGGCCGAGCTCCTCCCACATGCGTTCGAGTACGTCCATGATCTCGTCGCGCATCGATTCGTCGAGATTGCCGGTGGGTTCGTCGGCGAGGAGCACCTTCGGCTGCTTCACCAGGGCCCGGGCGACGGCCACGCGTTGTTGCTGACCACCGGACATCTCGCCGGGCAGATGGGCGAGGCGCTCGCCGAGGCCGACCGACTTCAGTGCCTCGGCGGCCTGTTCGCGTCGCTGTTTCGGTTTCACGCCGAGCGGGACGAGGGCGGTCTCCACGTTTTCCTGCGCGGTGAGCGTCGGGATGAGGTTGAAGGACTGGAAGACGAAGCCGATGCTTTCGCTTCTGACCCGGGTCAGTCGTGCCTCCGGCAGCGCGGCGAGATCGGTGCCGTCCAGGACGACCTGTCCGGAGGTGGGGCGGTCCAGACCGCCGAGCATCTGCAGCAGGGTGGATTTGCCACCGCCGGTGGGGCCTTGAATGACCAGCCGGTCACCGTCGGGAATGGTCAGGTCTATGCCGTCCAGGGCTTGGACGGTGTCTTTGGAGCGGGTGTAGTGCTTGGTGACAGCTCTGAGGTCGTACATGGCCGGGCTCCTTGCATCGTCTTTTCGGGTGCGGGCCGTGGGGGCTGGTCGCGCAGTTCCCCGCGCCCCTGTAAGGCCACTACTCGACTCGGCGTAGTGCATCCGCAGGCCGGAGTCGCGAAGCCCTCCAGCCTCCGAAAGCACCGGCGATCAGACCGCCCGCAACGGCGAGCCCCACCGCGAGCGCGATCGTCGTCAGGGCGACCGGAGCAGTGAGGGCGACGTCGAGGGTCCTCCCCGCCGCCTCACGGCCCGGGCCGCCCCTGAAGTCCCCGAAGCCGCCACCGCCGGCCCCACCACCCCCGCCCAACTGCGCCTGCAGCGTGGGGCTGACGGCTGTCACGGCGTACGCTCCCGCCAGTCCCAGCGCGATCCCCAGCGCACCGCCCACCAGGCCGTTGACGACCGCCTCGCCGACCACCTGCCGTGTCACCCGGCTCGACTTCCAGCCCAGTGCCTTGAGCGTGCCGAACTCGCGGACCCGCCGGGAGACCGCCGAGGACGTCAGCAGGCCCGCGACGAGGAACGCGGCCGCGAGCACCGTGATCGAGAGCCACTTCCCGACACTCGCGGCGAGGGAGGAGGCCGTGGACAGGGAGCCGGAGACGGAGTCGGCCAGGTCGGCGGAGGTGGTGACCGTCGTGCCCGAGATGTTCTTCTGGATCTCCGACTTGACGCCGGCGATCCGCTGCGAGTCGGTGGCCTTGACGTAGATCGTGGTGACCTTGCCCTTGGCGCCGGCCAGGGTCTGCGCCTGCTTCAGCGGGACGTAGAGGTTCGCGGCCGCGTCCCCGCTGTCGGCCGTGGCGATGCCGATCACCTTGAACGTGCTGCCCTTGATGGTGACCGTGGAACCGGTCTTGAGCTTCTTCTCCTTGGCGTACGCCGAGTCCGCGACGGCGGCCTTCGCGTTCGTCTCGGCCGTCGTGAACGTACGACCGCTGGTGATCTTCGAGGAGGTCAGCGGGCCGAGGGCCGGCTTGGTGACGTCGGTGCCGTAGACCGAGTAGTTGTTGACGTCGAAGTCGGCGCCGCCCCCCTCGACCCGGCCCTGCGGCGAGGGCAGGGCCCCGCTCCGGCCGCGGCCCTGCCCGCCGACGCCCGCACCCTGCTCGAACCGGCCCCGCGTGAACGCACCGCTGACCTTGACGACCTGGAGGCTCAGCCCGCCCACGGCGTCGGCGACGCCGCTCTGCGCGTCGACCTTGCCCACCGTCGAACTCGCCAGCGTCTGCAAACCCCGCACCATGACGCGGTCGCTGCTCTGCGCACCGGTCGAGCCGTCGTCCTGGGCGTCGAAGCGGAAGCGCGGCCGCTCGGAGCTGCTCGCGGCCGGTGCCGCGGCCTTGGTGACGGTCATGTCCGTACCCAGTCCGTACAGCGACTGGAGGACCTTGTCCTGCGCCCTGCCCATACCGGCGGACACGGACGTGACGACGATGACCAGCGCGATACCCAGCGCCAGTCCGGAGGCGACGACGAGAGCCGCCCTGCTGCGGCGGCGCAACTCGCGCCTCAGGTAGGTGAAGAACATGGCCGCAAGCTAGGGACCCTCTGTGATGAGGGCTTGAGCCACGCATAAGAGGTGGATGAGAACAGCCGAAAGGCCGCTGCCCACCCCTCGTCCGGGGTGGGCAGCGGCCTTTCGTCAGCGGTGCGGTGCGAACCGGCGCGCCGTCAGACGGCCGAGCCGGCCTTCCAGTCGGCCCAGCTCATGTTCCAGCCGTTGAGGCCGTTGTCCGGCGCGATGGTCTTGTCGCCGGTGTTCTGGACGATCACCACGTCACCGAGCATCGAGTTGTTGAAGAACCACGCGCCCGGCGTGTTCGGGTCGTTGGCGCCCTTGGCGTCCTGCAGGCCGACGCAGCCGTGGCTGGTGTTCACGCTGCCGAAGATGGACTTCGCGCCCCAGTAGTTGCCGTGGATGAACGTGCCGGAGCTGGAGAGGCGGATGGCGTGCGGCACGTCCTTGATGTCGTACTCGCCCTTGCCGTCGTCGTCCGTGAAGCCCACGGTCGCGCCGTTCATGCGCGTCTCCTTGAACTTCTCGGACATCACCATGATGCCCTCGTAGGTCTTGTTCTCGGGCGAGCCGGCGGAGATCGGGATCGTGCGGACGGTCTTGCCGTCCTGCGTGATCTTCATCTTCTTGGTCTTCGCGTCGACGTACGAGACCTGGTTGCGGCCGATCTTGAAGGTGACCGTCTTCTGCTGGACGCCGAAGACGCCCTTGGCTCCCTCGACGCCGTCGAGCGCGAGCTTCAGCGTGACGGTGGAGCCTTCCTTCCAATAGTCCTCAGGCCGGCAGTCCATGCGGTTGGCGTTGAACCAGTGGCAGGCGACCTCCTGGCCGCTGGTCGTGCTGACCTTGACGCCCTTCTGGACCGCGGCCTTGTTGGTGATCGCCTTGTCGAAGTTGATCGAGACGGGCATGCCGACGCCGACGGTGGTGCCGTCGTCCGGCGTGAAGTTGCCGATGAAGCTGTTGGCCGGGGAGACCGTGGTGAACGAGGCGTTCTCGTGGGCGACGCGACCGTCGGAGTCCTTCGCCTCGGCCGACAGCTTGTAGGTGGTGGACCGCTCCAGCTGGGTGGTCGGCTTCCAGCTGGTCTTGTCGGCGGATATCTGGCCGCTCACCTCGGTGCCCTCGGACGTCGTCATCTTGACGTCCGTGAGCGTGCCCTTGCTCACCGTGACGGCGGCGGAGTTGTTGATGGAGGCGTTGTCCGAGCCGTCCTCGGGTGTGATCTTGATCTGGGCCTCGGAGGTCTTCTTCGCCGCGGCCTCGTCGACCTTCGACTGGGAGCTGTCGCCGCCGCCCCCGGAGGCGTCGTCGTCGCCACCCGAACACGCCGAGAGCACCAGCACTCCGCCGAGCAGTGCGGACGCGACCGTCAGGCCCTTGCGCCGCTTACTGACCGTCATCACACGCTTCTCCATCGTTGCCGATTTCCCCAAAACCCCGAGTGTCCCCGTCACCACCGAGTGCCCCGTCACCACTGAGTGCCCCCGCCGGAACTCGTGAGTCCTCATCCGGAACTTTCAACGCTACGGCCGGCTCGTCCGGTTCCCCAGGTCGCGCAGGTGTGGGGATCACCACGTCCACGACGGCGATGCCGGCGATACGGGTGCGGTCGGTGCGCCGCTTGAGACGCGAAAACCCGGGCGGCGGTTGCCACCCGGGGTCACGAATTCCCGGACGGTTCAGCCGTCGCTGTCCTCGCCATCATCCTCGTCGAGGTCCCAGTCCGGCGAATCGGGGTCGTAGTCGACCCGCTCGCTGCTCCACGAGGCCTGCTGGAGCTCCACCCCGGGCACCTCGCTGACCAGGTCGATCGGATCCACGAGGTAGGCGAGGGCCTCCGCGGTGTCTTCCGTCACAGCGCTCTCGGCGTGGGCCCGCTCCGCCGCGGGCAGCTCCGCCTCGTCGGCGATCCGGCGCAGCGCGGACTTGGTGACCGCGTCCGCGTCGTCGACCTCGAGAACGAGCTCCACCCGAAGCCGTACAAAACGTGATGTCTCTGGAGTGCTCATGTCGGGAGCGTACGTCCGGGCCCTCCCGTGACTTTCCCGTGACCCGCGACTTTCACTAACATCGCCCCACACGGCCAATTCGCCGACGTCACAAGGGGATCGATATTCCGTGTCATCCGCTCGCCGCCCGTTGCTGACCGCCACCGCCGCGGCGTCCCTGCTGGGCGCCATGTGGTTCGTCCCGTCCGCGAACGCGACGCCGGACTCCCCGGTGAGAGACGCGGTCTCGACGAGCCCGTCGCCGCAGGTCACTGAGCAGGCCCGGATCGCGGCCACGACCGCCGACGGCTCCGTCACCGGCGCCCGCCTCGCCGACACCGGCACGTTCGACAGCACGCCGTACGTGATCGGCGGGACCTTCTGCCTGACGCTGGGCGCCGGGTTCGTCGTGTACTCGGTACGCCGGGAACGCCTCGGATTCTGACGGTCGTTGAGGCGGGGCCCCGCCGGACGACGGGGCCCCTGCCGTCCTACTGGAGCGGCCCGGTGACCTTCTCCACAGCGGCCAGCAGCCGCCCGTCGCGCACGAACGCGTCCGCCGCGGCGAGGTCGGGCGCGAGGAACCGGTCCGGCCCGGCCCCCTCGACTCCGGCCTCCCGCGCGGCGTCGATGGCCGCCCGCGTCGCGGGCGCCGGGGTCAGCCCCTCGCGCAACTCCACCGCGCGCGCGGCGGCGTAGAACTCGATGGCGATCACGCGCGTGAGGTTGTCGACGGCCGTGCGCAGCTTGCGCGCCGCCGACCAGCCCATCGAGACGTGGTCCTCCTGCATGGCGGAGGACGGGATCGAGTCGGCGGACGCCGGTACGGCGAGCCGCTTCAGTTCGCTCACCAGCGCGGCCTGCGTGTACTGAGCGATCATCAGGCCCGAGTCCACACCGGCGTCGTCGGCGAGGAACGGCGGCAGGCCGTGGCTGCGGTTCTTGTCGAGCAGCCGGTCGGTGCGCCGCTCGGCGATGGAGCCGAGGTCGGCGGCGGCGATGGCCAGGAAGTCCAGGACGTAGGCGACGGGCGCCCCGTGGAAGTTGCCGTTGGACTCGACCCGGCCGTCGGGCAGGACGACGGGGTTGTCCACGGCGGAGGCCAGCTCGCGGTCGGCGACCAGCCGGGCGTGGGTCATGGTGTCCCGCCCCGCGCCGGCGACCTGCGGGGCGCAGCGCACCGAGTAGGCGTCCTGCACGCGCGGGGCGTCGTCCTGGTGGTGCCCGGTCAGGCCCGAGCCCTTCAGCACGGCCAGCATGTTGGCGGCGCTGGCGGCCTGCCCCGGGTGCGGCCGGATGGCGTGCAGCTCGGGCGCGAGGACCTTGTCGGTGCCGAGCAGGGCTTCCAGGGACAGGGCGGCGGTGACGTCGGCGGACCGGTAGAGCGTCTCCAGGTCGGCCAGGGCCATCACCAGCATGCCGAGCATGCCGTCGGTGCCGTTGAGGAGGGCGAGACCCTCCTTCTCGCGCAGTTCGACCGGCTGGATGCCGTGCGCGGCGAGGAGATCGGCGGCCGGGCGCACGACACCGTCGGGGCCCTCGGCGTCACCCTCGCCCATCAGCGCGAGGGCGCAGTGGGACAGCGGCGCGAGGTCGCCGGAGCAGCCGAGGGAGCCGTACTCGTGCACGACCGGGGTGATCCCGGCGTTGAGGAGGTCGGCCATGGTCTGCGCGACCTCGGGACGTACGCCGGTGTGACCGGAGCAGACGGTCTTCAGCCGCAGGAACATCAGGGCGCGGACGACTTCGCGCTCCACGGCCGGGCCCATCCCGGCGGCGTGCGAGCGGACGATGTTGCGCTGGAGCTGCGCGCGCAGTTCCGGGCTGATGTGCCGGGTCGCCAGGGCGCCGAAACCGGTGCTCACGCCGTACACGGGGTCCGGCTTGGCCGCCAGCGCGTCCACGATCTCGCGGGCCGCGGCGAGGGCGGCCACGGCCTCCTCGGAGAGCTCGACGCGAGCGCCGCCGCGCGCCACGGCGAGCACGTCGGACGCCGTCACCCCGGCCGTCCCCACCACCACAGTGTGCATATCCATATTCAGGAGCGTACGCAGTGAATTCGATGATGTCACCACTGGGGGCGGCGTTCACCCCTTACCGAATGCGTCACACCGCCCGTGCCCGAGCACGGCATGCCACCCGGACGGGGATCAGGGCGCGTGCCGGCCGCGGAACCGCCGGCGCTCTCCGCCCGCCTCCGTGGACGGTTGGTCCGCGAGCCGTACGACGGGGTCGTCCGGCCCGGCCCGGCCCGCGACGACCGGCCTGGCCGCCCGCTCGGCCTTGGCCCGGTACTGGGCGGCGTCGGCGAGCCGGAACAGCCGACGGGCGGAACGCACCGGCCCGATCGGGTCCTCGGTGGAGGCGACCCCGCAGGCCACCCCGTCCCCGAGCTCCAACTCGGCGGCTCTGCGGCACAGTTCGCCGGCCGCCTTCACGACCTGGTCGGCGGGCGGCCCGACCGCGAGCAGACAGAACTCGTCCCCGCCCAGCCGCGCGGCCAGCGCCCCCGGCAGCATGGCCCCGCACAGCGACAGCACCGACCCGAACCGCTCCAGGAGCCGGTCGCCGGCGGCGTGCCCATGGGTGTCGTTGACCCGCTTGAGCCCGTTCAGATCGCAGACGACGAGACTGACCACGGCGTCGTCCCGGCGGTGCCGCTCGATCGCCCGCTCCAGGCGTACGTCCACGGCGCGGCGGTTGGCGAGTCCGGTGAGGGAGTCGGTGAAGGCGAGCCGCCGGACCTCCTCCAGC
Organism: Streptomyces sp. NPDC013187; assembly: GCF_042899705.1. Taxonomy (NCBI): domain Bacteria; kingdom Bacillati; phylum Actinomycetota; class Actinomycetes; order Kitasatosporales; family Streptomycetaceae; genus Streptomyces; species Streptomyces sp. NPDC013187. The sequence goes on along the minus strand of NZ_JBIBAF010000008.1, from coordinate 430,480 downwards.
CGCTCCGTCTGGGCGAGGCCGGCGGCCACGACGGAGGCCAGGACGGTGGCGAAGTCGGCGTCGTCCCGCCCGAAGACGGCCTCACCGGCCGGGCGGGCGACGTACAGCTCGCCCCAGGCCCGCCCGTGCAGCACGATGGGCGCGACCACGCAGCAGCCCCGGCCGCGGCGCCGCAGGGCGGCGACCCGCTGATGGCAGTACCCGGGCCGTCCGGCGGCGGGCCCCTGGGCGGTCTCCACCCATGCGTCGGGCTCCCCGCCACCGGCCCACTTCTCGTGCAGGAACTCGGTGATCTCGGCGAACTGGTGCACCGGGTAGGCCTCGTCCTCCGGGAACTCCTCCTCCCCCTCCGCCAGCTCGCCCACGTTCACCAGGACCCGCAGCCGCCCGAGCTCGCGCTCCCACACGGACAACGCGGCGAAACTCCCGCCCAGCGCCCGGCACGCCCCGGCGGCCGCGGCACGCCACGCCTCACGTGACCCGTGCGCGGCCGCCATCCCCTGAGCCAACGCGACGACGGCCGCGAGCCGTCTGTCCTCACCCATCCCTCCAGGCTAGGGAGTTTCCAGCCAGACTGACGTGTTTACGACGCGAACGGGGACGACTTGCGGCGCCCGGGCCCGCCCCGGCCACTACTCCCCCGGCCACTGCGGCTTGCGCCGCTCGTTGAAGGCCGCGACCCCCTCCGCCCGGTCACCCGAGAAGGCCGTCGCCCGCCACGCCGCGTCCTCGACCTCCAGCCCGGCCCGCAGGTCGAGCCCCTGCCCGAGCCGCAGGGCCCGCTTCGCCGCCCGCAGCCCCACCGGAGAGTTCCCGGCGATCCGCGCCGCCAGCGCCAACGCCTCCTCCCGGGCCCGCCCCTCCTCGACCAGCTGATCGACCAGCCCCAACTCGCCCGCCTCGACGGCCTCGACCCGCCGCGCGGAGAAGATCAGCTCGGCCGCCCGGGCCGCCCCGACGCGCCGCGGCAGCAACTGCGTGCCCCCACCCCCGGGGATCACCCCGACCGACACCTCCGGCAGCCCCACCACCGCCGTGCGGTCCGCCACGATCACGTCGCACGCCAGCGCCAGCTCGAACCCGCCGCCGAGCGCGAATCCGTGGACCGCCGCCACCGTCGGCACCGGCAGCTCCAGCACGCCGGTGTACGCCCCCCGCGTCACCGGCCGCTGCCGCAGCAGGTCCGCGTCACTGAAGGAGTTCCGCTCCTTCAGATCCGCCCCGACACAGAAGGCCCGCTCATGCGTCGAGGTCAGTACGACCGCCCGTACGTCCCGGTCCTCCGCCAGCGCCGTACAGGCCCCGGCGATGGACCGCGCCATCTGCGTCGACACCGCGTTCATGGCCTTGGGCCGGTCGAGGACGAGCTCCGCGACATGCCCCTGCTCATGCCGCCGCACCAGCACGAACTCCCCGAACCGTTCCTCACTCATGACACCCTCCGGTTAACGCGGGTTAACAAGGTCGACGCTCCGATCATCGCAGTCGCACCCCACCCGCGAAAGGGCGGACTCGCCCGGCTTCCGCTACGCCCCGTCCACCCGTTCGGGTGACATCACCCCAACTCCGACCCAACCACCCATGAGAGCGCATAGCGTGCATGCCCCGCGGCGCGCAGGGGGCGCATGCGCTGCGGGGAGGGACCGTTTCGGGGAGGGACCGTGATGACGACGAACACGCCGACGAGGCCACGAGGGGACACCAGAGCCCCCACGGCACCACACCGCCCCGAGGCCACGCCCGACCAGGCCGCCACGGCACCGCACCGAGGCGAGCCCTCGCCCCGCCAGCGCACGACGGCACCGCACGGGGGTGAGCCCTCGCCCCACCCGGCCGCCACGGCACCGCACCGACGTGAGCCCTCGCCACACCAGGGCACCACCACACCGCTCCGACGTGAGCCCTCGCCCCACCAGGGCACGACGGCACCGCACGGGGGTGAGCCCTCGCCCCACCAGCGCACGACGGCACCGCACGGGGGTGAGCCCTCGCCCCACCAGGGCACCACCACACCGCACCGACGTGAGCCCTCGCCACACCAGGGCACGACGGCGCCACACCGCCCCGAGCCGGGCCCGGCCGAGAGCGGCCCCTTCGCACCGCGGGTCCGGGGCCGTCACCGCAAGCCCCGCCCCCGCAAGGTCCTGCTCGCCGCCGGTGGCCTCGCCCTCGCCGCGGGCGCCCTGAGCCTCCTGCGCCTGAGCTCCGGCCCGGGCTCCGAGGCCGGCACCCTCGAGGCCGGACCCCGCCCGGACCCGGCCACCACCTCCACGGACTCTGCGGACGACGCCACCCGCACCTCCGCGAGCCTCCCGGCCGCCCCCGACGCGAGCCCCTCCTCGCCCACGGCCCTGGGCGGCCTGACCCCGTCACCGGTCACCAAGGGCGCCCGGCCCTCCCCGTCCGCCACGGCCCACACCCCGGGGACGGCCACGATCGCCGCCCCGGTACCCACCACCATCCCCGGCAGGCCGAACGCCCCCGCCTCCTCACCGACGGCACCGGAAGGCGACGACGCGCCGCGCCCGGCCCCTTCTCCGCCCGCACCGCCGACCCGGGCCACACCGGCCCCGGGCCCCGCACCCGAGGAGCCGAAGAAGCCCCATGACCCGGACCTGTGCGTGCCGGTCATCGGCCTGTGCGTGGACTCGCCGGTCGACAGCCCCTGACGAGCGAGGCGAGGCACCCCGGCCAGACATCCGACACCCCGGCACGGGGAGAGCCGGCACCCCGGCGCAGGAACCCGACACCCCGGCACGGGGACCCGACACCCCGGCACAGAGCTTCGACGAGCGGCTACGGTGTCCCGTCGCGCCGCGTGAGCAGCCACGGCTCCACGACGCCCAGCCCACGCACCGGCCGCTGCCACATCGGCTGCAGCCCGAACCGGTACGACGGGGGCTCCTCGCCCTCCTTCTCCGCCGCCGCGGCCTCCTCGGCCGCCTCCGCCTCCGAGGCCGGGGCGTCCTGCGTACGGATCAGCTCCTCGGCGAACGCGGTGTCGACGAGGACGGCGTCCTTGGGAGCTATCGAGGTGAGCCGGGAGGCCAGGTTCACGGTCGTACCGAACACATCACCCATACGGGTGGTCACCGTGCCGAACGCCATGCCGACGCGCAGTTCCGGCATCGTCTCGTCGTGCGCCATGGTCTCGATCAGCCGCAGCGCGATCTCCGCGGCCGTGCCGGCGTCGTCGGCGGCGTAGAGCACCTCGTCACCGAGGGTCTTGATCAGCCGCCCGCCGTTCGCGGCCACCAGGTCCGCGGCCGTCGTCTCGAAGGCCTCGACGAGCTCGCCGAGCTCCTCCTCCTCCATGCGGCGGGTCAGCCGCGTGAACCCGACCAGGTCGGCGAAGCCGACGGCCAGGCGCCGGTCGACCATCTCCTCGTCGTCGGCCGCCTGCACGACCCGTCCCGCCGAGGCGGCGAGCTGGCGACGCCAGACGTAGACCAGGAACTCCTCCAGCTCGGGCAGGAGCAGCTCGACGATCGGGTACGTCACCTCGGTGCGGGTCATGCCCGGCTCGGGCGGCTCGGTCAGCCCCTCCAGGAAGGAGTCGATCTGCCACTCGGCGAGCCGCGCGGTGGTCTGCCCGGTGGACCGGGCCACCTGCACGGCCATCGCCTCGCTCAGCAGCCCCGCCTCGACCAGGCCCGCGAGGCGCCGCAGCGCGAGTACGTCGGCCTCCGTGAGGGCCTTGGCCTGGCCGATGTCGGCGAAGCCCATGGCCCGCCAGAAGCGGGAGGCCAGTTCCATGGAGACACCGGCGCTGCGGGCCGCCTGAAACGGGGTGTAGCGGCGCTCGGCGCCCAGGATGAGCCCTTCGAGGCGCAGGGCGAGCGGATCCTCGCCGGAGTCGGCGCCCTGCGCGTCCTCGCCGGAACCCGAGTCGTCGACGGTCACGCGTGTTGCCCTTCCGATCTGTCACGGTCATGTATCGACCGGCCTCAACTCTACGGCAGGTGTGCGCCAGCTCACTCCGTCAGGTCCAGCCGAGGGGGGGAGGTGCCCGGCGTTCGGCTCGGTACTCGGCGTCGGTGCCGGGCCCCCTGGGGGCTGCCGCCCCCAGCCCCCCGCTTCGGCCTGAACGGCCTCGTCCTCAATCGCCGGACGGGCTGGAAGCACCTGGACCGCGGCCGGCTCAGCTCCGGCGCCTCTCCCTCAGAGCTGCGGGCAATCGTGCCGCTGGGGGCGACGGGGGGTCCCTCTGCTCGAGCGACGCCGAGAGTCTCTTTGGGGGGGTGGGAGTGGGGTCCCCCTGCGCCACCGAAGCCGAGAGCTCGGAGGAGGCATGCCGCTCCGCGGTCCCACCCCGACAGCGACTCACGCAGGCCGCAAGTGCACGATGTCCCCAGCACCCACCGGCTCCTGCACCCCGTCCTCCGTCGCCAGTACGAGCCGCCCGTCCCCGTCCACAGCCACCGCTTCCCCCACGATCGCCCGATCCCCCGGCAACTCCGCCCGCACCACCCGCCCGAGCGTCGCACAGCCCGCCGCATATGCCTCCTGCAACCCGCACACCCCCGGGTCGCCCTCGGCCGCACGCCACTTGCCGTACCAGTCCTCCAGGGAACGCAGCACCCCGCGCAGCAACGGATCGCGGTCGGTGCTCACTGCCCCGGCCAGCCCCAGGGAGCCCGCGGTCGGAACGGGCAGCTCGTCGTCCTTCAGCGAGACGTTGATGCCGACGCCGATGACGACCCCGCCGTCACCGGCCCCTTCGGCCAGAATGCCCCCGGCCTTGCGCTCCGCGCCCCCCACCGTGACCAGCAGGTCGTTCGGCCACTTCAGGGCCGTGTCCACACCCGCCGCCCGGGACAGCCCCGTCGCCACCGCCACACCCGTGAGCAGCGGCAGCCAGCCCCACCGCGCCACCGGCACCTCGCCCGGCGTGAGCAGGACCGAGAAGAAGAGACCGGACCTCGGCGGTGCCGTCCACTGCCGGTCCAGGCGCCCGCGCCCGGCCGACTGCTCCTCGGCGACCAGCACCGCGCCCTCGGTGGCCTCCCCCTTCGCCGCACGGGCCACCAGATCGGTGTTCGTGGAGCCGGTGCGCTGCACCACGTCCACCTCCGACCACAGCCCTCCCGGACGCACCAGACCACGGCGCAGGGCGGTGACGTTGAGGGGCGGACGGTCCAGGTCGGACCAACGGCTCCCGTTCGGCTCTGATGCATCTCGCGGCGTCATGCAAGCCACCCTAGGTGTGGTAAACGCCGCACTGCCGATGCGGAGGCACCCCACTAGTCTACGGATGAGTAACCGTCCCCCCTTTTGAGCAGGCAGGGAGCCGCATCCCGATGTCCGAGCCGGAAGAGCAGCAGCAGCCCGACATTCACACGACCGCGGGCAAGCTCGCGGATCTGAAGCGACGCATCGAGGAAGCGACACACGCCGGCTCCGCACGCGCCGTCGAAAAGCAGCACGCCAAGGGCAAGCTGACGGCCCGTGAGCGGATCGAGCTCCTGCTCGACGAGGGCTCCTTCGTCGAGCTCGACGAGTTCGCCCGGCACCGCTCCACGAACTTCGGCCTCGACAAGAACCGCCCCTACGGCGACGGCGTCGTCACCGGGTACGGCACCGTCGACGGCCGCCCGGTCGCCGTGTTCTCGCAGGACTTCACCGTCTTCGGCGGTGCCCTCGGCGAGGTCTACGGCCAGAAGATCGTCAAGGTCATGGACTTCGCCCTGAAGACCGGCTGCCCGGTCATCGGGATCAACGACTCCGGCGGGGCGAGGATCCAGGAGGGCGTCGCCTCGCTCGGCGCCTACGGCGAGATCTTCCGCCGCAACACCCACGCCTCCGGCGTCATCCCGCAGATCAGCCTGGTCGTCGGGCCGTGCGCGGGCGGCGCGGTCTACTCCCCGGCCATCACCGACTTCACGGTCATGGTCGACCAGACCTCGCACATGTTCATCACCGGCCCCGACGTCATCAAGACCGTCACCGGCGAGGACGTCGGCTTCGAGGAGCTGGGCGGTGCCCGGACCCACAACGCGACCTCCGGAGTCGCCCACCACATGGCGGGCGACGAGAAGGACGCCATCGAGTACATCAAGCAGCTGCTGTCCTACCTGCCGTCCAACAACCTCTCCGAGGCACCGGTCTTCCCCGAGGAGGCCGACCTGGAGGTCAGCGACGAGGACCGCGAGCTGGACGTGATCGTCCCGGACAGCGCGAACCAGCCGTACGACATGCACGCGGTGATCGAGCACGTCCTGGACGACGCCGAGTTCTTCGAGACGCAGCCGCTGTACGCGCCGAACATCGTCACCGGCTTCGGGCGGGTCGAGGGCCACCCGGTCGGCATCATCGCCAACCAGCCGACGCAGCTCGCCGGGTGCCTGGACATCAAGGCCAGCGAGAAGGCCGCCCGCTTCGTGCGGACCTGCGACGCCTTCAACGTCCCGGTGATCACGTTCGTCGACGTCCCCGGCTTCCTGCCCGGCGTCGGCCAGGAGCACGATGGCATCATCCGCCGCGGCGCCAAGCTGATCTACGCCTACGCCGAGGCGACCGTCCCGCTCATCACGATCATCACGCGCAAGGCCTTCGGCGGCGCCTACGACGTCATGGGCTCCAAGCACCTGGGCGCCGACCTCAACCTCGCCTGGCCCACCGCCCAGATCGCCGTCATGGGCGCCCAGGGCGCGGTCAACATCCTGCACCGCCGCACCATCGCGGAGGCCGAGGCGAACGGCGAGGACCTGGAGGCGGTCCGCGCCCGGCTGATCCAGGAGTACGAGGACGCCCTCCTCAACCCCTACGTCGCGGCGGAGCGCGGTTACATCGACGCTGTGATCATGCCGTCCGAGACCCGCCGGCACGTCGTACGGGGTCTGCGTCAACTGCGTACGAAGCGGGAATCCCTGCCTCCGAAGAAGCACGGCAACATCCCCCTCTAGCCCGCAGCGAGCCCAGGAGGCCCACATGACGATCAAGGTCGTACGGGGCAACCCGACCCCGGAGGAGCTGGCCGCCGCCCTGGCGGTGGTCAGGGCGCGCGCCGCGGCGGCGGCGGCCGCCCCGCCCGGCGCGCCGACATCCCGCGATTCCTGGTCCGACCCGTCCCGCATCGCGGCCCACCGCCTGCCCCAGCCGGGGCCGTCGGCGTGGGGCCGCACCTACTGGCCGGGCTAGACCTCCCGTCCCGACGGGCGCGGGGAACCGCGCACGGTGGAACGACGCGGGGCGCCGTCCCGACGGGCGCGGGGAACCGCGCACGGTGGAACGACGCGGGGCGCCGATTTGAGTACCGCTACTCAGGCGCCCCGCCCCGCCAGGCCGCACGCTGGTGGCATGCTGTGGTCCGACCCCGAGAACGAACCGCCCGAAGAACTGCGTGACATGCAGGACATGCTGCGGCGGCTGAGCGTTCTCCTGGCCCTGGCCATGGTGCTGGCGATGATCGTGATCGGCGTGAGGTGAGCCGCGCCCGGTGACGCCGATACGCTGAACGCATGACAGATCAGCCGCGCCGCCGACTCGTCCTCGCCTCCCAGTCCCCCGCCCGGCTCGGACTGCTCCGCCAGGCCGGCCTCGCCCCCGAGGTGATCGTGAGCGGCGTCGACGAGGAAGCCGTCACCGCTCCCACCCCGGCCGAGCTGGCGCTGGCCCTGGCCGAGGCGAAGGCGTCCGTCGTGGCGGCCCGGCCGGAGGTCAAGGGCGCGCTCGTGATCGGCTGCGACTCGGTGCTCGACCTGGACGGCGAGGCGCTCGGCAAGCCCGCGGACGCCGAGGAGGCCACCGCCCGCTGGAAGTCGATGCGCGGCCGCGCCGGCACCCTCCAGACCGGCCACTGCGTCTACGACACGCTCACCGGCCGCTACGTCTCCGCCACCGCCTCCACGGTCGTGCACTTCGGCGACCCCACCGACGAGGAGATCGCCGCCTACGTGGCCTCCGGCGAACCCCTCTACGTCGCCGGGGCGTTCACGCTGGACGGCCGTTCGGCCCCGTTCATCGACGGCATCGACGGTGACCACGGCAACGTCATCGGCCTCAGCCTCCCGCTCCTGCGGCGGCTGCTGGCCGACCTGGGCGTCGGCATCACGGAGTTGTGGGCGCCGGCGGAGAGGTGACCGGGGACCCGTCGCCGCTCTGTCCGCCCCCGGGCGCGGCGTCGGCGGGCTCCGCCGGGCGGTCGTAGGTCATCAGCAGCAGCACGATCAGGGCGAACACCAGCTCCATGAAAAGGAACGCGGGCCAGCCGACGGGGCCCCGGGTGAACGCGCCCAGCAGTGCGTGCACGACGGCCGCGCTGATCAGCAGCACGCGTCCGAAGCCCGCCGGGGACCGGTCCCTGAGCGCCACCAGCAGGGCGACCAGGCCGCACAGGGCGAAGTAGAGGCCGAAGGCGATCCCGCCGATCTTCGACGACACCGACATCACGTGCGGGTCCAGGCCGGCCAGCGACATGTCCTGCCGGTCGACGACCATCCCCAGGAACCAGTTGAGCGCCGCGACGCCGAACGCCTCCGCGAACAGCACCACCGCCACGACCCACGCCACCGGCCTGCGTATCACCGGGCCCACCCTCTTCCCTCTGAAGACATCGCGAACGCTACTAACCGGTAAACCGGGGGACAAGGGTCCGGCAGCGGGCAAAGAATCATTGGGCCATTCGTAGGGACTCGACAAAGAAACCAAGTGGCCCGCAGCACGTGGTGACAGAGACCTTGACCACAGGAGGCGGCTAGGGTTTCCCGCAGGAGTACTGCGTACCGCGGTGCGACAAGGGATTTCGCGGGTCGAGCGAGCCACGCATCACGCTCCGTGTGGGCAAGCTCACCACAGGGGACGGGTCGAAGTGTCGTGTCGGCTGTCCCTAAACTCGGCTTGTTTCAAGGAGGGAGCCTCAATCGTGCGCAAGGTGCTCATCGCCAACCGTGGCGAAATCGCTGTCCGCGTGGCCCGGGCCTGCCGGGATGCCGGTATCGCGAGCGTGGCCGTCTACGCCGACCCGGACCGGGACGCTCTGCATGTCCGCGCCGCGGATGAGGCGTTCGCCCTGGGCGGTGACACGCCGGGCACCAGCTACCTCGACATCGAGAAGGTGCTGGGCGCCGCCCGCGAGTCGGGCGCGGACGCGATCCACCCCGGATACGGCTTCCTCTCCGAGAACGCCGAGTTCGCTCAGGCGGTCCTGGACGCGGGCCTGATCTGGATCGGCCCGCCGCCGCAGGCGATCCGCGACCTCGGTGACAAGGTCGCCGCCCGGCACATCGCGCAGCGCGCGGGCGCCCCGCTGGTGGCCGGCACGCCCGACCCGGTGTCCGGTGCCGACGAGGTCGTCGCGTTCGCCGAGGAGCACGGCCTGCCGATCGCGATCAAGGCCGCGTTCGGTGGTGGCGGTCGTGGTCTGAAGGTCGCCCGCACCCTCGAAGAGGTACCGGAGCTGTACGACTCGGCGGTCCGTGAGGCCGTCGCCGCGTTCGGCCGGGGCGAGTGCTTCGTCGAGCGGTACCTGGACAAGCCGCGGCACGTGGAAACGCAGTGCCTGGCCGACCAGCACGGCAACGTGGTCGTCGTCTCCACCCGTGACTGCTCGCTGCAGCGTCGTCACCAGAAGCTGGTGGAGGAGGCCCCCGCCCCCTTCCTGTCCGACGCGCAGATGGAGGAGCTGTACTCCGCCTCCAAGGCGATCCTGAAGGAGGCCGGTTACGTCGGCGCGGGCACGGTCGAGTTCCTCGTCGGCCTGGACGGCACGATCTCCTTCCTGGAGGTCAACACCCGCCTCCAGGTGGAGCACCCGGTCACCGAGGAGGTCGCCGGCATCGACCTGGTGCGCGAGATGTTCCGTATCGCCGACGGTGAGGAGCTCGGCTACGGCGACCCGGAGCTGCGCGGCCACTCCTTCGAGTTCCGCATCAACGGCGAGGACCCGGGCCGCAACTTCCTCCCGGCTCCCGGCACGGTCACGACGTTCGCCCCGCCGTCCGGCCCGGGTGTCCGTCTGGACGCGGGTGTGGAGTCCGGCTCGGTCATCGGCCCGGCGTGGGACTCCCTGCTGGCCAAGCTGATCGTCACCGGCCGCACGCGCAAGGAGGCGCTGCAGCGGGCCGCCCGTGCGCTGGAGGAGTTCCAGGTCGAGGGCATGGCTACGGCCATCCCGTTCCACCGCGCGGTGGTGAAGGACCCGGCGTTCGCTCCGGAGCTCACGGACTCGTCCGACCCGTTCACGGTGCACACCCGGTGGATCGAGACGGAGTTCGTCAACGAGATCAAGCCGTTCACCGCTCCGGCGGATGCCGAGGCGGACGAGGAGCCGGGCCGCGAGACGGTCGTCGTCGAGGTCGGCGGCAAGCGCCTCGAGGTCTCCCTGCCGTCGTCGCTGGGCATGTCGCTGGCCCGTACGGGGCTCGCGGCCGGCGCCAAGCCGAAGCGCCGCGCGGCGAAGAAGTCGGGCCCCGTGGCGTCCGGCGACACCCTCGCCTCCCCGATGCAGGGCACCATCGTCAAGGTCGCCGTCGAGGAGGGCCAGGAGGTCAAGGAGGGCGACCTGGTCGTCGTCCTGGAGGCCATGAAGATGGAGCAGCCCCTGAACGCGCACCGGTCGGGCACGATCAAGGGCCTGAGTGCGGAGATCGGTGCGTCGGTGACGTCGGGCGCGGCGATCTGCGAGATCAAGGACTGACGTCCCGCAGGCCTGAAGTTCCACCCCTGGCACGGCGCCTACCCCTCCGGGGGCCGGGGCCGCGCCGGGTGGGTGGACAAGCGCCTACGGTTCCGCCCCGGGTCGGGGCCGCGCCGGGGGGGGTGGACAAGCGCCTACGGTGCCGCCCCGAGCCAGGGCCGCGCCGGGGGGTGTCCGTCCTCGGAACGGCGCGATGGGCCCGATCACCGACTGACTGGCGTTGACGCGCCAACCGCTGCGGGCGGACACCCCCCGACACGTCCCCTTCTCGCGGCAGGCGGGTGCGGGCACGTCGTGGCTCGCGCCTTCGCCGCCCCCAGCTCCGGGCACCCGCCAGCTGCGGCTACAAACACCCGTGCCACTCAGCTCCAGGCACCGTCCCGCCTGGCTCCGGGCACCCGCCCCACTCGGCTGCGGGCACCCGCCCAGCCACGGGCACAGGCCCCACATAGCTGCGGGCAATCGTGCCGCCAAGGGCGGCACGGGTGGGCGCAGCGGCACCCCGCTTCGCCGGGTTGCGGACCCACACGAGCCCAGCCACTACGCCGGGTACCGGAAAGCAAACCGCGGCGCAGCCCACCGTCGGCGTCAACGCCGCCGCAGATCAGCCACCCGCGCCCGCTCCGCCCCCTGCTCACCCAGCATCGATGCGGAGGCAGAAGCAGACCTCAACTGCCCCCCACCGCCCGGCACCTGCCGCCGAGGCCCGGGCAACGGCACGTCTCGGCGCTGCTGACGCGCCGGAACGGAATCACCCCCCGGGCCCCCCGCGCCCGCCCCGGCCGACGAACCCCCCGGCCCCCCGGCCACGGCAATCTGCACGCCCTGGTCGGCCAGCGCCTGGAGTTCCGTGGCCGCACGGTCGTCATGGGCGGGCGGCTCGTCCGTCACGAGGCGCGTGATGAGGTCCGTGGGCACGGTCTGGAACATGGTGTCGGTGCCGAGCTTCGTGTGGTCGGCGAGCACCACCACCTCCGCCGCGGCCTGCACCAACGCCCGGTCGACGGAAGCCGACAGCATGTTGGACGTGGACAGCCCGCGCTCGGCGGTCAACCCGGCCCCGGACAGGAACGCCCGCGACACCCGCAGCCCGTGCAGGGACTGCTCCGCCCCGCTCCCGACCAGCGCGTAGTTCGAACCGCGGAGCGTACCGCCGGTCATCACGACCTCGACCCGGTTGGCATGGGCCAGCGCCTGGGCGACGAGGAGGGAGTTGGTGACGACGGTGAGCCCGGGCACCCGGGCGAGCCGGCGGGCCAGCTCCTGGGTCGTCGTACCCGCCCCGACCACGATCGCCTCTCCCTCTTCCACGAAATTCGCGGCGAGGTCGGCGATGGCGGTCTTTTCGGCGGTCGCGAGATGAGACTTCTGCGGAAAGCCGGACTCCCGCGTGAAACCGCCCGGCAGTACCGCACCGCCGTGCCGGCGGTCGAGGAGTCCTTCTGCCTCCAGCGCGCGCACGTCCCGCCGTACGGTCACTTCGGAGGTCTGGACGACGCGGGCGAGCTCACGGAGCGACACGGCCCCGTTCGCTCGCACCATTTCGAGGATCAATTGGCGACGTTCTGCAGCGAACACGAAACTGACAGTAACGCCAGCGACCGTCTGCTTTCAGCAGTTTGCGCTGAATAGCAGAAGATGTTCGCACCCAGCAACGGGAAGTGGTATAGGGCCTAGTCCCGCCGCCTATGCCGTACGAATGATCGAACACTCCCCGTGACCAGCGAGGAGTCGGTTTCGGACTCAGCCCTCGCCGTTCTCCTTGCGCGTGTGCAACTGCCGTGCCACCTCGGCGATCGAGCCCGACAGGGAGGGATAGACGGTGAAGGCGTTCGCGATCTGTTCGACGGTCAGATTGTTGTCGACCGCGATCGAGATGGGGTGGATCAGTTCCGAAGCGCGCGGCGCCACGACGACACCGCCGACCACGATGCCCGTGCCCGGCCGGCAGAAGATCTTGACGAAGCCGTCCCGGATGCCCTGCATCTTCGCTCGCGGGTTGCGCAGCAGCGGCAGCTTCACGACCCGGGCGTCGATCTTCCCGCCGTCGACGTCGGCCTGGGTGTAGCCGACGGTGGCGATCTCCGGGTCGGTGAAGACGTTCGAGGAGACCGTCTTCAGGTTCAGCGGGGCCACGGCGTCACCCAGGAAGTGGTACATCGCGATGCGTCCCTGCATGGCGGCCACGGACGCGAGGGCGAACACGCCGGTCACGTCACCGGCCGCGTACACGCCGGGAGCGGTCGTACGGGACACCCTGTCGGTCCAGATGTGGCCGGACTCGCGCAGCCGGACACCGGCGTCCTCCAGCCCCATGCCCGCGCTGTTGGGCACGGCACCTACGGCCATCAGACAGTGCGACCCGGTGATGACGCGCCCGTCGGCGAGGGTCACCTCGACCCGGTCCCCCACCCGCTTGGCGGACTGCGCGCGGGAACGCCCCATGACGTTCATGCCGCGCCGCCGGAAGACGTCCTCCAGCACGGCCGCCGCGTCCGGGTCCTCGCCGGGCAGCACGCGGTCGCGCGACGACACGAGCGTCACCCGGGAACCCAGCGCCTGGTAGGCACCGGCGAACTCGGCGCCGGTCACACCGGACCCGACCACGATCAGCTCCTCGGGGAGCTCGTCGAGGTCGTACACCTGGGTCCAGTTCAGGATCCGCTCGCCGTCCGGCTGGGCGTCGGGCAGCTCACGGGGGTGCCCACCGGTCGCGATGAGCACGGCGTCCGCGGTCAGGGTCTCCTCACTGCCGTCGGCGGCGCGCACCACCACCTTCCGCGACCCGTCGAGCGCCTGCATGCCCTCCAGCCGCCCACGGCCGCGCATGACACGCGCCCCGGCACGCGTCACGGAGGCCGTGATGTCGTGCGACTGGGCGAGCGCGAGCCGCTTCACACGCCGGTTGACCTTGCCCAGGTCGACGCCCACCACCCGGGCGGCCTGCTCCATCGGCGGGGTGTCGTCGGCGACGATGATCCCCAGCTCCTCGTACGAGGAGTCGAAGGTGGTCATCACCTCGGCCGTGGCGATCAGAGTCTTCGACGGCACGCAGTCGGTGAGCACCGACGCCCCGCCCAGACCGTCGCAGTCGACGACGGTCACCTCCGCGCCGAGTTGAGCGGCCACCAGCGCCGCTTCGTATCCGCCGGGTCCGCCACCGATGATCACGATCCGAGTCACGTACTCCATTGTCCCGCACGCAACAACGTGACACCGCCCGGGGGCCCGCCCACACGCCTGTCGTTACACGAGTGACGCCGGAGCGCCTGCCGTACCCTTCCCCCATGTCGCTCTACGCCGCGTACGCCGGCAACCTCGACGCGCGGCTGATGTCCCGCCGCGCCCCGCACTCGCCGCTGCGCGCCACCGGCTGGCTGAACGGATGGCGACTGGCCTTCGGCGGCGAGCACATGGGCTGGGAGGGCGCCCTGCCGACGATCGTGGAGGACCCCCTCTCCCAGGTCTTCGTCTCCCTGTACGACATCGCCCCCATGGACGAGGAGTCGCTCGACCGCTGGGAGGGCGTGGGGCTCGACATCTACCGCCGTACGCGCGTGCGGGTCCACACCCTGGACGGTGAGGACACCGCCTGGGCCTTCGCCCTGAACGCCTACGAGGGCGGCCTGCCGTCCGCGCGCTACCTGGGCGAGATCGCCGACGCGGCCGAGTCGGCCGGCGCCCCCCACGACTACGTGATGGAGCTCCGCAAGCGCCCCTGCTGAGGGGCCGCCCGCGAGAGGCCACTCGTCGGAAACGACAAGACAACGATCGCCACCCCGTGAGCTCTGCCATCTACGCGCGTAGGCAAACAGCGGCTACCCTCTTCCGCGTGAACGCATCTCTTCTTCCGGACGACATCCAGGGCGACCCCCACGCGGCCGCCGACGCCGCCGCGGCCCGCCTGCGCGAACTGACGGGTGCCGAGACCCACGACGTCGCCCTCGTGATGGGCTCCGGCTGGGCCCCGGCCGTGGACGCGCTGGGCGCCCCCGAGGCCGAGTTCCAGGTCACCGAGCTCCCCGGTTTCCCGCCGCCGGCGGTGGAGGGCCACGGGGGCAAGATCCGCTCGTACCGGATCGGCAACAAGCGCGCCCTGGTCTTCCTGGGCCGTACGCACTACTACGAGGGCCGCGGGGTGGCGGCGGTCGCCCACGGCGTCCGCACCGCGGTCTCGGCCGGCTGCAAGACGGTCGTCCTCACCAACGGCTGCGGCGGCCTGCGCGAGGGCATGCGCCCCGGCCAGCCGGTCCTCATCAGCGACCACATCAACCTCACCGCCACCTCCCCCATCGTCGGCGCGAACTTCGTCGACCTCACCGACCTGTACTCCCCGCGCCTGCGGGCCCTGTGCAAGGAGGTCGACGCCACGTTGGAGGAGGGCGTCTACGCCCAGTTCCCCGGCCCGCACTACGAGACTCCGGCCGAGATCCGCATGGCCCGGGTCATCGGTGCGGACCTGGTGGGCATGTCGACGGTCCTCGAGGCGATCGCCGCGCGCGAAGCGGGCGCCGAGGTCCTGGGAATCTCCCTCGTCACCAACCTCGCCGCGGGCATGACGGGCGAACCCCTGAAC
This sequence comes from Streptomyces sp. NPDC013187, assembly GCF_042899705.1. NCBI lineage: Bacteria > Bacillati > Actinomycetota > Actinomycetes > Kitasatosporales > Streptomycetaceae > Streptomyces > Streptomyces sp. NPDC013187. The sequence goes on along the minus strand of NZ_JBIBAF010000008.1, from coordinate 415,268 downwards.
CACGAGGAGGTCCTCCAGGCGGGCCGCGACTCGGCTACCCGGATGGGCTCCCTGCTCGCGCAGGTCCTGGGCCGCCTGTAAGAAGGCTTCTAAGAAGGCTTCGCGGCCGACAAAGCCACGCCTGTAGTCCGGCGGCTGCGGGTCCGTGGTGGCTGGTCGCGCAGTTCCCCGCGCCCCTGGGGGGGTTGCAGTCGGCCTGCGCGAGAAGGTGGCCGCGACGGCCCACAGCCGCAAGGGGACAGGACCGCCACCACCCGCAGGCGGCGGGGGGACGCACGCGCACCCGCGTACGGCGAGGAGGGGACGTGTCGGGGGTGTCCGCCCGCAGCGGTTGGCGCGTCAACGGACGGTTAGTCGGTACGCAACCCCATCGCGCCGTTCCATCGCGCCGTTCCGAGGACGGACACCCCCCGGCGCGGCCCCGACCCACACCCGGCACCAGGCGAGACGCGCACCCCCACCACCTCACGCGCACAGCCGCAGGCCACCGCAGACCGCCGCACACCCACACCACACCGGAGAGGCTGACCCCACACCGTGCACGAAGAACTCATCGCACAGGCCCAGGCGTGGCTCACCGAGGACCCCGACCCGGACACCCGCACCGAGCTGGCCCGCCTCATCGACGCCCGGGACCACACCGAACTCGCCGCCCGCTTCAGCGGCACGCTCCAGTTCGGCACCGCCGGCCTCCGCGGCGAACTCGGCGCCGGCCCCATGCGCATGAACCGCTCGGTCGTCATCCGCGCCGCCGCCGGCCTCGCCGCGTACCTCAAGAAGCAGGGTCCCCCCGCCGGGGAAGGGGAAGCCGGCCTCGTCGTCATCGGCTACGACGCCCGCCACAAGTCCCACGACTTCGCCCAGGACACCGCCGCCGTGATGACCGGAGCGGGCCTGCGCGCGGCCGTCCTCCCCCGCCCCCTCCCGACCCCCGTGCTCGCCTTCGCGATAAGGCACCTCGGCGCGGTCGCGGGCGTGGAGGTCACCGCCAGCCACAACCCGCCCCGCGACAACGGCTACAAGGTGTACCTCGGCGACGGCTCGCAGATCGTCCCCCCGGCGGACATCGACATCGCGGCGGAGATCGCCGCCGTCCCGTCCCTCACCACCGTCCGGCGCCCTACCGAAGGCTGGGACACCCTCGACGACAGCGTCCTCGACGCCTACCTCGCCCGCACGGACGCCGTCCTGTCCGAGGGCTCCCCCCGCACGGCCCGCACGGTGTACACGGCGATGCACGGCGTCGGCAAGGACGTCCTCCTGGCCGCCTTCGCCCGCGCCGGCTTCCCGGAACCGGTCCTCGTCACGGAGCAGGCCGAGCCCGACCCGGAGTTCCCGACCGTCGCGTTCCCCAACCCCGAGGAACCCGGCGCGATGGACCTGGCCTTCGCGACGGCCCGCGCCTGCGAGACCGCCCCGGACCTGATCATCGCCAACGACCCGGACGCGGACCGCTGCGCCGTCGCCGTACAGGACGGCAGCGACTGGCGCATGCTGCGCGGTGACGAGGTCGGCGCGCTGCTCGCCGCCCATCTGGTCCGGCGCGGAGCGACCGGCACCTTCGCGGAGTCGATCGTCTCGTCGTCCCTCCTCGGCCGGATCGCCGAGAAGGCGGGCCTCCCCCACGTCGAGACCCTCACCGGCTTCAAGTGGATCGCCCGCGCCGAGGGCCTGCGCTTCGGCTACGAGGAGGCCCTCGGCTACTGCGTGGACCCCGACGGCGTACGCGACAAGGACGGCATCACCGCCGCGCTGCTGATCACGGAACTGGCCTCACAACTCAAGGAGGAGGGCCGCACCCTCCTCGACCTGCTGGACGACCTGGCGGTGGAGCACGGCCTGCACGCGACGGACCAGCTCTCGGTCCGCGTGGAGGACCTCTCCCTCATCGCCGCCGCGATGCGCCGCCTGCGCGAGCAGCCCCCGACGGAACTGGCCGGCCTGCGGATCACCCGTACCGACGACCTCACCCAGGGCACGGCCGAGCTCCCGCCCACGGACGGACTGCGCTACACCCTGGACGGCGCGCGGGTGATCGTCCGCCCGAGCGGCACGGAGCCGAAGCTGAAGTGCTACCTGGAGGTCGTGATCCCGGTCGGGTCGCACAAGGAGCTCCCGGAGGCCCGCGCGAAGGCGACGGCCCTGCTGGAGTCGATCAAGCGCGACCTGTCGGCGGCGGCGGGCATCTGAGACCGAGGGCCCGCACCACCTCCGCCGAGGTCCCGCACCACCGCCCCGCCAAGGCCTCAGGACCCCTTCCGGGCGGCCTCCCGCCGCTGCCGCTTGCCGAGAGGCGCCTGGGAGAGGTCCTCGGCCGTGGACCTCAGGTTCTTGTAGCCGTACCCGCGCTGCTCCAGCCACGCGCGCGCCGACGCCTCGGCCCGCTCGGTGGCCTCCAGGATGTCCTCCTCGGCCTCCCCCGAGTCCAGGAAGCGGAAGGTGAACGCGGGCCTCACGGCCACGTCGTAGGTGAGGCTCCCCTCGGGCGTGAAGGCCGCGCGCAGCACATCGTGCTCCGCGGCCCGATTGAGCAGCTCGGCCCGCTGCTCGGCGCTCAGCCCGTCGAAAACGCCTCGCACGGTGACACGGAAGGTACGGGTACTCATGCCGCGAACCTAGGCTCGGGCAGGCACCTACTCCACCGGTTTTCACAGGGACCGGTTTCCGGGCACGCGCGGAGCAGCAAGGACACGCGCGGAGCAGCAAGCGCACGGGCAGAGCGGCCGGCACACCGGGCGAAGGCCGGGAGCCGGATCAGCCCATCGCCACCAGGATCAGCACCAGCACGGCCCCGGCGACCGCCGGCGCCAGCACCTCATAGGCCCACCGCACGGTCACCTCACCCCGCGCCGACTCCGCCTGGCGACGCGCCTCGTGCAGTCCGCGCAGCTCGTCCATGATCCGGTCGGTCTCGGCCCGTACGGGCCCCTCGGAGACGGAATCCCCGCCGAGGCCGTCACCCAGGCCCGCCCGCATCCCGAGCGCACTGCCGCGGCCCTCGTCCCGGCCCATCTCCCGGCGCGCCTGTGCCGTCGCCCGCATCTCGCGCCGCGCGGCCTTCTTGCGCGCACGCAGCGAGACGGGCACGGCCCACAGCTGGTATTTCGTACCCGACTCGGTGAGGACCTCGTTCGAGTAGGCGGAGCGCAGCGAGGCGACCTGCCCCCAGGGCACGACGACGAGCCGGAAGGGGTTGCGGATCCGCAGCCGGTCGTCGCCGGCGTACACGGCCGGCCGCAGGGTGAAGGCGACGACCAGCGGCGCGACGAGGAGCAGCACGGCGAGCGCGAGCCACGGCGTGCGCCCCTCCCCGGAGAGGATCGCGTCGATACCGAGCCACCCGGCGATGGCGAGCAGCAGCACGCCACCGGCGATGGCCGGGACCGACCGGTACACCCGGTCCTTGGACTCGGGTTCCGAGGGCTGCGGCGCCGGCCGCTGGGGTTCTGGGCTCGTCATGTCTCGATTCTGCCGGACCCTTCCGCGGGTCCCTCATCCGCCCGCGGGCAAGCGTCGGATCCGCCCGGGAGAGAACCGGGGGACTGTACAGCCGCTACGCGCGTAGATATGCTCGTCTGGTGACCATGCCCAGTTCTGCACTCACCGCAGCTCACCCCCTCAAGGACGTCGCCGCGTCCGACAGCGCGCTGCGCCGCTTCCTCCACGGGCTCCCCGGCGTCGACGCGGTCGGACTCGAGGGCCGCGCGGCCTCCCTCGGCACCCGTTCGATCAAGACGACCGCGAAGGCGTACGCCATCGACCTCGCCATCTCGATGGTCGACCTGACGACGCTGGAAGGCGCGGACACCCCGGGCAAGGTCCGGGCGCTCGGCGCGAAGGCGGTCAAGCCCGACCCGACGGACCGTACGACGCCCGCCACCGCGGCGGTCTGCGTCTACCCCGACATGGTGGCCGTGGCCAAGGAGGCCGTGGCGGGCTCCGGCGTGAAGGTCGCCTCGGTGGCCACGGCGTTCCCGGCAGGACGTGCCGCGCTCGACGTCAAGCTGGCCGACGTGCGCGACGCGGTCGCCGCCGGTGCCGACGAGATCGACATGGTCATCGACCGCGGGGCGTTCCTCGCGGGTCGATACTTGAAGGTGTACGACGAGATCACCGCCGTGAAGGAGGCCTGCGGCACCTCAGCGCGCCTGAAGGTCATCTTCGAGACCGGCGAGCTCTCGACGTACGACAACATCCGCCGCGCGAGCTGGCTCGGCATGCTGGCGGGCGCGGACTTCATCAAGACCTCCACCGGAAAGGTCGCCGTCAACGCGACCCCGGCCAACACACTGCTCATGCTGGAGGCGGTGCGGGACTTCCGCGCGGAGACCGGCATCCAGGTCGGTGTGAAGCCGGCCGGCGGCATCCGCACCTCGAAGGACGCCATCAAGTTCCTCGTGCTGGTCAACGAGACCGCGGGCGCGGACTGGCTGGACAACCACTGGTTCCGCTTCGGCGCCTCCTCGCTGCTGAACGACCTGCTGATGCAGCGCCAGAAGCTGGCCACCGGCCGCTACTCCGGTCCCGACTACGTGACGGTGGACTGAGACCCCATGACTATGGAAAACGTGTCTTCGGTATTCGCATACGCCCCGGCCCCCGAGTCGCGCGCGATCGCCGACATCGCTCCCTCGTACGGCCTGTTCATCGACGGCGAGTTCGTCGAAGCCGCGGACGGCAAGGTCTTCAAGACCGTCTCCCCGTCCACGGAGGAGGTCCTCTCCGAGATCGCCCAGGCCGGTTCCGAGGACGTCGACCGCGCGGTGAAGGCCGCGCGCAGGGCCTTCGAGAAGTGGTCGGCGCTGCCGGGCTCGGAGCGCGCCAAGTACCTGTTCCGCATCGCGCGGATCATCCAGGAGCGTTCCCGCGAGCTCGCCGTCCTCGAAACCCTCGACAACGGCAAGCCGATCAAGGAGACCCGCGACGCGGACCTCCCCCTGGTCGCGGCGCACTTCTTCTACTACGCGGGCTGGGCCGACAAGCTCGACCACGCCGGCTTCGGCGCGAACCCGAGGCCCCTCGGTGTCGCGGGCCAGGTCATCCCCTGGAACTTCCCTCTCCTGATGCTGGCGTGGAAGATCGCCCCGGCGCTCGCGACCGGCAACACGGTCGTGCTGAAGCCGGCCGAGACCACCCCCCTCTCGGCGCTGTTCTTCGCGGACATCTGCCGCCAGGCGGGCCTGCCCAAGGGCGTCGTCAACATCCTCCCGGGCTACGGCGACGCGGGCGCGGCGCTGATCGCCCACCCGGACGTGAACAAGGTCGCCTTCACCGGCTCCACGGCCGTCGGCAAGGAGATCGCCCGCACGGTCGCCGGGACCAAGAAGAAGGTCACGCTCGAACTGGGCGGCAAGGGCGCCAACATCGTCTTCGACGACGCCCCCATCGACCAGGCCGTCGAGGGCATCGTCAACGGCATCTTCTTCAACCAGGGCCAGGTCTGCTGCGCGGGCAGCCGCCTGCTGGTGCAGGAGTCGATCCAGGAGGAGCTGCTCGACTCCCTCAAGCGCCGTCTGTCGACGCTCCGCCTCGGCGACCCGCTGGACAAGAACACCGACATCGGCGCGATCAACTCCGAGGAGCAGCTCACCCGCATCACCTCGCTCGTCGAGCAGGGCGAGGCGGAGGGCGCCGAGCGCTGGTCGCCGGCGTGCGAACTGCCGGAGAGCGGCTACTGGTTCGCCCCGACGCTGTTCACGAACGTCACCCAGGCGCACCGGATCGCCCGCGACGAGATCTTCGGCCCGGTGCTGTCGGTGCTGACGTTCCGCACGCCGGACGAGGCGGTTGCCAAGGCCAACAACACGCCGTACGGCCTGTCCGCCGGCATCTGGACGGAGAAGGGCTCGCGCATCCTGGCGGTCGCGAACAAGCTCCGCGCGGGGGTCGTCTGGTCCAACACGTTCAACAAGTTCGACCCGACGTCGCCGTTCGGCGGTTACAAGGAGTCGGGCTTCGGCCGCGAGGGCGGCCGTCACGGCCTGGAGGCGTACCTCGATGTCTGACACGCGACTCAGTGTCCTCAAGACCTACAAGCTGTACGTGGGCGGCAAGTTCCCGCGTTCCGAGAGCGGCCGGGTGTACGAGGTGACCGACTCGAAGGGCAAGTGGCTGGCGAACGCGCCGCTGTCGTCCCGCAAGGACGCCCGTGACGCGGTGGTCGCGGCCCGCAAGGCGTTCGGCGGCTGGTCCGGGGCGACGGCGTACAACCGCGGCCAGGTCCTTTACCGCGTCGCCGAGATGCTGGAGGGCCGTCGCGACCAGTTCACCCGTGAGGTGGCCGACGCGGAGGGCCTGTCGAAGTCCAAGGCGGCCGCGGTCGTGGACGCGACGATCGACCGCTGGGTCTGGTACGCCGGGTGGACCGACAAGATCGCCCAGGTGGTCGGCGGCGGGAACCCGGTCGCGGGTCCGTTCTTCAATCTGTCCTCGCCCGAGCCGACGGGCGTGGTCGCGGTGCTGGCGCCGCAGGAGTCGTCGTTCCTGGGACTGGTGTCGGTGCTCGCCCCGGTGATCGCGACGGGCAACACGGCGGTCGTGGTGGCGAGCGAGAAGTCCCCGCTGCCCGCCCTGTCCCTGGCCGAGGTCCTGGCGACCTCGGACGTCCCCGGCGGCGTGGTCAACGTCCTGTCGGGCCGTACGGCTGAGATCGCGACCCCGCTGGCGGCCCACCAGGACGTCAACGCGATCGACCTCGCGGGGGCCGACGAGGTGCTGGCGAAGGAACTGGAGATCGCGGCGGCCGACAACCTGAAGCGGGTCGTCCGTCCACAGCCTGTGGATTACGCGGAGACACCCGGGACCGACCGCCTGACGGCGTTCCTGGAGACCAAAACGGTCTGGCACCCCACGGGGTCACTGGGCGCGTCGGGTTCCTCGTACTAGCCCGCCCCCTCGATACGGAAGCCCCGGCCCTCCTCCGTCCAGGAGGCCCGGGGCTTCTCCGCGCCCGAACGGCTGCGGGACCTGCCTGGTTCCGGTGAATCAGCCCGAGACCAGCTTGGTGACCTGGCCCAGCACCAGGGTGTCGCCGACCGACGGCGCCTGGGCCACCGGCCCCGTCACCTCCCGGGACGACATCGGCTTGAAGTCGGCGACCTCGGTGCCGACGCCGTTGTCGAGCGGGTCGACTCCCGTGCCGGCGAGGGGGTTGGGCTTGAGGCCCGTGATCGTGCCGGTGGTGTAGGCGAGGGTGTCGCTCGCCGCCCGGAGGCCGGCCCGGGGGTCGGTCTTCCCCACAGAGGTGTGGACCACATCCAGGACCGAGCCGGTGCCCGCCGCGGCCGCCGCCGCACCCGCACCCGCTCCCAGTGCCATGCCGGCGGTCGCGAGGACGGCCAGAGCACGCTGGGCGGTCGGCTTCATGGGTGAGTCGTGTCGGGCCATCACTGCCACCTTTTTGACGCTGTGGGTAATCAGAACGACACGAAGGGTAGTTGAGATGTGACGCGCGCATCAAAGCCGACCCGCGGGGTCGTACGGCCCCCGGTCGATGCCTCACACTGGTGTCCCGTGAGTTCTCCTCTGCCCATACCGACGCGAGTCGTGCTGCTCTGCGGCCCTTCCGGCTCCGGCAAGTCCCTCCTCTCGGCCCGCTCCGGCCTCCCGGTGCTGCGGCTCGACGACTTCTACAAGGAGGGCGACGACCCGACACTGCCCCTGGTGGCGGGGAGCTCCGACATCGACTGGGACCACCCGGACTCCTGGGACGCGGACACGGCCGTCACCGCGATCGCCGACCTGTGCCGCACGGGCCGTACGGAGGTTCCCGTCTACGACCTCTCGCTCAGCGCCCGCACCGGCGACGAGACGGTCGACATCGGACGGACCCCGCTGTTCATCGCGGAGGGTGTCTTCGCCGCGGAGATCGTCACGCGCTGCCGTGAACTCGGTGTCCTCGCCGACGCGCTGTGCCTGAGCCGGGGCCCCGTGAAGACGTTCCGCCGCCGCTTCCTGCGGGACCTGAAGGAGGGCCGCAAGTCGGTGCCGTTCCTGCTGCGCCGCGGCTGGCGGCTGATGCGGCAGGAACGCACCATCGTCGCCCGCCAGACCGCGTTGGGCGCGTACGCCTGCGACCGAGACGAGGCGATGGGCCGGCTGGCGGCAGCGGCGGCAGGCCGGTGCGAGAGCCTCCGCACCGCGGCCTAGACGGAAGGCGGCCGAGACGGCAGGTGGCCTGGGCGGCGGAGTGACCTGGGCTGCAGGCGGCCTGGGCGGCGGGGTGGCCTGAGCATCAGGCGGCCTGGGCGGCGGAGTGACCTGGGCATCAGGTGGCCGAGGGCGCCTGCCGGTCCAGGCGGTCAGGGCACAAAGAAAGCGGGACTGGACGGACCCCCCGGCCCTCCAGTCCCGCTTCCCTGCTCCCCCGTTGTCCTCCCCCGAGTCCCCACTCTCCTGCGAAGACGCCCCCCGGCGTCCCTGCAGTTCCCCCGTGGGCCCCCTTGTGGTGCTCCCCCCGGCCTCAGGCGACGAGCTCGCCGAAGGCGTCCTCCTCGTCACGGCCGAAGCTGAGGACCTCGTCCTCGCGCAGCCGGCGAAGCGACCGCCAGATGCTGGACTTCACCGTGCCGACACTGATGTCGAGGATCTCCGCGATCTCCGGGTCCGTGCGGCCCTCGTAGTAGCGCAGGACCAGCATGGTGCGCTGGAGTTCGGGCAGCCGGGCCAGCGCCTGCCACAGGACCGCGCGCAGCTCGGTGCCGCGCATCGCGTCCGTGTCACCGGGCGTCTCCGGCAGTTCCTCGGTCGGGTACTCGTTGAGCTTGCGGCGCCGCCAGGCGCTGATGTGCAGGTTGGTCATGGTGCGGCGGAGGTATCCGCCGACCGCCGCCTTGTCACTGATCCGGTCCCACGCCCGGTAGGTCGAGAACAGCGCGCTCTGCAGCAGGTCCTCGGCCTCGAAGCGGTCGCCGGTCAGGTGGTAGGCGGTTGCGTACAGGGAGGCGCGGCGCTCCTGGACGTAGGCGGTGAACTCCGCCTCCGCCATTGAGCGGCGCTCCCCCGAGCCCTCCCCGTACGCGGCTCCCCCGTGAGCCTCCCCCGTCCCCTTGTTCTCCCCCGTGGGTGCGTCAACCACCGTCATGAACCCGGTGTGCTGACGCCCGGTGCCGCGAGCGCACCCCCGCCCGCTCACGGCACCGGACTTCTCGGAACCCCGGTGCACGTCGTGCAGACGCGTGACAACTGCGCTGGTGCTGATGCCGTGCAGCGTGTTCATCTCGCGCCCCCCGTCGTGGACTTCCGATGTGCGGCCCGCCTGTTCGGGCGGGCTTCCTTGCCTGTGCCGAGAAGCTTGCCGCGGCACTTTCATGGCCGTGTCCGCCGACTGTCACAGGCCTGTCACAGGGGTCGGCCACAGGCCGGCCACAGCTCGCGCACACGCGTCGGCGGTACCGGCGGCACCGAGTGGGCCCCACCGGTCGAAGCCCGGCCCCTCCATGGGCCAGAATGAGCGCGTGCCTTCCCTGTTGCTGATCGAGGACGACGACGCCATCCGGACGGCCCTGGAGCTCTCACTGACGCGCCAGGGTCATCGCGTGGCGACCGCTGCCAGCGGTGAGGACGGTCTGAAGCTCCTGCGCGAGCAGCGGCCGGATCTGATCGTGCTGGACGTGATGCTGCCCGGCATCGACGGGTTCGAGGTGTGCCGGCGCATCCGGCGCACGGACCAGTTGCCGATCATCCTGCTGACCGCGCGCAGCGACGACATCGACGTGGTGGTCGGGCTGGAGTCCGGCGCCGACGACTATGTCGTCAAACCGGTGCAGGGGCGGGTGCTCGACGCCCGGATCCGGGCCGTGCTGCGGCGCGGCGAGCGGGAGTCGAACGACGCGGCGAGCTTCGGCAGCCTCGTCATCGACCGCTCGGCGATGACCGTGACGAAGAACGGCGAGGACCTCCAGCTCACGCCGACCGAGCTGCGGCTGCTGCTGGAGCTGAGCCGGCGGCCGGGCCAGGCGCTGTCCCGGCAGCAGCTGCTGCGGCTGGTGTGGGAGCACGACTACCTGGGCGACTCGCGTCTCGTGGACGCCTGTGTCCAGCGGCTGCGTGCCAAGGTCGAGGACGTGCCGTCGTCCCCGACGCTGATCCGTACCGTGCGGGGTGTCGGCTACCGGCTGGACGCGCCTCAGTGACCCAGGCGCACCAAGGGGGGGCCCACGGCTGGACCGGGGCGCGCAAGGGAGTTCTGTCGGGGCTGCGCTTCACCAGCCTGCGGCTGCGGCTGGTCGTCGTCTTCGGACTGGTGGCCCTGACGGCCGCCGTGTCCGCGTCCGCGATCGCGTACTGGCTCAACCGCGAGGCCGTGCTCACCCGCACCCAGGACGCCGTGCTGCGCGATTTCGAGCAGGAGATGCAGAACCGGGCGGGCGCGCTGCCCGAGCGTCCCACGCAGGACGAGCTGCAGCACACCGCGGGCCAGATGGCGGGCAGCGACCAGCGCTTCAGCGTGCTGCTGGTCGGCCGCGACGCCGAGGGCAGGACCGTCTACGGCAGCTCCGGCGGACTGAACGGCTTCTCGCTGCAGGACGTGCCGAAGTCGCTGCGCACGGCGGTGAACAAGACACAGAAGCTCGACGGGGCCAACAAGCACCCGTACCACCTGTACTGGCAGCGGATAGTCGATCACGACACCCCGTACCTGGTGGCCGGTACGCGGGTGATCGGCGGCGGTCCGACCGGTTACATGCTCAAGTCGCTGGAGCCGGAGGCCAAGGACCTCAACTCGCTGGCCTGGTCGCTGGGCATCGCCACGGGCCTCGCGCTGATCGGCTCGGCGCTGCTCGCGCAGGCCGCGGCGACGACGGTGCTGAAGCCGGTGCAGCGGCTCGGGGCGGCCGCGCGGCGGCTCGGCGAGGGCAAGCTGGACACCCGGCTGCGCGTGTCCGGGACCGATGAACTCGCCGATCTGTCCCGGACGTTCAACAACGCGGCCGAGGCGCTGGAGAAGCGGGTCGCCGACATGGCCGCCCGGGACGAGGCGTCCCGGCGGTTCGTGGCCGACATGAGCCATGAGCTGCGCACGCCGCTCACCGCGATCACCGCCGTGACGGAGGTGCTCGAGGAGGAGCTGGAGGCGGAGACCGGCAGCATGGACCCGATGATCGAGCCGGCCGTCCGGCTGGTGGTCAGCGAGACGCGACGGCTGAACGACCTGGTCGAGAACCTGATGGAGGTCACCCGCTTCGACGCGGGCACCGCGCGGCTCGTCCTGGACGACGTCGACCTCGCCGACCAGATCACCGCCTGTATCGACGCCAGGGCCTGGCTGGACGCGGTCGAGCTGGACGCCGAGCGTGGCCTGCACGCCCGGCTGGACCCGCGCCGTCTGGACGTCATCCTGGCCAACCTCATCGGCAACGCGCTCAAGCACGGCGGCTCCCCGGTGCGGGTGTCCGTGCGGGAGGCGGACGACTCGATCGTCATCGAGGTCCAGGACCACGGGCCCGGCATCCCGGAGGACGTCCTGCCGCACGTCTTCGACCGCTTCTACAAGGCCAGCGCCTCGCGGCCGCGCTCCGAGGGCAGTGGCCTCGGGCTGTCCATCGCGCTGGAGAACGCCCACATCCACGGCGGTGAGATCACCGCGGCCAACTCGCCCGACTCGGGTGCGGTGTTCACCCTGCGGCTGCCGCGCGGCACGTCCCCCGCGGAGGAGCAGCCCGCCGAGGACGAGCTGGGGCAGGAGAGCGGAACCGACCGGCCGCAGGGCGAGGACTCGAAGGGGGACGCATGATGACCGCACGTCTGGCGGCCGTGTCCCGGCTGCTCGCCGTTCCGGCGCTCGCCGTGCTGCTGGCCGGCTGCGGGATCCGGGCCACGGAGGTGCCGACGAACTTCGGGCCCGCGCCCTCACGGGTGCAGTGCTCCCTCTCCGAGTCGGACGTCTCCACCCAGGCCGCGCGGGGGCTGCCGGTGCAGGTGTTCCTGTTGTGCGGGTCCTCGCTGGTGACCGTCGACCGGACCGTGCGGGTCCCGGACGGCGCGGCCGACTCCGAGCGGCGCATCCTCGTCGCGCAGGGCCTGCTGGACCAGCTCGCCACACCGCCGTCCACCGCCGAGAAGGAAGCCGGCTACAGCACGGACGTCCGCGGCGGCATCACGGTCGGCGGGCCGCGCCCGGGCGACCCGGACGACACGCTGCGGCTGAGCACGGCACCAACCGGCCTCACCTCGTACGCCCTCGCGCAGATCGTGTGCACCTTCTCCGACTCGGCCGCGGCCGAGGGCGACGGCTCGGTGGTCCTGGGCGGCCCGGGCGCCGAGAGCCCGCGCCGCTACGAGTGCACCGACGAGGTGCGGGCCAGGCCAGGCAGCACGGAACCGCCGTCGAAGGACGCCGCCGGGGAGTGATCCGGCCGGGGCTGTGGCGTATGCCTCACAGGGCCGACGGGGCCCGTCCCGGAACCGAAGGCGCCGGAGGCCGCGTCTTGGGGGTCGTGCAGCGTCAAGGCTCCATCGGCGGCAGCGCCGCGTTCCGCATCCGTGTGACAGGAGGTGTCCTCCTCGTCGCACACCTGGCGTTCGTCGCCTGGTTCACGCTGCGGCCACTGGACGTGCCCTGGGTGATGCCCGCCAATCTCCGGCCGTTCGCCGGTATCCGGGCCGATCTCGCCCTGGGCTGGCCCGAGGCGGCCCGCCGGATCGGGGAGGGGCTGGCCCTGCTCGCCCCGCTGGGTGTCCTGCTGCCGCTGGCGGGCGGCAGGCTGGTCGTCTCGCCGCTGGCGTCCCTGCTGCGCACCGTCGCGGCCGGGGCGCTGCTCTCCTGGGGCATCGAACTGCTGCAGACCGGCGTGCCCGGTCAGGTCGTCGACGTCGACTCGCTGTTCCTGAACACCGTGGGCGTGGCCCTCGCGCACGTCGCGCTGGTCCCGGCGGGCCGCTCCTGGCTGCGCCGCCGTACCGCCGCCCCGCTGCTGCGCACGCCCCACCCTCCGGAGGAGCCGGCTCAGGGTCGGACCCCGACGATTCCCAGGGTCGGGATCGCCCCGTGGAGCGACGCTTTGCCCCCTTCGTCTCCGTAGCGTGGAGGGCAGATGGGGTACTCGCCATGAGAGGCCTCACGCACCGACGCTGAAGGAGTCGCACATGTCCCGCCTCGCCCGCCCCACCCACGGCCGCATGATCGGCGGAGTGTGCGCCGCACTGGCCCGGCGCTTCGGCACCTCCGCGACGACGATGCGCGTGATCTTCCTCGTCTCGTGCCTGCTGCCCGGCCCGCAGTTCCTGCTGTACATCGCGCTGTGGATCCTGCTGCCCGCGGAGGACAAGACGCACGGCAAGGCCAGGACGGCCTGGTAACGCCCGTGTGCGAGAACGCCGATGGGGCGCACCCCGTGCGGGTGCGCCCCATCGGCTGTGTGCCCGCCTCGACGGGAGGGTCAGACGGCCGGCACGCCGTTCACCGGCAGACCCTTGGCGGGGAGCCCGCCGAGCAGCTTGGCGGCCGGGCCGGTCGGGCCCTGGGCGAGCAGCTGCCCGGCGACCGGCTGGGCGGCGGCGAGACCGGTACCGGCCAGGGCCTGCCCCTGGCCCACCGCCTCACCCGAGCCCGCCGGCAGCGTCTGGGAGAGCTGCTCCGCCGGGAGCACCGCGGTGACGGTCTCCAGCGTCTGGGCGGAGTCCGGGAGGGCCGGGGCGGCGTTGGCGGCACCCGCACCGGCGGCGGCGAAGGCGGCACCGAGAGCGGCGACACCGAGGGTCTTGGCAGCAGACTGCTTCATGAAATGCGTCCTCGTTACGGGATGACGGGTGTGAGCGGTTCAGCGACCGTAATCAGGCCGCACCGTCCGCCGCAAACATCGAAATGCGGACGGCTGGTGAACACCGCCCGCATTCGCTGTGCGCCGAATACCCCTGAATCAGCCCTACGAGGCGTCAGAACCGCTGGTGGAGGCGGTCTGACGGAACAGCCATTCGGATTTCAGCTCGGCATATCCAGGCTTGATCACGTCATTGATCATGGCCAGCCGTTCATCGAAAGGAATGAAAGATGATTTCATCGCATTGACGGAGAACCATTGCATGTCGTCGAGCGTGTAACCGAACGCCTCGACAAGGTGCTCGAATTCCCGGCTCATGCTGGTGTGGGACATCAGGCGGTTGTCCGTGTTGACCGTGGCCCGGAAGTGCAGCCGGCGCAGCAGACCGATGGGGTGCTCGGCGTACGAGGACGCGGCCCCGGTCTGGAGGTTGGAGCTCGGGCACAGCTCCAGCGGGATGCGCTTGTCCCGGACGTAGGAGGCGAGCCGCCCGAGTTCGACCCGGCCGTCCTCGTGGACCCGGATGTCGTCGATGATCCGCACACCGTGGCCGAGCCGGTCGGCGCCGCACCACTGGAGGGCCTGCCAGATGGACGGCAGCCCGAAGGCCTCGCCGGCGTGGATGGTGAAGTGGTTGTTCTCGCGCTTGAGGTACTCGAAGGCGTCCAGGTGCCGGGTGGGCGGGTAGCCGGCCTCGGCACCCGCGATGTCGAAGCCGACGACACCCAGGTCCCGGTGCCGGTTGGCGAGTTCGGCGATCTCCAGGGCGCGGGCCGCGTGCCGCATGGCGGTGAGCAGCGCGCCCACGCGGATGCGCTGACCGTTCTCCCGGGCGCGCCGCTCCCCTTCCCGGAAGCCCTCGTTGACGGCCTCGACGACCTCTTCGAGGCTGAGGCCGCCCTCCAGGTGCTGCTCGGGGGCGTAGCGCACCTCGGCGTAGACGACGCCGTCCGCGGCCAGGTCCTCGGCGCACTCGGCGGCGACCCGGACCAGGGCGTCGCGGGTCTGCATGACGCCGACGGTGTGCGAGAACGTCTCCAAGTACCGCTCCAGGGAACCGGAGTCGGCGGCCTCGCGGAACCAGACGCCGAGTTTCTCGGGGTCGGTGTCGGGGAGCTGGGTGTAGCCGCCGGCCCGGGCGAGTTCCACGATCGTGCCGGGGCGCAGACCGCCGTCGAGGTGGTCGTGCAGCAGAACCTTGGGTGCCCGGCGGATCTGGTCCGGTGTCGGGGTGTTCGCAATGGTCTGGCTCGTCATTTCCGCACTGTAACTCCTACGCGCGTAGACGGCGCGCTCCCGGACGCTTGACGTTTTCGTCGATACGTAACGGTGACCCCGAGGACGGGCCGCGTACACCCGCGCTTCTGACACTGTTCTGTCATGGCACACCAAGCGACGCCGGTTCGCAGGGCCCGGCTGGGCAGGGCACTCGGTCCGGAACCGACGGCGGTGAGCGGCGTGGTGCTGCTGCTCCCTGGCGGCGACGAGGTCAGCGGCCGCAGACCGTCGCCCCTGCTGGCGGCCGCTTCCGTGCATGCCGTCGGCCGCCGCCTGGCCCGCGCGGGCCGGGACGAGGGTCTCGCCGCGCACGTCGTGCACTACCGCTGCCGCGGCTGGAACGGTGACGAGGCCAATCTCGCGCAGGACGCCACCTGGGCGGCCGACGAGGTCGTCCGGCGATACGGGGACGTCCCGGTCTGCCTCGTCGGTCTCGGGATGGGCGGCCGGGCCGGGCTGCGGGCGGGCGGTCACGAGGCCGTCAACTCCGTGCTCGCACTCGCCCCTTGGCTGCCGGAGGAGGACGTCGCCGCGCCACCCGAACCGGTGAAGCAGCTGGTCGGGCGTCAGGTGCTGATCGTGCACGGCACGAACGACGGGCGGACGGATCCCGAGCTGTCGTTCCGGCTGGCGGCGCGGGCGAAGAAGGCGAACCGGGACGTGTGCCGGTTCGAAGTGCACTCGGACGGGCACGGGTTGCATCAGTACCGGGACGAAGTGCTGGCTCTGGCCGAGGACTTCGTGATGGGGGCGTTGTTCGGGCGGGCGCTGTCGCGGCCCGTGCGGGACGCGTTCGCCGCGCCGCCGCCGTTGGGGTTGCGGATGCCGTTGGCTGCGGGGTTCAGTCCTTCGAGGCGGTAGCGCCTTCGGGGCAGTTGTTGTGTTCGCGCTGCGGGTCTGTTGTGGCTGATCGCGCCCACGCGGCGGAGCCGCAGATCGATACAGCCCCGCGCCCCTTCAGGTTGGCAACAAGCTGCCCCTTCTTGAGAGAAGGAACTTCTTGAAGGCCGCTACCGGGGGTGTGTCCGGGTGGCCTTCCAGCCAGGCGACCCCGATTTCGCGGACGGCACGTGGGGCGGTCACCGTCAGTTCGACGACTCCCGGGCGGGGGACGGCCGGTGGGGGCAGGAGGGCCACGCCGAGGCCCGCCGCCACCAGACCCCTCAGTGTTTCCGCCTCTTCTCCCTCGAAGGCGATGCGGGGCTTGAAGCCCGCCTCCTTGCAGAGGTCGTCGGTGATGCGGCGCAGGCCGTAGCCGGGTTCCAGGGTGACGAAGGTTTCGTCCGCGGCCTCGGCGAGGCGGATGCGGCGGCGGCCGGCGAGGGAGTGGTCGGCGGGGACGACCAGGCGCAGCTTCTGCTCGTCCAGGCGGCGGGCCACCAGGTCGGGGGCGTCCGGCACGGGGGAGGTCAGGCACAGGTCGAGCTCGCCCGCGCGCAGGCGTTCCAGCATGGCCTCGCCGTAGTTCTGGACCAGGCTGAAGCGGACGCGGGGGTGGTCGGCGCGGAAGGCGTGCAGGAGGCCCGGGACGGTCTCGGCGCCCATGGTGTGCAGGAAGCCGAAGGCGACCTTGCCGGTGGTCGGGTCGGCGTCGGCGCGCACCTCCTCGGCGGCGCGCTCCACCTCGGCCAGGGCACGCTCCACGGAGGCGAGGAAGGTGCGGCCGGCCGGGGTGAGGGAGACCGTGCGGCCGTGCCGGGCGAACAGGTCGACGCCCAGGTCCTGCTCCAGGCGGGCCATGGAGCGGGACAGGGTCGACTGGGGGACGTTCATCTCCTGGGCGGCCCGGGTGACGTGCTCGGTGCGGGCGACGCCCGCGAAGTAGGCGAGGCGCGGCGCCAGCACCTTCGACATCTCTGCCATGTCTTCTGTGTCACTGCTTGGTGACAGGCGACCCTGTGAGCTCTGTTGATGCACCATGGGAACGATTATGACCGTTCCATGCATTGGACGGATGAGTACCGGCGTCCGTAGGTTCGAGGCATGTCTCCCGCCAGTACCGGGGCGTCCACCGTCGTGGGCGCCGATGCCTCTGTTCCCACTGCCGACTCACGTGTGTCCCCGGGCGGCCCCGGCTATCGCCGGATGAGCTTCGCCCTCTTCCTCGCGGGTGTCGCGACCTTCGCGCTGCTGTACTCCACCCAGGCGCTGCTCCCGCTGATCTCCGGCGAGTTCGGGGTGGCGGCGAGCGACGCGAGCTGGACGGTGGCCGCCGCGACGGGCGGGCTGGCGCTGTTCGTGCTGCCGATGAGCGCCCTGTCGGAGCGCTTCGGACGCCGGGCGGTCATGACCGTGTCGCTGGCCGTGGCGGTCACACTCGGGCTGCTGGTGCCCTTCGCCCCCTCCCTCGGGGTGCTGATCGCGCTGCGGGCCCTGCAGGGCGCCGCCCTGGCCGGGCTGCCGGCGTCGGCGACCGCGTACCTCGCGGAGGAGGTCACCCCCAAGGCTCTGGTCACCGCCATCGGCCTGTTCGTCGCCGGCAACAGCGTCGGCGGGATGAGCGGCCGGGTCATCACCGGCTGGGTCGCGCAGGAGTGGGGCTGGCGGGTCGCCGTCGGGGCCATCGGTGTGATCGCGGTGGCGTGCGCGGTGGCTTTCCGACTGCTGCTCCCCGCCCCGCGGCACTTCAGGGCCGGTTCGCTGCGACCGCGCGTCCTGGCCCGGACGGTCCGAGACCACCTGTCCAACCCGCTGCTGTGCCGGCTGTACGCGATCGGCGCGCTGTTCATGACGGTGTTCGGCGGCGTGTACACCGTCATCGGCTACCGGCTGACCGAGGCCCCGTTCTCCCTGCCGCAGGGCATCATCGGCTCCATCTTCCTGGTGTACCTGGTCGGCACGGTGTCGGCGTCGACCGCGGGCCGGCTGGTCGGCCGGCTGGGCCGCCGGGGCGCGCTGTACGCGGGCGGCGGCACGACCGCTGCGGGCCTGCTGCTGTCCCTGGCGGGCACCCTCCCGCTGGTCCTGCTGGGCCTGGTCCTCATCACGGCGGGCTTCTTCGCGGGCCACGCGGTCGCCTCCTCGGCGGTCAGCAAGACGGCCACGCACGGCCGCGCCCAGGCCTCGGCGCTGTACCAGTCCGCCTACTACATCGGCTCCAGCGCGGGCAGCACGGTCGGCGCGATCGCGTTCCACGCCGGCGGCTGGGCCGGGACGGTCGGGGTCGGGCTCCTGGCGGTCCTGGGTGTCGTGACGATCACCGTCTTCGGGACCCGGGCGGCCCGACTGCAGCGCCGCCACCTGGCCGCTGCGGCCTGAGCTTCGAGCAGCGCCGCCACCTGACCCCGCGGCTGCCTGAGCTTCGACGTGGATCCCCCTGTCCGGGGCCGGTTGTCAGTGGGTGCGGATACCGTCCGCGTCGGCTGACCACCGGACCGAGCAGGGGGATGTGTCATGGAGTTCCGGATCGACCGTACGGAGTTCGCCGACGCCGTGGGCCGGGCGGCACGGGCGCTGCCCGGGCGGACGCCGGTGCCGGTGCTGGGCGGGCTGCTGCTGGAGGCGGGCGCGGGGCGGCTGGCCGTCACGGGGTTCGACTTCGAGGCGGCGGTGCGGGTGGAGGCCGATGCGGAGGCGGCCGGGCCCGGGCGGGTGCTCGTCCCGGGGCGGCGGCTGGTCGACGTCTGCCGAGTGCTGCCGGACGGGCCGGTGAGCTGCGCGCTGGAGGCCTCGCGGTTCACGGTGGAGGCGGACGGCACACGCTTCGGGCTGTCGACGCTGCCGCTCGCGGAGTACCCGTCCCTGCCCGCGCCGCCCGCGCCCTACGGCACCGTCGACGCCGCCGCGTTCGCGACCGCCGTCGCCCAGGTCGCGGTCGCCGCCGGACGGGACGACACCCTGCCCCTGCTGACGGGCGTCCAACTGCGTCTCGACGGCGGGGAGATGACCCTGGCCGCCTCGGACCGCTACCGGTACGCGGTGCGCCGGCTGGAGTGGAAGCCGGAGGCCGCCGCCGGAGACGGGGTCGTGGAGACTCTGCTGCCCGCGCGGCGGCTGCTGGACGTGGCGCGGTCGCTGGGGCGGTGCGGGGACGTGCGGATCGGGTGGGAGCCGGGCGGGGGCGGCGGGCTGGTCGGCTTCGAGGGCGGGCGGACCCGCACCGCGCTGCGGCTGCTGGACGGGCGGCTGCCGGCGTACACGTCGCTGTTCGACATGGCGGGGGCCGCGGTCGCCGAGGTGCAGCGCGAGGACCTCACGGAGGCGGTGCGGCGGGTCGCGGTGGTGGCGGAGGCGAACAGCCCCGTGCGGCTGGACTTCTCGGCCGGCGGATCCGTACGGCTGCGCGCCGGCTACGGCGACGACATGGCGGCCCAGCGGCTGCCCGCCACGCTGAGCGGTGCCGACGAGATGCCGGTCGCGTTCAACCCGGCCTACCTGCTGGACGCCCTGACGTCCTTCGAGAGCCCGCGGGTGCGGCTGGAACTGCTCGGGGCGGGGCAGCGGGCGCTGCTGCACGCGGTGCCGGGCGGCGGGGAGGAGGGTGCGGGCGGGGCGGCCGGGGAGGAGGGTGCCGGCGGGGCGGCCGGGGAGCACCGGCATCTGCTCATGTCGGTCAAGGAGCTCGTGTGAAGACCCTGCGGGCCGGTCCGGCCGGTCTTGGATCACCTGCTTCCACCTGCGCCTTTGTGCGCTCGGGGGGCCGTTGTCAGTGGGCTGCGGTAGCTTCCGAAGTGCTGGAGCGCGAAGGCGCGTGAACAGAACGTCCACAGGGGTGGCTGGAGATGGCGAACGGCACGGCGGCACCGACGGATCTGGACACCAGGCTGGAGGCACACCGGACGGAGCTGACGGGGTACTGCTACCGGATGCTCGGCTCCTCCTTCGAGGCGGAGGACGCGGTGCAGGACACGATGGTCCGCGCCTGGCGCAGTTACGACAAGTTCGAGGGCCGCTCCAGCCTGCGCTCCTGGCTCTACCGCATCGCGACCAACGTGTGCCTGGACATGCTGACCGCGGGCAACAAGCGCGCCCGGCCCATGGACCTGACGGACTCCACCCCGCTCGCCCAGGCCGCCCTCTCCCCCCGACCGGACAACACCTGGCTGGAGCCCATGCCGGACGCCCGTGTGCTGCCGACCACCGGTGACCCGGCGGAGGCGGCGATCGCCAAGGAGTCCGTGCGGCTCGCGTTCATGGCCGCCCTGCAGCAGCTCCCGGCCAAGCAGCGGGCCGTGCTGATCCTGCGCGAGGTCCTGGCCTGGAAGGCCAGTGAGGTCGCCGAGCTGCTGGACACCTCGGTGGCGTCGGTGAACAGCGCCCTCCAGCGGGCCCGCGCCACCCTCGCCGAGCGGCAGGAGCCGGGCGCCGAGGCGGCCGTCTCCGACCCGCTGGACGAGAACCAGCAGAAGCTGCTGGACCGCTATGTGGCGGCCTTCGAGGGCTACGACATGACGGCACTGACGGCCCTGCTGCACGAGGACGCGGTCATGACGATGCCGCCCTTCGACCTGTGGCTGACCGGCACGCGCGACATCACCGGCTTCATGACCACCCTCGGCGCGCCCTGCGCGGGCTCCCGGCTGGTGCCCGTCGAGGTCAACGGGCTGCCGGGGTTCGCCCAGTACAAGCCGGACCCCGAGAAGGGCGGCTTCATGCCGTGGGCGGTCCAGGTGCTGGAGATCTCAGACGGCCGGATCACCGGGTTCCACTGCTTCCTCGACACCCAGCGCTGGTTCCCGCTCTTCGACCTCCCCCTCCACCTCGAAGCGGAGACCGACCAGGTCGAGCAGGGCGCGTAGGGCCGGGTCGGGGTCGCGCAGCCGGATCCGTCCCCCGGCCCGGCGGGCGGCCAGCTGAAGCCTCGCCAGCAGGTCGACGGCAGCGAGGCCCGGCGGCCCCAGGCCCGCGACATCGCACACCACGACCCGGGCACCGCTGCCGTGCAGCAGTGCCCGCACCTCGTCGCCGAGCCCCCTCACCTCGTCCCGGGTGACGGGGCCGGGCAGTACGAGCACGGGCGGTGTCATGGCGTCCACGATCGGTAGACCGGGCGGGCGGCGGTAACTCATCGCGACTGTCCGTCCTGCCGGGCCGTCTCAGCGGCCTGTCGGCGCCGTAAAGATCACATTGACCCGGGGACGACTCTCCCCGGAGTGTTGGCTGTATGCCCCAACCATCTGCCCCTGCCGCGCTGCCCGATGCCTTCCTCACCGGTGGGGAGCTTCCGTGCGGGGGGTGCTGAGCGGGTTCGCGGTCATCGCCGTCGTCATCGGCGTCGGCTATCTGATCGGCCGCCGGGGGTATCTGGGCGACGGCGGCCGGGAGGTCCTCACCAAGCTCGCCTTCCACGTGGCGTCTCCGGCGCTGCTCTTCACGACCCTCGCGCAGGCCGACCTGTCGGTGATCTTCTCCGACCGGCTGCTGGTCACGGCGATGAGCACGGCGGCGGCCGCGGGTGTCTTCGTGTCGGTGGGTGTGGCGCGGGGCTGGGGTGTGGGCCGGACGACGATCGGCGCGCTGTGCTCCAGCTACGTCAACTCCGGGAACCTGGGCATCCCGATCGCCGTGTACGTGCTGGGCGACGCTTCGCTGGTCGCGCCGGTGCTGCTGTTCCAGCTGGTCGGGGTGACGCCGGTGGCGCTGACAATCCTGGACCTGGCGAGCGGTGGGGAGAAGCGGCCACTGTGGCAGCGGCTGCTCACGCCCCTGCGCAATCCGATAGCGCTGGGTTCCCTGGCCGGGGTGGCGGTCTCGGCGTCAGGCCTCAGGGTGCCGGGCCCTCTGCTGGACCCCCTCACCCTGATCGGGAACATGTCGGTCCCGGCGGTCCTGCTGGCCTTCGGCATCTCCCTGCGCGGCAGCAGTCTGCCCCTGCGCGGCGCGGAACGGGCCCCCGTCCTCCTCGCGGTGACCCTCAAGTCGGCCGTGCAGCCCCTGGCCGCCTGGGCCTTCGCGGCGGGCCTCTTCGGCCTCCGCGGGGCGTCCCTGCTCGACGTGGTGGTGACCTCGGCGCTGCCGGCCGCCCAGAACCTCTTCACGTACGCGAGCAGCTACCGGGTGGGCGAGGTGCTGGCGAGGGAGGCGATCCTGCTGTCCACGGTGCTGGCGGTGCCGGTGCTGGTGGGGGTGGCGGCGGTGTTGGGGTGACTCAGCTCTCCGGGAACTCGCCGGTGTCGATGACAAGGTCGAGGGGAGCCGGCAGCTTGATCGACTCGCCGAACTTCGCAGTGCCGAGGGGGCGGTAGACATCGCCCTTGGGCTCGCCGTAGAGCGTCACGGTGGGGCCGTCGGCAGCCCAGCGGTCTACGAGGAGGTAGAGCGGAATACCGGCAGTGGCGTAGGCGGCCGGCTTGCTCACCCGGTCGTGGCGAGCGTTGGACTTGGACGTGACCTCGACGACGAGTTCGGCGAGGGCGGCCGGGATGTGGGTGTCCGTGTCAGCGTCCTCCCGTACGGGGGCCACCACGAGATCCGGGATGAGCATGCCGAGACGTGACGGCACGGCGATCGCCAGTGTCTGGAAAATCTCCCAGTCCTCGGGGATCACGGAATAGAGGCGACGCTGGATGCGGGCCGCGATCACATTGTGACGGTAAGCGGGAGCAGGTGACACGGTGATGATCCCCTCGATGATCTCCACCTTGCTGCCCTCAGGCCATTCCATCTCCTCCCAGAACCGGACAAGGTCGTCCCAGCTCTGCTCGGGGTCCTGGCTCACGGTGAGTGCGCTCATGGCGGTCTCCTATCGGTGCGTCACCGACTCCAGCATGCCGAACGGGATCGGCGAGGGTCCACCGATCCCGTTCACCCGTAAGGGGAAACCCCAGCTCAGGCGATACGTTCCAGCACCACCGGCGACGCCGTGAAGGCCGTGCCCGGGGCGGCGATGTCGTAGGAGCCCTCGACCGACTGCAGGGCGTACTCGAAGCGCTCGGGCGTGTCCGTGTGGAGGGTGAGGAGGGGCTGGCCCTCGCGCACCGTGTCGCCCGGCTTGGCGTGGAGTTCGACGCCCGCGCCCGCCTGCACCGGGTCCTCCTTGCGGGCACGGCCCGCGCCCAGGCGCCAGGCCGCGACGCCGATGTCGTAGGCGTCGAGGCGGCTCAGGACGCCGGAGGACGGGGCCTTGATGACGTGCTGCTCGCGGGCGACCGGCAGAGCCGCGTCCGGGTCGCCGCCCTGGGCCGCGATCATGCGGCGCCAGACGTCCATCGCCGAGCCGTCGGCCAGGGCCTTCGCCGGGTCGGCGTCCTTGATGCCGGCCGCGTCGAGCATCTCGCGGGCGAGCGCGATCGTCAGCTCGACGACGTCCGCGGGGCCGCCGCCCGCCAGTACCTCGACCGACTCGCGGACCTCCAGGGCGTTGCCGGCGGTCAGTCCGAGGGGCGTGGCCATGTCGGTGAGGAGCGCGACCGTCTTCACGCCGTGGTCGGTGCCCAGGCCGACCATCGTGGAGGCCAGTTCGCGGGCGTCCTCGATGGTCTTCATGAAGGCGCCGGTGCCGACCTTCACGTCCAGGACCAGCGAACCCGTGCCCTCGGCGATCTTCTTGGACATGATCGAGGAGGCGATCAGCGGGATGGCCTCGACCGTGCCGGTGACGTCCCTCAGGGCGTACAGCTTCTTGTCGGCGGGGGCCAGTCCGTCGCCCGCCGCGCAGATGACCGCGCCGGTGGTGTCGAGGACGTTCAGCATCTCCTCGTTGGACAGCAGCGCGCGCCAGCCGGGAATGGACTCCAGCTTGTCGAGGGTGCCGCCGGTGTGGCCGAGGCCGCGTCCGGACAGCTGCGGGACGGCCGCGCCGCAGGCCGCCACCAGGGGGGCCAGGGGCAGTGTGATCTTGTCGCCGACGCCGCCCGTGGAGTGCTTGTCGGCGGTCGGGCGGGACAGGGACGAGAAGTCCATGCGCTCACCGGAGGCGATCATCGCGGCCGTCCAGCGGGCGATCTCGCGGCGGTTCATGCCGTTCAGCAGGATCGCCATGGCGAGGGCGGACATCTGCTCGTCGGCGACCTCCCCGCGGGTGTACGCGTCGATGACCCAGTCGATCTGCGCGTCGCTGAGTTCACCGCGGTCCCGCTTGGTGCGGATGACGGAGATGACGTCCATGGCCATGGCTTGGCTTCCTTCCGAGGTTTCCAGAAGCCGTACGGCCCCCCTGAGCCGGTCGCGTGAGCAACTCAGAGGGGCCGCACGGAGGTTACTTGCTGAGGTGCTCCGGGCCGAAGGCCTGGGGCAGCATCCGGGACAGCGGCAGGATCCCCTCGGGGGTCTCCAGCAGCAGATCCGGGCCGCCGAACTCGTGGAGCAGCTGGCGGCAGCGGCCGCACGGGACGAGCCTGTCGCCGTTGCGGTCGACGCAGGTGAAGTGCGTCAGCCGGCCGCCGCCGGTGTTGTGCAGCTCCGACACCAGACCGCACTCGGCACACAGGCCGAGTCCGTACGAGGCGTTCTCGACGTTGCAGCCGGAGATGATCCGGCCGTCGTCGACGAGGGCCGCCACGCCGACCGGGTAGCCGGAGTACGGGGCGTACGCCCGGGACATGGCGTCCCGGGCCACCGCGCGCAGCTTCTCCCAGTCGACGTCCGGGCCGGAGACGGTCACTTGCCCTGCCCCTTCCGGTACGGCAACCCGTCCGCCTTCGGCATCCGCAGCCGCTGCGCCGACATGGCGAGGACCACCAGGGTGATGACGTACGGCGTGGCGGAGACGACCTGGTTCGGGACCTCGTCGGTGGTCGCGTACCAGGCGAAGACCAGGGCGGCGACGACCGCGGTGATCATCGCCGGGGTGTACTTCTTGCGGATCACCAGGAAGATCGCCCCGATGATCAGCAGCAGCGCGCCGAGCAGCAGCAGGGCGTGCACGTTGGCGGAGCCGCCGCGCAGGTTGAGGCTGTCGGTGTAGCCGAACAGGCCCGCGCCGAGGGCGAGGCCGCCCGGCATCCAGTTGCCGAAGATCATCGCCGCGAGGCCGATGAAGCCGCGTCCGCTGACCTGGCCCTCCAGGTAGAAGGGGTTGGCGACGATGGACAGGAACGCACCGCCGAGGCCGGCCAGACCGCCGGAGACGACGACGGCGATGTACTTGTACTTGTAGACGTTGACGCCGAGGGACTCGGCGGCGACCGGGTTCTCGCCGCAGGAGCGCAGCCGCAGGCCGAACGCGGTGCGCCACAGGATCCACCAGGTGCCGGGGATCAGCGCGATGGCGATCAGGGTCAGCCAGGAGACGTTGGTGACCAGGCCGCCGAGCAGGCCGGCGATGTCCGAGACAAGGAACCAGCCGTGGGCGTTGAGGTCCCGCAGGGCGTCGGACAGCCCCGGCACCGTGAAGTTGCCGAGGGAGTCCACCGCCGGGGACTGCTTGGCGGAGCCGCCCGTGTGGCCCTCGAAGGCGAGGGGCGCGAGGTAGCGGGTGGCACCGAGGGCGAGGATGTTGATGGCCACACCGGAGACGATGTGGTTGACGTTGAAGGTGACGGTCACGAGGGCGTGCAGCAGACCGCCGATCGCGCCGCCGAGGATGCCGACCAGGACACCGGTCCACGGGCCCCACTGGAAGCCGGCCCAGGCGCCGAACCAGGTGCCGAGGATCATCATGCCTTCGAGGCCGATGTTGACCACGCCCGCGCGCTCGGCCCACAGACCGCCCAGACCGGCGAGGCCGATCGGCACGGCGAGCTGGAGCGCGGTGGACATCTGGCTGACGTTGGTGATGCCGTCGGCGCCGGTGACGATGCGGACGATCGAGGTGAGCGCCAGGCCTCCGGCGATGACGAGCAGCAGGACGGGCCAGGACAGGCGGCGGCCGGTCGGCGCCGCGGGCTGCAGCGTGGGCTGGTTGACGTCGGTCGCGGTGGTCATCGGCCAGCCACCTCCTTCGTGTTCTGAGCGCCGAGGACGTGTCCGGCGGCGAGTTCGGCGCCGACGCGACGCTGCTGGCGGCGCAGACCCCATTCGCGGACGGCCTCGTAGGAGACGACGACCGAGAGGACGATCAGGCCCTGCATGATGACCGCGATCTCCTTGTCGTAGCCGTGGAAGTCCAGCTCGGGCGAGGCCTTGTCGAGCCAGGCCCACAGCAGGGCGGCGAAGGCGATGCCGACCGGGCTGTTGCGGCCCAGCAGCGCGATGCCGATGCCGAGGAAACCGATGCCGGTGGGGAAGTTGAGGTCGTAGGTGTGGCTGTCGCCGAGCAGGATCGGCAGGCCGGCCAGGCCCGCGATGCCGCCGGAGATCAGCATGGCGGTCAGCACCATGCGCTTGGGGTCGACGCCACTGGCCGCGGCGGCGGTCGTCGAGGCGCCGGAGGCGCGCAGGTCGAAGCCGAAGCGGGTGCGGTTGAGGACGATCCAGTAGCCGATGCCGAGCAGGACGGCCAGCAGCACCAGGCCGTAGATCTCACCGGCGTCGCCCAGGCTGATCCCGGGGATCCAGCCGGACTCGGACATCTCGCCCGTGGTGTTGTTGTTGCCGGCCTTGACGCCGAAGACGTTCGGCAGCCACAGGTAGGCGATCACGGAGGTGGCGATCGCGTTGAGCATGATCGTGGCGACCACCTCGCTGACGCCGCGGGTGACCTTGAGGACGCCGGCGATGCCGGACCAGAAGGCGCCGGTGAGGACGGCGGTCAGGAGCAGCAGCGGGACCTGCAGGGCGGCCGGCAGGTTCACATGGGCGCCGACGACGGCGGCCATCATGGCGCCGAGCTGGTACTGGCCGTCGACGCCGATGTTGAACAGGTTCATCCGGAAGCCGATGGCCACCGCGAGGGCCGCGATGTAGTACATCGAGGCCTGGTTGATGATCAGTACCTGGATGTCGGAGAAGCTCAGCTGCTCGAACATCAGGGCGAACGGCTCGAAGGGGCTCTTGCCCGAGGCGAGCAGCACGATCGCGCTCAGGACGAAGGCCACGGCCAGCGCGATGACCGGTCCGGCCACCGCCAGGAGCAGGCGCTCCTTGTCGAACTTCTTCATCAGCGGGCCTCGTCTTCCGGAGACTCGGGGGCGTCGGCCTTCGAGGTCTCGGGGGTGTCGTCGTGCTCGAGGTGCCCGGTGACGGCACCGGTCATGGCCGAGCCGAGCTCCTCGGGAGTGATGGTGGCCGGGTCGGCGTCCGCGACCAGCTTGCCGTTGTAGATCACGCGCAGCGTGTCGGACAGGCCGATCAGCTCGTCCAGGTCGGCGGAGATCAGCAGCACGGCCAGGCCCTCGCGGCGCGCCTCGCGGATGTGGTCCCAGATGGCGGCCTGGGCGCCGACGTCCACGCCCCGGGTGGGGTGCGCGGCGATGAGGAAGCGCGGCTTGTGGCTCATCTCGCGGCCGACGATCAGCTTCTGCTGGTTGCCGCCCGACAGGGAGGCCGCGGTGACGTCGATGCCGGGGGTGCGGACGTCGTACTCGGTCACGATCCGGCGGGTGTCCTCCTGGGCCGCCTTGGGGTCCAGCCAGACGCCCTTGGCCAGCGGCTTCTCGGTGACGTGGCCGAGGATGCGGTTCTCCCAGAGGGGTGCCTCCAGCAGGAGGCCGTGGCGGTGCCGGTCCTCGGGGATGTAGCCGATGCCCTGTTCCCGGCGCCTGCGGGTGGGCCAGGCGGTGATCTCCTCGTCGGCGAGCCGGATGGTGCCGGAGTCGGCGGCCCGCAGGCCGATCAGCGCGTCGACGAGCTCGGTCTGGCCGTTGCCCTCGACGCCGGCGATGCCGAGGACCTCGCCCGCGTGGATGGTGAAGCTGATGTCGTCCAGGAGGGCCTTGCCACCGGGGGCCGCGAGGCGCAGCTCGTCGACGGTGATGACCGGGCGGTCGGTGACCGTGGACTCGGCCGTCTCGGGCGTGGGCAGCTCGCTGCCGACCATCATCTCGGCGAGCTGACGGGGCGTCGTCTCGGAGGGGACGGCGGTGCCGACGGTGGTGCCGCGGCGGATGACGGTGATCTCGTCGGCGACGGAGAGCACCTCGCCGAGCTTGTGGGAGATGAAGATGACCGACAGGCCCTCGGAGCGCAGTTCGCGCAGGTTGACGAAGAGCGCGTCGACCTCCTGCGGCACGAGCACGGCGGTCGGCTCGTCGAGGATGAGGGTGGTGGCGCCGCGGTAGAGGACCTTGAGGATCTCCACGCGCTGGCGGGCGGCGACACCGAGCTCCTCGACGAGGAGGTCGGGCTCGACGCCGAGGCCGTAGCGCTCGGAGAGCTCCTTGATCTTGCGGCGGGCCTTGGCGCCGATGCCGTAGAGCTTCTCGCTGCCGAGGACCACGTTCTCGAGGACCGTGAGGTTGTCGGCGAGCATGAAGTGCTGGTGGACCATGCCGATGCCGCGGACGATGGCGTCGGCCGGAGAGGAGAAGCTCACCTGCTCGCCGCCCACGGCGATGGTGCCCTCGTCCGGCTTCTGCATGCCGTAGAGGATCTTCATCAGCGTGGACTTGCCGGCGCCGTTCTCGCCGACCAGCGCGTGCACGGTGCCCTTGCGGACGCTGAGGTGGATGTCGTGGTTGGCC
This sequence comes from Streptomyces sp. NPDC013187, assembly GCF_042899705.1. NCBI lineage: Bacteria > Bacillati > Actinomycetota > Actinomycetes > Kitasatosporales > Streptomycetaceae > Streptomyces > Streptomyces sp. NPDC013187. Next base: position 386,791 of record NZ_JBIBAF010000008.1, on the reverse strand, counting down.
ACGACTCCGGGGAAACGCTTGGTGATCCCGGCGAGTTCGACGGCGGTCACCGATTCGTTGACCGCCGCTCCGGCCGGAGGGCTGCTGGACGCGTTGATGGCGCACTCTCCTGGGGACGGGGGCCGTCTACGCGCGTAGCGCCCCTACGGCATACAAAGGGGCCGACGCCCCGCGGCGACGGGGCACGAGGAGCAGCTCCCCGTACCCCGTCGAGCGGACGTAACCCCGGGGGTTACCGCCTGCTTCGAGGCAGTCGCTCGTCAGCTGCTCTTGACCTTGATCTCGCCGCTGATGATCTTCTCCTTGGCCGTCTTGATGGCTGCCTGGAGCTCGGCGTCGTCCGCGAACTTCGGGTTGGAGTTCGACAGGCTCACCTCGCCGGACTTCAGATCGCCACGAACGATACCGGTCTCGGGCTTGCCGTCCTCGACCGACTTCGCCAGGTTGTACACCGCCTTGGCGACGTCCTTCATCGCCGACGTCAGGATGGAGTCCTTGTACTTGGCAAGGGCTTCCTGCTGGTACTGGTCGGAGTCGACACCGATGGCCCACACCTTCTCGGTGGCGGCGGCCTCGATGACACCCTGGCCGGACAGACCGGCGGCCGCGTAGACGACGTCGGCCTTCTTCTCGATCTGCCCCTCGGCGGCCGTCTTGCCCTTGTCGGGGCTGGCGAAACCGCCCTCCTCGGCCGTCTGCGTCAGGTACTGCGAGAGCACCTTGACCTTGGGGTCGGTGTCCTTGACGCCCTGCGCGAAGCCCGCCTGGAACTTGTGGATCAGCGGGATGTCCACGCCGCCGACGAAGCCGACGACCTTCGTCTTGCTGGTCTTGGCGGCGGCGACACCGGCCAGGTAGGAGGCCTGCTCCTCGTTGAAGACCAGGTCGGCCACGTTCTTGGTGTTGATCGTGGCGTCGTCGACGATGCCGAAGGTGGTCTTCGGGAACTTCTCCGCGGCGGCCTTCACGGCGGCGGCGTACGCGTAGCCGACACCGACGACCGGGTTGTAGCCCTGCTTGGCCAGGGAGACCAGGCGCTGCTCCTTGTCGGCGTTCGTCTCACCCTCGGTCGGCTCCACGTCGGCCGTCTGGTACCCGAACTCCTTCTTCGCCTGCTCCAGGCCCGCGTAGGCGGCGTCGTTGAAGGACTGGTCGCCCTTGCCGCCGACGTCGTAGGCGATGGCGAGGCCCTTGTCGCCCTTCGAGTCCGACGACCCGGCAGAGGTCGAGGTGCCGCCGCAGGCGGAGAGCGCGAGGGCCAGGGAGGCGGTCGCTGCGCCTGCGACCGTGATCCGGGAAATCCGGCGCATGTGTGGTGCTCCTGTCGTACAACCGAGGTGCACAGCGCCGGACGGTTCAGCTTCAGCGCTGGCTTCGCCGCAGATTAACGCGCGTAGACCTGCCTGAAAACCCCTTCTGTCCACCTTGTTATGCGCCCGTGGCCAAGCCATCACCCGGGCTTGGCCGGGGCGTTGCCGACCGCAAACGGAGAGTGGCGCTGGGTGATCCGATCGCGGGAGAGCCGGGACACGCGAAGCGGGCGGGCACCCCGTGGGTGCCCGCCCGCTTCGGCTGGTCAGACCGGTCGGATCACTCGGTGTTGACCTTGATCTTGCCGTCGATGATCTCCTGCTTGGCCTTGTTCACCGCGTCCTGGAGACCCGCGACCTTCGCGTACTGCGGGTTGGACTCCGACAGGCCCACGCCGTTGACCTTCAGGTCGAAGGTCTGGGTGCCGGTCAGCGGCTTGTCGTCGTGGACCGACTTGGACAGGGCGTAGACCGCGCCGCCGACGTCCTTGAGCGCGGAGGTGAGGATGTAGTTCTTGTACGGCGCCAGGGCGGCCTGCTTGTACTGGTCGGAGTCGACGCCGATCGCCCAGACCTTCGCCTTGGCGGCGGCCTCGATGACACCCTGGCCGGACAGACCGGCGGCCGCGTAGAGCACGTCGGCCTTCTTCTCGATCTGGCCCTCGGCGGCGGCCTTGCCCTTGTCGGGGCTGGAGAAGCCGCCCTCCTCGGCCGTCTGCGTCAGGTACTGCGACAGGACCTTCACCTTGGAGTTGGTGTCCTGCACGCCCTGCTTGTAGCCGGCCTCGAACTTGTGGATCAGCGGCACGTCGACACCGCCGACGAAGCCGACGACGTTGGTCTTCGTGGCCTTGGCCGCGGCGACACCGGCGAGGTAGGAGGCCTGCTCCTCGGCGAAGACGAGGGAGGCGACGTTCTTGCCCGGGACGACGGAGTCCACGATGCCGAAGGTGGTCTTCGGGTACTTGGCGGCCACGGCCTTCATCGCCGGGCCGTAGGCGAAGCCGACACCGATGACCGGGTTGTAGCCCTGCTTGGCCAGCGACGCCAGGCGCTGCTCCTTGTCGGCGTTCGTCTCGCCCTCGGTGGGCTCGATGTCGGCCGTCTTGTAGCCGAACTCGTCCTTGGCCTTGGTCAGGCCGGCGAAGGCGGCGTCGTTGAAGGACTGGTCGCCCTTGCCGCCGACGTCGTACGCGATGGCGACACCGCGGTCGCCGCTGTCGCTGTCGCCGCTGTCACTGCTGGTGCCGCCGCATGCCGTGGCGACGAGCCCGAGCGACGCGACCCCCACCGCGACCCGGGTCAGTTTGGAAATCCGACGCATCTGAAGCTCCCCATTCTCCAAAGCCCCGCAGTGGGTGCTCGGTTCGGCGCACATTAACGCGCGTAGACACTCCTGGGAACGGTTCGCCGCGGGGCCGTTATCCATTCGTGCCGATGGCCGGTTACGCCCTTGTGAACCACGGGATCGAACGGGGTCGAAAGGTGTAGTCGGGAACACGGCGCGTGCCTACCTCGTGACGCGCACCAGGGTGCCGTGCGGCTGCGCCGCTCGCAACCGGAGGGTGTGCGGGTGGCCGGTCGGGGGCCCGGGGGTGTGGCTGCCCGGGGGTGTGGCCGCCCGGGGGTGTGGCCGCCCGGGCCGCCCGGGTCGTGGGGCGCGAGGTCGTCGGGTCTGGAGGGCCCGAGGTCGTCGGGTTCGCGCGGCGCCGTCGTGGCTTTTCGCGCAGTTCCCCGCGCCCCTGACAGGCTCGCCGCGTCCCCGAGGCTCCGCGCGGCGCCGTCGTGGCTTTTCGCGCAGTTCCCCGCGCCCCTGACAAGCTCGCCGCGTCCCCGAAGCTCCGCGCGGCGCCATCGTGGCTTTTCGCGCAGTTCCCCGCGCCCCTGACAAGCTCGCCGCGTCCCCGAAGCTCCGCGCGGCGCCATCGTGGCTCGTCGCGCAGTTCCCCGCGCCCCTGACAAGCTCGCCGCGTCCCCGAAGCTCCGCGCGGCGCCGTCGTGGCTCGTCGCGCAGTTCCCCGCGCCCCTGACAGGCTCGCCGCGTCCCCGGAGGTCCGTGCGGCGCCGTCGTGGCTTTTCGCGCAGTTCCCCGCGCCCCAAAAAAGGCACGACCGCCCCCGCCTGGAAGAAGGGCGGGGGCGTCTCCGAGAGGGACGGCCTAGCGGAGGCCGTTGACCAGGGCCGCTGCTGTGAAGAGTTCCACTCCTACCGTGATGGCCGACTCGTCGACGTCGAAGTCGCCCTGGTGGAGGTCGCGGACATGGCGTTCGCCGGGGGTGCGGACGCCCAAACGGGCCATCGCGCCGGGGACGTGCTCCAGGTACCAGGAGAAGTCCTCGCCGCCGAGGCTCTGCTCGGTGCCCTCGACGGACTCGACCCCGCGCCGGGCGATCATCGCGTCGCGCAGCAGCTCGGTGACGCCGGGCTCGTTGACCACGGGCGGCACGCCGCGCACGTAGTTGATCTCCGACTTGGCGCGGTGCAGGTTGGCGATCTCGTCGATGGCCGCGACCACGACGTCGGGGGCCCGCCGCCACGCCTCCAGGTCGAGGCAGCGCACGGTGCCGGAGAGTTCGGCGTGCTGCGGGATCACGTTCGGCGCGTGCCCGGACTCGACGCGGCCCCAGGTGATGGCGAGCCCGCTGCGGCTGTCGAAGCGGCGGCCGACCAGCGCGGGTACGTCGGTGACGACGCGGGCGGCGGCGGTGACCAGGTCGGTCGTGAGGTGGGGGCGGGCGGTGTGGCCGCCCGGGCCTTCCAGGCCGATCTCCAGCCGGTCGCAGGCGGAGGTGATGGGACCCTCGCGGAGCCCGATCTTGCCGGCGTCCACCCGGGGGTCGCAGTGCACGGCGATGATCGCGCCGACACCTTCCAGCGCCCCGCACTTGATGACATCGGCGGCACCGCCGGGCAGCACCTCCTCGGCGGGCTGGAAGATCAGCCGGACGGGGCGGGGCAGGGCGCCCCGGCGGTGCAGTTCGGCGAGGACCAGACCGGCGCCGAGCACGACGGTGGTGTGCACGTCGTGACCGCAGGCGTGCGCACGGTCGGGCACGGTCGAGCGGTAGGGGCACTCCGCCTTGGTGTCCGGAATGGGCAGGCCGTCGATGTCGGCCCGCAGGGCGAGCATGCTGGGACCGCCGTCCCACTGCTCGCCCTCCACGCCGATGTCACAGACGAGTCCGGTCCCCACGGCGAGGACGCGCGGCTTGAGGCCGGCCCGCTCGAGCCGCTCCTTGATCGCGGCGGTCGTGCGGAACTCCTGGTTGCCGAGCTCCGGGTGCATGTGGATGTCGCGCCGGAACGCGATGAGCTCGGCACGCAGAGCGTCGGGCAGTGCACCGGGGAGCACGGCTCCGCCGGGAAGATCGACCTCGGACTCCAGTGACATCAGTGGCTTCACCCTTTGAAGGGTAGGGCGCCCGGGCGGTCGACCGACCCTGGATCAACAAAACTTCAACCCGATAGGGGAAGAAAATATGATCGCCCGGCGCATAGCTATCAAGTGAGATGGGTAAACTCGCCCGCCTTTTGGGCCGGACCGGGCCATCCACCCCCCGGAGTGTGACTTCGACCACATCGACGCCACCACTCCGGTATCCAACCATCCTCTCCACGGATACCACGCCGTGCGCGGCGAACACCGGCGTGTTCATCTGCCGGACGCGCGCCCCCGCTAGTGTGCGCTTCGTGCGCGCCCCCGAGTTTGTCGAGTCCACGCAGGCCTCGTACGACGCCATCGCCGAGGCCTATGCCGCCGAGCACCCCGACAGCCTGGCCGGAAGACCGCTGGAGCGGGCGCTGCTGTCGGCCTTCGTGGAGCTGGTCCGGGAGCCGGGGGTGCCCGGGCGGCCGCCGGTCGCGGACCTCGGCAGTGGGCCGGGGTACGTGACGGCGCGGCTGCACGAGGCCGGGCTGCCGGTGTTCGGGGTCGACGCGTCGCCCCGCATGGTGGCCCTGGCCCGTAGGACCCACCCGGAGCTGCGCTTCCACGTCGGTTCGATGACCGCCCTGGACCTGCCGGCGGCGGCGCTCGGCGGCATCGTCGCGCTCTACTCGATCATCCATGTGCCGGACGATCACCTGCCGTCCGTCTTCGCCGAGTTCCGCCGCGTCCTGTTGCCGGGGGCGCCGGTGCTGCTCGGCTTCCAGTCCGGGGTCGAGGACGGGCATCTGCGCCTGACCGAGCGCTTCGGGCAGGAGATCTCGCTCGACTGCTACTGGCGCACGCCGGACACCGTCGTCGAGCACCTCACCGGGGCGGGCCTCGACCTCCGCGCCCGCGTCCTGCGCGAGCCGGAGGCCGGGGAGAAGCTGCCGCGCGCGTTTCTGCTCGCGCGCAGGCCGCCGGTGGACGGGGTGCCTGCGGCGGAGGCGTAGGGCCTGCCGTCCGCTCCGGCGGCCAGCCCCGGCCGGGGTTCCTATCCGGCCGCCACCGCTCCCGGTGTCCCGGTCGGGCCCGGCAGGCCTGAGGTGGAGGGTGGGGCGGTGCAGCGTGCCGCGCCCGCCGGTCCCGTGGGGTCGGCCGGCTCAGCCGTGCCCGGGTGCGGCGGGCCCGGAGGAGGCACCGGGGCCGTCGGCGACAGCCGGTGCACGTCCCGGGCCGTTCCCGTCACTCCGGACAGGAAGCCCTGGGCGCGTGGGGAGGCGTTCTCGGTCAGCCAGGCGGGGTCGATGTCGCAGACCGCGACGCGTACCTCCGTGCCGGACAGGGCGAGAGGGAGGGTGTGGACGACGGTGGAGGGGAAGCTGAGGATCGTCCGGCCGATGGGCCCGCGGCGGGCGATCAGTTCGAGGGGGAGTTCGGGGCGGACGATCTCCAGGCCCGTCGCGACCGCGAGGCGGTGCAGCTTGTCCGTGCTCTCGCGGCGGTGGGCGAAGTAGCGGGTGGCGCCGTGGGCCCTGGCCAGGGCGTGGACGGCCTCCAGATAGTGGCCGTCGTCGACCACGCCGGTCTCCACCAGGGACGTGCCGACCAGGTCGGCTCCCTTGGTGATCCGGGGCGGGCCGAAACGGGCCCGGGTCCAGGCGAAGGCGTTGGCGCTTACCGTGACGCCCGGCGGGGTCTCCTCCATCGGCATGGAGGAGAAGATCTCGATGCGACGGCGGTCGCCGGGGGTCAGCCGACGGCGGGCCGAGGCCGACACCGGCGCGAAGACCACGTCCCGCGGGCCGGGGCGGCCGCCCTTGCGGTGCCAGCGCACCAGCCGCTCACCACGGGCCAGCTGCCCGACGAACTCCATCGTCGCCGTGCCGTCGTCGACGACGACCAGGTCACGGGCACGGGTGATCGTCAGCAGCAGCTGGACGTAGCGGGAGAAGGGGTCCCCCAGCACGATCCGGCGTGCCCTGCGGAGCAGGCCGGTCAGGCCACCGATGGTCTGGAAGGGCGCCAGCGGCCCGCCGCGCGCTTCCTCCCAGCGGACCTGGTGCCCCTCGTCGCGGGCCAGGTCGGACATCCGCCGCAGCTGGCCGCGCGTCATCGGGTCGACGGGCGACAGCACCACGAGGGTGAGCCCCACGCCGGGGGCGTGCGCGTGCGCCCACTCCAGCACGTTCAGCAGCTGTACCGGGCTCTCGACGAAGGCGAGAGTGTGGGGGCCGGCGTTCCCGGCGCGGGGGCTCATCGACGTACGACCGTCCCGTCGTAAGGGGGGTTGTGGGGGTGGTGCGTTCAGACGCCGACCGGCTCGCCCGCCGCCGTGGCGATCTCCGCCTCGGCGACCACACCGGCGACGCGGCGCAGCTTCTTCATCGGGCCCAGCTCGGACTCGTAGACCTTCTTGACGCCGTCGCCGAGGGAGGCCTCGATGGTGCGGATGTCGCGGACGAGGCGCGTGAGGCCCTGCGGCTCCACGGAGGCGGCCTGGTCGGAGCCCCACATGGCGCGGTCGAGGGTGATGTGGCGCTCTACGAAGGTGGCGCCGAGGGCGACGGCGGCGAGGGTGGTCTGCAGGCCGGTCTCGTGGCCGGAGTAGCCGATCGGGACGTTCGGGTACTCGGCCTGGAGGGTGTTGATGACCCGGAGGTTGAGCTCCTCGGCCTTCGCCGGGTACGTCGAGGTGGCGTGGCAGAGCAGGATGTTCTCGCTGCCCAGGACCTCGACGGCGTGACGGATCTGCTTCGGCGTCGACATGCCGGTGGAGAGGATGATCGTGCGGCCGGTGGCGCGCAGGGCGCGCAGCAGCTCGTCGTCCGTGAGGGAAGCGGAGGCGACCTTGTGGGCGGGGACGTCGAACTTCTCCAGGAAGGCGACGGCCTCGGTGTCCCACGGGGAGGCGAACCAGTCGATGCCCTTCTTCTTGCAGTAGGCGTCGATCTGGCCGTACTCCTCCTCGCCGAACTCCACGCGGTGGCGGTAGTCGATGTACGTCATGCGGCCCCAGGGGGTGTCGCGCTCGATGTCCCACTGGTCGCGCGGGGTGCAGATCTCCGGGGTGCGCTTCTGGAACTTGACCGCGTCGCAGCCGGCCTCGGCGGCGGCGTCGATGAGCTTGAAGGCGTTCTCGATGTCGCCGTTGTGGTTGATGCCGATCTCGCCGGTGACGTAGACGGGGCGGCCGGGGCCGGCCTCGCGCGAACCGAACTTGCGGATGCGGGAGTTGTTGCTCATGGCGAAGAGTTCCTTACTTGGTGAGGGAATCGAGAGAGGGGCCGAGGATCCAGCTGGCGATCTCCCGGATCGCGCCGTCACCGCCGGGGACGGTGGTGACCGCGCGTGCGGCGCCGCGCACGACGTCGTGGGCGCTCGCGACCGCCACGGGCCAGCCCACGAGGGCGAAGCACGGGAGGTCATTGACGTCGTTGCCGACGTAGAGCACGCGCTCCGGCGCGATGCCCTGCTCCTCGCACCACTGCTTCAGCGCGAGGTCCTTGCGGTCGATGCCGTGCAGCACCGGGAGCTTGAGCTTCCGGGCCCGGGCGGCGACCACAGGGTTCTGTTCCGTGGACAGGATCAGCATCTTCAGCCCGCTGTTACGGAGGGCTGCGATACCGAGTCCGTCCCCGCGGTGCACGGAGACGAATTCCCGTCCGTCGGAGTCGACCAGCACCCGGTCGTCGGTCTGGGTGCCGTCGAAGTCGAGGACGACCGCGTCGATGTCGTCGGCGGTCGGGAGGGCGCCGGGGCGGTCCGCGTCGAAGAGCGGCGCGAGGGCCCGGGCGCGGGCGAGGTCGTGCGGGTCGTCGATCTCCAGCACGCGGGCCGGATCGGTCCGGACGAGTTCGGTGTGTCCGAAGAAGCGGTGCTGGTGCTTGCGGAAGCCCGCCGCGTCCATCGCGTAGGCGGCGCCGGTCTCCAGCAGGTCCTGGGGGCGGTCCTGGCGGCGGGGCCGGAAGGACTTGTCGTGGTTGACGCCGTAGCCGCCGGTCACCTCCCCGGCGGTGGCCTCGGTGTCGGCGTCCCTCCAGATGAACCCGTGGAACGGCGCCACGGTCACCGCGGTGTCGGCGCCGTTCTCGGCGATCGCGCCCGCCACCCCGTCGATGTCCTCGCGGACGATGAACGGGCTGGTGCACTGCACGAGCAGGACCACGTCCACCGGCGCCCCGTGCAGGGCCTCGTGGGCGTCCATGGCGTGCAGGACGGCGGCCTCGGAGGTGGCGGTGTCGCCGGCGATGGCGGCGGGCCGCAGCACGACCTCGGCACCGGCCTCGCGGGCGGCGGCCGCGATGGCCTGGTCGTCGGTGGAGACCACGACGTCCGTCACCAGCCGGGTCGACCGGCACTCGCGCACCGCCCGCGCCACCAGCGGGACACCGCCGACGGGCAGGAGGTTCTTCGCGGGCACGCCCTTGGAGCCGCCGCGCGCGGGGATCACCGCGAGCACGCGGCGCACGGAGGCGCCTCGGCCCGCTTGCGGATGGGACATGGGGTCTACTCCTTGGGCTGGGGTCTCGGGGCGGCTCACAGCTCCCCCATCCGCCGGATGACGGGCGCCACGCGCTGCACGCCGTGGCGGTAGGCGCCGCGCGCCGCCCGGCGCACGATCTGGCGGACCGGTCCGGGGTCCTTGTCGGCGGCGGGCGCGCCGGGCAGCGGGGTGCCGTCCGGGCCGAGGTGGTGGCGGGCGAGGATCCCGGGCAGATAGCCGGGCGCGGTGACGGGGGTGTAGTACGGGGTCAGCGGGGGCAGGCCGCCGGGCCGGTCGAGCAGCTTCGCGATGCGCTCGCGGGCCGCGTCGAAGGCCGAGTCGTAGCTGCCGTCCGCGGCGACGCCCTGCCGGGCGACCCATTCCTCGTCGGGCACGGGCCGGTGCCCGGCGTCGAGCTGGTCCCAGGAGGCGAGGCAGCCGGAGCCCACGAAGTGGTGGTTGCCGAGCGACTCGCGGATGCCGAGATCCGTCAGCACGACGGTCGGGATACGGCGGTGCAGCGACTCCAGGGCGGCCGTGGAACTGACCGTCACCAGCAGGTCGGTCCGGTCCAGGACCTCACCCATGTTGCCGTACACCAGGCTGAAGTTGGCGGGCGGATCGAGGCGCTGCACCAGCTTCTGGTACGGCAACTCCTCGATGTGGGTGGTGTGTTCGCCCGGCTTGGAGCGCAGCTTCAGCAGCACCTGCCGTTCGGGGTGCCTGCGGGCGTGCTGCACCAGCCGGTTCAGCAGGTACGTGCGGTCCTTGCGGCTGTCCGGGACGGAGGGCTGGGCGGCGAAGACGACCGTGTAGGGCCTGCGCCCTTGCTTCGCAGACGGGTCGTGTTCACCTTCGTACGGCGCGCCGCCGAGGAAGGGCAGGGCCACCTCGGTCACCGCCGAGGCGTCCGCGCCGACCCCTTCGTAGACGGCCCGGAAACGGTCCGCGTCCTGGCGGGAGTTGGCGAGGACCAGGTCCGCGCCGTGCCGCAGCAGCAGGCCGTCGGCGAGCTTCTCGTAGACGACACCGACGTAGCCGGTGACGACGACGGGCCGGGAGGCGCGGTGCTCCCAGACGCGCGCCAGGCCGTGCAGCATCGCCTGCACACCACCGCCGACCAGGGAGAGGACCAGGACGTCGTAGGTGCCCTCGGCCATGGCGCGCAGGAACTCGACGGCGGTGACCTCCCGCAGCGAGTCGGCGCGCACGCCCACTTCCTGAAGCTGGCGCGGGGTGGGCGTCGCCCGGCCGCGCAGCAGGAATCCGTCGAGGAGGGGGCCGGCTTGCGCGGCTTCGCGCGGTGCGGCTTCCATGGACGGTCCCGGGGCGATGCGGTCCGCGGTCAGCGCACCCCATTTCCATCGGGTGTCGCTGTCCGCGAGGACGGCGATTCGCGGGCGCTTCGGTGTACTTGCTGGCACGTCGAAGACGCTAGGAAGCGAATCCTAGGTATGGCGGAACCGCGACTCAACGAAAAGTTAACAACAGCCCACCGAGAGCCGAACTGGCCTGCCGGAAGGCGGGAAGTACACGCGGTGCACCGTTCTGACACATTGAGTTCACCCGGTGTACCTTCATCGGAAAGTTCAGCTGCCGGGCGGCCTCCTAACGTTTTGCGGGTGCCTAAGCTTTCCGTGATCGTGCCGTTCTACAACGTGCAGCAATATGCCCCGGACACCCTCAGAAGCCTTCGGTCGAACGCCGACCGAGATTTCGAGTTCATCCTGGTCGACGACCATTCCAAGGACGAAACTCCGGCCATTCTCGAACGAGCGGCCGAGGAGCTTTCGGATGTGGCCCAGGTGCGGTACATCCGCCATGAGCGCAACGGCGGGCTCGCCACCGCGCGCAACACCGGCCTGGACGCGGCGCAGGGCGAGTACCTGACGTTCCTGGACGGTGACGACTGGCTGGCCCCCGGCTACCTCGCCGAACTGGTGTCCGCGATGGACGACTTGGGGTGCGACTTCGTGCGCACCGACCATGTGCAGGCCACCGCGCGCGCCCGTTCCGTGCACCGGGTCCCGGTCGGACGGCGCTGGGAGGCGTTCGACCCGCGGGAGGCGATCCTCCCCGCCCACCGCTCCACCTCCGTCGACTACGCCTACGCCTGGGCCGGCGCCTATCACCGCCGCCTGGCCGACAGGGGCGTGCTCCACTTCACCGACGGGCTGCGCACGGCGGAGGACCGGCCGTGGATCTGGAAGCTGCACCGCGAGGCGGAGTCGTTCGCCGTGGTCAGCCTGCTGGGCGTGTTCTACCGGCGCGGGGTGGCCTCGTCCCTGACGCAGATCGGCGATGTGCGCCAGCTCGACTTCATCCGCGCCTTCGACCAGGTGATCGAGGAGACGGCCGCGGACCGTGACGCCGACCGGCTGCTGCCCAAGGCGGTGCGGACCTACTGCGCGATCATCGCCCACCACCTCTCCAACGAGGACAGGTTCGAACCGGCCGTGGCCAGGCAGCTGCGGTCGATGAGCGCGGCGGCCATCAAGCGCATGCCGCAGGACGCACTCACCGACGCACTGGAGGCCATGGACATGGACCGCTCGTCCAAGCTGCGGCGGCTGCGACGCCGGGTGACCACGACGGGAGCGGCCGCCTGATGCCCGGGACCACTCAGATCTTCTGCGCGTCGACGCTGTACGGCGTCGCCACCCTGGCCGCCGCGATCGACTCCGACCTCTTCGAGGAGCCCGACCGCCGGGTGCTGCTGGTGTTCAACAACTCCGCGACCCCGGAGACCACTCCGGCCCTCGACGAGATGCCCGGCTTCGCGCCGCTGCGCGAGCACTTCGACGAGGTGCTGTCCTGGAACGAGGCCATCCGCCCCTTCCACCCCGGCGCGTGGACGCCGCGCGCCGACGACGTCCCGCTCTTCGAGCGCTACCTGCGGCTGCTGTGGGGCCTCGGCGACGACCGGGTGAGCCTGGTGCTGGAATCCATCCAGGTGGCTCCCGCCCTGACGGTGGCCCAGCTGTTCACCGACGCCCCCGTCGACGTCTACGCCGACGGACTGATGAGCTACGGCCCCACCCGCAACAAGCTCGACCCGCTGGTCGGCACGCGGGTGCGCAGGCTGCTGCACCTGGACCTGGTGCCGGGGCTCACACCGATGCTGCTCACCGAGTTCGGCGTGCCGGCGCACCTGGTGCCGACGCCGGCGTTCCTGAAGGTGCTCGGCGAGGTCACCGAGACCGTGCCCGAACTGCCCGCCCCGCCCGGCGACTCGGCGCTGCTGCTCGGCCAGTACCTCTCCGCGCTGAACATCCTCTCCCCCGAGGAGGAAGAGGACCTGCACGTGCGGATGATGCGGGGCGCCGTAGCCCGCGGCCACCGCACGGTCGTCTTCAAGCCCCACCCGACCGCACCGGCCCGCTACAGCCGCGCCCTGGAGACCGAGGCCGAGAAGCTCGGCGTCGACCTCACGGTCCTGGACACGCCCGTGCTCGCCGAGGTGCTGTTCGACCGGGCCCGGCCCGCGCTGGTCGTCGGCTGCTTCTCGACCGCGCTGTTCACGGCCTCCGCCTTCTACGACCTGCCCGTCGCCCGCATCGGGACCGAGCTGCTGCTGGAGCGGCTGACGCCGTACCAGAACAGCAACCGGGTTCCGACCGCCCTGGCGGACGCGCTGCTGCCCGACCTCGAGAGCGGCCAGGACGGTGACCTCCTGCCGGCCGAGCGGCTGTCCGCCCTCGTCACGGCCCTCGGATTCACCATGCAGCCGCAGATCTACCCGGACCTGCGCCCGCAGGCCGAGCAGTTCCTCGCCCGGCACCTCGGCCCGCGCACCCGGCGCTACTTCAAGAAGCGCCGCCTCACCGCGCTCGGGCTGCCCGGGGGCATTCCGCAGCGACTGGCGTTCCTGCCGCGCAATTCCACGGCACGCCGGGTGGTCCGGCGGGCCCGGGCCCTGCGCAAGGCGGTGCGCCGCTGAGCCGGTCCCGCCCGGGGGCCCGACCGGCCCCGGCGACATCCAGATGAACCCATGGGGACCGGCAGGCGAAGCCTGTCGCCATCGAACGTAATTCCGTCAACTCTCGTCCTAGGGTGACAGGCGCCCGCCCACAGGCGGCTCAGGCGAAGGACATACGAACCACACAGAGGTTTCCAGCGTGACCGAGACGGTCGTCAGCACCCGCAAGCCACAGCCCGGCGTCGCCGTGCTGGTCGAACCACCGGGCGCCACGACCGTCCCACGGCGCAGAAACGACTCCGCCGGGCGGCTGCGCGCCCTCGACGGACTGCGGCTGGTGGCCGCGCTGATGGTGGCGCTGTACCACTACGGCGGGCGCGGTGGTGAGGTCGCCCAGGCCTGGGGCACCTCGCCCCGAGACCAGTTCCCCACCCTGCACACGCTGTTCGCCTACGGCTGCCTCGGCGTCCAGGTCTTCTTCGTGATCAGCGGGTTCGTGATCTGCATGAGCGGCTGGGGCCGTCCCCTGAAGTCGTTCTTCGCCTCCCGCGCCTCCCGGCTGCTGCCCGCCTACTGGGCGGCGGTCCTCATCGTCACGGCGGTGTTCGCGCTGCCGGTGGTCGCCTACCAGGCCGTCTCACCCAGCGACGCCCTGGTCAACCTGACCATGCTCCAGATGCCGCTCGGCGTGGACCGGGTGCTCGGGGTGTGCTGGACCCTGTGGGCGGAGGTCCGCTTCTACGCGCTGTTCGCGCTGTGCGTCGTGCTGCCCGGGGCGAACCGCCAACGGGTGATCATGTTCTGCGCGGGCTGGACGCTGGCCGCGGTGATCGCCGAGAACGCGAACATGCCGCTGCTCGACATCGTCCTGATGCCCGAGTACGCGCCCTTCTTCATCGGCGGCGTCGGCCTCTACCTCGTGCACCGCGACCGGCGGGACGTCTACGGGTGGGGCATCGTGGCCGTCAGCTGGCTGATCGGCCAGCACTACGCGGTGCAGTCGCTGTGGCACGCCCCCGACCCGGAGGCCTTCTCCTACCGCTCCTCGTTCGGGATCGTCGCCGTCGTCACGTTCGGCTTCGTGGCGGTCGCCGCGATCGCGCTCGGTCTGCTGAGCCGGGTGAACTGGCGGTGGCTGACGGTGGCGGGCGCGCTGACGTACCCCTTCTATCTGGTCCACGAGCATCTCGGCTGGGTGGTGATCCAGGCCCTGCACCGCGGTCTGGGGCTGGCGTCCGGGGTGACCTTCGTACTGACGGTGGCGTCAATGCTGCTGCTGGCGTGGTTGCTGCACAAATATGTGGAGAAGCCGCTGACGCCCCGGCTGCGGGCGGCCCTGACGAAGACCCGCTGACGCTGTTCACGGGACGTTCAGCCGGCCGTCGATCGGGGCAACGCTCAGAGAGAAGGCTCGTCCCATGACCCACGCACAAGCGACCGACACGCACCCCGGCGAACTCGCCGACGTCCCCGGCTGGTTCCCGGCCCTGGACCAGACGCTGTTCACCTGGTTCCTCGAACAGCAGAAGAAGTCCGGCATAAAGGGTGACCTGCTGGAGCTCGGCGTCTACCTGGGCAAGAGCGCGATCCTCCTCGGCCACCACCTCCAGGACGGCGAGCGGTTCACCGTCTGCGACCTGTTCGAGGGCGACGCCCCGGACGAGGCCAACAAGGCGGAGTCCTCGAAGTCGTACGCCTCCCTCACCCAGCAGGCGTTCGAGCGGAACTACCTCTCCTTCCACGACACCCTGCCCACGGTGATCACCGGCCCCAGTTCCCTCGTGGACGAGAAGGTGTCCCCGGACTCCTGTCGCTTCATCCACATCGACGCCTCCCACCTGTACGAGCACGTGCACGGTGACATCGGCGCGGCCCACGACATCCTGCTGCCCGAGGGCGTCGTGGTCCTGGACGACTTCCGGTCCGAGCACACCCCGGGTGTCTCGGTCGCCGCCTGGGAGGCCGTCCTCAACCGCGGTCTGCGCCCGATCTGCCTCAGCACACAGAAGATGTACGCCACCTGGGGCGACCCCGAGCCGCTCCAGGAGGAACTGCTGGCGATGCTGCGGCAGCGCTCGGACGTCGGGCTGAGCGTGCAGGAGGCGGCCGGGCACCGGCTGATCCGGACCCGCTCCCGGGGCATGAAGCCACCGGCCTTCCCGCCCTCGCGGCACTACGTGGAGCCCGCACCGGCGGCCGCCCCCATGGCCACCGAGACGCGGGCGGCCCGCCCGGCCCGCCCCGCCCCGTCCAGGGCCCGCCGGCTCGCCAAGGACCTGCTGCCGCCCCTCGTCACCCGGGCCGTACGGCGGGCCCGCGCGAAACGGTCCACAGTGGCGCACGCAGCGGATCGTGCGGGCGCGGCTGGAGGAGCTGGGCGGTGAGGTGGCGTTCGGCCGGGAGGTCGTCGGGCTGACGCAGGACGCGGACGGGGTGCGTGCGGAGTTGGCCTCGGGCGAGGCCGTCACCGCCCGGTACGCCATGGCGGCGGACGGTGGCCGCTCGACCGTGCGCAGGCTGCTCGGCATCGGCATGACGGGCGAGCCGGTCGGCCCGAACCCGACGCTGGTGGCGGTCGTCCGGATCAGCGGCCTGGGCCGGGACGACTGGCAGGTCCTCCCGCCCGGTGCGGGCGGCGGCTTCCTCGCGATCTGCCCGCTGGCCGGCACCGAGGACTTCCAGCTGATGGCGCAGTGCCCCGACGGGACGGCCCCGGACCTCTCATTGGAGGGCGTCCGCAAGGTCGTCGCCGCGCGGTCGCACCTCGCAGCGGGATCCGTGACGGAGCTGCGCTGGGCCTCGGACTTCCGCCCCCCGGGCGGCCCTGGCGGACCGCTTCCGTTCCGGGCGGGTCTTCCTCGCCGGTGACGCGGCGCACGTGCACTCCCCCGCCGGCGGCCAGGGCCTCAACACCAGCGTCCAGGACGCCTACAACCTGGGCTGGAAGCTGGGCGCGGTGCTGCGCGACGGCGCGGACCCGGCCCTGCTCGACTCCTTTACGGGCCCTGCACCGGCCGTGTACGGGCCCGGCCTGTACCTCGTCCGCCCCGGAGCGCTATGAACTCGCAAGCGACAGCTTCACCGCGAACCCGAGGAACAGCGCACCGGCCGCCGAGGTCGCCCCCGCCGACAGGCGCCTGCGTCGGCGGAAGGCGGCGGCCAGCCGGGTGCCGCCGAATATCAGCGCGCTGAGGTAGAGCACGCTGGCGAACTGGGCGAGGGCGCCGAGGACGACGAAGGACAGGGCGGGGTAGGCGTAGCCCGGGTCCACGAACTGCACGAAGAAGGCGACGAAGAAGAGGATCGCCTTGGGGTTGAACAGGCTGACGACGAAGGCACGGCGGAAGGGCCGCTCCTCGGCGGGCACGGACGCCTCGTCACCCTCGGCCCGCTCCCCACGGGTCCGCCACATGCCCCACGCGGCCCGCAGCATGCCGATGGCCAGCCAGGTCAGATATCCGGCCCCCGCGTACTTGACGACGGCGAACAGCACGGCGTTCGCCTGGAGCAGCGAGGCGACCCCGGCAGCGGACAGCGTCATCAACACCGTGTCCCCGCACCAGACTCCGGCCGAGGCGGTGTACCCGGCGCGCACGCCACGGCGGGCGGCCACGGACAGCACGTACAGCGAGTTGGGACCGGGCAGCAGAATGATCAGGACGAGGCCCGCCAGGTAGGTGGGCAGATCGACGACACCGAACATGCGAATGAGTTTCGCACGCGGGTCTGACATCGCCCGGTCGCAGATCAGAAGACGTCGGACGGGACGTACGCCCCCCACACCTCGCGCAGCGCGTTGCAGACCTCGCCGACGGTGGCCCTGGCCTTGAGTGCCTCCTTCATCGGGTAGAGGACGTTGTCCTCGCCCTCGGCGGCCTTCCTCAGCGCGGCCAGGGCCGCGTCGACCGCCGACTGGTCGCGCTCCGCGCGCAGGGTGGCCAGGCGTTCGGCCTGCCGGGCCTCGATGGCCGGGTCGACGCGCAGCGGCTCGTAGGGCTCCTCCTCGTCGAGCCGGAAGCGGTTGACGCCGACCACGACCCGCTCGCCGGAGTCCGTCTCCTGGGCGATGCGGTAGGCGTTGCGCTCGATCTCGCCCTTCTGGAAGCCGTGTTCGATGGCGTTGACGGCGCCACCGAGTTCCTCGACCCTGTCCATCAGCTCCACGGCGGCGGCTTCGACGTCGTCGGTCATCTTCTCGATGACGTAGGACCCGGCGAAGGGGTCGACGGTGGCGGTCACGTCGGTCTCGTGGGCGAGGACCTGCTGGGTGCGCAGGGCGAGGCGGGCGGATTTGTCGCTGGGCAGGGCGATGGCCTCGTCGAAGGAGTTGGTGTGCAGCGACTGCGTCCCGCCGAGGACCGCGGCCAGCCCCTGCACCGCGACGCGGACCAGGTTGACCTCGGGCTGCTGGGCCGTCAGCTGCACCCCGGCCGTCTGGGTGTGGAAGCGCAGCATCAGCGACTTGGGGTTCCTCGCACCGAACTCCTCACGCATCACCCGCGCCCAGATCCGCCGCGCCGCACGGAACTTCGCCACCTCCTCCAGCAACGTCGTGCGGGCCACGAAGAAGAACGACAGGCGGGGCGCGAAGTCGTCGACGTCCATGCCGGCCGCGACCGCGGTGCGCACGTACTCGATGCCGTCGGCGAGGGTGAAGGCGATCTCCTGCGCGGGCGAGGCACCCGCCTCGGCCATGTGGTAGCCGGAGATCGAGATGGTGTTCCACTTCGGGATCTCGGTCCGGCAGTACCTGAAGATGTCCGCGATCAGCCGCAGTGACGGCTTGGGCGGGAAGATGTAGGTGCCCCGGGCGATGTACTCCTTCAGCACGTCGTTCTGGATCGTGCCCGTCAACCGGTCCGCCGGGATCCCCTGCTCCTCGGCCACCAGCTGGTACAGGAGCAGCAGCAGGGCCGCCGGGGCGTTGATCGTCATGGACGTCGAGACCTGGTCCAGCGGGATCCCGCCGAACAGCACCCGCATGTCCTCGATCGAGTCGACGGCCACCCCCACCCTGCCGACCTCGCCGTGGGCGATCGGCGCGTCGGAGTCGTGGCCCATCTGGGTGGGCAGGTCGAAGGCGACCGACAGCCCCGTCGTGCCGTGGGCGATCAGCTGCCGGTAGCGGGCGTTGGACTCCGCGGCCGTGCCGAAACCGGCGTACTGGCGCATGGTCCAGGGGCGGCCCGTGTACATCGACGGATACACACCACGGGTGTACGGGTACGCCCCCGGCTCCCCCAGCTTCTCCTCCGGATCCCAGCCCTGGAGGTGCTGCGGACCGTAGAGCGGCTCGATGGGCAGTCCGGACTCCGACTCACGCGCCATGGTGGGTTGCCTCCCGCAGAGCAGTGACCTCGCTCACCACCATGCCCCCTGGTTCGCGACGGGTCACGCCCGGGGAACATCTCAGGTGACATCCGGGCGTGCCGGTGAGACGAGCGGGGGGCCGTGTGCGTAGTACGGGCATGGGGAGAGCGTTCGTAGCGGGAGTCGCCGTACTGGCCGCGCTGACCGGCTGCACGGTGCAGACGCCCGACGGCGAGGGCAAGCGCCGCTCGCCGGTGCACATCGAGCTGCCCGGCAGCACCCCGTCCCCCGGCAGCACCCCGTCCCCGGGCCGTACGCCGGCCGGTGGCGGCGCCACGCCGCGTTCCGCGCCGCCTTCGGGCGACGGCAAGCCCCGCGCCGCTCCCACCCCGCCCCGCGTGCTGTGGTCACGCGGCGACACCGGCCGCGACGTCCGGGAGCTCCAGGCCCGGCTGCGCCAGGTCGCCTGGCTCTTCGAGGGGCCGACCGGGACGTACGACGAGCCGACGCAGCGGGCGGTCAGCGGCTTCCAGGGCAAGCGCGGGCTGCCGCGCACCGGGAGGGCCGACGCCGTCACCTGGCAGCGGCTGCTGGGCATGACGCGCGAGCCGGGCCGCTGGGACCTTTATCTGATGGGCGGCCAGTCGGCCGACCCGCCGGACGCGCGCTGCCGGTCCGGCCGGGTGCTGTGCATCGACAAGACCAGCAGGACGCTGCGCTGGATGGTCGACGGGCGGACGGTGTCGACGATGGCGGTCCGCTTCGGTTCGCGGGGCACGCCGACCCGGGAGGGCGTCTTCTCCGTCTACTGGAAGTCCCGCGACCACGTCTCGACGCTCTACGACTCGCCCATGCCGTACGCGATGTTCTTCAGCGGCGGCCAGGCCGTGCACTTCTCGGCGGACTTCGCCGCCCGGGGCTACGCGGGCTCCTCGCACGGCTGCGTCAACGTACGGGACGAGGCGGCGATCGCACGGCTGTACGCGCAGGTCCGCAACGGCGACAAGGTCGTCGTGTCCTGGTGACAGCGGGGAGAGGAAGTTGGGGCGCGGGCGGGACCGGGGGAACGTGTCCCGCCCGCGCTCAGTGCACGAGCCGTAGGTACGGGGGGAACCCCGGCTCTGTGCGACGGCCGATGACCAGTCGGCTCACTCATTACTGCGCCGGGGCGGCCGAAAACGTCACACCCATCGGCCGAACCATTCTCACGGGATACGAAACCCCAGGTCACAGCGGTGCGAGAGGGGTTCTGTCCGTCCGGAGCCGACCGCGGTCCGCGCCCGCACCGTCGTCGTCACCTTTCCGGGACCGCTTCTGCGCCTTCGGGTCGGCCTGCTGGTCGGCCTTCCGCTCGGCCTTGCCCTGCTTCCCGTCCTGCTTCCCGTCCTGCTTCCCGTCCTGCGTGCGGTCCTGCTTGCGGTCCTGCTGCCGGTCCCGGTCCGCGCCCTTGCCCTGGTGGTGTCCCTGGTCCGCGCGGTCGTCGTTGCGGGGCTCCTTCGAGCGGGGACCCGCCGAGGACAGGACGTCCTTGCAGAACCTCCACACCCGCAGGTCGCCCGCCGCGTCCCGCAGGGCTCGCCTGCGGTCGGGGTCCGGCCGTTTTCCGTCGCGCAGGTCTCGGCAGGCCGCGGTGATCTCGCTTCGGTGGCCGCCGGAGCGGTCCTTGTGCTCGTCCGGCGCCGGGGCGGCGTCGTCGCGCTGCTCGCCCCGGCCCTGAGGAGGGGCGTCGTCAGGTGCGGAACCGCCCTGAACGGCGTCGCTCGGCGACGGAGACACCAGCGGGCGCTCCGGAGGGGTGACGGGGGCCGAGACGGAGGCGCCGGGCTGGGGCTCGTCTTGCCCGAACGGCGCCCTCAGGACTCCGGTTCCGGCCGCGAGGGCGACCCCGCCGGCCATGCCGACGGCCAGCGCGGCGGCCATGGCAAGGCGTACGGGGCGGGCCCAGCGGGGCGGCGAAGCGGTGCCGGTGCCGGTGTCACCGGGGGTTCCGATCCGGACCAGCCCTGCGTCGGCGACGGGGGCGGCGGCCTGTCCCCCGGTGTCCGTACGGGCTGCGGCCGCGTCGGCGCGTTCCGCGCGGACCTTGCGGAAAGCGGCCACCGCGGCGGCCTCACCGGGAAGTTCATCGCTGGTCAGCGGGGGTACGGCGGACAGCGCGCCGAGGGCTTTGGCAAGGTGTTCGGCCTGCTCCCGGCCGGCGCCTTCGACAGCTCCGGGTGGCTCTCCGCTCAGCAAACGCTCCGCCGTTTCGCGGTCCAGCCACCTGTACTGCTCGTCGGCCATCACACATCCTTCTGCGTCCGCGCGACGCTGTGCGTCACACCTGCGGACGTCACCGCACCACCGCGCGGTTCTCTCTGGGGCGGCAGGGCGTCGAGCACCCCGGCCGATTCCGGATCGGCCTGCGGGTCGTCGCCGAGCAGTTCGGCGAGCCGCTTCAGGCCCCGGTGCGCCGCCGTACGGACCGCGCCCGGGCGCTTTCCGAGCGTCTCGGCTGCGGTCTTCGCGTCGAGCCCCACCACCACACGCAGCACGACCGCTTCGGCCTGGTCCTGCGGCAGCCGGGATATCAGAGAGAACGCGCCGTTCGTGGCGAGCGCCTCGATGGCCTCGCCGGCGGTGTCCGACTCGGCGGCCCGGCCGGTCAGCTCGGTCTCGTCGCCGCCGATCGCGGGCCGGCGCCCGCGCATGCGTATGTGGTCCAGTGCGCGGTTGCGGGCGATCCGGGCGGCCCAGCCGCGGAAGCGGTCCGCGTCGCCGGTGAACCGCTCCAGATCGCGGGCTATCTGGAGCCACGCCTCGGACGTCACGTCCTCGGCGTCGGGGTCGCCGACCAGCGTCCGTACGTAACCGAGCAGCCGCGGATGCACGGTGCGGTACACAGTCCGGAACGCGTTCTCGTCTCCGTTCTGTGCCGCGCGCACCGCGGCGGTCAGCTCCGCGTCGTCCCCCAGCACCGCACCCCTTATGCGCCTAAACCGGCGCCGCTTTCGCGGACCGGGTTCTCGCCGTCGTGGTTCCTCAATCATTGGTCGCGGTATCAAGACCGCAGGTGGTCGCGGTGGTCGTACCGCCTTCGCGTTGGCGCGAATGGCACGTTACGACCTGAAACCACTCCCCGTCCATGTCCGTCCAGGATGCAACTAAGCCGTGACGCGGAGGGGTGTGACAGAAAACGCACACCGGGCGCTGTAGGGAGTACGGGCCGCCGCGCGGCCCGTGCCGCGCGACGGCCGGGGCCTCTCCTGTGGGGGGTGGCGGCCTCGGCCGTTGCCATGGCGGGGAGCGGGAGGGTTCGCGGCATCACTCTTGCCATGACGGACCGCCTTCGCAAAGTCCGCTACGGGTGACGGCCGTTGGGCCGGGAGCGCTTGTCCTCGCTCCGGCTCTTGCCCGCGCCGGTGTCCGCGCTCTGGTCCGACTCGTGGTTCGACCCGTTGCCCGCGCCGTTGTTCGCGGTGGGCGCGACGTCGTTCCCGGCGGCATCGCCGTTCCCGGAGCCACCGTCCTTGTCCTGCGGCTCGTCCAGTTGTCCGGAGCAGTACGCAGTGACGTTGCTCTCACCGCCCGCGGCGGCCACGAGACGCCGCCAGGCCGACGCCTCCATCGCCTTGCCCCGTTGCCGGACCTCCTCGTAGGCGCGGCACTGCGCCTCGGTGTCCTGGGCGGGGGCCGGCCGCCCGGAGTGCGCCGGGGCCGAGCCGGGGCCGGCGCCGGGGCTGTGGCTGCCGCCGGGAGGCTGTCCCGCCGGGTCGCGCGGGGTGCTGCTCGGGGCGGGCCTGCGCTCCGGTGTGTCCTTCGTGCCTTCCTGCGGCGATCCCGCCACGCCGATCGCCGCCACGGCGACGCCGCCCAGCGTGAGGCTGGCGAGCAGCACGGAGAGTGTCGTCCTCAGGGACCGCCCCAGGTGACGCCGCTCGCGGGCGCGCCAGTCGTCCCGGCGGCGGGTACGCGTGCGCAGGGCCCCGGCGTCGCGGGCGGCCAGGAAGGCGGCCACGGCCCGCTGCTCGGCCTCGGCGTCGACACCGTCGCGGACGAGGGAGGCGACGAGCAGCGCCTCCACGCCGGAGTCGAGGAGGGCATGGCGGGAACCACGGCCGGAAAGCCC
Organism: Streptomyces sp. NPDC013187; assembly: GCF_042899705.1. Lineage (NCBI taxonomy): Bacteria > Bacillati > Actinomycetota > Actinomycetes > Kitasatosporales > Streptomycetaceae > Streptomyces > Streptomyces sp. NPDC013187. The sequence continues at coordinate 364,291 of NZ_JBIBAF010000008.1, read as the reverse complement.
GCCGTCGCTCGGCCGTTCACCCATGTCCGTTTCCGTCCCTGCTCGATCCGATCGATCCCGTTGCCACTCCGGCACCGGGCCCCAGTACGTCCCGCCGGTCCGCCCTGTTCAGGGCGCCGAGCCCGCGCGACCCTGCGCGGCCACCAGCGAAACCACCGGTTCCGCTACGTCGACTCACCCAGCGTCCGGGGAGCCTCATCCGTCACTCTCTCCGCGCCCAGTTGCCCGGCGAGGCGTTTCAGACCCCGGTGGGCCGCCGTGCGTACGGCACCCGGCCGCTTGCCCAGGACCCGCGCGGCGGCAGGGCCGTCGAGGCCGACCACGACCCGCAGCAGCACGGCCTCGGCCTGGTCCCGCGGCAACCCCCGGACCAGCTCCAGGGCGTGGGCGGTGGAGATGGCCTCCAGCGCCTGGTCGTGCGTGCTCTGCGGTCCGGGCAGTTCCAGGACGTCCTGCTCCAGCGCGGACGAGCGCGGCCGTACCCGCTGCCGGCGCAGGTGGTCCAGCGCCCGGTGCCGGGCGATGGTGGCCGTCCAGCCGCGGAAGCCGGCCCCGTCGCCCCGGAACCGCCCGAGGTCCCGGGCGATCTCCAGCCAGGCGTCGGACGCCACGTCCTCCGCGTCGTCCCCGACCAGGCCGCGCAGATAGCCGAGCAGTCCGGGCTGCACGAGCCGGTAGGCGGCCGCGAAGGCCGCCTCGTCACCCTGCTGGGCCCGCGCGACGGCCGCGCCCAGTTCCCCGTCGTACGCCTGCCCGCGCCGGGGCTGTGCTCCCTGACCCAAGTACCGTCCTCGTCCGTGCCGAGTGCGCGCCCTCCCACGGTGATCAGCGCCGGTCCGCGCGGAAGTGTCACAGCGCGTCAGGCGGCGGGGGCGACGACCGTTCGGGTCAACCCGGCCCGCCGTCCTCGGGAGCCCGGCCTCGCGGAGGTTTCGGCCAAGTGACGTACCGGGGAGCTCTGCTCGCGATGCCACCGCTCACGAAAGGCGAGCGCCGTATGACACACCGCCTCCTGCGCACCGCCGTCGCCACCGCCCTGGCCCTCGGTGCCCTCGGCCTGACCCAGCCCGCCCGGGCCACCCCCTCGGACGGTGTGCACACCGTCCCGGTACCGGACGGCGACCCCCACGACAGGTCCCTCGCGCCGCGCACCACCGAGCCGTTCAGCCTGATCGGCATCAGCTGGGACGACCCGGACGCGGTTTTCGACGGCACCGCCCAGGTGCGCACGCGCTCCCGGGAGAGCGGCGCGTGGACCGCGTGGCGCCCCCTGGACACCGAGGGCCGTACGCCCGAGACCGGCCCCGACCGCGACCGGGCCGGCGTGCGCGGCAGCACCCAGCCGCTGTGGACCGGGCCCTCGGACGGTGTCCAGGTGCGCGTGACGGGCTCGCGCCTGCCGGAGGGCCTGCGGGTCGAACTGGTCGACCCCGACGCCGCATCGGACGCCGTGCACACGGCGACCGTCGAGCCGGACGTGGCCGGGCCGGCCGCCGGCCCGCTCGCGGCCCCGCGTCCCACCGTGACGTCGCGCTCCGCCTGGGGCGCCGACGAGTCCCTGGTGAAGGACCCGCCCACCCTGACGGGCGACACGAAGGCGATGTTCGTCCACCACACGGCGGGCACCAACGACTACACCTGCTCCCAGTCGGCGTCGATCGTGCGCGGTGTGTTCCTCTACCACGTGCAGAGCAACGGCTGGAACGACATCGGCTACCACTTCCTCGTCGACAAGTGCGGCACCGTCTTCGAGGGACGTGCGGGCGGCATCGACAAACCCGTCCTCGGCGCGCACACCTACGGGTTCAACACCGCCACCAGCAGCGTCTCGGTGCTCGGCGACTACTCCACGGCGGCCACGAACGCCGCCGTGCGCGAGTCGGTCGCGAAGGTCGCGGCGTGGAAGCTCGGCCTCTACGGCATCGATCCGACCGGGTCGGTCGTGCTGACCGCCGGCGTCGACAACGGCAAGTACAAGCTGGGCCAGAAGGTCACGTTCCACCGCATCTCCGGCCACCGCGACGGCTACCCGACCGAGTGCCCCGGACAGAACCTCTACGACGACCTGCCCGAGATCCGCACCCTGGCCGCGAACGCCGCGACGACGGCCGCGCCCGCCGCCGAGCCGCCCGGCGGCCCCCTGGACGAGGGCGCGGTCGTGGGCGCGGTCGAGGGTGTGATCGAGGGCGCGGTCGAGGGTGCCAGTGGGGACGTCCGCGCCCGCTGACGCTAACGCCGGGGCGCGGCGCTCATCGCGTCCCGGCACAGCAGCCGCAGCGATCCATGGCCTCCGTAGCACCGGCGGGCCTCGTCGATGGGGTCCCACAGGCGCCCGTCGGGGGTGCGGATCCAGTGGTCTCCGCCGGTCGCCCACCACTCGGCACCGGTCTGACGCGCCATCACCTCACCCGCGTACGCGCCGAAGCCGCGCAGCACCTGCTGGACCGCCGCGTCGGGCGCTCCCTCCCGCCGTATCCCCTCGATCATCCGGTCGATGCTCCACAGGCTCTGCGCCGAGTAGTCGAGGCGCAACCGTGCTCCCTCGCGCATCGTCGCCACTGTGTCCGCCGCCCATCGCAGCGGCTTCGCAGCCGCCGATGGCCTGGTCTCCGCTTGAGTCGTCACATCCGGGAAAGCGCTGCGGCGAAGCGTTTCGTCACCCGGAATCGGCGGCTTCCCCGAAGCGGCGCAGGACCGCCCCACCTCACCCAAGGGACAGTCACAGGACTCTTCCAGGAACGGGGTTTAGGGATCCTTCAGGCCGCGCGACCCGGACGGGCATGGTGAAAGGACTCCTCAGGCCGGCCGGGCCGTCGGCGGCGACGCCCTTCAGCCCCGCTGCCGGCTCCGGCGGGACACCACCGCGCGCAGGACCCGCCGCCCCTCGACCGACAACTCCAGGGCCCGGCGCAGGCCGGCCGGGCCATGTCCGGCCAGGACCTCCAGGACGATGACCTGGCGGCGCAGTTCGGCGGCGACGAGGGGCGACATGCCCTCCGTACGGCCCTCGCGGCGGGAGTCGACGGACGAAGCCTCGTCCGCGGCGGTGTCCAGGAGCCGGTGGATCTGGAGGGAGGCGACAGAGCAGGCGTCGGCCCACACCCGGACCGCGGCGGCGGACCGCTCGGCGGGAGCCGCCTCGAGCATCCGGCGGGCGAGCACGACCGCCTCGTCCCCGGCGCCGGCCGTGTCCAGCTTGCCGCGCGCCTGCTCCAGCCGCTCGCCCCACTCCTGGGCACCGGCGCCGTCGCTGAGACTCGCCCACACCGGCCTGAGGACCTCGTCGTCGCCGCCCAGCAGGGGCACGCACCGATCCAAACAAGCCAGCCCGCTCGCGGCCAGCCCGCGTTCGTCGGCCTGTGCGATCAACTCCACCAGGCTCATCCACGCCTCCCTCCGCGGGCCTTCTCCGGGGCCCGATCAGGCCGCTACCAGCCTCGCCCCTCACGGAACCCGCACTTCCCCTTACTGCGTGCGACGGCCCCGGAGTGTCACAGGGGCACCACGCCCAGTCTGTCGAGGAAGCGGAACAAGAGGTTTTCGGCCAGAGGATCGGGGTCTGAAGTCAGTACGGCCACGAGGGCGTCGGCGTTCACCTCACGCCCGGCCTCGGCGGCCCAGCGCACGGCGCGCTCGGCGGCGTCGCCGGGGTCCAGGAAGTAGTCCTCCAGCGTGAGGCCCTCCCGGCCCGCCCCCAGGTACCCGGCCATCGCGGAGCGCGCCAGGCAGGTCGTCCACGTCCCGCTCTCCGGCGCCGCGGCCTCCAGCACGACGCACTCGCTGTTCATGACGTACCCGAAGAGCGCCGGCGCCCCGGTCTCCCGGGCCAGGGCGTTCATGTTCCCGATGTCGCCGTCGCTGCTCGGGTACTCCCACACCTGCCATCCGCCCGGCGTCGAGGCGCGCTGCGTCGGACCGTCCCCGGCCCCCGCCAGCGCGTCCAGCTCCGGCAGCGGCCGCTCCCCCCGGCCCACCACGAAATATCCCCAGTAGCCCATGTCCCGGTCCCCCCCGGCATGTTCGATTGCGGTCGCGTCAGAAGACCACCACAGCCGTACGGGAGTTCGCAGCCGTATGGGCCAATTCGTGCCGGGTCAGCCGAGCCTGTCCGCCAGCGCCCGGAACTCCGCCCAGGACAGCTCCGGCTCGCCCGGGTCCCAGAGCTTCTGGACGGTCGCCCGCAGCGGCATCCGGATCCCGGCCGCCACCTGGTCCTCGGTCTGGGAATTCGCGAGGTCGCACCACACCGCGAAGGATCCGCCGAGGATCTGCCCGTCGTAGCGCGCCGGGACGGCCGCGGTGCCGCGCAGCACCCGGGGCGTCCACTGCTCGTAGATCCGCTGCCCCGTCGGGTAGACGAAGGTCTGCGGCTCGCCGAGCACGTAGTACAGGAACTCGTCGTTGTAGTTGATCACCTTGCGGCCCGCCTCCAGGTACTCCAGGGGAGCCCGGGCGCCGATCTCCTTGCCCGTCCAGTAGGCGACCTGGATGCCCTTGGCGGCCTGGACGGAGGTGCCGCGGAAGAAGCCGTCGTTCCACGCGCGCGGGACGCGCTGATGCTTGCGTACGGTGTCGGCCCGGTCGTTCAGCCAGCCGGTGGTGAGGTCGGCGACCGTCGCGCCGGAGCCGTACCTCTCCCGGGCGGCGGCGGCCAGCTGCGGGAACGACGCCTCCGGGTTCGACCGGGTCAGCGCCTGGTACTCGTCACCGCCGAGGTGCCACGGCCCGCCGGGGAAGAGGTCCGCGTACTCGTTCAGCAGGTCGTCGACGATCTCGGCGCTCTCGGCCTTGGAGATGTCGATGGCGCCCTGCACCGGCGAGCCCTGCGCGCTGCGCAACTGCAGGTCGGGGTGGGCGTCGAGGACCGCGCCGAGGTGCCCGGGTGAGTCGATCTCGGGGACGATCGTGATGTGCCGGCTCCGCGCGAGGTCGATGATCTTGCGCACCTGGGCCTTGGTCAGGTGCTGCTGCGAGACGATCTCGGGATGGGAGGAGGACTCGATCCGGAAGCCCTGGTCGTCGGAGAAGTGCAGCCCCAGCTGGTTGAACTTCAGGTCGCCCAGTTCCCGGATCCGGTCCTCGATCCAGCCGGCCGTGAAGTTCTTGCGCGCGATGTCCAGCATGAAGCCGCGCTGCGGCTTGGCCGGTTCGTCCTTCACGACCCCCTCGGGGGCCGTGCCGCCGTCGTGCGTCTCCTGCTTCAGCGTGCGGGTGCCGTAGAAGACCCCGGCGTCGGAGGGCCCGTTGATCTCCACCCGCCCGTCGCGCACGGTCATCACGTACGACTCCGGGTTCGCTCCCTCGTCGCGGTTCAGCCCCAGCCGCAGGTCCCCGGCCCGCTTGTCGCTCTTCTCGCCGGCGTACGCCATACCCAGCTCGCCGGCGACCAGCCGCCCCTCGTCGGCCAGCGCCGGGTCGTCCACGACCACCCGGTTGCCCTTCTCGGGCTGCCAGCCCGGACCGCGCGCCGGCTCGTGGTCGCGCACGGCGGGGATGGTGCGGGGCGTCTCGGACAGGGGGTAGGAGCGGGTCGGGCTGGGGGTCGGGGCCCCCTCCGACGCCTGGTCCCCGGGCGCGGCCGCGGTGGCCCCCTGCGAGGATCCGGCCTCCGAACCGGTGGGCCCGCCGTCACCGCCCGAGGCCGCCCAGAGCCCGAGACTCACCCCGGCCGCGACCACGACCAGGGCTACAGCCATGGCCACGACCAGCACCTGCCGCTGTTTCTCCTGCTTCGCCGAAGTCCGGCGCCTGTGCTGACTCACTCAGCCAACCTAAAACCCCGGGCCGCCCCGCGCGCGTCCACCACGCGTGCCGAAGCTCTCCCTCCCGGGTGAAATTCGTGCATCCTTCGGACACGTCACGGTCGTACTCGATAGCGTGACGTCACATCTCTCACAACTTGCCCTGCCGACACACGTGACGCCCACGAGGACCCACGCTGCCCGCGCACCATCTCCCAGATCTCCCCGGCCGACTCGACATACCGGTGGAGCACTTCAACGCCGCCTCCGAGGAGGACCTGGAGCAGGCCCTCCTCTCCTGCCTGCGCAGCCTCCGCTGGGCCCGGCGCGTCGCGGACCACCGCCCCTACCCGGATCTGGAATCCCTGCTGGCCGCGGCGGACGAGGCCGCTTACGACCTGGCCTGGCCCGACCTCACGGAAGCGCTGGCGGCCGAGCGCCTGCCCCCGCTCCCGCCGGACACCTACTCCGCTGCCCACACCGCCCTCAGCGCGGCGCACGCCGCCTACGAGGCCCGCTTCGGACACGTGTTCGTCATCTGCCTGGACGGCCTGTCCCCCTCGGAGACCCTGGACCGCCTCCTGGAGGCCATCCGGTCACGATTGACGAACGATCCGGAGGAAGAGCGAGGGGTGGTGGCCGACGAACTCCGGCGCCTCGCGAGGGAACGGTTGATCAGCGCCCTGAGGGGCGCGGGGCCGTGTTGACTTGCGGCTACCGCCGCGTGGGCGCGAGCAACCACTGACGACTCGCACCCGGCGTCCCGGAAACACCCCCCGCCCCCTGAGCCGCACTAGCCCACCAGTACCTCATTGCGTGCCAGTTTGATCACACCCAGGGACCCCGGCGCAGCCCGGCCGCAGCGCCTCGCTACGATGCTGGGGGCCGGTGGACCGTACCCGGCCGGGCCCGACCGACACACCAAGCCGGCGCGGCCCCAATCCCCGCTCCCGGAGGAAACTTCCGTGCCGGCTGGAACGCTGTACCGCGGCCGGGAAGGAATGTGGTCCTGGGTGGCTCACCGAGTCACCGGCGTCCTCATCTTCTTCTTCCTGTTCGTCCACGTGCTGGACACCGCTCTCGTCCGTGTGTCCCCTGAGGCCTACGACACCGTCGTGGCCACGTACAAGACGCCGATCGTCGCGCTGCTGGAGTACGGCCTCGTCGCCGCCATCCTCTTCCACGCGCTCAACGGTCTGCGCGTCATCGCTGTCGACTTCTGGATCAAGGGCGCCCGCTACCAGAAGCAGATGCTCTGGACCGTCGTCGCCCTGTGGGTCGTGCTGATGCTCGGGGCCATCTACCCCGTCCTCGGCCACGCCGCTCGTGAACTGTTCGGGAGCTGACGCCAATGTCCACGTCTGAGAAGACCGCCGCCGGCGTCGGCCCCGTCGAGGGCGGCGCCGTCTACACCGTCGACAACCCGGCGCCCTTCATCGAGGCCCCGCGCCAGCGCACCAAGAAGACCCCGAAGAGCACCCGGGGCAACTTCGAGCTGGCCGCCTGGCTCTTCATGCGTCTGTCGGGCGTCGTGCTGGTCGTCCTGGTCCTCGGCCACCTGCTGATCCAGCTCGTGCTGGACGGCGGCGTCTCCAAGATCGGCTTCGCCTTCGTGGCGGGCCGCTGGGCGTCCCCGTTCTGGCAGGTCTGGGACCTGCTGATGCTGTGGCTCGCCATGCTGCACGGCGCCAACGGCCTGCGCACGGTCATCAACGACTACGCGGAGCGCGCGAACACCCGGCTGTGGCTCAAGGGCCTGCTCTACACGGCCACGGTGTTCACCATCCTGCTGGGCACGCTGGTGATCTTCACCTTCGACCCGAACATCCGCTAGGCACGGGGCTGCGAGAATCATGAAGATCCACAAGTACGACACCGTCATCGTCGGCGCCGGTGGCGCGGGCATGCGCGCGGCCATCGAGTCCACCAAGCGCAGCCGCACCGCGGTCCTGACGAAGCTGTACCCCACCCGCTCCCACACGGGCGCCGCGCAGGGCGGCATGGCCGCCGCGCTGGCCAACGTGGAGGAGGACAACTGGGAGTGGCACACCTTCGACACGGTCAAGGGCGGTGACTACCTGGTCGACCAGGACGCCGCCGAGATCCTGGCGAAGGAGGCCATCGACTCGGTCCTCGACCTGGAGAAGATGGGCCTGCCGTTCAACCGCACACCGAACGGCACCATCGACCAGCGCCGCTTCGGCGGTCACAGCCGCAACCACGGCGAGGCCCCGGTCCGCCGCTCCTGCTACGCGGCCGACCGCACCGGCCACATGATCCTCCAGACGCTGTACCAGAACTGCGTCAAGGAGGGCGTGGAGTTCTACAACGAGTTCTACGTCCTGGACCAGCTGATCACCGAGGTCGACGGCGTCAAGAAGTCGGCGGGCGTCGTGGCGTACGAGCTGGCGACCGGCGAGATCCACGTCTTCCAGGCGAAGTCCGTGGTCTACGCGTCCGGCGGCTGCGGCAAGTTCTTCAAGGTGACGTCCAACGCGCACACGCTGACCGGTGACGGCCAGGCGGCCGTCTACCGCCGCGGGCTGCCGCTGGAGGACATGGAGTTCTTCCAGTTCCACCCGACCGGCATCTGGCGCATGGGCATCCTGCTGACGGAGGGCGCCCGCGGTGAGGGCGGCATCCTCCGCAACAAGGACGGCGAGCGCTTCATGGAGAAGTACGCGCCGGTCATGAAGGACCTCGCGTCCCGTGACGTCGTGTCCCGCTCCATCTACACGGAGATCCGTGAGGGCCGCGGCTGCGGTCCCGAGGGCGACCACGTCTACCTCGACCTCACGCACCTCCCGCCGGAGCAGCTGGACGCGAAGCTCCCGGACATCACGGAGTTCGCCCGCACCTACCTCGGCATCGAGCCCTACACGGACCCGATCCCGATCCAGCCCACCGCGCACTACGCCATGGGCGGCATCCCGACGAACGTCGAGGGTGAGGTCCTGGCGGACAACACCACGGTCGTCCCGGGCCTGTACGCGGCCGGCGAGGTCGCCTGCGTGTCCGTGCACGGCGCCAACCGCCTCGGCACGAACTCGCTGCTGGACATCAACGTCTTCGGCAAGCGCGCGGGCATCGCGGCCGCGGAGTACGCGCAGAAGGCGGAGTTCGTCGAGCTGCCGGAGAACCCGGCCGAGCTCGTGGTCGAGCAGGTGGAGCGGCTGCGCGACGCCACCGGCAACGAGCGGGTGGCGGAGCTGCGGCGCGAGCTGCAGGAGACCATGGACGCCAACGTCATGGTGTTCCGCACCGAGCAGACGATCAAGACGGCGGTCGAGAAGATCGCGGAGCTGCGCGAGCGCTACAAGAACGTGGCGATCCAGGACAAGGGCAAGCGGTTCAACACGGACCTGCTGGAGGCCATCGAGCTGGGCAACCTGCTCGACCTCGCCGAGGTCATGGCCGTCTCCGCGCTCGCCCGCAAGGAGTCCCGCGGCGGTCACTACCGCGAGGACTACCCGAACCGCGACGACGTCAACTTCATGCGGCACACCATGGCGTACCGCGAGGTCGGCGCCGACGGTTCCGAAACCGTCCGTCTCGACTACAAGCCGGTCGTCCAGACCCGCTACCAGCCGATGGAGCGTAAGTACTGATGGCTACCCCTGTTCTGGACAAGGAAGACGCGGCCGGCAAGCCCGAGCCCGGTTTCGCCGACTCCCCCTACATCACGGTCACCTTCCGCATCCGCCGCTTCAACCCGGAGGTCGCGGCGGAAGCGGTGTGGGAAGACTTCCAGGTGGAGATCGACCCCAAGGAGCGTGTCCTCGACGCCCTCCACAAGATCAAGTGGGACCTGGACGGCACGCTGACGTTCCGCCGCTCCTGCGCGCACGGCATCTGCGGCTCGGACGCCATGCGGATCAACGGCAAGAACCGTCTGGCCTGCAAGACCCTGATCAAGGACATCAACCCCGAGAAGCCGATCACGGTCGAGGCCATCAAGGGCCTCACGGTCCTGAAGGACCTCGTGGTCGACATGGAGCCGTTCTTCCAGGCGTACCGCGACGTCATGCCCTTCCTCATCACGAAGGACACGAACGAGCCGACGCGTGAGCGTTTCCAGACGGCCGAGGACCGCGAGCGCTTCGACGACACCACGAAGTGCATCCTCTGCGCGGCCTGCACCACGTCGTGCCCGGTCTTCTGGAACGACGGCCAGTACTTCGGCCCGGCCGCCATCGTCAACGCGCACCGCTTCATCTTCGACTCGCGCGACGAGGCCGGTGAGCAGCGTCTGGAGATCCTCAACGACCGCGACGGCGTGTGGCGCTGCCGCACGACCTTCAACTGCACGGACGCGTGCCCGCGTGGCATCGAGGTCACGAAGGCGATCGCCGAGGTGAAGCGAGCGCTGATCACGCGCCGCTACTGACTCGACCGCTTGCGCTGGAGGGCCCTGTTCCCGGTTTCACACCGGGGCGGGGCCCTCTGGCATATGCCACACCTTCGGGTGACTGAGTCCGGGACGGACACTGGGGCGGTGTCCGACCTACGATGATGCTCTCGACACCAGTTCCCAGGAGGCACCTGATGTCCGCAGCTTCCGTCGAGCAGCCCTTCCACGACGAAGAGCCGGTCACCCTCACGACCATCGCCGACGAGATCATGGAGCGCCATCCGGGCTACCGCGTCGAGATCATCGGAGGCCATCTCCTCGTGACCCCGTCCCCGGACGCACCTCATGCTCGCGCTCTGACCAAACTCATGCGGCCGTTCATCGCGGCCGGGTTGGACGACGGCGAAACCGAAGTCCTCCAGAACGTCGGCCTATGGCTCCCCACCGGCGCCGAGGACTACGCCATCCCCGACCTCGTGGTGGTGGACGCCGACATCGACGACCACCTCGTCGAGAACAACGCCTACGATCCGGCCTGCTTCCGTCTCGTCCTGGAAGTCACGTCCGGCAACTGGAAAGACGACCTCAAGACCAAGGTCGCCGCCTATGCCGAGGCCAAGGTCCCGGTCTACGTCGTCGTGGACCGCAAGCACCAGCGCCTCCACGTCCTCACCGACCCGGCGGGAAGCGGCTACGAGAACCACCGCCCCCACGCCCCCGGCGAGCTGGTTACTCTCCCGGACTCCATCGGCGCGAAGGTGACCCTCGACGCGACGGAGATCCTCAAGGCGGGCCGGCCGAAGACGAGCGACTGAACTGACGGGCGCCCTCTTCGACGTCGACTGGCCCCAGGCCGACCGGGGCACGCCCCATCGACCCGACCAGCTGGGAAGATCTCGACCTCGACACGGACACCGCCGCCATTGCCACATCGGCGTCACCGACACCGTCTATGTGCACGTCCGGCTCCGCCTCCAGCGCGACGCCATCGCCACCCTCGGCACCGCGCTCGGTAGCCCGGAGACCACCGAGACGGCGCGCTTCGACGGCGATGAACCGCCACCCTGCAACGCGCTCGTCCGCTGACGTTGCCGTCTGCCGTCTGCCGTCCTCTCACTCGGTTCAACCTATCCGAGTGAAGAAGTATTACTCGCTGGGATTCTATAGGAAGCTGCGAGATTCTCATCGAAGAACACGATCAGCTCATCGGGCATATACGTGAACCCCTCCCCCTCAGCCGCACCTAGCGCAATAACCAGGCTTGACTTATTGGAAAATCTGAGGCGATACGCCCAGGGCATTTCAGGGCAATCTTCGTTGGGAATGTGCCAGGCAGGGATGATTTCCACAATATCCGCCCCAAGGAACCTCTCCCAATCGACATGATCGCTCACGTCGACAGCGTCCCCTGGCAAGTCGGCGTCCGACTCTCCAGGTTCCCTGAGCTCGATCGCCATCCCTTCGTTGAGACCATCCATCGCCCAGGACAGGGACAGTCCAGCCCCGGTGCTCATGACCAGATCAACGGCCATGTCGACTTCATGAGCACGATCCTCCCTGTGCCCTTCGGGCCAGGTTTCCCCTTGCGGCACTACGTAGCGGACCGCACTCACAGACGCCCCCGCGATCGCACCCCGAAGGTCAGCGAGACTAGCGTCGCCGCGCGCCTTTGCATCCCACGGCTCGATTAGCAACATGCCTAGTACCGCCCGAAGTATTGGAACTGTCCATTTGCGTCGAAGGTCGCACCGATCCCCCGCCCGCCAGCAGGGTCCGGCATGATATATCGCGTTCCGCCCGCGAAGTTTCCAGAATTGACAGCGGACCTTGAGGTTTGCGGATTGGTCGGAATGTCGTCCAACAAATCCTGCCCGGCAGTCTTCAACTCCTTGCCGGGAACCACAGGAAGATCGCCGCGGTTCATATGCTTCTGGTATTCACGCCCTGCATGAGTCGTCTTCCCCTTGGCTGGACGCATTCCACTCTGCGAAAGCGCATCCAGATCAGGGCAGCCTCCGGAGTTATGCACGAGCACGGGAGTATCGCCCGCCAGCACATAGTACGTATGCAGGTCATCAACTGTCAGGTTGTACGTACGTGCCCGCTTCGTGAATGACCGGTTGCCCGTGACGATGACGGTGTCGCCGTCGTCGGTGCGCAGGGTCGTGCCCGGTTTCAGATCGCCTGCTTCGATCCAGTCCCGTTGTGACGGCGACCAGAAGGGGTGCTCGTAGGTGGCGATGAGTTTCTCGACGCCGTCCTCAGTGGCGATGGACAGTTCATTGAAGAACTTGTCACCCTCGGTCCGGATGAGCCTGGTCACCTTGCGGGGGCCGGTCTCACCGGTTTCCGGATCGGTGGCCTGGACCATGTCGCCGACTTCGATGTCTTCGATGTCTTTGCTGGTGCCGTTCGCCATAAGGACGTCGGTACCGGCCAGGAAACATCTAGCGCAGCCGGCCGCCGCCCCCTTGGCGGCCCTGCCTCCGGGGAGGAAGGCGTACGGGAGGGTTTCCCACCGCTTGCCCCGCTCGTAGGACTCGGCGTCGTTCTGACATTTCTTGAAGTTCTGGAGACAGTAGTTGGCGGCGATGCGCTTGGCCTCTGCGACGTCGTCGCTCTTCAGCAGGAACTTGTACGCCAGGCGGCAGCCTTCCCGCCCGAAGCACACGTTGTTGGTGCCGCTCTCCTCGACGATGGGCGTTTGCCAGTACGTCCCGTTCGGGAAGCGGCCGTTGGGACCGTACTCGTAGAAGAGGTCCAGCAGCCGCTGGACGTTGTTCGTGACCGGAGTATGCGTCTGCACCCATCCGGGCTTCGCCTTGCAGCTGTAGTAACAACCACCCGGCCCCGTGCCTCCGCGAGGGACGCCGGGCCCCTTGGGGTTCTGCGGCCCCGTCGGGCCGCCGTCGCGGCGCGGCTCGCTGTGGCCCGTTCCGTCGTCGATCCACAGGCCCGTGGGATCCGAGTGCGACACCGGGCTGTTGTTGGAGTAGGCGTACCCGTTCATCTGCAGCGGGTCGGCTATGTCGATGACCGGGTCGGCCGAGAGGAAGCGGCCCGAGGTCTGGTCGTACTCGCGGGCGCCTATGTGCGTCAGGCCCGTGGCCGTGTCGTCGATGCCGACGCCCAAGTAGCCGCGCTTGTTGGGCCACGTGGAGGGCTTCGCACCGCGGGTCTCGCCGTACGGCTTGAACGCGCGGCGGGTGACCGCCTGGCCGGCGGCGAGGTCGACCGACGTGTTGGCCGTGCCCAGGTGGTCGGTGAGCAGCGTGCTGACCTTGTGGCCCGTCGTCGAGCCGTTGGTCGTCGTGCGGACCACCGACGGCGCGCCGGACTGTGCGTAGGAGCGGGACGCGCGGGTGATCGTGCCTGAGGCGTTCGTCGTCAGTTCGGCTTCGCCCAGGTAGAGCGTCGAGCCCGACGGTGAATTCTCCAGCAGGCGGTTGCCGTCGGCGTCGTAGACGTACGTCGTCTTCTTGCCGTCGTCCGTGATGGAGTCGAGCTTGTTCTCCGGCGTCCAGTCCAGGGTCTGCGTGGTGTTGTACAGGTCTCGGGCTGTGGTGTTGCCCGTGGCGTCGTAGGTGTAGGCGCTGTCCTTGCCGGTGGGCGTGGAGCTGATCCACGTCATCGTGTGCGGCTGGGACTTGTACGACGTCGTGCCGCTGCCTGCGACCGTCTTGCCGTAGCCGTAGGAGTAGGTGACGTTCTTCGTCGCGTCGGCCGGATCGTGCTCCGTGAGCGTCGCGCGGTTGCCGACCCAGTCGAAGGTGGTCGACTGGTGGTAGGCCGTCGCGTTCGTGGCCACCGTGTCCGGGGCCGGGGCTGACGCGGCGAGTGTCGAGGCGAGGGAGTCGTCGGGGGACGAGGCGTCCGATTCCGCGTCCGCGGCGTCCGCGACCGGGCCCGAGGAGGTCGCGTAGGTGGTGCGGTGACCCCACGCGGTACCGTTCGCCGACTTGCAGCCCGTACCGCCGCCGGTCGGCTCGATCTTCGACGTCCAGGCGTGGGCCAGTTCGCCCAACACGTCGTACGTGAAGCACTGGGTGTCCCACGTGCTGCCCGTCGCCTCGCTGAGCTTGCGTGCGTTGGAGGTGATGGTGCCGGTCGCGTCGTAGGAGTAGTAGCTGTCCGTGATGCGGTGCGGGCCCGCCGTCTCACGGTCCGCCACCGTGCGCTGGAGGCGGCCGGTGTGCGGGTCAACGAAGTTGGTGGTCCAGACGCGGTTCGGCTGTGCGCCTGAGACCGTGCGCAGCACCTCGCCGTAGGGCGAGTACGTGGCGTCGGCGGTGTACCAGGTCAGGCCCGAGGTCGACTCCGGCATGCCGTCGCCGTTGTAGCGCGTGACGACCTTTTCCCTGGCCAGGCCGCCGACGGCCGGGAGGGTCACCGACTGGGGCTTGCCGGTGGGCGTGTACGTGTAGGCGTACGCGTAGGTGCCGGCGAGGCCCGCAGTCATGGAGTTGGCCGGGACGACCGTCTCACTGCCTGCGACTCGGTACTCGGAGTCGTATCCCGTGACCCGGTTGACGTAGTCGCCGTTGGCGGTGTGCCGCTTGCTCGTTGCCGGTTGGCCGAGGCCTCCGGGCGCATCGTCGTAGGTGTACTCCTTGACAGGGGTGGCGCTCGCCGAACCCTGCCGGACGTATCTGGGCCTGCCGAGGATGTCGTACTCGGTGTAGGTCTCCTGACCGCGCGCGTTGCGGACGCGGTTCGGCCGGTCCGCAGCGTCGTACCAGGTGTCCGTGGTCCCCGTGTCGGGATCGGTGGCGGACGTCACCCGGCCGCGGGCGTCGTAGGTGTAGGACCAGACGTTGCCGGCCGGGTCGGTGACCTTGTCGCGGTTGCCTCGTGCGTCGTAGCTGTAAGTGGTGGTGCGGCCCGCGGTGGCACTGGAGGCGTCCTGGGTGAAGTGCTTGACGGAGGTGGTCCGGCCGAGGGCGTCGAAGTAGGTGCGTGTGCGAGGGGCCGTGGAGCCGGGCGGGTTCACCGTCTTGCTAACGGCGTCGTAGAAGGTGAAGGTCGCGTACTTGTATCCGCCGCCTTGGTAGACGGAGGCACGGGCCTCACGCTCCAGGCCGTCGTAGCGGTACTGGGTCCAGGACGGGATCAGCGACGTGGATCTGGGCCTGAAGAGCGCCGTGTCCGGTTCACCCTTGGCCAGGTAGGCGCCGGTCTTCTCGGCGACCAGGCCGTGGTCGTTGTATTTGGTGTCGACGATGATCCGGCCGGGGCCGTGGGCCTCGCCCTGCTTCTGGACTTCACGTGCCAGTCCGTCGTAGAGCGTGACCTCCTGACTGTAGGAGCCGTCGTCCTTGAGGGTTCCCACCGTCACCGCGGCGGGCTTGTTCGCGCTGGATGTGGCGATCGCCGGCTGATACGAGACGACGACGCTCGGCGACTTGCCCCCGGAGGCGCGGGAGGCCGTCCAGCCCTTCACGAGACGGCCGAGCGCGTCGTACTCGCTGCGTGTCGTGCGGCCGTTGGCGTCGGTGACCGTCAGCGGCAGGCCCCGGCCGGGGTCGTAGGTCGTGCTGACGGTGTGGCCCTTGGCGTTGATCGTCTTTGTCGTGGTGACCGGGCCACCGGTCTCCGGCGTGTATCTCGTCTCCGAGGTGCCCGCGCCGGGCTTGGTGACCGTACGGACGCGCCCGAGGTCGTCGTACGTGGTCTCGGTGGCGACCGAGTAGGAGGTGCCCGTACCGTCGGTCTCGGCCACGGTGGTGGGCGAGCCCTTGGTCGGCGTCGCCCCGTAGGCGAGCTTGTCGTAGCTGTACTGCCGGGCCGACTTCAGCTGGGTCGCGGGATCGGCGGAGGCGTATCCGGCGCAGGACGTGCCGGTGGTGCGCTCCTCCTTGGGGCGGCCGATGAGCCAGGCCGTCGTGTTGTGCACGTAGGTGGTCTTGGTGCAGGTCTGATCCGAGAAGGTCTCGGCTGAGCCGCTCGGCTTCACGACGGCTGTCTCCACCTGGACGGGCAGGCCGTAGGTGTCGTCCGGCGTCGTGAGGGTGCGTACGGCGCGCCAACTGGAGCCGACCGTCTGGATTTCGTCCGACCGCTTCGTGCCCGTGCGGTGCGCGAGCAGGGGATCGGCGGTCGTCCCGTCCTCGTTCTCGCGGGAGCGGGACGCGGTTTCCTTCGACCAGGGGTAGTTCAGCGTGCGCGTGAGGACCTCGCCACCCGAGTCGGAATAGGTGATGGCCTCCGCGGTCATGCCGGCGTACTGGGGAGCATCGTCCGCGAGGAGGGTGTAGGTGTTCGTGGAGTCCTTGACCGCTCCACCCGTGCCGAGGAAGTACCGTGTCACCGACCGCGACTGGGACTGCGGCACGCCCGGCTCGGAAGTGAGCTTGCTGCCCTTGGTGACCGTGACCTGCCGGTGTCCCCGCCAGTCGCTGTACGTCCGCAGAGCGGGGCGCGTGAACTCGTCGTCGCTCTTGGCCCACGCCGGGCCCGAGTACGAGTACATCGTGACGGTCGGTTTGCTGTGCGAGGTGACCTTGTCCGTCTCGGTCACGGACGCGACGACGTACTTGTTGAACCAGGACTTCGCCGGGGTCTTCTCGTCGCCGTCGGGCGACCAGCGCACCGGGTAGCAGGTGCCGTTGTTCTCGCCCTTGTCCTCGGAGGGTTCACTCGCGCACCCGCCGGTGTATTCGACCTCGATGTCGCCGCCGTGCTCGGTGGAGACCGTCCCGATGCGGGGGCGGGTGAAGGGAGGACGCTGGTCGCTCTTGCCGGAGAGCACCAGGTTGGGCAGCTGGCGGTCCTTCAGCCGGGCACGCAGGGGTGACGAGGCGCCGACCGTGTAGGGGGCGAAGCTGATGCCGTCCTTCGACTGGAGGGTGCCGGTGGTGTCGCCCGGGCCGTACCCGGTGCGGGTGATCGAGTTGAGCCAGAGGCCGGGTGACGTGTCGTACCAGTCCCCCGGGAACGACTGGTGCAGGGTGTACGTGTCCACCTTGCCGAGGCCGGTCTGTCCGGGGCGTGCGGCCTTCGTGGTCACCGTGTCCAGGCGGAGTTGCGTCCAGAACGAGGGGAACGACGGGCAGAGCTTGGAGGTGGACTTGCAGTTGAGGTTGCCCGGCGTGTCCCACCAGGGCCGGTACGCGCCCGGGTCGTCGGTCTTGGCGAAGTTGGCCGCGTCGCACGCCGACTCGGACCTCAGGCACCGCTGCTTCGCGCCGAAGGTGACGGTGGCCGACGGCGTGGTGAGGGTGTCCGGGCGCATGCCGTACTCGATCGAGGCCGGGTAGGCGTAGCGGTCGTACTGCTCCGGCGACTTGAACTTCTTGCGAACGGCGTAGTGGTTCGTCTCCTGCTTCCAGTTGACGACCATCGTGTTGCCGTTGACATCGACGACCTTGTCGAGGCCCCAGCGCCAGGCCTGCTGCTTGCCGGAGCCGCAGCGCGAGTCGGCGAAGGCATCGGCGTGACACGGTTCTCCGGGGTGGTTGCCGAAGACCGGCACGGTGGAGACGGAGGACGTGTCGGCGTGACCCCCGCCGACGCTGTTCTGGCCGTAGTAGTACTTGGTGCCGTCTGTCGTGGTGACGACCCAGTACTCGCCGTTGTTGTCGCCGTTGCTGCCGCCGACGCGGTGCTCGAACCCGCCCTGCAGGACCCTCGTTCCTTCTGTACGGATGCGCGGCCGCCGGCTCTCATATCGCGCCCCCTGAATCTCCACAGGGTGACGACGGATCCCTCATGGGTCATCATCGGCTCGCCCGGCCGCGCCCAGTCGCACGCCGGATTCCAGGGGGAACTACGGGGGAAGGGAACCCGCCCGATGACGCGCAACTGGCGCCTGAGGCCCGGCCGTCGAGGCGGTGTGGTGCTGCTCGCCGCCGCGGTCGCCACCACCGGCATCGTCTACACCGGAGTACGGCCGGACGGCGGTCCCGCTCAAGACGGCCGCGACCACAGGTCGGGCGCGAGCTCCGTCACGGAAGTCACCGCCCTCAAGCAGGCGGCACGGACCGGGAAGCCCGTCGAGGTCACCACCGAGCGCACCGCCCACTCCACCACATGGGCACGGCCGGACGGTCAGATGGCCAAGCAGCTGTACTCCGCGCCCATCCGGGCCAAGGTGGGCGGCGAGTGGAAGAAGATCGACGCGAGTCTGCGTCGCACAGGGACCGGGTGGGAACCGAAGGCCACCAACACCCGCATGGTCTTCTCACCGGGATCCGCTGAGCAGGACGGGCAGCGGGCGTCCCGCTCCACGGCGCGCCGTGTGTCACTGGTGAGGCAGACCGCTGCGGACGTCGCCGAGAATCCGCTGGTCACTCTCTATGTCGGCGGCAGCGGCGAGTACAAGATCCAGCTCACCTGGCCCGGCCCCGTCCCGACGCCGGTCATCGACGGCAACCGCGCGCTGTACCCGGAGATCTTCCCCGGCGGAGACCTCGTGCTCACCGCCGACGACGACGGCTTCGGCCAGCTGGTGGTGCTGAAGAACCGTCAGGCCGCCTCCGACCCGCACGTCAAGCGCCTGGTGTACGGCCTGCACTCCGCCCAGCTCTCCTTCCGCCTCGACCCGGTGACCGGGATCGTCAGCGCCGAGAACGCCGATGACGAAGAAGTCGCCATGTCGCCCACCCCGCTGATGTGGGACAGCAGTGGGCAACCGGCCGTCACCGACGGCGGCGTCGGGGCGACGGCTCAGCCGAGCGAGCCCGAGTCGCCCGGTCCGACGGACCTCGGGGAATTCCCCGATGACAGCCCGGCCCCCAGCGCCGAAGAGGACGCCGTCGAGTCCGACGAGCAGAGCGACACCGACGTGGAGATTCTGCCGTCGGCGAGCGACGGCTCCGTCCCCGAACCGTCCGGGTCACCGCTGCCCTCCGCGCCGGCGGAGACGACACCGGCACCGGCGCCGTCAGGTGCCGCCGCGACCCTGGGTCTGGCCTCGCTGGAGGGCCCCTCTCCGGACTCGCGGGGTGAACTCGTCGAAGCGGATCTTTCCACGGGACAGTGGACGCTCACGCCGGACGAGGACTTCCTCGCCGACCCGGCCACCACCTATCCGGTGTTCGTCGACCCATCGGTCAAGAAGCAGATCCAGAACTGGACCACCGCCTACAACCGCCACCCCAACGCCACGTTCTACAACGGCAAGGGCTTCAACAAGGGCGGCACTCACGAGGCCCGGGTCGGCTTCGAGTCCGACACGTGGGGCACCTCCCGGTCGTTCTTCAACATGTACTTCGACAAGGACCTGAAGGGCACGAAGATCACCAAGGCCACGCTGCGTGTCCTGGAGACCTACTCCTGGTCCTGCAGCGCCCGCTCGATGAGCGTGCACCTCACCGGCGAGATCGACTCCCACACCAACTGGAAGAACGCCCCCAAGCTCCACGACGGCAACAAACTGGCGACCAAGAGCTTCGCGCACGGCTACAAGTCCGGCTGCCGGGACGCCTTCGAAGGCTTCGACGTGAAGAAGGGCGCGCAGAAGGCAGCCGACCGGGGGGACGACACCATCACCTTCGGCCTGCGCGCCCGCGACGAGAAGTCGCAGTACGCATGGAAGAAGTTCCAGGCCAACGGCGATTACCCACCCATCCTCGAGCTGGTCTACAACCGCCGGCCGTCGATCGTCACGAACTCGCTGGACATCGGCCCGGACGGCAAGTGCACCACCACCAAGCCGTACGTCCGCATGGGCTCCGGTGCCCTGACCTTCACCGCGAAGGGCACGGACAAGGACAAGAACCTGGACCACCTCGACTTCGACCTGTGGCCGACCGGGCAGTGGGACTCCGCCGGGGATCTGCTCGGCTCGACCGGGAAGGTGTCCGTCGGGGGCGACACGGGGACGGCCCTGCGGTCGACGAAGGAGTTCTCCACGAGCAAACTCAAGAACGGAACCACCTACTCGTGGCGGGTCCGGGCGATCGACGACGCCGGTACGACGTCGTCGTACTACCCGGTCAAGGCACCCTGCCGGTTCGTACTGGACACGTCCGCGCCTCGACCGCCCGTGGTCACGTCCGCCGACTATCCCAACGCGGACGGCAACCAGAACGGCTTCGGAAACGACGCCGAGGACACCAACTGGTCGGCCAAGAAGTTCGGCACGCCGGGGTCGTTCACCGTGCGCGCGCTGAACAGCGATGTCGTGCGCTACGAGTACGGCTTCAACTCGGCCTCGTACACCGGCAGCGTAGGCCGGACCAACGGCGCGGCGACGAGCGTGAGTGCCGCTCTGTCCGGGGCCAAGCCGCCCGCCGCAGGGCCCAACGTCCTCTACGTGCGTACCGTCGACGGCGCGGGGAACCAGTCGGATCCCACGAAGTACTTCTTCTACGTCTCGCCACGGGATCAGGCCGACAGCCCCGGTGACTTCACCGGAGACAAGCTGCCCGATCTCATGGTCGTCACCGAGGGCGGCAACCTGGCCATGTACCCCTCGCAGGCCGACAAGGACGATCTCACCAAGGGCACCGGTGACCTGGACTACTCGATGGCCGGGGCCTACCGGTCGAACCCCGACAAGGACCCCAACGGCGACGACCTTCCTCCGTATGTCCCGGCGCCGTCAGGGCACTTCAAGGGAGCCCTGATCACCCACAACGGTGACATCTACGGCGGTGACGGCCTCCAGGACCTCGTCGTGCGCCTGTCCGGCAAGCTCTGGGTCTACCCCGGGGACGGCTACGGCGCCGTCAACGTCGACCGGCGACAGGAGATCCTGCTGCCCGAAGGGGCTCCCAGCCCTGCCGGATTCACGCAGATCGTCTGCGCGGGAGACGTCACGGGAGATGGCCGCCCCGACTTCTTTGCCACAGTGCGCAACAGCGCCGGCACCGACGACGAACTGTGGGTCCTCACCGGCTACCACGGCGCGACGGTGGACCAGGCCGTCCGCCTCAACTCCTCCGCCTGGAAGGAGCGCGACCTGGTCATCGCCCAGGACGTTTCCGGTGACGGCGTGACCGACCTCGTCTACCGGTCGGACGTCTCCGGAAAGTTGTGGCTCCGCAAGGGCATCGCCGCTTCCGGTGGCGGGGTCGATCTCGACTCGCTGGCGACAGCGGCGGACTCCTCCGGCGGTGCGGACAACGAGTACGGCGCCTCCGGCTGGGCGAGCAGCGCCAAGCCTCATCTGATGGGCACGCCGAGTGCCAACGGCGACACGGTTCCCGACATCTGGGCCGTCCTGGCCGATGGATCCGTGCGATTCCATGCAGGCGGCAAGACCGCGCTGAGCGGCTCGGGCACGGAGGTCATCGCCCGGGCCGACTACTGGAAGACCCGTATCGGCATCGGGTGACGTCGCTGCGTCATGAACCGGGGTCGACTTCTGCGAAGTCGGCCCCGTTCCTCGTTCACAGCTTGGCCTGACGGTCCCCTCCGGCGCCAGCAGGCCGTTCCCCGCGAAGGCCCGCTCGACCAGGGCCGTCTGGGTCTCGGGGTCGATCCGGCGGGGCTGCGCACCGCGTGCCGTTCAAGACGCGCTCGGTGTCCCGCGCGGCATTGTGTTGAACATGTTCAAAAGTAGGTCTAGAGTCATGCCCGACAGCGTTTTGAACGTGTTCAAGAAGGGTGGGGCTATGGACCGCACGGTCATCGCCTACGTCATCTACCTGCTGGTCAGCATCGGTCTGACCGTCTGGGTGGCCCGGACGCTCAGCCACAACGGGAAGGTCTTCCTCGCCGACGTGCTGCACGGCAACGAGAAGCTCGCCGACGCCGTCAACCACCTGCTGGTGGTCGGCTTCTACCTCGTCAACCTCGGGTTCGTCGCGCTGTACCTGAGCGACGACGAGACCATCACCGACGCGCGCGGCATCTTCGAGGCCCTGTCGACCAAGCTCGGCGTGGTGCTGCTGGTGCTCGGCGTGATGCACCTGGCCAACGTCTACGTCCTCAACCGGATCCGGCGCCGGGGCGCCATGGAGCGGGAGCAGGTGCCGCCGGTGCCGCCGCAGGGCTGGGTCGCCCCGCAGCCGCAGGCCTGAGCGGAGGCCCACGTGAGCACCACCGGCACCGGCACCGGCACCGGCACGACCGGAACGACCGGAACGACCGGAACGAACAGCACCGGCACACACGCGGCCCCTCCCGTCCGCCGGCTCACCGTCCTGTACGACGCCGAGTGCTCCCTGTGCGCGTTCCTGCGCGACTGGCTGCGGCAGCCGAAGCTGGTGCCGCTGGAGCTGGTCCCGGCCGCCTCCGAGGAGGCACGGCGGCGCTTTCCCGGCCTCGACCACGGCGCCACCCTCGACGAGATCACCGTCGTCGGCGACGCCGGGCAGGTCTACCAGGGCCCGGCCGCCTGGGTGGTCACCTTGTGGGCGCTGCGCGAGCACCGGCCGCTCGCCCATCGGCTGAGCACCCCGTCCGGCGCCCGGCTCGCCAAGGGCGCGGTGCTCGCCGCCGCCAAGTGGCGCGGGGCGCAGTGGCACGGGCGGCAGCGCGGCGGGGCGCAGTGGGGCGGCCGGGTCTACCGGCGGGCGGACGGCTGGTCGTACGACCCGGACAGCGGCTGGAGCTACACCGCGCCGGGCTGTGCCGACGGCACCTGCGCCCCCCGGTAGCCGCACCCGTGCTGACGTTAGGCTCTCTTCCCGTGTCCGCGAAGAACGACGGCCCCGACGACGGCGCCCTCCCCACCAAGTCCGAGCAGACCCGCGCCCTGATCCTGGAGACGGCCATGCGGCTGTTCCAGGAGCGCGGCTACGACAAGACGACGATGCGGGCCATCGCCAAGGAGGCCGGGGTCTCCGTCGGCAACGCGTACTACTACTTCGCGGGCAAGGAGCATCTGATCCAGGGCTTCTACGACCGGATCGCCGCCGAGCACCAGGTGGCGGTCCGGGAGATCCTGGACCGCGAGCGCGACCTGGAGGCCCGCCTCGCGGGGGTGCTGCGGGCCTGGCTCGACATCGCCGCGCCCTACCACGAGTTCGCGGTGCAGTTCTTCAAGAACGCCGCCGACCCGGACAGCCCGCTCAGCCCCTTCTCCCCCGAGTCGGAGCACGCGCGCGAGGAGGCCATCAGCGTCCACCGGGAGGTGCTCGCCGGGGCCACGAAGACAAAGGTGCCCGAGGAACTGCGGGACATCCTGCCCGAGTTGATGTGGCTGTCCCAGATGGGACTCGTCCTGTACTGGATCTTCGACCGCACCGAGGGGCGCGAGCGCAGCTACCGGCTGGCCGAGCGCGGCGCCCGGCTCACCGCGCGGGGCGTAGCCCTGGCCCGCTTCCGGGTGCTGCGGCCGCTCGTGCGTGAGGTGCACGAGCTGTTCACGGAGTTCCTGCCGGGGATGACGAACGCCATCCCCGACCCGGCGGCCCGGCGACGCACCGACTCCTGACCCGGCGGCCCGGCGACGCACCGGCTCCTGACCCGGCGGCGCACCGACTCCCGACCCGCGGGGCGGCCGTCGGAGCGGCCCGACCGGCGGGGCGGGCCGTCAGAGCGGCGTGAGGCTCCACAGGCGGAACACGCCCGTGCCGTCCGAGAGGTACTGGCCACCGCCGACGTCCTCGGTGGTGACGACGTACTCCTTGGCCTGCCACAGCGGCAGCACCGGGACGTCCTCTGCGACGGTGTCCTGCACCGAGCGGAAGTCCCGCTCGGCCTCGGTCCGCTCGGCGAAGCGCCGGCTGTCCTTGATGAGCCGGTCGACCGTCTTGCTGCTGTAGCCGGTGTTCATGGCGCTGCCGGTGCCGACGAGCGCGGCGCCGAAGGTGTCCGGGTCGGGGAAGTCGGCGACCCAGCCGACGGCGTACGCGTCGAGCTTGCCGGTCGCCCACTGCTTCTGGAAGGCGGTCCACTCGTAGCCCTTGAGGGTGACCTGGAACAGGCCGCTCGCCTCCAGCTGCTTCTTGATCGCGGCCGCCTCCTGCTCACCGGCTCCGCGCCCCTCGGCGTAGCCGTAGGTGAAGCGCACCGGCAGGCTCACGCCGGCCTTCGTGAGGAGCTGCCGGGCCTTGTCCGGGTCGGGCTTCGGGTAGTCGTCGAAGAACGAGGCGGTGTGCCCGGTCAGGCCTGCCGGGATCAGGGAGTACAGCGGGTCGACGGTGCCGTCGTAGACCGTGGCGGCCAGCTCCTCGCGGTCGATCAGCCAGGCCATGGCCTGCCGGACCTTCGGGTCGTGCAGCGGCTTGCCCGCGCGGGTGTTGAAGTACAGGTTGCGGGTCTCCGAGCCGTCCGCCTCGTAGACGTGCTGGGCGGGGTCGCTCGGGTTGAGTCCGGCGAGGACGCCGGGCGGCAGCTGGTCGGTAGCGACGTCGACCTGCTTGTCCTTCCAGGCGGTGTCCAGGGCCTGGGGGGTCGCGTAGTAGCGCAGGTCGACGGGCCGGCCGGTGCCGCTGACGGCACCCCGGTAGTGCGGGTTGGGCGCGAGGACCGCCTCGTGGTCCTTCGTGTACGAGGTCAGGGTGTACGGGCCCGTCCCGTCGGCACCGGCGTCGGTACGCAGCTTGCCGGCCGGGTACGCGGTGTGGTCGACGATCGAGCCGGCGCCGGTGGCCACCTTGAAGGGGAACGTCGCGTCCGGCGAGGTCAGATGGAAGGTGACGGTCATGCCGTCGGCGTCCACGGAGCCGAGCGTGCCGAGCAGGGACGCCGGGCCGACGGGGGCCTTGATCCTCAGGATCCGGTCGAAGGAGTACTTCACGTCCTCGGCGTTCATCGCCCGGCCGCCGGGGAAGGTGAGGCCGTCGCGCAGCTCGCAGCGGTACGTGGTGAGGTCGCCGTGGACGAACGCGCAGCTCTTCGCCGCGTCGGGCACGGGGGCGGTGCCGCCGGGCGCGAAGGTCAGCAGCGACTGGAAGACGTTGCTGAACAGCGCCCAGGAGCCCGCGTCGTAGGCGCCGGCGGGGTCGAGCGAGGTGACGCCGTCCGTCGTGCCGACCGTGATGGTCTTCCCGTGGCCCTGCGACGGCAGGAACTGCCAAGCGCCCACGCCCGCGGCGGCCAGGACCAGCAGCCCCGCGAGTATCCGTATGCGAACCGATCGCATCGGCTTCGCCCTCCCCAGACCCCTGAAGGCCCTTGTGCGTATGCCACACCCCTTTGCGGCGGGCTCACCCAATCACAGGTTTTTGAGCAGGGGGAAGGGAGATCTGATGAGTTGGGAAAGAACTTACCGATGCGCCGTTCGGTCCGGTTTCACAGCGTTCTCACAGCGTCCCGGCGGTCAGGCCTGCGTCGACGCGAGCTCGATGACGGTGATGTCCGAGGGTGCGCCCACCCGGGTGGGCGGGCCCCAGGCGCCGGCGCCGCGCGAGACGTAGAGCTGGGTGTCGCCGTAGCGGTCCAGGCCCGCGAGGGTGGGGTTGGCGCCGGCGGCGATGAGGTTGCCGGGCCAGAGCTGACCGCCGTGGGTGTGGCCGGAGAGCTGGAGGTCGACGCCGTGCTCGACGGCGTCGTGGATCTGGACGGGCTGGTGGGCGAGCAGCACGCACGCGCGTGCGGTGTCCCGGTCGCCGAGCGCCTTCGCGAAGTCGGGGCCCTGGCCCTCGTCCTCGCCCGCCACGTCGTTGACTCCGGCCAGGTCGAAGTACGGCATCTCCCTGCGGGCGTTCTCCAGGGGGTTGATGCCCAGGCGTCGGACCTCCTCGACCCACTGCTCGGCGCCGGAGAAGTACTCGTGGTTGCCGGTGACGAAGTAGGAGCCGTGACGGGCCCTCAGCTGGGCGAGCGGGGCGGCCGCCGGGCCCAGGTCCTTCACACTGCCGTCGACCAGGTCGCCGACGACCGCGATCAGGTCGGGCTGGGTCCCGTTGATCGTGTCGACGACCTTTTGTGCGAAGCCGCGGCCCAGGACCGGGCCGAGGTGCACGTCACTGACCACGGCGATCCGGTACCCGTGCGCGGCGCGCGGCAGCTTGGCCAGGGGCACGGTGACCCGCTTGACCTTCGGCCCGCGCAGCACACCGTAGGTCCCGTAGCCCACGGTGCCGACGGCAGCGGCCGCGGCGGCCCCGGCGACGACCCGGGAGACGAAGAGGCGGCGGGAGGGGCCTGCGGGAGCGGCGGGGGCGGGGTCCGCGGTGGTGAGCCGCTGGGGCGCGCCCGCGGTGCCGGAGACGCCATCGGTGCTGGTCGTGCCCTGGGTGGCGGGTGCGCCCTCGGTGCCGGGTGCCGGGTCGGTCTGCGGGTGAGGGGGCGTCGCAGGGGTGCCGTGGTCGGGCCGGGAGGCGGCCGCGGGTGCTGTCGCGGGCTCGGGTGCGGGCGTCGCGGCGGTGGGTGCGCCGGTGCCGCTCCCCCGGGCGGCCTGGTCCGTCCGTCTCGCCCGGTGTTCGAGGAAGCGGCGCAGGAGGGGGCGGACGATCTCACCGGCCACCACCGCCAGCAGCAGGTATATCGACAGGGCCAGCCACAGGAAGCCCGGCCAGGCCAGCACCTGCTGGAGCCAGAAGGGGGCGCCGGAGCGTTCGGCGACCAGGGCGGTGATCGCGAGGACCCAGCCGCCCGCGATGAGGACCGCGCCCGCGCGGCGGACGAGACCGGGACCGCTGGTCGTGTCGTGGAACAGGCGGCGCCACACGTACCAGTTGGCCGTCACGACGACGGCCAGGACCAGACTTGCGACGAGTACGAAAACGATGACCACGGTGTCGTGTCTCCCGATCGCCCTATGACGTCCGGCGCAGTGCGCGCAGACCACGCAACCCGATGGCCCCGACGACCGTCCCCAATACGAAGGAGACGACGGCGAGCAGCAGATGCACCCAGAAGTAGGCCGTGGGACGGCCGTCGTCGAAGGCGAGCCCGCTGCCGTCCGCGACCAGGTTCTTGACGAAAGTGATCCAGATGACCCAGCTCCACACCCCGAAGGCGAGCAGGAACCAGGAAACGGGGCGGCTGAGCTTCATGCACCCAGTATCGCCAGGCCGTGTCCGGTTCCGTTCGCGGGGTGGGGGCGGAGGCGGGACTTCCCCCCGTACGGCATGTACGTTTCCGACCGTGCCCGCTCCGAAGCAGACCACCAGGCGATCCCTGCTGGTCACCTCCGCCGTCCTGTCGTCCCTCGCCCTGGCCGCGCCCGCCGCCGTCGCCGCCCCGAAGCCCTCGGGCAGCCCGTCGGCGAGCGCGAGCCCCTCGGCCACTCCCCCGGCGTCGATGTCGACGGTGGGCGGCGCCCGGCTCGGCAAGCCGGGGACGCAGGTGAACCTGGCGAGCGGTGTGCCGGTGCTGCCGAAGGACCTGAGCGCCCGCTCCTGGATCGTGGCCGACGCCGAGTCCGGCGATGTGCTGGCCGCGCACAACGCGCACTGGCGCCTCGCACCGGCGAGCACGCTGAAGATGCTGTTCGCGGACACGCTGCTGCCGAAGTTCCCGAGGGACACCCAGCACAAGGTCGTGCCCTCCGACCTGGCCGGCATCGGCCCCGGCTCCTCCATGGTCGGGATAAAGGAGGACGAGACGTACACGGTCCACGACCTGTGGCTGGGCGTCTTCCTGCAGTCCGGCAACGACGCCGTGCACGTGCTGTCCGCGATGAACAAGGGCGTCGAGAACACCGTGAAGGAGATGAACGAGCACGCCGAGGAGCTCCAGGCCCTCGACACGCACGTCGTCAGCCCGGACGGTTACGACGCCGAGGGGCAGGTGTCGTCGGCCTACGACCTGACGCTGATCGCCCGCTCCGGCATGCAGAAGAAAGACTTCCGCGAGTACGCCTCGACGGTCACCGCGAAGTTCCCGGGCCAGACGAAGAAGGACAAGAAGGGCAAGAAGGTCCGTAAGCCCTTCGAGATCCGGAACACCAATCGGCTGCTGGCCGGTGACGTGGACCTGGACGTCTACCAGGGCATCGCGGGCGTCAAGAACGGCAACACCACCAACGCGGGCGCCACCTTCACCGGCGTCGCCGAGCGCGGCGGCAAGGTGCTGCTGGTGACGGTGATGAACCCGGAGAAGCCCGAGCACAACGAGGTCTACAAGGAGACGGCCCGGCTGTTCGACTGGGGCTTCAAGGCGGCCGGGAAGGTGCAGCCGGTGGGTGAGCTGGTGCCGCCCAAGGGTGCCGCCCAGGCCGGTGACCAGCTCGGCGCGAACCCCTCCGGCGAGGCCGGCGGTTCCGGGGACGGCGGCAGCGGCACGGCCGGGACCGGCGCGAAGCCGGTGGCGGGCGCCCCGGTCGCGGACGGCTCCAGCGGCATGGGGACCGCGCTCGGCATCACGGGTGGGGTGCTGGTGCTGCTCGCGGGCGCCGCCTTCCTCGTCAACCGCCGGTGGCCGCTGCCGGATCTGGTACGCCGCCGGACCCGGCCGTGAGGTTCGGGACCTCGTCCGCCTTGCTCTGCGTCGCCGTCCAGGCGGCGCAGAACAGCACCAGTTTCGAGGTGAAGTTGATCCACAGCAGCAGGGCGACCGGCACCCCGAACGCGCCGTACATGCTCTTCGTCGCCACGCCCTGCAGATAGCCGCTGAGCAGCAGCTTCAGCAGTTCAAAACCGATCGCGCCGGTCAGCGCCGCCACGACCAGGCGGTGGCGGGTCGGCTCGACGCCGGGCAGCAGCGTCAGGACGTAGAGCAGGAGCAGGAAGTTCGCGAGCACGGCGATCAGGAACGCGGCGATGTGCAGCAGGACCCCGCCCCAGCCGCCCTCGTCGATGCCGGCTTCCCCGGTGATCCAGCCGATCATCGCGGAGGCGACGGCGGAGGCGGCGATGGTGACGAGAAGCGCGCCGCCGAGGCCGAGCAGGACCCCCGCGTCCTTGCCGTAGCGTAGGGCGGGGTTCTCCTCGTCCTCGTCGTCGAGGTCCCACACCGCCCGCAGGCACTCGCGCATCGAGCCGGCCCAGCTGACGCCCGTGAAGAACAGCAGGGCGCCCGCGATGAGCCCGATGGTGCCGGCGTTGTCCACGAGACCGGCGATGTCCAGCTGGTCGGAGATGCCGGGGACCTGCTCGGCGAGCTTGTCCTGGAGCTTCTCCTCCTGTCCCGTGCTCAGCGTGGCGGCGGCGATGGTGGCGGACACCGTCAGCAGCGGGAACAGCGCGACGAAACTCCGGAAGGTCATCGCGGCGGCCAGCCGCGTCCACTTCACGCGGTCGAGCCGCTCGTACGACCGCCACGCGTGGGTGATCATCAGCCGCTCCGCCCACGGCCCGATCACCGGGAGTCTTTTCAGCCAGTCCATGATCCGACCCTGCCCTCCGCCCGGAACACCCATGTGCGGGTACCCCAGAACCGCAGGACTGTGGCCAGCGCCATACCGATGACCGCGCCGGAGACGGTGTCCGCGCGCTGCGAGGTGAGCCCGAGGCCGTAGTGACTGACGGCCAGGCAGAGCAGTTGCACGGCGGCTCCGGCGAGGTTCACCGCGAAGAACACGGCGTACGCCCGCAGACCCGGTGCGTGTGCGGTGCGGTACGTGCCGAGGGCGTTGCCCGCGTAGGCGACCGTGCAGGCGGCCAGGAAGGACAGGGACTTGGCGGTGATCGGGTCGACTCCGGCGGGGCCGCGCAGGGCGGTGAACAGGGCGAGGTCGACGGCGTAGGCGAGGAGACCGACGGTGGCGAAGCCGAGCAGTTCCCGGCGGCCCGGGAGGGTGGGGCTCCGCCACGTGCGCGTGGTCACCAGTTGGCCACGGCCAGGCCGTACATCGCCACCCAGGCGATGCCGATGAGTGCGAGGGCGCGGTCGCCCAGGACGACGTCCTCGGGTTCGCCGGCCGTGCCGCGGTCGGCGAAGACGGCGTACCTGAGGATCGCCAGGATGAAGGCGACCATGGAGAGTTGGCGCCACGGCAGCACGCTGGTGTGCGGGACGCCGCCCTCCTCCATGGCCCACAGGCAGTAGCCGAGGACGGCGACACCGGCCGCGAGCTGCCAGACGAAGCGGAGGTAGCCGGTGGTGTACTCGGTGAGCAACGCCCGTGTGGCGCCCGCCTTTCCGGCCATCTGGACGGCTTCCGAGTAGCGCTTGGCCGACACCATGAACAGCGCGCCGAAGCCGGTGGTGATCAGGAACCAGCGCGAGAGCGGGATGCCGAGGGCCAGTCCGCCGACCATGGCCCGCATCAGGAAGCCGGTGGTGATGACGGCGAGGTCGACGACCAGGACGTGCTTGAGGCTGATGCAGTAGGCGAGTTGCATGGCGAGGTAGGCGGTCAGCAGGGTGGCGACGGCGGGGCCGCACAGCCAGGCCGCGGCGGCGGGCGCGAGGACGCCCAGGCAGCCGCCGACGGCGTAGGCGACGGGCACCGGGACCTGTCCGGCGGCGATCGGGCGGTGCCGTTTGGTGGGGTGGGCGCGGTCGGCGTCGGCGTCGCGGGCGTCGTTGACGAGGTAGACGGCGGCGGCGCAGGCGGTGAAGAGGCAGAAGACGAGGGCGAGTCGAAGCAGCGCGTGCCGGGAGAAGAGCTCTCCGGCGGCGGCCGGGGCGGCGACCACGAGGACGTTCTTGACCCACTGCTTGGGGCGCGCGGTCCTGAGGAGACCGGCCAGGAGACCACCCTTGTGGGGTGGTGCGGGCCGCTCCTCGTGGGTGCGCTGCCGCAGGACGGCCGTCTCAGTCATGGTGGGCGCCTTCCCGCATCCAGCGGGCGCCGAGCCGGGCCGTGAGGGCACCGAGGGCCGCGCCGGCGGCGATGTCCGTGGGGAAGTGGACTCCGGCGACCAGCCGTGAGACGCACACCAGGCCGGCGAGCGGCGGGACCGCGTGGGCGCCCAGGGTGCCGAAGGCGACGGCCGCGGCCGCCGCGGAGGCGGCGTGCGAGCTGGGGAAGGAGTGCCGGCCGGCGGTGCGCACCAGGGGCTCGACGTGCGCGGGGCGCGGTCTGCGCACGACCCGTTTCACCCCCATGCTGACCAGGTGCGCCCCCGCGGTCAGTGCGGTGCCGCGCAGCCAGGCGCCGCGTCGCCCGCCGTCGACGGCGGCTCCGGTGAGCCCCGCCGCCAGCCACAGCGCCGCGTGCTCCCCCGCCCAGGACAGGGCACGAGCGGCGCCTGCCACGCGTGAGTCGGTGCCGCACTCCCTGAGCGCCGAAACGATCCGGTGGTCCATGTCGTGCAGGTCGTCGAGGTCGTCCATGTGGACTCACTGTTCACGCCCTTCAGGCCTGAACTCCGGCAATATTGAGCGACATCCCATTAATCACCCATTTCGGGGAGGGATGCCATGTTCGCTAACTATTCGCCCACAGTAGGGCGATACGGTCACAGACATGTCTGCCGACACCGATTCCGACCCGGACGTCATGGGCCTGGACCACACCACCGTCACGGGCTGGGGCCGCACCGCCCCCACTGCCGCATGGGTGGTCCGCCCCCGGACGTACGAGGAGGCCGCGGCGGCCGTCCGGGACTGCGGGGCACGCGGCGGGATCCCCCGGGGCCTGGGACGGGCGTACGGGGACGCGGCGCAGAACGCGGGCGGGTCCGTGCTCGACATGACGGCCCTCGACCGGGTGCACGCGATCGACGCCGACGGCGGCACCGTGCTGTGCGACGCGGGCGTCTCCCTGCACCGGCTGATGGAGGTGCTGCTGCCGCTCGGCTGGTTCGTGCCGGTCACCCCCGGCACCCGCTACGTCACCGTCGGCGGGGCGATCGGCGCCGACATCCACGGCAAGAACCACCACGTCTCGGGCTCCTTCGCACGGCACGTGCTCGCCCTCGAACTCCTCACCGCCGACGGCGAGATCCGCACGGTGGTCCCCGGCACGCCGCTGTTCGACGCGACGGCCGGCGGCATGGGCCTGACCGGCGTGATCCTGACCGCGACGATCCGGCTCCAGCCGGTCGAGACGTCGCTGATGTCGGTCGACACCGAGCGGGCGACGGACCTCGACGACCTGATGGCCCGGCTCGCGGCCACCGACCACCGTTACCGCTACTCGGTCGCCTGGATCGATCTGCTGGCCCGGGGCGCCGCCACCGGGCGCGCGGTCCTCACCCGCGGCGACCACGCCCCGCTGGACGCTCTCCCCGCACGCCTGCGCCGGGACCCGCTCGCCTTCCGGACCCCTCGCCTCCCGGCCGCCCCCGCGATCCTCCCCGAGGGCCTGCTCAGCCGGACGACGGTGGGCCTGTTCAACGAGCTCTGGTACCGCAAGGCCCCTCGCGCGCGGACCGGCCGGCTCCAGCGCATCTCCGGCTTCTTCCATCCCCTGGACGGCGTGCCCCACTGGAACCGCGTCTACGGCCGCGGCGGCTTCGTGCAGTACCAGTTCGTCGTCGGCTACGGCCGCGAGGACGCCCTGCGCCGCATCGTGCGCCGCATCTCCGAACGCCGCTGCCCGTCCTTCCTGGCCGTCCTCAAGCGCTTCGGGGAGTCCGACCCGGGGTGGCTGTCCTTCCCCGTGCCGGGCTGGACGCTGGCGCTGGACATCCCGGCGGGCCTGCCCGGCCTCGGCGCGTTCCTGGACGAGCTGGACGAGGAGGTCGCCGCCGCGGGCGGGCGCGTCTACCTCGCCAAGGACGCCCGGCTGCGCCCGGAGCTGCTCGCGACGATGTACCCGCGCCTCGACGACTTCCGCGAGCTGCGCGACCGACTGGACCCGCACGGGGTGTTCGTGTCCGACCTGGCCCGCCGCCTCAGTCTGTGAGCAACCTCTAGGAGCTGCTGTCATGAAGGACGCCTTCGGCCTCCCCCAGTCCCTGCTCGTCCTCGGCGGCACGTCGGAGATCGCGCTGGCCACCGCCCGCCGCCTGATCGCCCGCCGCACCCGCACGGTCTGGCTGGCCGGCCGCCCCTCCCCCGCCCTGGAGGAGGCCGCCGGGCAGCTGCGCGGGCTCGGGGCCGACGTGCACACCGTCGCCTTCGACGCCCTCGACCCGGCCTCCCACGAGGCCGTGCTCGGCAAGGTCTTCGCCGAGGGCGACGTCGACATGGTGCTGCTCGCCTTCGGGCTGCTCGGCGACCAGGCCCGTGACGAACGGGAGCCGGAGGCGGCGGTGCGGGTCGCGCAGACCAACTACACCGGCGCGGTCTCGGCGGGTCTGGTGTGTGCCCGCTCGCTGCAGTCCCAGGGGCACGGCTCGCTGGTCGTGATGTCCTCCGTCGCGGGCGAGCGGGCCCGCCGCGCGAACTTCATCTACGGCTCCAGCAAGGCCGGCCTCGACGCCTTCGCGCAGGGCCTGGGCGACGCGCTGCACGGCACGGGCGTGCACGTCATGGTCGTACGCCCCGGCTTCGTGCGGACGCGGATGACCGCCGGGCTGCCCGAGGCGCCGCTCGCGACCACGCCCGAGGCGGTCGCGACGGCCGTGGAGCTGGGGCTGCGGCGCCGTTCGGAGACGGTGTGGGTGCCGGGGACGCTGCGCGTGGTGATGGCGGCGCTGCGGCACCTGCCGCGCGGGGTGTTCCGGCGGCTGCCGGTCTGACCCCGAAGGCGGGTCAGCGGATGGGGACGGAGCCGCGCTCCACCCGCCCGGCCTGCGGGGGGACCACCGAACCGCCGAAGGGGAAGTCGCGGAGCTTGCGCCAGACGCCGTCGGCGCCCTGCTCGTAGAGGGCGAAGCCGGTGCAGGGCCACTCGGCCTCGTAGCCGGAGAGCTCCTCGAAGGCGCGGTCCATGGCCGCCTCGTCGATGCCGTGCGCCACGGTGACGTGCGGGTGGTACGGGAACTGCAGTTCGCGGTTGACCGGCCCGGCGGGGTCGCGGACCTGCTGCTGGAGCAGCGTGCAGGCCTCCGCGCCGGCGGCGACCCGGACGAACACCACCGGCGACAGCGGGCGGAAGGTGCCGGTGCCGGACAGCCGCATGGGGAACGTGCGGCCGGCCGCGGCCACCTCGGCCAGGTGCGCCTCGACGGCCGGCAGGGCGCTCTCGTCGACCTCTGTCGGCGGCAGCAGGGTGACATGCGTGGGGATGCCGTGAGCAGAGGCGTCGCCGAAGCCCGCGCGCAGCTGCTGGAGCTCGCTGCCGTGAGGCTCCGGGACCGCGATCGAGACACCGATCGTTACGGTCCCCACGTCGTCTCCTGTCGTGTCAGTGTGGCCGCTGATACGACCACCCGGTTATCGACTGTACGGCCACGACCGGGTTACGGGCAGGCGCAACCGGAGTGATGTACAGCGCTGTTCGGTGGTACGGGGGTGTGCGGGGGCCGGTTCAGTGCTTGGCGGGCAGGAAGCCGACCCTGTCGTAGGCCTGGGCGAGGGTCTCCGCGGCGACCGCGCGGGCCTTCTCGGCGCCCTTGGCCAGGATCGAGTCGAGCGTCTCGGGGTCGTCCAGGTACTGCTGGGTGCGCTCCCGGAACGGCGTCACGAAGTCGACCATGATCTCGGCGAGGTCCGTCTTGAGCGCGCCGTACATCTTGCCGGTGTACTTCTCCTCCAGCTCGGCGATGCTCTCGCCGGTGAGGGTCGAGTAGATCGTCAGGAGGTTGCTGACGCCCGGCTTGTTCTCGGCGTCGTAGCGGATCACCGTGTCGGTGTCGGTGACGGCGCTCTTGACCTTCTTGGCCGTGGCCTTGGGCTCGTCGAGGAGGTTGATGAGGCCCTTCGGCGTGGACGCCGACTTACTCATCTTGATCGACGGGTCCTGAAGGTCGTAGATCTTCGCCGTTTCCTTGAGGATGTACGGCTTCGGGAGGGTGAAGGTCTCGCCGAAGCGGCCGTTGAAGCGCGTGGCGAGGTCGCGGGTGAGCTCGATGTGCTGGCGCTGGTCCTCGCCGACCGGGACCTCGTGGGCCTGGTAGAGCAGGATGTCCGCGACCTGCAGGATCGGGTACGTGAACAGGCCGACCGAGGCGCGCTCGGCGCCCTGCTTGGCGGACTTGTCCTTGAACTGGGTCATCCGGCCGGCCTCGCCGAAGCCGGTGAGGCAGTTCATGATCCACGCGAGCTGGGCGTGCTCGGGGACGTGGCTCTGCACGAAGAGCGTGCAGCGATCCGGGTCGAGACCCGCCGCGAGGAGCTGGGCCGCGGCCAGGCGGGTGTTCGCGCGCAGGTCCTTCGGGTCCTGCGGGATGGTGATCGCGTGCAGGTCGACGACCATGTAGAACGCGTCGTGGGTCTCCTGCAGGGCCACCCACTGGCGGACGGCGCCGAGGTAGTTGCCGAGGTGGAACGAGCCGGCGGTGGGCTGGATCCCGGAGAGCACGCGAGGTCGGTCAGAGGCCATGTTCACCATTCTCTCAGGTCCCGGGGGCCGATCCGGAACCGGCCGGAAACAGACGCAATCCCGTTCGGCCCCGGCGGTGTAACAAGGGTGTGGGGCACGGGAGGGGCGCGGCCCTTGCCGTGTCCGGCGCGGTGCGGACGCGGTACGGACGGGGAGGGGGACCGATGCGGGCACGGGGCCGGGCGGGGAGAGTGCGGGGCCGGGGCGGGGTGGTGCGGCGAGTGGTCGCGGTGGCGGTGGCGGGCGCGCTGGCGGGGTGTGTGGCGGTCACGTCCGCCGTGGCCCTCCCGGTGCGGCCGCGGGACGTCCCGGACGTGGCGATGGTCGTCGCGGGGGGCACGGGACGGACGACGGCGGTGCGCTCGGGACAGCCGGCCTTCGCCCGGCTGTGGCAGCTGCTCGAGCCCACTTTCAGGGGGACGGAGCGGGTGCCGGAGGAGTGGACGGCGGGGAACTTTCCGCAGGTGAGGCTGACGGTGGTCTGGGGGCTGTCCGGGGTCGGCGGCTGGCCGAGCACGAACCGGCCGCCGGGCGGGGACGTGGCCGTCGAGCAGCAGGACCAGCTGGTGGTGGCCGAGGACGGCACACCCTGGGTGCGCTCGGATCCGGCGCCCGCCGTGGAGGACGACGACATCCGCTGGCACCGGGCGTCGCGGTCGCTCTTCGACCGGCTGGACCGGACCCGGCTGCTGGGTGACCTGGAGGGCGGGCCCGTGGCGAGCACGGCCGACGCCGCGGACCCGGACGGGCCGGTGCGGGGTGTCCGCTGGGTGGTGGCGGCAGGGGCGCTGGGGCTCGCGGCCGGTGCCGGCGGCACCCTGCTGATACGCCGCGCGGCGGCCCGGCGGGAAGCCGGACCGCCGCGGGAGGAGCCGCGTCAGGTGCTGATCGACCTGGACGACTGACGGGCCGCGGGCGTCAGCCCGGCCCTGGACCGGGTGACGGGTCGCCCGCGTCAGCCCGGGCCTGGACAGGTGACGGGTCGCCCGCCTCAGCCCGGGCCTGGACGGGTGACGGGTCGCCCTCCTCAGCCCGGGCCTGGACAGGTGACGGGTCGCGGGCGTCAGCCCAGGTCGATCTCCGGGTACAGCGGGAAACCGGCCACGAGGTCGGTGGCGCGGCGGGAGATCTCGTCGGCGATCTTCGCGTCCAGGACGTGGGCCGCCTTGGAGGGGGCGCCCGACTTGGTCGTGCCCGGCTCCGTGGTGGTGAGGACGCGGTCGATGAGGCCGGCGACCTCGTCCATCTCGGCGGTGCCCAGGCCGCGCGTGGTCAGCGCGGGCGTGCCGATACGGATGCCGGAGGTGTACCAGGCGCCGTTCGGGTCGGCGGGGATGGCGTTGCGGTTGGTGACGATGCCCGACTCCAGCAGGGCCGCCTCGGCCTGGCGGCCGGTGAGGCCGTAGGAGGAGGCGACGTCGATCAGGTTCAGGTGGTTGTCCGTGCCGCCGGTCACCAGGGTCGCGCCGCGACGCATCAGGCCCTCGGCGAGCGCGCGGGAGTTGTCGACGATGCGCTGGGCGTAGTCGCGGAAGGACTCCTGGCGGGCCTCCGCGAGAGCGACCGCCTTGGCGGCCATGACGTGCGGGAGCGGCCCGCCGAGGACCATCGGGCAGCCGCGGTCGACCTGGTCCTTCAGCGAGTCGTCGCACAGCACCATGCCGCCCCGGGGGCCGCGCAGCGACTTGTGGGTGGTGGTCGTCACGATCTGGGCGTGCGGGACCGGGTCGAAGTCGCCGGTGAGGACCTTGCCCGCGACCAGGCCGGCGAAGTGCGCCATGTCCACCATGAGCGTCGCGCCGACCTCGTCGGCGATCTCCCGCATGATCCGGAAGTTCACCAGACGGGGGTACGCGGAGTAGCCGGCGACGATGATCAGCGGCTTGAACTCGCGGGCGGAGGTGCGCAGCGCCTCGTAGTCGATGAGCCCCGTGGCGGGGTCGGTGCCGTAGGAGCGCTGGTCGAACATCTTGCCGGAGATGTTCGGGCGGAAGCCGTGGGTGAGGTGGCCGCCCGCGTCCAGGGACATGCCGAGCATGCGCTGGTTGCCGAAGGCCTGACGGAGCTCGGCCCAGTCGGCGTCCGTGAGGTCGTTGATCTGGCGGACGCCGGTCTTCTCCAGGAAGGGCACCTCGACGCGGGCGCCGAGGACGGCCCAGAAGGCGACCAGGTTGGCGTCGATGCCGGAGTGCGGCTGGACATAGGCGTGGCGGGCGCCGAAGAGCTCCTTGGCGTGCTCGGCGGCGAGGGACTCGACGGTGTCGACGTTGCGGCAGCCGGCGTAGAAGCGGCGGCCGATGGTGCCCTCGGCGTACTTGTCGCTGAACCAGTTGCCCATCGCCAGCAGCGTGGCCGGGGAGGCGTAGTTCTCCGACGCGATCAGCTTGAGCATCTCGCGCTGGTCGGCGACCTCCTGGCCGATGGCGTCCGCCACGCGGGGTTCGACGGCGCGGATCACGTCGAGGGCGGCGCGGTAGGCGGTGGAAGCGGTGGAGAGGGGCTCGGCTGACATGTGTGGACCTCCGGACGTTGCGTTCAGCGTTCACGGTACGGCCCAGGCGCACGGCTCTCTCTGCTCGGGCCGCTCCCCGATGGTTGGTCCCATCCCAGCGCGCCAGTCACGGCCCGGGGATCAGCCTACCGGGTGGGCCCGGGGGGCGTCTGCCGGGTTGGTGAGCGTTGCCGAGTGCGGGCGCGTCGTGGCTTGTCGCGCAGTTCCCCGCGCCCCTGGGTGCGTTCCCCTGAGCTCCGTTTACAAGATCACGTGCGGCAGGAAGCGGGCGTACTCGTCGGTGATCAGGCCCGACGACTCGCGGATGCCCAGGCCCGCCGACTCGTTCTCCACTACCCAGGCGCCCAGGACCACGCGGTTGCCGTCGAAGTCGGGGAGGGGGGCCAGTTGCTGGTAGCAGCAGGGCTCGTCGCGGACGGTGGGGGTGGATCCGGGGTCGTGGATCGTGACGCCCGCGCCCTCTCGGCCCAGGAGGGGCTTGGCCACCCAGCCCTCGGTGGACAGGGCGCGGGGGCCGTCCAGGTAGGCGGGGAGCAGGTTCGGGTGGTCGGGGTACAGCTCCCAGAGGATCGCCAGGAGCGCCTTGTTGCTGAGGAGCATCTTCCAGGCCGGCTCTATCCACAGGGTGGAGCCGGTGCCGCCGCCGTTGTCGAGGGTGTCCAGGACGTGGTCCGCGAAGCGGTCGGTGGTGAGCCACTCCCACGGGTAGAGCTTGAAGATGCTGCGGATGAAGCGGAGGCGGTTGTCGACGAAGCGGCCGGAGAGGCGGTCCCAGCCGATCTCCTCCATGGCGATCCAGTCGGTGGCCATGCCCGCCTGCTCGGCCGTCTCCTTGAGATAGGCGACCGTCATCATGTCCTCGCCGAGTTCGTCGGCGGAGGAGTACGCGAAGTACAGGGGGCTGCCGGGCGGGAGGAGGGCGGCCTGCTTCCGCCACGCGTCGATGAGGCGTTCGTGCAGGGAGTTCCACTGGTCCGCGCCGGGGAAGCGGTCCTCCATCCAGAACCACTGGGGGGACGCGGCCTCGACCAGCGAGGTGGGGGTGTCGGCGTTGTACTCCAGGAGCTTGGCCGGGCCGGTGCCGTTGTAGCGGAGGTCGAAGCGGCCGTAGACGGAGGGGAGTTCGGCTCGGCGCTGCCAGGCCTCGGCGACCGTGCGGGCCACCCGGGGGTCGGTGATGCCGAGGTCGGCGAAGCGGTCCTCGGTGACGATGTGGTCGGCCGCCGCCAGGCACATGCGGTGGAGGTCCTCGACGACCTCCTCCAGGGCCTCGATCTCCTCCAGCGAGAAGACGTAGTACGCGCTCTCGTCCCAGTAGGGGCGCAGGGAGTCGTCGGGGTAGCGGGTCAGGGGGTAGATCAGGCCCTGTTCCTCGACGGTCTGCTGCCAGCCGGGGCGGGGCTCCATGGTGCGGCGTTCCATCGCTGCGTCCGCCCGTCAGCCGCCGCCGCTGCCGGAGCCGGAGCAGCCGAAGCCGCCCCGGTCGACGGCTTCGTCGCGGCTGAAGGTGCCGTGATCGGCCCAGCCGCCGCTGACGTCGGCGTCGTAGTACCAGTCGGCGTCGGTGCTCTTGGTCTTGCCGGTCTTCTTGCGGCCCTTGCCGGAGGAAGAGTACGTGCCGGACGAGCAGTTCTTGTCGGCGACGATCTTGTAGCCGTTGATGTAGTCGTAGCTGTCCCGGTCCACGCAGCGGCGGTCCGGGTCGGAGCCGCAGGCGGACAGGGCCGCCGCGAGGACGCCCATGCCGCCCAGCACCACCGTGCTCGAGCGCAGCCGTCGCCGTGTTTCGGCCATGTGCGTGTCTCCCCGTGTCTCCCCGTAGTGCACTGACAGACGGTCAGCCTAGAGATCGGTGAGGACGGGCGCGCATGGCCCCCCGTGCACGACCGCTCGCCTACTGTCAATTTGTGATTTTTGGAATGGTGTGCGCCCTTGGTGCGGCGGTCTGCTTCGGTACGGCGACGGTGTTGCAGGCGATCGCCGCGCGGTCGGCGGCGGCGACCGGGCCGAGCGGGGACGTGGCGCTGCTGTGGCGGGCGCTGCGGCAGTGGCGGTATCTGGCCGGCCTCGCGCTGGACGGGCTCGGCTTCGTGATGCAGATCCTGGCGCTGCGGTCGGTGCCGATCTACGCCGTGGGGGCGGCGCTGGCCGCGAGCCTCGCGGTGACGGCCGTGGTCGC
The DNA here is from genome assembly GCF_042899705.1 of Streptomyces sp. NPDC013187. Taxonomy (NCBI): domain Bacteria; kingdom Bacillati; phylum Actinomycetota; class Actinomycetes; order Kitasatosporales; family Streptomycetaceae; genus Streptomyces; species Streptomyces sp. NPDC013187. The sequence goes on along the minus strand of NZ_JBIBAF010000008.1, from coordinate 324,466 downwards.
GGCGCGGCTGCTCGAGGTGCGGCTGAGCCGCGTCGAGTGGGCGGCGGTGGCGGTGGTGTGCGCCGGGCTCGCGCTGCTGGGGCTGGCGTCGGGGGCCGAGGGCGACGAGCCGGGGCCGGGCTGGCTGCCGTGGGCGATGCTCGGGGCGGCGGCCGGGGTGCTGCTGCTCGGAGCGGCGGCCGGGCGGCTGCCGGAGCGGGGGCGGGCGCTGACGCTCGGGCTGGGGGCGGGGCTGGGGTTCGGGGTGGTGGAGGTGTCGGTACGGCTGATCGACGGCTTCTCGGCCGGTGAGCTGTTCCCGAACCCGGCGACCTACGCGCTGCTGCTCGGCGGCGGGGCGGCGTTCCTGCTGCTCACCACGGCCCTGCAGCGCGGGTCGGTGACGACGGCGACGGCCGGGCTGGTGCTCGGGGAGACCGTCGCGCCCGCGCTGATCGGTGTGGTGTGGCTCGGGGACCGTACGCGGCCGGGGCTGGGGTGGCTGGCGATCCTCGGCTTCGCGGTGGCGGTGGCGGGGGCGCTGGCGTTGTCGCGGTTCGGGGAGGCACCGGTGGCGGCGGAGGAGAGCGCCGTGGCACAGCGGTGAGGGGCGGCGCTTTCCGGCTGCCGAAAGTCCGCACCTTCGGGGGTGATCTTGCGAACGGCCGGAAAATTGTTTGTTGAATCTTGAACGCGGGGTGAGCGCTTTCCGTAAGGGACGGCGTGACCAGTAATCCCGTCACGGTCACCGTGGCCTATCGCGTGTCTCCGGGCCGTGCGGCCGACTTCCACTCCTGGGGGTGGGCCATGCTGGGCGCGACCGCGCAACAGCCGGGATTTCTGGGGGGTGGAGTACTTGTCGACGGAGGGGCGGAGTGGCATGTCGTCTATCGCTTCGCCAGCGAGGGTTCGGCCCTGGCCTGGGAGAAATCAGACTCTCGGGAACGGTGGGACGCCCGGCTGGAGGGGGTCGCCCGGGAGGCGGAGCGCCGGAGGGTGCCGGGCGCCCGGGCCTGGTTCGACGCGCAGACGCTGACACCCGCGCCGCCCGCGCCGCCGTCGAAATGGAAACTGTGGTTCGTGAATATGAGCGCGGTTTTCCCGCCGGTGCTCCTGTTCAATCTGACGGTTCTCCCCTATCTCGGTGACCTCAATGCGCTGTTTCGCACGCTGTTGCTGTGTCTGTGTGTGACGGCCCTTGTCACCTGGATTCTCATGCCCCGGCTCCAGCGTTTCTTCAGGAAATGGCTGTACCCGTCGCTCCAGGCACTGCGCGGCCGGCACAAACGCCGGGCCACATAGGCCCGCGAACGAACAGAGGGAGGTGGGCGGGTGAAGACCCTGCTCATCGACAATTACGACTCGTACACGTACAACCTGTTCCAGCTGATCGCCGAGGTCAACGGCGAGGAGCCGGTGGTGATCCGGAACGACGCGCCCGTCGAGGGTCTTCCCGACCTCCGGGCGTTCGACAACCTCGTCGTGTCCCCCGGCCCCGGGCACCCGGGCGAGGCGCGTGACTTCGGCATCGGGGGCAGGTTGCTCGCGACCTCCCCGGTTCCGGTGCTCGGCGTGTGCCTGGGGCATCAGGGCATCGCCCTCGGGGAGGCCGGTCTGGTGGGGCCCGCGCCGGAGCCGCGGCACGGGCATCTGTCCACGGTCCGGCACGACGGACGGGACCTGTTCCACGGGCTGCCGCAGCACTTCACCGCCGTCCGCTACCACTCCCTGGCCGTGCGCGAGCCGTTGCCGGAGACGCTGGAGGCCACGGCCTGGTCCGAGGACGGCGTCCTGATGGGGCTCCGGCACCGCAGACGGCCGCTGTGGGGAGTGCAGTTCCATCCGGAGTCGGTCCTCACGGAGTACGGGCACCGCATGCTCGTCAACTTCCGCAATCTCACCGCCGAGCGGGCCGGCAAACTGCGCCCGAAGAACACGGCCGTGCCGTCGCACGAGGGGATCCGGCGGCGGCCCGGCGTCCCGGAGTGCGACACGGGGGTGTGGTGGGCCGGGGCGGCCCCCTCGGACACCGGGCGCCGGCGCAAGCCCGCGACGGCGGCCGTCTTCCAGGTCGCCGCGGTCTCCCAGGCGGCCGCCGTCCCCCTCAGCGCGGCGAAGGCCTCGGGCGAGGCCGCTTCGGCCCACAAAGGCGTCCCGGGCGCAGGACAGGGCGAGGCCGCTTCGGCCCACAAGGGCGTCCCGGGCGCAGGACAGGGCGAGGCCGCTTCGGCCCACAAGGGCGTCCCGGGCGCAGGGCAGGGCACGTCCGTCGGGGTCGGTGTGTCCGGCGGCGTCCACGCGCCCTCCGTCGGCTTCCCCCGGCCCCGTCGTCCCGGGCGGGTCGGGTATCGGCTGCACACCCGGCGGATCAGCGGTGCCGTCGATGCGGAGGCGGTCTTCGGGCGGATGTTCGCGGGGTCGCCGCGGTCCTTCTGGCTGGACAGCTCGCTGGTCGAGCCGGGACGGTCGCGGTTCTCGTTCCTCGGGGACGACCAGGGGCCGCTCGCCGAGTTCGTGCGGTACGACGTCGCCGCCGGGCTGTGTGAGATCGAGCGGGCGGGCCGGCCGGTGCGGCGGGTCAAAGCGAGTGTCTTCGACTACCTCAAGCGGCAGTTGACCTCCCGCCGGGTGGACGCGACCGGCCTGCCGTTCGACTTCACCGGCGGTTACGTCGGCTACTTCGGCTACGAGATGAAGGCCGACTGCGGGTCGGCCAACCGGCACCGCTCCCCCGCCCCGGACGCCGCCTGGCTGTTCGCCGACCGGGTGATCGCGGTGGACCACGAGGAGGGCTTCACCTACGTCGTGTGCCTGGCGGAGGACACCCCGCAGGCCGCGCGGGAGGCCGCCGACTGGCTGGACGGGGTGCTGGCCGGCCTCTCCTGCGTGGCGACGGAGCGGCCGCCGCTGCCGGGGCCGCCGGCCCCGGCCGACCCAGGCGCCGCCGAGCCGTGGCTGGTGCGCGACCGGGCGACGTACCTGGCGGACATCGAAGTCTGCCGGCAGGCGCTGCGGGCGGGCACCAGCTACGAGGTCTGCCTGACGAACGCCGCCCGGCTGCCCGCTCCGCCCGACGCGCTGGAGTTCTACCGGACGCTGCGCCGTGACAACCCGGCCCCGTACGCGGCGTTCCTGAGGTTCGGGGAACTGGAGGTGGCCGGTTCCTCACCCGAGCGGTTCCTGCGGATCGGCCGGGACGGCACCGCCGAGGCCCGGCCCATCAAGGGCACGGCGCCCCGGGGCGACGGGCCGGAGGAGGACGCCCGGCTGCGGGACGCGCTCGCGTCGGACGCCAAGACCCGGGCCGAGAACCTGATGATCGTCGACCTGCTGCGCAACGACCTGGGGCAGGTCTGCCGGACCGGGACCGTACGGGTCCCCCGGCTGATGGCCACGGAGACGTACGCCACCGTGCACCAGCTGGTGTCGACCGTGGAGGGCAGGCTGCGGCCCGGTACGGACGCGGTGGACTGCGTGCGGGCCTGCTTCCCGGGCGGGTCGATGACCGGCGCGCCGAAGCGGCGCACGCTGGAGATCATCGACTCGCTGGAGACGGAGGCCCGCGGCGTCTACTCCGGCGCCCTCGGCTACTTCGGGTGCGGCGGCGGAGCGGACCTCAGCATCGTGATCCGGACCGCCGTCTTCGCCGCGGGCCAGGTGCACCTGGGGGCGGGCGGCGCGATCGTGCTCGGCTCCGATCCGGAGGCCGAGTACGAGGAGATGCTGCTGAAGACGGCGGCCCCGATGCGGGCCCTCCACCGGCACACCGACGACCGGATGCGCCGGCAGCCCCCGCCGGGGCAGAAGGCCGGTGCGGCCGGGGAGGCCCGGCGATGACCAGTCCGCAGGTCACCTTGAGCCCGGCCGGGACCGAAGCGCCCGGGAACCTCGCGGCCCACCTGGCGGAACTCGCCGAGCGGCGCGGTTGGACCGGGCGGACCGCCTTCCACCAGGGGCACCGGGCCTGGACCCACGGTGAGGTGCACCGCCTCGCCGCCCGCGCGGCCACCGTGCTGGCCGGCCACGGGGTGCGCCCCGGCGACCGTGTGCTGCTCGCGCTGCCGGACTCCCTCGCCTGGGTGACGGCCTTCCTCGCCACCGCCCGGCTCGGGGCCGTCGCGGTGCTGGTCAACCCCGAACTCCCGGTCGCCGACCACGCGTTCATGGCCGAGGACACCGACGCCGTGCTGTGTGTGACGGGACCGGGCCTGGAGGGGCGGTTCGCCGGCCGGGCGGGGCTCGGCGCCGACCAGCTGATGGCCCTCGCCCCCGCCGCCGAGCCCGCCCCCGCGCACCAGGTCGACGCGCACAGCCCGCTCTACGTGCAGTACACCTCCGGCACCACGGGCCGCCCCAAGGGCGTCGTGCACACGCACGGCGATCCACGCACGTACCACGACCTGGTCGGGCGGCGGGTGCTGCGGATCACGGCGGAGGACGTCACCCTGTCGGTGTCGAGGCTGTTCTTCGCCTACGGGTTCGGCAACGCGTTCGTCTTCCCGCTGTTCTCCGGCTCGTCCGCCGTTCTGGTCGGCCGGCGGCCCTCCCCTGCGGCCGTCGACGAGCTCGTCGCCCGGCACCGGGTGACGCTGCTGTACTCCGTGCCGTCCGCGTACGCGGCGCTGGTCGCCGAGCGGGGGCACGGGCACTTGGGCTGCTTCGCCTCGGTGCGGGCCGCGGTGTCGGCCGGTGAGGGGCTGCCGGAGGGGCTGGCCCGGCAGGTGACCGCGCTGCTGGGCGCGCCGGTGCTGGAGCAGATCGGCTCCACCGAGGCCGGTCACGCGTTCTGCGCCAACGGCTTCGCCCACAACCACCCGGGCACCGTGGGGCTTCCCGTCCCCGGCTTCGAGGTGGAGCTGCGCGACCGCGACGGGCGGCCGGTGCCGGACGGCGACGAGGGCGAGATGTGGGTGCGCGGGCCGACGGTGACGCCCGGCTATCTCGGCCGGCCCGGGGAGACCGCCCGGATCCTCGTGGGCGGCTGGCTGGCCACGCGGGACCGGGCCCGCCGGGAACCGGACGGCACGTACCGGCATCTGGGGCGGGTCGACGACATGGAGATGGTCGGCGGCATCACCGTCTCCCCGCTGGAGGTGGAGGCCGTGCTGCGCGGCCATCCGGCGGTGCGGGAGGTGGCGGTCGCGGCGGTTCCCGACGGGCGCGGCGTGAGCCGGCTGCGGGCCTTCGTGGTCCCCGTAGGGCCCGTACGGGACGGTCTGGCCGACGAGTTGACCGGCGTGGCGCGCGAGAGCCTCGCCGCGTTCAAGGTCCCCCGCAGCGTCAGCTTCGTCCCGTCGCTGCCCCGTACTCCGACCGGGAAGCTCCGCCGCCATCTGGTCCGCGAGGGCGCCTGGTGAACACCACCACGGAGAGGAACGACCCCATGAGACAGCACCTGCTCGCCGACCGAGGGTTCTATCTGGGGCCGGTCTTCCGGCGTGCTGCCGACCGGCACGGGGCGGTCTTCGTGACCCTCGACCGGCCGCTGGACGTCGCCCCCTCCCTCGGGGTCGACCTGAGCTACACCGTGCTGGCCGAGGTGGTCGAGGAGCTGTCGGGCCGGCTGTGGGAGGCCGGGGTACGGCCCTCGGAACAGGTCGTCGTGCACAAGGCGGACAACGTCGACATCATGCTGCTGACCTGCGCCGTCTCCCGTATCGGAGCGGTGCCCGTGCTGCTGTCGCCCGCGCTGGCCCCGGAGGTGGCGGGGCAGCTCCTCGCGCGGCTGCGGCAGCCCTGGCTGGTCACCGACGCCGCGACGCTGGACGGCCTGCGGGACGTCGCCCTGTCCGGGCTCGTGCGACGGACGCTGTCCGTGGACGACGCACCGCGTGCCGAGCCCCTGGCGAAGTACACCGGCGCCGAACCGCCCCCGCCCGTCCGGCTGCACCCCCGCGAACCCGCCCTGATCACCCACAGTTCGGGCACCACCGGCGTCCCCAAGCTGGCCGTGCACTGCGCGCGGACCATGTGGAACCGGCTCGTGCCGCAGCAGGTCATGGGCCGGCCCACCCGGGGTGAGACCGCCGCGCTGCACATGTCGTTCGTGCACTCGCGCTTCTACCATCTGCTCGGCGTGCTGCTGCACTTCGGCAGCCCGCTCGTGCTGATCACCGACCCGGACCCGGCCGCGGTCGGCCCACTGCTGGTCCGGCACCGGCCCGGCATCGTGGAGACGCATCCCAACACGTTCGTGCTGTGGGAGGAGCTGGCCGGCGCGCCCGGGGCGCCGCTGTCCCGGGTCCGGTCGTACGGCTCGACGTTCGACGCGATCCATCCGCGCACCGTGCGGCGGCTGCTGGACGCCTCGCGGCGCCGTACGCCGTGGCTGATCCAGCTGTACGGGCAGAGCGAGACGGGCCCGGTGGCGTTCCAGGTGGTGACCCGGCGCAGTGCGGCCCGGGCGGACGGCCGCCGGGTCGGGTTCGGGATACCCGGCTTCACCCGGGTCCGGGTGACCGACGCCGAGGGCGCGCGGGTCCCGCCCGGCACCCCGGGCCGGATCGAGGCGCGCACGCGGGGCCGGATCCTCACCTACCTCGGGATGCCCGACCGTTACGGCCGTCAGCTCACCGACGGCTGGTGGGAGATGGGTGACATGGGCTACCGGAACCGGCTGGGCGCGCTGTACCTGATCGACCGTGAGGTCGACCGGATCGACGCGGTGCACAGCAACCTGGAGGTCGAGGATGCCCTGATGTCCCGGCTGGAGGAGTTGCGTGAGGTCGTGATCGTGCCGGGGGCGGACCGCGAGCCGGTGCCGGTGGTGTGCGTGCGCGGCGAGCGGCCCCTGGACCCGGAGCGCTGGCGGCGGGCCACGGCCGGGCTGCCGCCGATGGCAGAGCCCCGGCAGTGGCGCTTCGAGGAGCTGCCGATGACGGCGACCTGGAAGGTGAAGCGGGTGGAGATCGCCCGGATGCTCACCGAGGGTGTACGGGCATGACCCCGGTCGTGGTCGTGGGCGCCGGGCCGGTGGGACTGTCGGCGGCCCTGGCGCTGCGGGCGCACGGCCTGCCGGTCACGCTGCTGGAGGCCGATCCGCAAGGACGTGAACGGCCGGGCAGCCGGGCCCTGTTCGTGCACCGGGAGACCCTCGCCCTGCTGGACGCGATGCTGCCCGGCCTCGCCGCCGAGATCACCTCGTTCGGGCGGACCTGGCACACCAGACGCACCCTCTACCGGGGCCGTGAGGTCTACGCCCGGACGTTCCCGGCCCCGTCCGGCCCGCCGCCCTTCACCAGCCTGCGCCAGACCGACACCGAGCGGTTCCTGCGCGCGGCCTGTGCGCGGACCGGGGTCGACTTCGTGTGGGACGCCCGCGTGACGGGCGTGCACAGCACGCGGAGCGGGGTCCGGCTGACGGACGCGGCCGGGCGGGAGTGGAGCGCTTCCCGTGTCGTCGCCGCCGACGGGGCCCGCTCAGCGGTCCGGCACGCGCTGGGCATCGAGCTGGAGGGCACCCGAGGCGAGGGCTTCCACGTCGTCGTGGACGTCGCCGATGTGCCGGGCGCCGAGCCGCCGTGGGAGCGGGTCTTCCACTACGAGCATCCCGGGGCGGGCGGGCGCAGCGTGATGCGGGTGCCGTTCACCGGGGGTTTCCAGATCGACCTGCAGTGCCGCGACGGGGACCGGCCGGAGGAGTTCGGCACCGAGGAGGCCGTACGGCGCTGGCTGCCCGCGATCGTCGGGGACGGTTACGGCGACCGGATCCTGTGGGTGTCCACGTACCGCTTCGTGCGCAAGGTGGCGGCCTCGTTCACCGATCCGCACCGGCGGGTGCTGCTGGCCGGTGAGGCGGCGCATCTCTTCCCGCCGTTCGGTGCCCGTGGCATGAACAGCGGGATCGCGGACGCGGCGGCCGCCGCCGAGGCGATCGCCGCCGGGACCGGTGAGGCGGTCGCGCACTTCGCGGAGGTGCGGCGCGCGGCGGGCCTGTTCAACAGCGCGGCGGCCGGTACGGCCCTGGATCATCTGCGGCCGCGCCGCCGGGCCGTCCGGGTCAGGCAGCGGGCCGCGGCGGCCCTGGCGCCGGTGCTGCCGTGGTGTGGATCCTGGCTGGAGCACGCGCCGTACGGGCCCCGGCACGGGGCGCCCGCGGTCGCGGGCCGCACGTACTGAGGAGGACCCTCGTGGTGGGGAGACCGGCGGTGGCGCGGGCGGCACGCAGGGAGGAGGACCTCGTGGTGACGGGACCGGTGCTGGCGGAGGGCCTGTGGGTGTGGACACCCGGCGGGGGGCCGGCCCCGGCTGCGGAGCGGACGGACGGGGGACGGCTGCTCGTGGCGGACTCCTGGCTGCTGCGCGAGGGCCGGGTGCGGGCCTTCGCCCGGCACCGGGAGAGGTTCTCGCGGTCCTGCGGTGACTGCGGCGGGCCCGAGCCGCGCCGGCTCGCGGAGTTCTGGCGGGACGTGACCGCCGCCCTGCCGCGCACCGGGATGTGGTTCCCCCGGGTGGAACTGGCGGCGGGGTCCCTGGAGTTGCGGCTGCGCTTGCGGCCCGCCCCGCCGCTCGGCACCGGGGTGCGCCTCTGGGCGGCGGGCCAGTCCGATCCGCGGACCGTGCCCCGCCGCAAGGGCCCGGACCTGGACACCCTGGCCCGGGTGCGCCGCCGGGCCGCGGGCGAGGGTGCGGAGGAGGCGGTGCTGATCGCCCCCTCGGGCGCGGTCCTGGAGTCGGCCACCGCGGGTGTCCTGTGGTGGGAGGACGACACCCTGTGCCTGCCCCCGCCGCGGCTGCCCGTCCTGCCGAGTGTGACGGCCGGGCTGGTCCAGGAGCGGGCGCTGCGCTCGGGGTTCCGGATCGCGCACCGGGAGCGGACCGTGGCCGAACTGGACGGTCGTGAGGTGTGGCTGGTGAACGCGTTGCACGGCATCCGGCCGGTGACGGGCTGGATCGGACGGCCCATGCGGGTCCCTCCGGTGGAACGGGCCGGGGAATGGCGGACCTGGCTGGACGGGATGATGGAGCCGCTGCCGTCCGAGTGAATTGCGCGGGAAACAGCGACGCCGGGTCGCATTCGACCCGGCGGGCTTTTCCTGCTGCCATTTTCAGTTTTTCGGGACCATGCGCGTCGTTATCGCGATGCGGTTGTATGCGTTGATGACGGTGGCCGCCCAGATGAGGGCCGCGATCTGGTTCTCGTCGAATACCGCGGCCGCCTCGGCGTAGACCGCGTCCGGGACCCGGCCGTCGTGGACGAGTGTCACGGCCTCGGTCAACGCCAGGGCGGCACGCTCGCGTTCGGTGAAGAAGGGCGTCTCCCGCCAGGCGTTCAGGGTGTGCAGGCGCCGCTCGGTCTCACCCTGTTCGCGGGCGTCCCTGGTGTGCAGGTCGAGGCAGAACGCACAGCCGTTGATCTGGGAGGCGCGGATCCGGACCAGTTCCAGCAGTTCCGGTTCGAGCTTGGCGTCCTGGGCCGCGGAAACGGCGGCGGCATGCAGGGAACCCATGGCCGCGGAGACGTCGGGGGTGATTTCCTTCAGGGCGACGCGGGATATGGGGGAACGTTCATTCATGGGGTGACCATATCCTTCGGACGGCATTCCCGAGGTGAATTCACGCGTTTATCCTGGCAGTACCGCACACAGCGCTTCCAGGGCCCCCGACCAGGCGTGGTCCGGCGGTGTGCCGTATCCGACGACCAGGGCGTCGACGGGCTCGGCCCGCGCGCCGGGGCGGGTGTAGCGGGCGAGTCCGTGCAGCGCGAGCCCCCGCCAGTGCGCCGCCTGGACCACCGACTGCTCGGTGCCCGGCGGCAGTCGCAGCAGGACGTGCAGACCGGCCGCGATGCCGCTGACGCGGGCTTCCGTGGCCCGGGCCGTGACGGCGGCGACCAGGGCGTCCCGGCGGCGCCGGTAGCGCAGGCGGGTCGCTCGGACGTGCCGGTCGTAGGCACCGGACGTGAGGAACTCGGCCAGGGTCAGCTGGTCCAGTACCCCGCACGTGTCGACGCCGCCCTTGGCCGCCGCGACCTCCTCCGCGAGGCCCGGCGGCAGCACCATCCAGGCCAGCCGCAGCCCGGGCGCGAGGGACTTGCTCGCCGTGCCCAGGTGGACCACCCGGTCGGGGTCCAGGCCCTGGAGCGCGCCCACGGGCTGGCGGTCGTAGCGGAACTCGCCGTCGTAGTCGTCCTCCAGCACCAGCCCGCCGGTGCGCCGGGCCCAGTCCACGACGGCCGTGCGGCGGTCGCGGTGCAGAGGCACGCCCATGGGGAACTGGTGGGCGGGGGTGAGGAGGACCGCGTCGGCTCCCGGCAACCCGGCCGGGTCCGTGCCGAGCCGGTCGAACGGCAGCGTGGCGGTGCCCAGGCCGGAGCCGGTCAGGATCCTGGCGTGCACGTCAAGGCCGTACGACTCGACCGCGACGGTCCGCGCCCCGCGCGCCCGCAGAACCGTGCCGAGCAGCTTCAGGCCGTGCGCGAACCCGGAGCACACCACGATCCGTTCGGGGTCGGCGCGCACGCCCCGGGCCCGGGAGAGGTACCCGGCGAGCGCGGCCCGCAGCTCGGGACGGCCCCGCGGGTCGCCGTAGTCGAGGGCGTGGTGAGGGGCGGCGGTCAGGGCGCGGCGGGCCGCCTTGAGCCACTGCGCGCGCGGGAAGGACGTGAGATCCGGACTGCCGGGGCGCAGATCGTAGGCCGGGCGGGCCGGAGTGCGCGGGTGGGGTGCGGTGCCGGTGGGCGGGACGACCCTCCGCTCGGCGACCCGGGTGCCCGAGCCCTGCCGGGCGGTGAGCCAGCCCTCGGCGACCAGGTCGGCGTAGGCGTCGGCGACGGTGTTGCGGGCGATCCCCAGGTCGGCGGCGAGTGCGCGGGAGGACGGCAGCCGGGTTCCGGGGGCCAGCCGCCCGGAGCGCACGGCCTCACGCAGGGCGTCGGTCAGCCCCCGGCGCAGCCCCGGCCCGGTCGGCTCCACATGCAGGTCGAGGCCCGGAATGGCCCAGGATTCCGCCATGGAAATGGACCATACTCCTGGGCTGCTTGCTTCCTAGAGTCGAGGGCATGACGACGCACACCGACGAAACGACACCCCCGGAAAGCGTGGAGTACGCCCCCGAACAGCCCGCCCGCCTGGAGTGGGCCAAGCACGTGCCCGAGGTCTACAAGGCGATGGTCCGGCTCGACGTGGCGGCCCGGCGGGGCCTGGACCCCAAGCTGCTGGAGCTGGTGAAGATCCGCGCCTCGCAGATCAACGGCTGCGCGTTCTGCCTCGACATGCACAGCAAGGACGCCCTCGCCGCCGGGGAGAGCGTCGAGCGGATCATCCAGCTCGGGGCATGGGAGGAGTCGCGGCACTTCTACACCGCGAAGGAGCTCGCGGCGCTGGAGCTCACGGAGGCGGTGACGGTCCTGACGCACGGTTTCGTGCCGGACGAGGTCTACGACAACGCCGCGAAGCACTTCGAGGAGGCCGAGCTGGCGCAGGTCATCGCCGCGATCACGGTGATCAACGCCTGGAACCGGTTCGGGGTGACCTGCCGTATGGCGCCGGGGCACTACGAGCCGGGGCAGCACAAGTGACGGCCGGGAGGGCACGCACGACGGGCGAGGCCGGTGTGTTCCGCGCCCTGCACCACCACCGGGCGCCCGGCGATCCCCTCGTGCTGCCCGGCCCGTGGGACGCGGCCAGTGCGCGGGTGTTCGCCGAGGCCGGGTTCCCCGCGCTCGCCACGCCCAGCGCCGGGGTCGCCGCCTCCCTCGGGTACGAGGACGGTCAGGTCCCGGCCGACGAGATGTTCGCGGCGGTCGCCCGGATCGTCCGGGCCGTGGACGTGCCGGTGTCGGCGGACGTGGAGGGCGGCTACGGGCTCGCCCCGAAGGACCTCGTGGAGCGGCTGCTGGAGGTGGGGGCGGTCGGGTGCAATCTGGAGGACTCCGAGGACGGGGTGCTCAAGGAACCCCGCGCACACGCCGACTGGCTGGCCGAGGTGCGGGAGGCGGCCGGTGACCGGCTGTTCGTCAACGCCCGCATCGACACCTTCGCCCGCGGGGTCGACGATCCCGAACGAGCCATCGAGCGGGCCGCGTTGTACGTCGCCGCCGGGGCCGACTGCGTGTACCCGATCGGGGCTCCGCCGGAGATCCTGCCGCTGCTGCGGGCCGGGATCCAGGGGCCGATCAACGTGGGGGCGCCGGTCGAGGGTGGCCCCTCACCCGCCGAACTCGGCGCGCGAGGGGCCACCCGGATCACCTTCGGTCCTGGACTCCAGCGGCGGGCCGCCCGGGCCCTGCGGGAGATCGCCGACCGTCTGGCCTAGAGGACGTCAGGACAGCCACTTCTTCCACGTGGACTTGTGGCTGTCCACCCACTTCTTCGCCGCGTCCTGAGGCGTCATCTTCTTGTCGGCGATCATCAGGGAGACCTCGTTCTGGTCCTCGGTCGTCCACTTGAACTTCTTCAGGAACGCCGCCGCCTTGCCGCCCTTCTTCGCGAAGTCCGCGTTGAGGTACTTCTGCAGCGGAGTGTGCGGGTAGGCGCAGGCGACCTTCTCCGGGACGGCGTCGCAGCCCTCCTTGTACGGCGGCAGCTTCACCTCGGTCATCGGGACCTTCTTGAAGAGCCACTGCGGGGAGTACCAGTAGGTGAGGAAGGGCTTCTTCTCCTTGGCGAACTGCTTCATCTGCGTGATCTGCGCCGCCTCGGAGCCGGCGAACACCACCTGGTAGTCCAGCTTCAGGTTCTTCACCAGCGCCTTGTCGTTGGTGACGTAGGACGGCGAACCGTCCATCAGCTGGCCCTTGTTGCCGCTCTCCGGGGTACGGAAGAGGTCGGCGTACTTGTTGAGGTTCTTCCAGTTCGTGATGTCCGGGTGCTTCTTGGCGAGGTACGTCGGGACGAACCAGCCGATGTGCCCGGTGACGCCGAGTTCACCGCCGGGCGCGATCGTCTTCTTGTCCTTGACGTACCGCTGTTCCTGCTCGGGGTGGCCCCAGTCCTCCAGGAGCGCGTCGACGCGGCCCTGGCTGAGGGCGTCCCAGGCGGGCACCTCGTCGACCTGGACGGTGTCGACGCGGTAGCCCAGCTCGTGCTCCAGGAGGTACTGGGCGACGGCCACGTTGGACTGGGCGCCCACCCAGGACTGCACGGACAGGGTGACGGTCTTGGAGCCCTGCGCGTTGGCGAAGGGCGAGGCCTGCTTGGTCATGTCGGCCGCGCCGCAGCCGGTGAGCAGTGCCAGGGAGCTCGCCGCGGCGATCACGGCAGTCTTGCGGACTCGCATGTCACGCTCCCTTCTTCGCACGGCGTTCGGTGGGCTGCGTCACCCGGTCGAGCATCAGGCCGAGGCAGACGATCGCGCCGCCGGCCACCAGACCGGTCGCCAGGTCGCCCTGGGCGAGACCGAAGACGACGTCGTAGCCGAGGGCGCCACCGCCGACCAGGCCGCCGATGACGACGACGGCGAGGACCAGGACGAGGCCCTGGTTGACGGCGAGCAGCAGCGCCGGACGGGCCAGCGGGAGCTGCACCTGCCGCAACTGCTGCCAGCTGGTCGCGCCCAGCGAGCTGGACGACTCCATCGCGGCCGGGTCGACCTGGCGCAGGCCCTGGGTGGTGATGCGGACGACGGCCGGCAGGGCGTAGACGATCGCCGCGGCGACGGCCGGGGCGCGGCCGACGCCGAACAGGGCGACGACCGGGATCAGGTACACGAACTGCGGCATCGTCTGGAACACGTCGAGGACCGGGCGCAGCGCCCGCTCCAGGCGGTCGCTGCGGGCCGCGGCGATACCGACGGCGAAGCCGACGACCAGGGTGACGGCGACGGCCGCGAGGACCTGGGAGAGGGTGTCCAGGGACGGCTTCCAGACGCCGAGGACACCGATCGCGGCCATGGCGAGGACGGCGGTGAGCGCGGTGCGCCAGGTGCCGATGACCCAGGCCAGGGCGGCGACGATCAGCAGGACGCCCCACCAGGGCAGCGCCTGCAGGCCGTCGCGCATCGGGTCCAGGACCCAGGTGGTGAAGTGGCCCGCCCAGTCGGCGGTGCCGCCGACGACGGGGACGCCCGAGTACAGGTGCGCGGTCATCCAGTCGACGGCGCGGTTGACGGGCTCGGCGATGCCGACGACCCAGGACTCGGGCCATTCGAGGCGGCCCGCGAGCCGCCCGGCGACCGCCACGACGACGACGCCGGCCAGGGCGTAGAGCCAGCCGCGTCCGCTGTGCGGCTCGGGTTCGGCGCCGAGCTTCTCCCCCGCCGCGCCGGTGACGCGGTCGAGGACGACGGCCAGCAGCACGATCGGAATGCCGGCGGCGAGCGCGGCGCCGACGTCGACCGACGCCAGGGCCTGGTAGACGCGGTCACCGAGACCGCCCGCGCCGATGACGGCCGCGATGACGGCCATGGACAGCGCCATCATGATCGTCTGGTTGAGGCCGAGGAGGAGTTCCTTGCGGGCCAGCGGGATCCGGGCGGTCAGCAGGCGCTGGCGCGCGGTGGAGCCGAGCGACTCGACGGCCTCCAGCACCCCCTTGTCGGCGCCGCGCAGACCGAGCGAGGTCAGGCGGGCCATGGGCGGGGCGGCGTAGACGACGGTGGCCAGGACGGCCGCCGGGACGCCGATGCCGAAGATCAGCACGACCGGCAGCAGGTAGGCGAAGGCGGGCAGCACCTGCATGGTGTCCAGGACCGGGCGCAGGACGCGGTCCATCCGGTCGGACAGCCCGGCGGCGAGACCGAGCGCCGCGCCGACGACGACGGACGCGAGGACCGCGACGACCATCAGGGCGAGCGTCTGCATGGTCGGCACCCACATGCCGAGCAGCCCGCAGGCGAGGAACGCGGCGGCCGTGCCGAGCGCCAGCTTCACGCCCGCCACGCGCCAGGCGACCAGCGCGCCCAGGGCCGTGACGCCCGCCCAGCCGACGGCCAGGAGGGTGAGGTAGACGGCCCGTACGGCGATGACGACGACGTTGCTGACGTGGCCGAAGAAGTAGAGGAACAGCGGGTGGCTGTCGCGGTTGTCGATGATCCAGTCGCTGGCCTTGGCGAGCGGCTGGGAGAAGTCGACGGTCAGGGCGCTCGGCCAGGTGCCGCTCGCCCAGCGGGCGTTGACCAGGGGTACGAGGATCGCGGCGGCGACGGCGAGCAGCAGCAGCTTGTGGACGGCCCGGTGCTTGAGGAAGGCGGGCAGGCCGACGCGCGGCGGGGACGCGGTGATGGTCGCCATCACACCGCCTCCTTGGGCTGCTGCGTCCCGGGCGGAGCGGGCTGCTCCGTCCCGGCGACGACACCGAGCAGCGTGTCGGAGTCGACCACGCCCACGCACCGGCCCTTGTCGACGACCCGGGCCGGAGCGCCGGCGCGGGCGACCGCCTCGATCGCCTCGGACACCGTCGCGTCGGGGCGCACGGCCGGTCCGCTGCCGTCCTGGTCCGCCGCGGGGCGGCGCATGGCCGTGCGGACGGTGAGGACCTGCTCGCGCGGGACGTCCCGGACGAACTCGCGGACGTAGTCGTCGGCGGGAGCGCCCACGATCTCCTCGGGGGTGCCGAGCTGGACGATCCGGCCGTCGCGCATCAGGGCGATGCGGTCGCCCAGCTTGAGCGCCTCCTGGAGGTCGTGCGTGATGAAGACCATCGTGCGGCCTTCCTCGTGGTGCAGCCGGACGACCTCCTCCTGCATGTCCCGCCGGATCAGCGGGTCGAGCGCGCTGAACGGCTCGTCGAAGAGCAGCACTTCGGGATCGGCGGCGAGCGCGCGGGCCAGACCGACACGCTGCTGCTGGCCGCCGGAGAGCTGGCCGGGGCGGCGGTGCTCCATGCCTTCCAGACCGACCTTGGTGACGACCTCGGCGGCCCGCTCGCGCCGCTCGGCCTTGCCCATGCCCTGGATCTCCAGGCCGTAGGCGACGTTGTCGAGGACCGAGCGGTGCGGCAGCAGGCCGAAGTGCTGGAAGACCATCGCGGCGCGGTGGCGGCGCAGTTCACGCAGCCGGGAGCGGTCCATGGCGCGGACGTCCTCGCCGTCGATGGCGATGGTGCCGGCCGTGGGCTCGATCAGCCGGGTCAGACAGCGCACCAGCGTGGACTTGCCGGAGCCGGACAGGCCCATGACGACGAAGACCTCGCCCTTGCGCACGTCGAAGCTGACGTCCCGGACGGCGGCCGTGCAGCCGGTGCGGGAGCGCAGTTCGGCGGGGTCGAGTGCGGTGAGCTCGGGGTCGCCGGGAACGCGGTCGGCCTTGGGGCCGAACACCTTCCACAGGCCCTCCACCGAGAAGACGGGGGCTGTGTCCATGGTCTGCTCCGTGGGGGGTTCGAGGGTCGCGGTCACTTGGAACCACCACCGATCAGCTCGGCGGCCTTCTCACCGACCATGAGGACTCCGATCATCGGGTTGACGGTGGTCATCGTGGGGAACACGGAGGCGTCGGCGATGCGGATGCCCTCCAGGCCGCGGATGCGCAGCTCCGGGTCGACGACGGCCGACCGGTCGTCGTCGGCGCCCATCTTGCAGGTGCCGGCGGGGTGGTAGACGGTGTGCGCGACCTTGCGGGCGTACTCGCTGAGCTCCTCGTCACCGGTGACGTCCGGGCCGGGGGCGACCTCGCGCTTGAGCCAGCCGGCCAGGGGCTCGGTCTTGGCGATCTCGCGGGCGATCCTGATGCCGTCGACGAGGGTCTTGCCGTCGTAGTCGTCCTCGTCGGTGAAGTAGCGGAAGTCCAGGGCGGGCTTGACCTCGGGGTCGGCGCTGGTGAGGTACAGCCGGCCGCGGCTCTTCGGCTTGGGGATGTTCGGGGTCATGGAGACGCCGAACTCCGGCCGCCGGTAGCCCAGTCGCTCCGGGTTGTCCGTGAAGGGGATCTGGTAGAAGTGGAACATCAGGTCGGGGTGGGCCAGTTCGGGGTCGCGGCGCACGAACAGGCCCGCGTCGGAGTCCATCGCGGAGTTCTCCGGGATGGGGCCGTTGGTCTCCCAGACGATGACCGACTCGGGGTGGTCGAGCAGGTTCTCGCCGACGCCCGGCAGGTCGTGCGTGACGGGGATGCCGAGCTTCTCCAGGTCGGCCTTGGGGCCGATGCCGGAGTGCATCAGCAGCCGGGGGGAGTCCACGGCGCCGGCGCACAGCAGGACCTCGTTGCGGGCCTTGACGAGGATCTCCTCGCCGTCCTTGGTCCGCACGTGCACGCCCTCGGCGCGGTTGCCGTCGAGCTGGAGCTTGTACGCCCAGGTCTCCAGCAGGATCGTCAGGTTGGGCCGCTCGTCCATCACCGGGTGGAGGTAGGCCACCGACGCGGAGGACCGCTTGTTGTTCTCGGGGTGGTAGGCGAGGTCGAAGAAGCCGACGCCCTCGGTGAACGGCTTCTTGTTGAAGCCGTCGACGCGCGGCACGCCCAGGGCCTCCTGGGCCGCGT
Source organism: Streptomyces sp. NPDC013187 (assembly GCF_042899705.1). Classification (NCBI taxonomy): domain Bacteria; kingdom Bacillati; phylum Actinomycetota; class Actinomycetes; order Kitasatosporales; family Streptomycetaceae; genus Streptomyces; species Streptomyces sp. NPDC013187. The sequence goes on along the minus strand of NZ_JBIBAF010000008.1, from coordinate 307,131 downwards.
CGACGAAGTCGCGGGCGATGGCGTTCCGGTCCTTCTCGTCGACCGGGACGATGTTGTTCTTGAGCCGGGCGAAGTACGCCTCCATCTGCACCGCGCCCCAGCCCTTGGCCCCGGCGGCCTCCCACTCGTCCCAGTCGGCGGGCAGCGGCTTGAAGGCGATCAGGGTGTTGTGCGAGGAGCAGCCGCCCAGGACGCGGGCCCGGCTGTGCCGGATATGCGAGTTTCCGCGTGGCTGTTCGGTGGTCGGGTAGTCGTAGTCGAGCTCGCCGCCGAGCAGGCCCATCCAGCGGCGCAGGGTCAGCACGTCATCGCGTCCGACGTCGCTGGGGCCGCCCTCGATGACGGCGACGGTGACGTCCGGGTTCTCGGTCAGGCGGGAGGCGATTACGGAACCAGCGGTTCCGCCGCCTATCACGACATAGTCGTACTCATGACTGGTGTGGGACATGGCGTACTTGCTCCAGTGGGGATGAAGTGAACGGGCTCGGGGACGGGGACGTTCAGCCCGGGGTGTGGGGGTCAGCCCGGGATGAGGGGTCGGCGGCCCGGCGGGAGCGGGGGGTCAGCCCGCGAACCAGCGCACCGGCTTGGGAGCGAGGTTCTGGTAGACGTGCTTGGTCTCCCGGTACTCGGCGAGTCCGGCGGGGCCCAGTTCGCGGCCCACTCCGCTCTTGCCGAAACCGCCCCACTCCGCCTGCGGCAGGTAGGGGTGGAAGTCGTTGATCCAGATCGTGCCGTGGCGCAGCCGGCCGGCCACGCGGCGGGCGCGGCCCGCGTCGGCGGTCCAGACGCCGCCCGCGAGGCCGTACTCGGTGTCGTTGGCGAGGGCTACGGCCTCGTCCTCGGTGCGGAAGGTCTCGACGGTGAGGACCGGCCCGAAGACCTCCTCCCGGACGACGCGCATCTCGCGGTGGCAGTGGTCGAGGACGGTCGGCTCGTAGAAGTAGCCGTTCTCCGGGCGCTGCGCGGACGGCTCGGGGCGCTTGCCGCCGGAGCGCAGCACCGCGCCCTCCTTGAGGGCGGACTCGACGTACATCTCGACCTTGGCGCGCTGCTGCTCGGAGACGAGCGGCCCGCACTCGACGCCGTCCTCGGTGCCGCGGCCGAGGCGGATCTTCTCGGCGCGCCGGGCGAGTTCGGTGACGAAGCGGTCCCGGACCGATTCCTCGATGATCAGGCGGGCGCCGGCCGAGCAGACCTGGCCGCTGTGGATGAAGGCGGCGTTGAGGGCCTGGTCGACGGCGGTGTCGAAGCCCTCCTCGGTGGCGCAGGCGTCGGCGAAGACGACGTTGGGGTTCTTGCCGCCCAGTTCGAGGGCGACCTTCTTGACGGTGGGCGCGGCGGCCTGGGCGACCTTGGTGCCGCTGACCAGGCCGCCGGTGAAGGAGACCAGGTCGACGTCGGGGTGCTCGGACATACGCGCGCCCACCGAGTGGCCGGGACCGGTGACGATGTTCGCGACGCCCTCGGGGAGTCCGGCCTCGACGAGCAGCTCGATGAGCGCGATCGTCGTCATCGGCGTGATCTCGCTCGGCTTGATGACGAAGGTGTTGCCGGCGGCGAGGGCGGGGGCGACCTTCCAGCTGGCCTGGAGCAGCGGGTAGTTCCAGGGCGTGATCATCGCGCAGACGCCTATCGGCTCGTGCACGACGACGCTGTGGATGTCGGGCGAACCCGCGTCCACGACCCGGCCCGGGGCCTCTCCGGCGACCAGGTCGGCGAAGTAGCGGAAGGCGTCGGCGACGCAGTCGATGTCGACGCGGCCCTCCTCGACGGTCTTGCCCGCGTCCTGCGCCTCCAGCCGGCCGAGCTTCTCGCGGTCCCGGACGAGGAGATCGGCGACGCGCCTCAGCAGCGCGGCCCGCTCGGTGACGGGCGTGTGCGGCCACGGGCCCTCGTCGAAGGCGCGCCGGGCGGCGGCGATCGCCAGGTCGGTGTCCTTCTCGTCGCCCTCCGCGACCACGGCGAAGGGCAGGGCGTCCGCGGGGTCGAGGATCTCGCGGGTGGCCCCGGAGGTGGCCGCCCGCCACTCTCCTCCCGCATGGATGGTTTCACGCGCCTGAAGTTCGGTACTTTCCGCCATGATCGCTCTTCGCCTTCCGTTCCTGATCAGCGCCCCTGTGTCACATTCGTGTCACTAAGAGACCGAGTTCGCCTGCCCTACTCCCGCAATTGCATGCGCACCCATGGCCGAAAGTGCGCTGTGTCACGGGAGATGCGGGCAAATCACCGCAAACCAACCATGAATCAGGTACGTGGGCGTCACACCGAGCGAGGTCGGAGGAGGTCCGGGGGTGGAAAGCCCGCAGGCCCCGCACCGGAAGCAACCGGTACGGGGCCTGCGTACGAACGCGGAGAGGCTCCGGTCAGATGAGGCCGAGGCCGCGGACCGCCTCGCGCTCCTCCTCGAGCTCCTTGACGGAGGCGTCGATCCGGGCGCGGGAGAACTCGTTGATGTCCAGGCCCTGGACGATCTTGTACGTGCCGTTCTCGGTGGTGACGGGGAAGGAGGAGATCAGGCCCTCCGGGACGCCGTAGGAGCCGTCCGACGGGATGCCCATGGAGGTCCAGTCGCCCTCGGCGGTGCCGTTGACCCAGGTGTGGACGTGGTCGATGGCGGCGTTGGCGGCCGACGCGGCGGAGGACGCGCCACGGGCCTCGATGATCGCCGCACCGCGCTTGGCGACGGTCGGGATGAAGTCCTCGGCCAGCCACTTCTCGTCGTTCACGACCTCGGCGGCGTTCTTGCCGGCGACCGTGGCGTGGAAGATGTCGGGGTACTGGGTGGCGGAGTGGTTGCCCCAGATGGTCAGGCGCTTGATGTCGGCGACCGTCGAGCCCGTCTTCTTCGCGAGCTGGGTCAGCGCGCGGTTGTGGTCCAGGCGGGTCATCGCGGTGAACCGCTCGGCCGGTACGTCCGGCGCGGCGGCCTGGGCGATCAGCGCGTTGGTGTTGGCCGGGTTGCCGACGACCAGGACCTTGATGTCGTCCGCGGCGTGGTCGTTGATGGCCTTGCCCTGCGGCTTGAAGATGCCGCCGTTGGCCTCGAGCAGGTCGCCGCGCTCCATGCCCTTGGTGCGCGGGCGGGCGCCGACCAGCAGACCGACGTTGGCGCCGTCGAAGGCGACGTTCGGGTCGTCGGTGATCTCGATGCCCTGCAGGAGCGGGAACGCGCAGTCGTCCAGCTCCATGGCCGTGCCCTCGGCCGCCTTCAGGGCGGGCGTGATCTCCAGCAGGCGCAGCTTCACCGGCACGTCCGCGCCGAGCAGCTGACCGGAGGCGATGCGGAAGAGCAGGGCGTAACCGATCTGGCCGGCCGCGCCGGTGACGGTGACGTTCACGGGAGTGCGGGTCATGGCGTTCTCCGTATGACAGCTGGCGGTGGGGCGGGGTCCCTGCCCCGGACGTTTGATCGATCTCTTGGCGTCAAGAGATCCATCCAGCGGTCAGGCTATCGCGCATCCGGGATCCCGGACGTCCGGGTCGGTGTGGCCCGGCCCACAACGCCGTCCGGGCTCGTACGCATGTGCCCGCCCCCATGCAAGAGGCGGCCGCCCGTCCGGGAGAGGAGGACGAAGGCGGCCGCCTGGGGGATACCGACCATGCCGGACTCCCGTGGGGGTACGGTTCACGTGCCCCGGATTCCGGCGGCCATTCCACCCTTTCGGAATTTCTCCGCCGGGCCCGGGTCGGCGGGTGCGATCCCCGTCGCCCCTCATCGGTATCTCTCCGCCCGGCGGCCCCGGGTCAGCAGGCCGCCCTGTCGCCCCCCCACGGGGATTCCTCCGCCCGGCCCGGGTGAACCGGTGCCGCCCTGTCGCCCCCCTCAGTCGGTGCAGCCCTGCTGTCCGGCCGTCAGCGTCGCGCAGGCCTTGGCGTCGGCGGCATTCTTCACGGCCACCATCGGGGTGTAGGCGATGCTGTCCCCGGCCGCGGTGATGCTGCCGGTCTGCTTCGCCTTGCCCGAGCTGATCCGGACCTCGTCGCCCTGGGCGGCCTGCGTGATACGTCCCCAGGCCGCTTTGCAGGTCTTGCTGTAGCGGACCTCGACCGTGGTCGTGCCGACGGTCGCCGTCTGCGCGGTGGTCACCAGGTCACCGCTGCACCCCATGGCCTCCGCGTCCTTGCCGGTGCAGTCGGCGCCGCTGCACTTCACGCCGGGTGGCAGCTTCGGGTCGCTGCTGACGGTCGGCGAGGGCGACGGTGCGCCGCCCTTGACCTCGTCGTCGCCACCGCCGCCGGTCAGGTAGAACGCGCCGGCGATCACCACGAGCACGCCCACGACACCCGCGACGAAGGTCACCGTCCGCTTCTTGCCCGCGGCGGCGGAGGCGGAGGCCGTGCGGCGCGTCCCCCCTGCACCACCGGCCCCGCCCGCACGGGACGGGACAGCGTCCTGCGGTTCGCCGTACGAGCCCGCCCCCGCACCGGGAGTCCGGCCGGGGCCGCCGGGCGACCCGGCGGAGGTTCCGGGACCCGAGCCGGGCCGAGCTACCCTGCCCGTGCCGGAACCGGCGGAGCGCCCGCCCGTCGGCGACGGGCCCTGGTACCCGGCCAGTCCCCACGAGTTGACCTCGGGCTCAGCGCTTCGGCCGCCGCGCCGCAGATCAGAGCCGGTGGAGTCCTGGACCTCCGGGGCCGTCGGCTGGGGCGGGACGGTCGGGGCCACACCAGCGGGTCCCGCGATGCCCGGCGTGACCGTGGTGCCGCCGCTCCTGCGGGTGGGCCCGCCGCTGCCCGCGGAGGCCGCTCCGCCGTCACCCGCAGAGGCCGCCTTGCCACCCGCCGAGGCCGCCGAGGCCGTCTTGCCACCGGCCGACGCCGACTTGCCACCGGCCGAGGGGTCGCCGAAGTCCTGCCCGCCGAACTCCCCGAGCGCCGCGCGCGCCTGGGAGATCCGGATGGCCTCCATCGTCATGTCGTGCCGCATCTCCGAGCGGCTCCAGGCACGCTCGGCGAGCTCCCACATCGTGGTCAGGTGCACCGGGTTGGTGCCGGTGACTTCGGCCAGGGCCACGATCGCGCCCTTCGGGGCGAGCAGCCGGCCGTTCAGGTAACGCTCCCACGACGTCTTGCTGTAGCCCGTGCGGTCCGCGACCGACGCGATGCTCAGTCCACCGCGGTCCACGAGCCTGCGCAGCTGGCTGGTGAACTCCCTGATCTGTGGATCGAGCTCATCCGGCAAGGCCTTCCAACGAGGCATTGCTCCCCCTCTTCCCCCCGAAACGTGCTGATATTTCTCGCGCTGTTCGCCCCACGCGTGGCGGCCTCGGCCGAGTCCCCGTTCTGGATACCCACAGGGATGCGCCCGGTCAGGATCTCAGTTCCCTGACGAAGGGCGCACAGGAGCATGGTGACCGCGCGCGATACACCCTGGACCGTCCCGATTGTCCATGCCAACCCCGCTGTCGCACCACTTTGTGTGGTAATGGAAGCGAGACGTACCGGAACTGTCACTTCCGTGCCACAGCGCACTGACAGCCGTTGAACAGGCCGTTCGCGGTGCAGGAAGGTGGGGCGTGGCGGCGGCCCGTCCTTCCTCGGGGGAGAGGACGGACCGCCGTCCTCGTCATTCGTTGGTGACCGTGAAGTGCAGGGTGTCCTTCAGGAACGGGATCTGCAGCAACGGCTTCGGCTGTGCCATCAGCGCCAGCATGACGATCACCAGGCCCAGCAGGGCGTAGGTGACGATGTCCGTGAAGCGGGAGCGGACGGCGAGCATGCCGACGTCCGGCAGCAGCCAGCGCATCACGCCACCGCCCAGCAGGGCGACGCCGATCAGCAGCGTCCCGAGCCGGAACTGGCCGAACGCGGTCACCAGCAGTCCGACCCCGGCCAGCCCCAGCACGGCGAGCACGGGCCACTGCCGCGCCGGCGCGGGAGCGTCCCGGGGCGCGGCCCGGCCGCCGCCCTCGGGCCGCGCGGTGTCCTTGGTGAACAGCGGGAAGCGCCGGGTGACGCGCCGCGGCCGCCCCTCGGCGTCGGGCGCGCTGACGGGGTCCCGGACGGTGAGCTCCTCCGGCGACTCGTGCCCGCTCGGGGCCTCGTGCCCGCTCGGGGCCTCGTGCCCGCTCGGGGCCTCGTCCCTGTCCGGGGCCTCGTGCCTGTCCGGGGCTGTGCGCCCGCCCGTGGGATCGTGCCCGCTCGTCGGCTCGTGCCCGCTCGTCGGCTCGTGCCCGCTCGTCGGCTCGTGCACGCTCGTCGGCTCGTTCCCGGTCTCGGCCTCACGCCCGCCAGGGGCCTTGTGCCCGCTCGGGACCTGGTGCTCAGCCGGCACTGCGCTCCGCCGCCTCGACCACGTTGACGAGCAGCTGGGCACGGGTCATCGGGCCGACTCCGCCGGGGTTCGGGGAGATCCAGCCGGCGACCTCGGCGACGTCGGGGTGGACGTCGCCCACGATCTTGCCCTCGGCGCTGCGCGAGACGCCGACGTCGAGGACGGCGGCGCCGGGCTTCACGTCCTCGGCGCGGATCAGGTGGGCGGAGCCGGCCGCGGCGACGATGATGTCCGCGCGCTTGAGGTGCGCCGACAGGTCACGGGTGCCGGTGTGGCACTGGGTCACGGTCGCGTTCTCGCTGCGGCGGGTGAGCAGCAGCGGCATCGGCCGGCCGATGGTCACACCGCGCCCCACGACCACGACCTCGGCGCCCTTGATCTCCACTCCGTAGCGGCGCAGCAGCGTCAGCACGCCGTTCGGGGTGCACGGCAGCGGGGCGGGCTCGTTGAGGACGAGGCGCCCCAGGTTCATCGGGTGCAGCCCGTCCGCGTCCTTGTCCGGATCCATCAGTTCGAGGATGCGGTTCTCGTCGATGCCCTTGGGCAGCGGCAGTTGCACGATGTACCCGGTGCAGGCCGGGTCCTCGTTCAGCTCGCGGACGGCCGCCTCGATCTCCTCCTGGGTAGCCGTGGCGGGCAGTTCGCGCTGGATGGAGGCGATGCCCACCTGCGCGCAGTCGCGGTGCTTGCCGGCGACGTACTTCTGGCTGCCGGGGTCTTCCCCGACCAGGATCGTGCCGAGGCCGGGCGTGACGCCCTTCTCCTTCAGCGCCGCCACGCGGGCGGTCAGATCGGACTTGATCGCGGCTGCGGTGGCCTTGCCATCGAGAATCTGGGCGGTCATGGCCCCATCCTCGCGGATGACCCCGCCGCGGTTCCAATCCGCCCGCAATCCGGGCACCGGGGGCTCCCCCGTCCCGTATCCGCCCATGATCGGCGATGTTGCACTTGCACAACACATCGGGAATGCGGCTGGACAAGCCGGTCAGTGGTGCAGAACGATGACACGACAAGTGCCGCGGGCAGTTCAACGGGGGGACGGTCGCAATACTGAAGGTTTTCCTCCGTGCGGATGTCACGCGTCGTCCCCGCACCAGGACCAACGGAGGAAAGTCCCCCATGAGCTACGGCGACCCGAACAACCCCTACGGCGCTCCCCAGGGGCAGCAGCCGCAGCAGCCGGGCTACGGTTACCCGCAGGACCAGGGGCAGGCTCCCGGTTACGGCTACCCGCAGGCCCCTCCGGTGTCCCCCTACGGCGGCCCCGCCGCGCCGACCACGATGCCCGGCTCGGTGAGCGCGGCCCGCGTGATGATGTGGGTCATCGTCGGTCTGCAGGTCGTCGCCGTGGTGATCCTCGGGATCGGTGCCGCGGCCATCAACGCCGCGAAGGACGACGCGACCGTGCAGGACAACCCCGCCCTTCAGGACCTGGTCGGTGACTCGACCGGCCTGATCTGGGGCTACGTGGTGTTCGGCCTGGCCTGGCTGGTGTTCGCGGCCGTCCTGGCGACGAAGTTCAAGAACGGCGGCAACGGCGCCCGGGTCACCATCCTGGTCTTCGCCATCATCACGGCGGTCCTCGGCATCTACCCGTTCCTCCTCATCGGCCTGGTGCACACCGTCCTGGCCATCCTGGTCGCGGTGTTCGTCGGCAACGCCAACGGCAAGGCCTGGTTCAACCGCCCCCGTTACTGAGCGGGCCCGGTCGACAGGACCGGTTCACGCCAATCACTTTCAAGGGCCGTGTCTCACCCGTACGAGGGGGGCACGGCCCTGGTGCGTCGCCCTAGTCTGACGGTGGTAGCTGTTCAGGCACGGGGAGAGCACCTTGTACAGCAGCGTCGTGGTACCTCCGCCGACCACGGAGGACGAGCGAAACCGCACCCCCCTTGACATCACACCCGGTGAACGACCCGCCCGCGGCGGACCCGCACGCGGCGCCCCCGGGCTCCTCGGCCGGCCCGGCCGGGCCGGGGCGATCCGGTGACCGAGGCGTACGCCGTACCCGTGCCCAAGGGCTATCGGGTCGGCGTCTGGGAGGTCCGCGAACCCATCGCGACGGGCGCCTTCGGCAGTGTGTACGCGGCCCGGCGCGTCGGTGACGGCTCCGGCACCGGCACCGGCACTCGACTGCCGCCCACGGCCGCGCTGAAGTTCCTGCCCACCGGGACGGCCACGCCCCGCCGGCTGACCCACCTGCGCGAGCTGATCGAGCGGGAGGTCGAGCTGTACCGGCGGCTGCGGCATCCGCGGCTGGTGCGGATGTACCAGACGCTGACGGTCGACGATCCGGCCCGCCCCGGCCTGGACGGCGCCACCGTCCTCGTCCTGGAGAAGGCCGAGGGCTCCCTGTCGGCGCTGCTCGCCGCCACGCCCCGGCCCGCCGCGGGCCCCGCGCTGCTCGCGCAGATCGCCGAGGGCATCGCCCAGCTGCACGACGCCGGCTGGGTGCACGGCGACCTGAAACCGGCCAACGTGCTGCTCATGGCGGACGGTTCGGTGCGCCTCGCCGACTTCAACATGGCCGCCGAGCTGGAGGGCACCCACGCCTACACGCCTGCCTTCTCCACCCCCGACTACACCCCGCCGGAACTCCTGTGGACCGAGATCGGCGAGCGCGGCCGCCGCATCCGCCCGTCCGCCGACATCTGGGCCTTCGGTGTCCTCGCCCACCTCGTGCTCACCGGCTCCTTCCCACTGCCCGGGGCCACCCCGGCCGCCCGCCGCGACGCGGCCGCGGCGTACGCCCGCGGTGCCGACGAACTGCGACTGTCACCCGAACTGCCCGATGCCTGGCGGGAGATCGTGCGCGCCTGCCTGACCCGGACGCACCAGCAGCGCATCGGCGGCGCGGCGCTGGCGCGCCGGGTGACGTCGGCCGCCGGCCCGGGCGGTCGCGCCTTCCGCCTGCCCCGTCTGCGACCCACCCGCCACCGCCCGCGCCGCAGGTCCGTCGCGGCCGTCCTGGCCGGGGCGGTGACGGCCCTGGCCGCCCTCGCCTACGGCATCAGCGTCTGGGCCGGTGCCGGGGCCAGCGGCGGCAGCGGCGGCAGCGGCTCCGGCGCGACCGCGAACGTCTCCGCGGCCGCGTACGGCGCCTCCGAACTCCGCACCGACCGGGGCGTTCCGCCCGCCTACCGGCTGCTGATCGTCGAGACGGCGCACGACTGCGACCAGAAGGAGGTCACCCCGGTCCTGATCGCCGCCATGCTGAAGGTCGAGAGCGACTTCGACCCGGACCTCTCGGACCCCGACCACAACGAGTACGGCATCGCCCGCTGGACGCCGCGCGTCCTGCGCTGGTGGATGAACGAGGACGGCACCCCCGGCGAGACGGTCCCCCAGCCTCCCTTCCCGCCCGCCGAGTCCATCCCGGCGATGGGCCGCTACCTGTGCTGGATCGCCCCGCGCCTGCACGAGGGCCTGCCCGGTGACCGGCGGGTCCTGATCGCCGCCGCCTACCGCACGTCGTACCGGACGGTGAACGCGACGGGCGGCGTACCCCCGGACGTACGCGCCTACGCCGACCGCGTCGCCCACTTCCTGAAGGAGTACGCGCCCGAGGGCCGGAAGTGACCCCACCGTCGCTGTCGTCGACGTGCCGTCACCGATGAGGTGGTGGGCCGTCACAGGTGATGTGGCGGACCGTCACAGGTGATGTGGTGGGCCGTCACAGGTGATGTGGCGGACCGTCACAGGTGATGTGGCGGACCGTCGTAAATGACCGGACCGGTCGGATGGAACATGCGAACATGCTCTCGATTCCCATCAGTTGGAGAGAGGTTCACGCATGAGACTCACCCGCGGTGCCCTGCTCGTCGCCGCCGGCGCCCTTGCCCCCGCCCTCCTGTTCACCACTCCGGCCTTCGCCACGGGCGCGGCTCCCGCGACCGCCGCGGTGGCGGCGGTCCCGTCGGACGGCACGCCGGTGGACGAGATGTCCCTGGACGACCTCCGGTTCGCCATCGTCCGCATCCTGGCCGACCCGGACTCGGGCCGCCGCGTCGCCCGCGAGGCCAACGCGGCGCTCGACGGCACCGTGGAGGACATGCGCGAGTTCCTGAAGACGGGCTACCGCCTCGCCCAGGCCGAGGACGACCGCGTCGCCATCGCCCGCATCATCGGCGACCCCGACTCCGGCCGCGGCGTCAAGCGCGAAGCCAACGAGGCCCTCGACATCAACACCCCCGAAGCCCTGCGTGCCTTCCTGGAGACGGGCTACCGCCTCGCCCAGGCCGAGGACGATCGCGTCGCCATCGCCCGCATGCTGGCCGACCCGACGATCAGCGCGGCGCTCCGCGCGGCCGCCGAGGACGTCATCGACGGCACTCCGGAGGAGGTGCGGTACTTCCTGGAGGTCGGACGGTACGAGGTCGACGGCTGACGCGACGCCGACGGCTGACGTGTGACCCGACGGCTCGCACTTGGCCGGCGGCTGGCGCGTGACTTGCGGCTCTCACTTGGCCGACGGCTGACGCGTGGCCCGCGGCTGACATACACGGAGCGGGCCGGCGTGGTCGCCGGCCCGCTCCGTCACCGACGGCTCAGTGGAAGAAGTGCCGCGTGCCGGTGAAGTACATCGTGACGCCGGCCTTCTGCGCGGCCTCGACGACCAGCTCGTCACGGACGGAACCGCCGGGCTGGACCACGGCCTTGACTCCGGCGGCGGTGAGGATCTCCAGGCCGTCCGGGAAGGGGAAGAACGCGTCCGACGCGGCGTACGCGCCCGCGGCGCGCTCGGCACCGGCCCGCTCGACGGCCAGCTTCGCGGAGTCCACCCGGTTGACCTGCCCCATGCCGACGCCCACCGAGGCACCGTCCTTGGCGAGCAGGATCGCGTTGGACTTCACCGCGCGGCATGCCTTCCAGGCGAAGGCCAGCTCGGCCAGCTCGTCGGCGCTCAGCGCCTCGCCGGTCGCCAGCGTCCAGTTGGCCGGGTCGTCGCCGTCGGCCTGGAGGCGGTCGGTGACCTGGAGCAGCGCGCCGCCGTCGATGGGCTTGACCTCGACGGGGGCTGCGGGCCCGTCGGCGCAGCGCAGCACGCGGATGTTCTTCTTCTTGGTGAGGGCCTCCAGGGCACCCTCCTCGTAGCCGGGCGCGACGATGACCTCGGTGAAGATCTCCGCCACCTGCTCCGCCATCTCCTTGCTGACCGGGCGGTTGACGGCGATCACGCCGCCGAACGCCGACAGCGGGTCGCAGGCGTGCGCCTTGCGGTGCGCCTCGGCGACGTCCGCGCCGACGGCGATGCCGCAGGGGTTGGCGTGCTTGATGATCGCGACACACGGCTCGGCGTGGTCGTACGCGGCACGGCGGGCGGCGTCCGTGTCCGTGTAGTTGTTGTACGACATCTCCTTGCCGTGCAGCTGCTCGGCCTGGGCGAGGCCGCCGCCCGCGGCGGAGCCGCTCATCGACGCTGTGGAGACGTAGAGGGCCGCGGGCTGGTGCGGGTTCTCGCCGTAGCGCAGGGTGTGCTCGCGCTCCCAGGTCGCGCCGAGGAAGTCGGGGAACTGCGACTCGTCCACGGGCGCGTAGGAGGAGGCGAACCAGGAGGCGACTGCTACGTCGTAGGCGGCCGTGTGCTGGAAGGCCTCGGCGGCGAGCCGCTTGCGGGTGGCGAGGTCGAAGCCGCCGTTCTGGACGGCCTTGAGCACGTCGGCGTAGCGGGCCGGGCTGGTGACGACCGCGACCGAGGGGTGGTTCTTGGCGGCGGCGCGGACCATCGAGGGGCCGCCGATGTCGATCTGCTCGACGCACTCGTCGGGCGAAGCGCCGGAGGCGACGGTCTCGCGGAACGGGTAGAGGTTCACGACGACGAGGTCGAACGGCTCGACACCCAGCTCGGCGAGCTGCTCGCGGTGGCTGTCCAGGCGCAGGTCGGCGAGGATGCCCGCGTGCACGCGCGGGTGCAGCGTCTTGACCCGGCCGTCCAGGCACTCGGGGAAGCCGGTGAGCTCCTCGACCTTGGTGACGGGGACGCCGGCAGCGGCGATCTTCGCGGCGGTGGAGCCGGTGGAGACGAGCTCGACCCCGGCCTCGTGGAGTCCGCGCGCGAGGTCCTCGAGCCCGGTCTTGTCGTAGACGCTGACGAGCGCCCGGCGAAGGGGCCGCTTGTTGCTCTCGGCGGTCACTGGATAACTACCTTTCGTCCCTCAATGCGATAGCCGTTGCGGGCGAGGCGCCCCACGACCTCGACGAGCAGCCTTCGCTCGACTTCCTTGATGCGCTCGTGCAGAGCGCCTTCGTCGTCCTCGTCCCGGATCTCCACCACGCCCTGCGCGATGATCGGCCCGGTGTCGACGCCGTCGTCGACGAAGTGGACGGTGCAGCCGGTGACCCTGGCGCCGTACGCGAGCGCGTCCCGCACGCCGTGGGCTCCCGGGAAACTGGGCAGCAGGGCGGGGTGCGTGTTGACGAACCGCCCGCCGAACCGTGCGAGGAACTCCTTGCCGACGATCTTCATGAACCCGGCGGAGACGACGAGGTCGGGCTCGTACGCGGCGACGGCCTCGGCGAGGGCGGCGTCCCACTCCTCCCGGCTGCCGTGGTCCTTGACCTTGCACACGAAGGTGGGCAGCCCCGCGCGCTCGGCACGCGCCAGCCCCTCGATGCCCTCGCGGTCCGCGCCGACGGCCACGACCTCGGCCCCGTACGCCTGCGCGCCGACGGCGGCGATCTCGTCGAGCAGCGCCTGCAGGTTGGTGCCTGATCCGGAGACCAGCACGACGAGGCGCTTGGCGCGCGGGGCCACGGGCTTGGCGGCCACGGTGGAGGCCTTTCTCGGGGGAGCGTCTGTCCAGGGTGACCGGCACGCGATGCTTTGTGCATTCATACGAATGCGTTGCGTCCCCGGATACGGGGAAGCCTACGAACCGGCCGACCGTCAGCAACGATACCGGCACACCGGACGGCCCCCACGGGACGGGGGCTGGGCCGGGAGGTAGCGTCTGGACGGAGCCGGTTCGGGAACGACGTCCGGACGTGGTGCGTTCAGGAGGTGACGGACCCGGGTCCGACGCCGTTCCGTCCTGTCCACTCATTCCTCCTCACCAACGGGAAGACGCTCACTTGATGCCGGACCGCAGCCTGCGACTCCTCACGTTCCCCCAGCTGTCGCCGCAGGGAGGGGAGCGCGGCGCCGTGCTGCTGCGGGAGCGCCCCAGCTCACCGCCCGACGCACCTTCGGGCGGCGACGGCGGGGAGAGGCGGGGCCGCGGGTCCCAGGAGGACAACCCCTTCGCCCCGCCGCCCGAGGGCACGCCTGACCGGCCCTGGCAGCCGCGACGCCCGTCGGGAGAGGACTCCCCGGACGCCCAGGACGGTGGCGGGCGTGACCGCGCCCCCTGGGGCAGCCAGTGGAGCGACCAGCAGCCCGGCCGCTCCCCCGGCGGTTTCGGTGAGCGTCCCCGCAGCGGGTCCGAGGGCCAGGGCGGCGGCCCCCAGAGCGGTGGCCCGAACACGCGCTGGGATCCGACGGATCCCGCGCAGCGCCGGGCGCGCTACGCCCTGCTGTCAGGCATGTGGGCCTTCTTCTTCGCCCTCTTCAGCTGGCCGTACGTGGCGCTGCTGCTCGGCGCGCTCGCCCTCTACTGGGCCATCAGCTCCCTGCGCGCGGGGCCCCGCAAGGCCGACCCGGACTCCCCCGCACCCGAGCAGCAGGGCGGCGGCCGCCCCCAGACGACGGCGGCGGTGAGCGGCCTGGTGACGGCGTCCCTGGCGATCGCCCTGGTCGCCGCGTCCTTCACGGCACAGCTGGTCTACCGCGACTACTACACGTGCACCAACGACGCCCTCACGAACGAGGCGAAGCAGTCCTGCTCCAAGCTTCTGCCGGAGGAGCTCCGGGGGTTCCTGGGGACGAACGGCTGACGCTTCAGCCGTTTTCCGGCGGGGAGGACCGGTCGGGCGTACCCGGGGTTCCGTACCGGTCCGGGCCCGGGTCGTACGGCAGGAAGTCGTAGAGATCGAAGTCCTTCTCGCGGTCCGTCCCGCGGTTCCGGTCGCGGTTCGGGTCTCGGCTCCGGTCGCGGTTCGTCCCGCGGTCGCGGTTCGGGTCGCTGTCGCGGTTCAGGTCACGGTCGCGGTTCGGGGCGCGGTCCGCGTCACGCAGGCCGTACAGAGCGTCGTACTCGTAAGGCGTGTAGGGGGCGTGAAGCCCGTCCGGGGTGGGGTCCGAGGCGTGCGGCGCCGAGGTTCCGTCGGTCACCGGGGCGCCATCGCGGTCTTCTGCATCCCAGGTCCGGCTCGTTCCCCGGGCGCCCTCTGCGGCTTCCGGGCCCCCGGCCACCCCCGCGACCCCCGCTACTCCGGTGCGCGTGAACGAGCCGGGGCCGCCTCCCGTCCGGGTGCGCCGCTGCTCTCGGGCGCCTTCGCCCGCCTTCTTCCGCTGTTCGCCGATCTTCGACTCCTCCGACCCGGGCGTCCGGCACCGCCAGGCCCGGGCTCCCACCGCCGTGGGGATCGACAGCAGGCCCAGCCAGGCCAGCGTCGCGGTGGCGACCTGCCACCACACCGGGCCGAAGCGGGAAAGAACGGCGGAACCGAGCGGGCCGCCCGACAGCGCGGCCAGTACCGCGAGCACGGCCGCGCACAGGACCGACGCCAGTGCGGCGGCACGGGCGGTGCGGCCGACCGACCATGGCACGGCCCGCGTACCACCCGGTCGTGTCCCGCCGCGCTCCCCGGATGCCGCCCCCTTCGCCACCGTCCAGCCCACGACCACCCCGGCGACCAACGGCACCGCCCCGGCCGCCCAGTGCACCGGCGTCCCCTCCCCGGCCTCCGGCACCGCCGCCAGCAGCGGAAACGGCGGCAGGAAGGGGGCCGGTGCCGAGGACAGCGGGCCGACCGCATGGCCCACGCCGAGGGCGAAGCCGGGGCCGAGGGCATAGGCGGCGCCCCACACCGCCGCGTTCGGGACGAGGGCCACGCACAGCAGCAGTACGGCAAACCGCCCCGACCACCCCTCGGTCAGCCGGAGCAACCCCGCCTGGGTCGTCGCACCGTGCCCCACCAGCGACACCACCACCAGCAGCGCACCACCCCCGAGGAGCACCGCCGCCCCGGCCGCAGCGGCCCGGGCGGCGATGCCCGGGCGCCTGCCCGGACCGAGCACCAGCGGGTGCGCTCCCGACGGCAGCACGCCCAGCAGCCGGCGCAGCGGCCGGCCGGGACGGCCGTACGCCGACCACACGCCCGCCCCCGCCGCCACGACGGCGACCAGCGGAACGCACACCCCCGTCCACGCCCACGACGGCCGCAGCACACCGCCCGCGGCATAGAGAGCGGCGGGCACGGCGACGGCCAGGTAGCCGAGGACCACGCCCGCCCACGCGGTGCCGGCGGAGACCAGGGGCGGATTCGCGACCCCCTCGGCGTCCTCCTCGACGTCGTCGTCCTCGTTCCCTCCCCCGCCGTCCGTCGCGTCCCGCGCCGCCCGGTGCAGCAGCCACACCGGCAGTGCGAGCAGCAGCATGGGCGGCAGGCCGAGGGGAGCGGGGACGCCGGAGAGCGTGTCGGTGCGGACCAACTCGGCACCATGGGCCAGCAGCCACAGCGCAGCCGCCACATGCATCGCGCCACCGGGCCCGCTGTCCGGATAGGGCGAGCTGATCCACAGCAGCGTCACGAGCACGGCGAACGACGCGAGCCCGAGGCCCGCTGCGAGCGCGCCCCCCATGAAGCCGTCGCCCAGTCCGGGTGAACGGTCGCGCATTCGAGTGAGCAGGGGTGACAGCGAACGTCGGCGAGCGGTCATCTCGATCACGACCGCCATGCTCCCAACGACACGCGCTTTACCGGCGTAACAGGCGAACCTTCGCTGTGTCGCTAAAAATACGCTTATGTACTTTTCTGGACGGAGGCGAGCCCTGTGACGCAGAGCCCTGCCCTCCCGCTCCCACCGCCCAAGGAACGCCGACGCCTGCGCGAAGCCGCCTCGCTGACGCGGGCTCAGCTGGCCTCCCGGGTGGGCGTGACCAGCGAGACGGTGCGCGGGTGGGAGACCGGCCGCTCCACCCCACGCGGCCGCAAAGGGGAGAAGTACGCGCAGCTGCTCCACTCACTGGGCGGCGAGGTGGAGATGACACCTCCACAGGAGGGCGCCGTCGACTCCGGCGACCCGGAACCGTCATCCGGGGCCGCGTCCGCGCGACGGTCCGCACGGGCCCGGCGCAAGGCCGCGGCCACCGGCCGGAAACGGCCCGCCGCGAAGGACCGCGGCCGAGGCCCCGTCACCGTCCCCGACAGGAGCCACACCCCCGTCCCGCACGGACATCGCGTCATCCTCGCCGAGCGTCCGCGTACGACGCCGCCGCGTCGGCCGGACGAGGCCGTCACCGCGCTGACGCCCGATCAGGCCTTCGACGCGCTGTACGTCTTCTGCGCCCCCGCGCTCGTCCGGCAGACCTATCTGCTGACCGGCCGGCGCGGACTGGCCAGAGTGTCGGTGGAGCGGGCCTTCCAGATCGCCTGGCAGCGCTGGCCCGAGGTGGCCCGCGACCGCGACCCGGCGGGCTGGGTGCGCGCGATGGCGTACGAGTGCGCGCTCTCCCCGTGGCACCGGCTCCGGCCGCGGTTCCGGCTCCCCGAACCGCCGCCGTCCGACGCCTTCGACCGGGCGCTGATGGGCGCCCTGCTGAAGCTCCCGCCGTCCTACCGTCGCACGCTGGTGCTCTACGACGGGGTCGGACTCGGCCTGCCGGAGACGGCGGCGGAGACGGAGGCCAGCACCCGTGCGGCCGCGAACCGGCTGGTGCACGCGCGCGAGGCGCTGGCCGAGCGGCTGCCGGAGCTCGCGGACCCGGAGACGCTGCACTGGCGGCTGGTCGAACTGGCCTCCACCGAGCGACTGCGGGCCGCCAAACCGCCGGTCGTGCGCAGGGGCGGGGAACGCAGGGCCACCTTCTGGACCCGGGCCGCCATCGCCTTCACGGTCGCCCTGATCGGCACGACGGCCCTCACGGTCCGCACGGCCCCCACCCACTACGAGCCGCCGGTACCACCGGGAGAGACGGTCCAGGGCGTACCACCGCCCGTCGCGCCCGGTCCCCTGTCCGAGAAGGAGCGGAAACTGCGCGCCAAGCTGCGCGAGGAACAGCAGGGGGGACCGGACAGATTGCTCCCGCAGCCGTGGTGACGGCCGTGACGGCGGTGACGGCGGTGACGGGCCGCGACGGCGGTGACGGCCGGGACGGCGGTGACAGCCAGGACGGTGGTGACGGCCGGGACGGCGGTGACGGCCGGGACGGGGGCGGTGAGGGCGGTGACGGCGGTGAGGGCGGTGACGGCGGTCGGGGCACGGATATCGCGGCGGAGGCGTCGACACGGCGGTTGGTGCACGGATGTGGCGGTGGGGCACAGACACGGCGGTGGGCCCGCTCCCCTCAGGGAGCGGGCCCACCAGTGCGCTACGGCGTCGTTCAGCCCGGGGGCTGTCCTCAGCTGCCGAGAATGGCGCGCGCCAGCTTGGCCGTCTCGGTCGGGGTCTTGCCGACCTTGACGCCGGCGGCCTCGAGGGCCTCCTTCTTCGCGGCGGCCGTGCCGGAGGAGCCGGAGACGATGGCGCCGGCGTGGCCCATGGTCTTGCCCTCGGGCGCGGTGAAGCCCGCGACGTAGCCGACGACCGGCTTCTTCACGTTCTCCTTGATGAAGGCCGCGGCCCGCTCCTCGGCGTCGCCGCCGATCTCACCGATCATCACGATCAGGTCGGTGTCGGGGTCGGCCTCGAACGCGGCGAGCGCGTCGATGTGCGTGGTGCCGATGACCGGGTCGCCACCGATGCCGACGGCGGAGGAGAAGCCGATGTCCCGCAGCTCGTACATCATCTGGTACGTCAGCGTGCCGGACTTCGAGACCAGGCCGATGCGGCCCGGCTTGGTGATGTCGCCCGGGATGATGCCGGCGTTGGACTGGCCCGGCGTGATGAGACCGGGGCAGTTCGGGCCGATGATCCGGGTCTTGTTGCCCTTGGACACGGCGTACGCGTAGAACGCGGCCGAGTCGTGGACGGCGATGCCCTCGGTGATGACGACCGCGAGGGGGATCTCGGCGTCGATGGCCTCGACGACGGCCGCCTTGGCGAAGGCCGGCGGGACGAAGAGGACGGACACGTTGGCGCCCGTCTTCTCGATCGCCTCGGCGACCGTGCCGAAGACCGGGATGTCGTTGCCGTCGATGTCGACGGACGTGCCCGCCTTGCGGGGGTTCACGCCACCGACGATGTTCGTGCCGTCGGCCAGCATGAGCTTGGTGTGCTTCATGCCCGTGGCACCGGTCATGCCCTGGACGATGACCTTGCTGTCCTTGTTGAGGAAGATAGCCATGGCTGTTTAGTCCCTCGTCCCTTACTTCGCAGCCGCGAGCTCGGCGGCCTTGTCGGCCGCGCCGTCCATGGTGTCCACGCGCTGGACCAGCGGGTGGTTGGCGTCGGAGAGGATCTTGCGACCCAGCTCGGCGTTGTTGCCGTCCAGACGGACGACGAGGGGCTTGGTGACTTCCTCGCCCTTGTCGGCGAGCAGCTGCAGCGCCTGGACGATGCCGTTGGCGACCTCGTCACAGGCGGTGATGCCACCGAAGACGTTGACGAAGACGGACTTGACGTCCGGGTCGCCGAGGATGATCTCCAGGCCGTTCGCCATGACGGCGGCGGAGGCGCCACCACCGATGTCGAGGAAGTTGGCGGGCTTGACGCCACCGTGCGCCTCACCGGCGTACGCGACGACGTCCAGGGTGCTCATGACGAGACCCGCGCCGTTGCCGATGATGCCGACCTCGCCGTCGAGCTTGACGTAGTTGAGGTTCTTCTCCTTGGCGGCGGCCTCGAGCGGGTTGGCCGCGGCCTTGTCCTGGAGGGCCTCGTGCTCCGGCTGGCGGAACTCGGCGTTCTCGTCCAGGGACACCTTGCCGTCCAGGGCGATGACGTCACCGGAGGCGACCTTGGCCAGCGGGTTGACCTCGACCAGGAGGGCGTCCTCCTTGATGAAGGTGTCCCACAGCTTGACCAGGACGTTCACGACCTTGTCGGCGACCTCGGCCGGGAACTTGGCGGCCGCGACGATCTCGCGGGCCTTCTCCTCGGTCACGCCCTCGTTGGCGTCGATCGGCGTCTTGGCGACGGCCTCGGGGCGGGTGGCCGCCACCTCCTCGATCTCCATGCCGCCCTCGACGGACGCGATGGAGAGGAAGGTGCGGTTGGCACGGTCCAGGAGGAAGGAGACGTAGTACTCCTCCACGATCTCCGGGGCCGTCTCGGCGATCATCACCTTGTGGACCGTGTGGCCCTTGATGTCCATGCCGAGGATGTTGGTCGCGTGCTCGACCGCCTCGTCGGGGGTGCCGGCGAGCTTCACGCCGCCGGCCTTGCCGCGGCCGCCGACCTTCACCTGGGCCTTGACGACGGACTTGCCACCGAGGCGCTCGGTGGCTGCGCGGGCCGCCTCAGGCGTGTCGATGACTTCACCGGCCAGCACCGGTACATCGTGCTTGGCGAAGAGGTCCCTCGCCTGGTACTCGAACAGGTCCACGCGCTTCCGTCCCTATCAGTGATCTCGCGGTTCGTTGTCTGCGTGGGCGTGCCGCGAGGGCAACGTGACGTCCGCTGTCTGTCACAAGGGAGGCGCACACGGTGTCCGAGCGCGCGGCATGTCCGTCTCGCAGGTTATCGCTGCTTGCGGGAGGCCTCTAAATCGAGGGTCACACCTGAGCGGTGATACCTGTCACATGATGCCGCGCTCTCTGACACGGCGTGCCGGAGGTGAGGGGCCTCACCGGGCTGGGGTTGGCCCGGTGAGGCCCGCCTGACGCCCCCGAAGGAGTCTGAAGGCCCTCTTCAGGGCCTGTTCTTCGGGGCCGCGGGTCACGTGGTCCCCACCCCTATGGGAACCACTCGACCCATCCACGAGGTTTTAGGCCCGGACTGCCGACGGCTTTCGGCCGTCCGGGCGTGACGCCTCGTGAAGCACTGGGAGCGGGAGGGGTGCCGTGGGGCACCCCGGGCGGGGTCGGTCGGCCGGAGGAGCTCTCCGCCCGGGGCCGGGGCCGTGGCGGGAGACCTCGACGGCCGTCCGTGCTAGCCGGGGAAGAGGGGGATGTCCCGGTGACCGCACCCGGTAGCGGCCGGGGAGGCGCCGACACCGGCAGCGGACCCGAGCGCGAGCGGCGCCCAGGGGCTCGGGGTGACGGCGTGAGCCTCGCCGTGCCGCGCCGAGCCGCTGTCGGCCATGGACCGGTTGCCGAGCACGCCGTCGGGACGACCGCCGGACGAGTGACCGGCGGCCGGGGCACGTCCCGCGTGCGGCGAGGATCCCGGGTGACCGGGGTGGCTCAGGCGACTGGGGCGGCCGAGGTGATCTGAGTGGCCCACGTGGCGGGCAGGTCTGAGGTGGGTGGCGCGGAGGCCGTGGGGTTTCGGGCCTGCGGGGGCGGCGTGAGCGGCGTGGGACTCGTGGCCGGCGACCGGGGTGTCCGGTTTCCGGTCCTGCCGCGAGGAGCCGGCTTCAACCGCGGGCACGGTCGCCGAGTCCGGCACCGATGCCCCGCCCGGTTGGGGGGCCGCCGTGACAGGGGTTGGTGGGGCCGGCGGAGCGGGTGGAGCGGGTGGAGCGGGTGCTCCAGGGAGCTCGATGTCGGGGTCCCCGGGGAGTGGCGGCAGGTCGGGCAGCGCGGGTGAGTCGGGTAGCCCGGGCAGGGCGGGCAGCGCCGGTGCGTCCGGCAGCCCCGGCAGGGTGGACAGCGCCCGTGCGTCCGGCAGCCCCGGCGACCCGATCGGGACCGGGGGGTCTGAAACCGCCAGGAGGCCCGGAAGCGCCGGGAGGTCCGGCACCATCTGGTGCGACACCGGCCCGGGCGGCTCCGGACGCTCCACGTGCGACGGCCGCTCCCGCCGATGCGACCGCGAGGACGACGACGGCGATGACGACGATGACGGCGACAGCGACACCTTCACCTTCGCGTCCACCGGCCCCTGGCGCGCAACTCGCCCCGCCTCACCGGCTCGCCCCTCCGGCCGCACCCCCACACCGTTCACACCGTTCTCCGCATGGGCCTGCTCCCCCCACAGCAGTCCGATGAGCAGCAACCCGCCCACCAGCAGCGCCACTTGGAGCGCACGCCGCCCCGCCGCCGTGCGCAGCGTGCGCAACGCGGCTCCGGGCAGGGCTGCTGACCAGCTCAAGAGGGGAGGCTTCCTCCCGTGCGACGGAAGCGGTACCGCCCGGCCGGCACCCCGCACGGCCGAGCAGGCGCCGATCCTCGCACGGGAGTGCGGAGGTTGCGCAAGCCCTTACTGACCGATGGGCCGTCATGTCCCTTTTGCTACTCCAAGTCGGACGACGACCCATCGACACATCGTCATCTGCACCCTCACGCGGGGTACTTCACACAGAGCCCGCTACGCCGCATCCGGTATCGGCAACGGCCGCTTCTCGATCGCCGCCGCCATGACCTCCGGAAACAGATCGGGCGTGCACGCGAACGCCGGTGCCCCCAGCGCCGCGAGCGCGGCCGCGTGCTCCCGGTCGTAGGCCGGCGCCCCCTCGTCCGAGAGGGCCAGCAGCGTCACGAACTGCACGCCCGACGCCTTCATCGCGGAGACCCGCTTGAGCATCTCGTTGCGGATGCCGCCTTCGTAGAGGTCGCTGATCAGCACGACCACCGTCTCCGCGGGCCGCGTGATCTGCGACTGGCAGTACGCGAGCGCACGGTTGATGTCCGTGCCACCGCCGAGCTGCGTGCCGAACAGCACGTCGACCGGGTCGTCCAGCTGGTCCGTGAGGTCCACGACCGCCGTGTCGAAGACGACGAGTCGCGTGGAGATCGTCCGCATCGAGGCGAGCACCGCCCCGAACACCGATGCGTACACAACGGATGCCGCCATGGATCCCGACTGGTCGATACAGAGGATGACCTCCTTCTTCGTGGACCGGGTCGCCCGCCCGAATCCGATGAGCCGCTCCGGCACGATCGTCCGGTGTTCGGGCAGGTAGTGCTTGAGGTTGGCCGCGATGGTGCGGTTCCAGTCGATGTCGTGGTGCCGGGGCCGGTTGATCCGGGCGCTGCGGTCGAGGGCGCCCGTGACGGTGGCCCGGGTACGGGTGGCGAGCCGCTTCTCCAGGTCCTCGACGACCTTGCGCACGACGGCCCGGGCCGTCTCCTTCGTCGTGTCGGGCATCGCCTTGTTGAGGGACAGCAGCGTGCCGACGAGGTGCACGTCGGCCTCCACCGCCTCCAGCATCTCCGGCTCCAGCAGCAGCGTGGCGAGACCGAGCCGGTCGATGGCGTCGCGCTGCATGACCTGCACGACGGAGGAGGGGAAGTAGGTCCGGATGTCCCCGAGCCAGCGCGCCACGGACGGCGCCGACGCCCCGAGCCCCGCCGAACGGTCCCTGCCCCCCTGTGACCTGCCGTCCTTCCTGCCGTAGAGCGCGGTGAGCGCCCCGTCCATCGCGGCGTCCTGCCCCGACAGCACGCAGCCCGTACCGTCCGCCGCTTCACCGCCGAGCACGAGCCGCCACCGCCGCAGCCGCTCCTGCGCCGGGTCCGTCGTCCCGGGCGTCATCCCCGTCCTCCCTGGTGGGGCCGTTCCCACAGCGGGATCACCGGCACGGTCGTCGACGGCCGCCTTTCGGCCCGGAACCCGCCCGCCTCGGTGCCTCCCGTTTCCGGTGTCGTACTCCGCTCTCTCAGAGCCTCGGTCGTCATCCCGTCACCCCCGCCAGATGGTTGTCGGTGTTCTCGTCCACTTCGTCCAGCCCGAGCAGCAGCCGCACGACCGGCAGTACGGCGTCCGCGCGCGCCGTGTCGGGGTCGGCCGCGAACCCGGGTATGCCGGAGCCGGCGGCTGTCACACCGGCCCCGGCTCCCGGTCCGCGTCGGACCAGTTCTCCGAGGGTCCGGCGTACTCCGGGCTCGTACGCCGAGAACGTCCGCCGCAGCAGGGGCAGTACGTCCGTGAAGGCCTCGGCCGGCACCCCGGTCAGCCACGCGTCGACAAGGCCGAGCAGCCGCTCGTCGTGGACCAGGAGCATCCCGCCCCCCGAGCCCCCTCCGACGAAGCCCTCGATCCACGCGGCCGCGTCCGGCGGCGGTGTGCCCGGCGACAGGACGAGTCCCATCAGCAGTGCCGCCTCGTCCTGGGCCAGCTCCCCGTCGTCCAGCAGGAGCCGCACGGCCCGCCCCCGGATGGCCCCGGGCACGCTGTCCCGCCCGGACAGCACGCGCAGCACCGACTGCCACCGGTTTCTCAGGCGGCGGTGTCCCGCGGCGGGGGCGTCGCCCAGAAGGCCCACGGCTCCGTGCACCGCGTCCACATGGCGCCTCATCTCCTCGGCGGCGTCCCCGTCGAGCGCGGCGCAGGCCGGGGGCAGGCCGACGAAGACCCGCTCGGCCAGTCCAGCGGCGACTTCCGCCAGAGCAGCGGTGTCGGTGCCGCGCACGTCGCCGTAGCGCAGGGAGCGGACCAGGGCCGGGAGTGCCTGGGCGAGATGGCCGACGTCGGTGTCGAGGGCCGCCCGGTCGGCGAGGACCCGCATCACCGTCGGCAGCGCGTCGGGCAGTTCGGCCAGGAGGCAGTGCTCGGCGAGCGTGGTGACGTCGGCGAGGCCCTGCGCGGTGACGGCGTCCGCTTCGGCCTTGGCGGTCGCGGCGGACAGGACGGTCGTCCCCCATACCCCCGCCTCGGCGATCCGCACGGACAGCTCGGGTTCCCAGCGCAGCCGCCATGTCTCACGGAACGTGCCGGTGCTGCCGCGTGAGGCGGCCGGTTCGCCCCATGCGATGCCGAGCAGCCGCAGCCGGTGCAGCAGTCTGCTGCGGGCGGCGTCGTTGTCCTTGCGCAGGTCGAGCTCCACCTCCCGCTCCAGCGCCTCCGGCTTCAGCCGCAGCCGGCGTTGCAGCCGGGTGAGGTCCCGCTGCAACGGCACCGCCGGCGCCGACGAGGGCACCTCGCCCAGCACGTCCCCCACGACCAGCCGGTCCCGCACCAGCTCCAGCGGCACGTCGGAGCCCTCGCACATCACCGCCCGCACCGCGTCGGTCGTCTCGCTCAGGCCGGGCAGCGGACGGCCGCGCATCGCGGCGAGCGTCTCGGCCAGCCGCACCGCCTCGATGACGTGCGCGGAGGAGACGATCCGGTCCTCGGCGCGCAGCAGCCCCGCCACCTTGGTCAGCCACCGTTCCACCGGCCGGTCCGGAGCGCTGAACAAGTGCCCGTACCAGCCCGGGGAGTCGATACCGGCCCCGTACCCGCTAGCCCGGGACAGCCGACGGTGGGTCCACGGCACCCAGGTCATGTCCGCCTTGATCTTGGGCAGCCCCTTCAGCAGTGCCCTGTCGGCGGTGACGGTGGTCTTCTGCCGCAGTGCGGGCACGTGCCAGGCCCCGCAGACCACGGCGACGCCGTCCTCGAACTCCCGCTGCGCCGCCCGCACCTGGAGCCGCATGTACGCCTCCCGCACGGGGTCGCGGTCGTGTCCCCCGCTGCCGTAGGTCTCCCGCAGCGCGCTCATGGCCTCCTCGAGCGCGGTGAACGGCGCGAGGGCGTCGCCCTCCTCTGCGTCGCGGTGTTCCACGACGTCTTCCCACCACCGCTCCGGGTCGTCGTAGCCGGCGGTTCGGGCGAGCACTCCGATCGGGTCGATCCGCGGGTCGGCCGGGCCGGGACCGGTGTCCCCGTCCGCAGCCGTCTCGGCGTCCGGAGAGCGCTCGGCCCCCGCCTCGTCCTCCGGCCTCCCCCAGGCCAGCGTGTGCGTGGCAGGCAGGTCGATGAAGCGGGCCGGGACGTCGTGTTCCAGGGCCCAGCGGATGGCGACCCACTCCGGGGAGAATCCGGCCAGCGGCCAGAACGCCGAGCGGCCGGGCTCGTCCACGGCATGGGCGAGCAGTGCGACCGGTGGCCGCATCTCCTCGTCGGCGGCGAGCGGGATCAGCGCGTCGGCCTCGGGCGGGCCCTCGATCAGCACGATCCGAGGCCGGATCTGCTCCAGAGCCGCCCGCACCGCCCGCGCGGAACCCGGCCCGTGGTGCCGCACCCCCAGCAGCACCGGGCCCGCTCCGGCCCCCTGGCCCGCGGCCCCTTCCACACCGGTCACTTCATCCCACCTCCCGTCCCGTCCCGCATGAACCGTCCCGCATGTCCCGTCCCGCACGTCCTGTCCCGGACCGGGCTGTCCCGGACCGGCCGGCGGCCGCCGTCCCGCCCAACGGCGCCCTGGTCCCGGCGATCGAGGCCGTCCCGGCGTACTGGGTGGCCCGGGTGCCGACAGGCCTGCTCCGTCCCGCGTCGCTCACACGCTCACCTCGCGGCAGGCCCGGTAGAAGTCCTTCCAGCCGTCGCGCTCGCGGACCACCGTCTCCAGGTACTCCTGCCAGATGACCCGGTCCGCCGCCGGGTCCCGGACCACCGCGCCGAGGATGCCCGCGGCGATGTCGCCCGGCCGCAGCACGCCGTCGCCGAAGTGGGCGGCGAGGGCGAGGCCGCTGGTGACGACGGAGATCGCCTCGGCCGTGGACAGCGTGCCGCTGGGCGACTTCAGCTTCGTCCGGCCGTCGGCCGTGACCCCGTCGCGCAGTTCACGGAAGACCGTGACGACCCGGCGGATCTCGGCGAGCCCGTCGGGCGCGGCCGGCAGGTCGAGGGAGCGGCCGATCTGGTCGACGCGCCGCGAGACGATGTCGACCTCCGCCTCGGGGCTCTCCGGCAGCGGCAGCACCACCGTGTTGAAGCGGCGGCGCAGGGCGCTGGACAGGTCGTTGACGCCGCGGTCGCGGTCGTTGGCGGTGGCGATCAGGTTGAAGCCGCGGACCGCCTGCACCTCCTCGCCCAGCTCCGGTATCGGCAGCGTCTTCTCCGACAGGATCGTGATGAGCGTGTCCTGCACGTCGGCCGGGATACGCGTCAGCTCCTCGACACGGGCCGTCATGCCCTCCGCCATGGCCCGCATGACGGGGCTGGGCACGAGGGCGTTCCGGCTCGGTCCGTGGGCGAGCAGCTGCGCGTAGTTCCAGCCGTAGCGGATGGCCTCCTCGGGGGTGCCGGCGGTGCCCTGCACCAGCAGCGTGGAGTCGCCGCTGACCGCCGCGGCCAGGTGCTCGGACACCCAGGTCTTCGCGGTGCCCGGCACGCCGAGCAGGAGCAGGGCGCGGTCGGTGGCGAGCGTGGTGACGGCGACCTCGACGATGCGGCGCGGGCCGACGTACTTGGGACTGATCACCGTGCCGTCCGGCAGCGTCCCGCCGAGCAGGTACGTCGCGACCGCCCACGGCGACAGCTTCCAGCGGGCCGGGCGCGGACGGTCGTCCTGGGCGGCCAGCGCGGCGAGTTCCGCGGCGAAGGCGTCCTCGGCGTGCGGTCGCAACGCCTGGGTCGATTCCGTCTCCCCCGCTTCGACGGACGTCGGCTCCACGGACACAGTCATGGCAAAGTCCCCCTCCAGCTCGGCCGGTTCGGATCTGGCACCAACGTTGCACCACACCACTGACAATGCGTTCCGACCTGCGAAAACGCACTGCCGGAGCCGCTCGCCGACCCGATTGTCAGTGGCGGGATCTAACGTCGTCGGCATGACTCAGCAGGGGGTGCGCTGGACCGCGGACCAGGTGCTGGCACTGGCACCTGACGCGGCATCACGCAAAGCGGGAAGCAAACTCGGCGCGGCGGGGCCGTGGTCCGAGGCGGGGTGTTCCGACGAGGGGACGGTGTGGGGGCTGCGCAAGGGCAGCGGGAGCAAGCCGTATCAGACGATCGTCGACATCGCGGAGGCCGCGGGGCCCGCGTACAAGTGCACGTGCCCGAGCCGCAAGTTCCCGTGCAAGCACGCGCTCGGGCTGCTGTTGCTCTGGGCGGCCGACGACGCGGTGGTGCCGAGGGGGCAGGCGCCGGAGTGGGCCGGACAGTGGACGGCGGCGCGGCGCAGGCGTGCGGAGGAGAAGAAGGTCACGGACGGCTCCGGGGCGTCGTCCGGGCCGGCTGATCCGGAGGCGGCGCGGCGCCGGGCGGAGCGCCGGGCCGAACGGGTCACGGCGGGCGCGGTGGAGCTGGAGCAGCGTCTGGCCGACCTGCTGCGCGGCGGCCTGGCGACCGCGGAGCAGTCGGGGTACGGCCTGTGGGAGGAGACGGCGGCCCGCATGGTCGACGCCCAGGCCCAGGGCCTGGCAGGCCGGGTGCGGGAGTTGGGGGCGATCCCGTCCACCGGCCCGGGCTGGCCGGTGCGGCTGCTGGAGGAGTGCGCGCTGCTGCATCTCCTCGGTCAGGGGTGGCTGCGCCGCGAGCGGCTCCCGGCCGGCCTCGCCGCCACGGTCCGCTCCCGCGTGGGCCTGCCGGCCTCCGCCGACGGCCCGCCGCTGCGCGACCGCTGGCTGGTCCTCGCCCAGTACGACACGACGGACCCGCGCCTGACGACCCGCCGGATCTGGCTGCACGGCACCGACTCGCACCGCACCGTCCTGCTCCTCTCTTATGGCGCCGCGGGTCGCGCCCCGGAGCAGACGCTGCCGGTGGGACTGGCTCTGGACGCCGAGGTGGTTGCGTACCCGGGCACCGGGCAGCCGCGGGTGGCCCTGGGCGAGCAGTTCGCCCCCGCCTCGCCCTCGGCGATACGTCCGCCGGGGATGACGACGTCCCAGGCGGTGGCGCGGTACGGCCACGCCCTGCGTGACGACCCGTGGCTGGAGTCCGTCCCGGTGACGCTGGACCGGGTCGTTCCGGCCCCGGACGGCGAGTCGTGGCAGCTGGCGGACGCGGACGAGGACGCGGCGTTGCCGCTCACTCCGGCGGCGCGTTCCCGGCCGGGCCTGTGGCGGCTGGTCGCCCTCTCGGGGGGCGCACCGGTCAGGGTCTTCGGTGAATGCGGCCACCAGGGCTTCACCCCGCTGACGGCTTGGCCGGAGGGCCCGGGTGACGCGGTCGCTCTGTGCTGAGCCCACAGCAGCGATTCGGCCCGTGGCACTTCGGCCCGCCTCACCGAACCCTCAGTCACCCCATCCCTCAGACTCACCCATCCCTGACTCACGCATCCCTCAGACTCACCCATCCCTGACTCACGCATCCCTCAGACTCACCCATCCCTGACTCACGCATCCCTCAGACTCACGCATCTTTCAGGCATCACGGGAAAACCGGTAAGGGCGAGCCTTCAACTACCGGGCGCCCCACGGAAAGGAAGCTCATGACCAGGACCTCCGCTCCTGTGGACGCGCCCGGCCCGAACGCCTGGGAGGGGCTCGTCACCACCGCGCTGCTCGGCACGGACCGGCGCACCCCGCCGGGCACCGCCCCCGGCCCAGCCGCACCCACGGCCCTGCTGGACGCGGCGGCCGTGGAGACCGTACGACGACGGGCCGGTCTGTACCCGGCGCGGGCGGCCGAGCGGCCACAGCCGGCTCCGCCGGACACCCGCCCGGCACTGCCGCCGGCAGCCGCCCGCAGGCTCGCCATGCTGCTGGCCGACCGCCCCGGCCCGTCCGGCGGCGGACGGCGGGGCACCGCGCCCGACCTGACGGAACTGCTGCCCCAGTGGCTCGCGGCGGCGAACGCCCGTGGTTGTGCACCGCCTCCGCAGCTGCTTCCGGCGTTGCTGGACGCGGCCCGGGGACGCACCGACCTGCGTCCGGCGGCACTGGAGTTCGCGGGGCCCCGGGCCCTGTGGCTGGCACGGCTGAACCCGGACTGGCGGTTCGCCCTGCGCGCGACCCCGGGCGGCGGCACGGCCCTGCCGCACCCCGAGGACGGCGACGGGGTCCAGCAGCTCTGGCAGGAGGGCCTGTTCGCCGAACGGGTCGCCCTGTTGTCCGCCCTGCGTTCCCGCGAACCGGCCGCCGCACGCGACCTGCTCGCGACGACATGGGCGACAGAACGCGCCGAGGACCGGCTGATGTTCCTCGATTCGCTGCGCGCGGGCCTGGGCCCGGACGACGAGCCGTTCCTGGAACAGGCCCTGGCCGACCGCAGCCGCAACGTCCGGGCGACGGCGGCGGAACTGCTGTCGGCCCTGCCGGGTTCGGCCCTCGCAGCCCGGATGGCGGCCAGAGCGGAGGCGTGTGTGGCCATCGACCACATGCACACGCCGCGGCCTCTGCGAAGCGGCCACGAGGACGAGCGGCCCGGAGGGACCGGAGGGACCGCACCGGCTTCGCCGACCACGTCGGGCACCGGGGGCAACGCGGGCACCGGAGCCATGGAAGCCATGGGAACCGTGGGAGCCACGGAGGCCACCCCGACGATCGCCGTCGAGGCGCCGCACGAGTGCGACCCCGGGATGGAACGCGACGGCGTCGTGGCGAAGGCCCCCGCAGGACGGGGTGAACGGTCCTGGTGGCTCGGTCAGTTGGTGGAGGCGGCACCGCTCGGGACCTGGTCGCGGCGGCTCGGCGGCCGCACACCCCGGGAGATCGTGGCGCTGCCGGTGGCGGACGACTGGCAGGGAGAACTGCACGCGGCGTGGTGCCGGGCGGCGGTACGCCAGCGGGACGCCGAGTGGTCACGCGCGCTGCTCGGCGACCCGTCGGCGCCGGAAGCGGGCGGTCCGGGTGCGGTTTCCCTGGCCGAACGCGCCAAGCTGCTCGGCACGCTGGACGCCGCCGAACGGGCCGCATGGGTGGCCGGCTTCATCGGCACGCACGGCCTGTCCGAGGCCTTCCAGCTGCTCGGAGTGTGCGCGGTGCCCTGGGGACCGCCGCTCGGCCGGGCCGTGGTGGACGCCCTCAACATCGCTCGGGACGCGGGGAGCTATCCATGGAGTTTCAGCGGAGTGATGGGACTGGCCGAACGCTGCCTGGACCCGTCCGAGGCCTCCCGGCTCGACGCCCTGCTGGCCGTACCCGACGATCCGGAGAACGCCTCTCCGGGGGCCGGCGGCTACTGGGCGGAGGCCTTCCAGCGCCTGGTCACGACCCTGCGTCTGCGTGCGGCCATGGCCGAGGAGCTGGGAGCGGCCTGACCCCTGTCCCCGTGTGCGGCGACGGATCCCCTCCCGCGACCGATCGCCGCCGGGCATGCCGACGACCGGGACGGTCACCGGGGGCAGCCACTGCCGCACTCCCGCCGAGCCGGCCGCCCGGGTCGCCTCCGGCCGGACGGGCACGTCCGAGCCGGACCGCCGGTGGCCTACGCCTGCGCAGGCTGGCGGGCGTTCGTCCGGACCCAGTCCACGATCGACGCTGTCGTCGCACCGGGCGTGAAGATCTCCGCGACGCCCTTCTCCTTGAGCAGAGGGATGTCCGCCTCGGGGATGATCCCGCCGCCGAAGACCAGGATGTCCTCCGCGTCCCGCTCCCTGAGCAGGTCGATCACCGCCGCGAAGAGCGTGTTGTGCGCTCCGGAGAGGATGGACAGCCCGATCGCGTCGGCGTCCTCCTGGATCGCCGTGTCGACGATCTGCTCGGGAGTCTGGTGGAGGCCGGTGTAGATGACCTCCATACCGGCGTCGCGCAGGGCCCGCGCGATCACCTTGGCACCGCGATCGTGGCCGTCGAGCCCCGGCTTGGCCACCACCACGCGGATCGGACCGGCTGCCACACCCATCACTGCCTCCATGAAGCGACTACATACATCCGTACCGACAAGTACCGCACACATCGGGCAAGCCGTACACGCCGCACCGCACGGACATCCCGCCCCCGACCGTCCGGGCAAGTGAACGAACGTTATCTCCAGGATCCCGCAACCGGCAGTTTCGCGGTGGATACCGAGGGGGAAATCACACGATGGGACAAGCGCAAGGGGAGCCGCATCGAGGCTGCCGTCCCGCCGCGTCATCCACGCACCGCGGCGGCAGGGCACCTCGGCGAAGGCACGCAGGGCAAGCACCGCACGCACAGCACGCAAGGCAGACACGGCGCACCGGCGGGGAGCCTCGTCACCCCACCGATCGGGGACCCCCGTCGCACCACCGGCGTCACACACGCCGCACGCCGTGCTCTGCCCCCGCAGCTCACGCGGCTCACGCCGCTCTCGCGGTCATGGCCGGCCGTCTACGCAGCTGCTTTCCACGAGGGCACACGGGGGGCGGAGCCGTCCTGCCGCGTGCCGACAGGAGGTCGGCCATGAAGGTCACCAGGGCTGCTCTGCCCTTTCTTCCGCTCTGCGAGCGCCTGCTGCCGGGCCGGCTGGCGGGAATCTCCCTGGCTCTCCTGAAGGCCACCGCCCTGGAGATCGCGATCCTGGCCGGGCATCTCCTTCTCTATCCATCGGGCATCACCCAGGAACGGCGCGCCCCCGTCCCCGCACTGCCCGCGGACGGCGCCGCCCAACTGCCCACACAGGCCAAGCCACCGGTCCTCCTGCTGCACGGCTTCATCGACAACCGCTCGGTCTTCGTCCTGCTGCGCCGCAGCCTCGCCCAGCACGGCAGGCAGCAGATCGAGTCCCTCAACTACTCGCCGCTGACCTGCGACATACGCGCCGCCGCCGAACTGCTCGGCCGGCGCGTCGAGGAGCTCTGTGAGCGCACGGGGGCCAGGCAGATAGACATCGTCGGGCACAGCCTGGGCGGCCTGATAGCGCGTTACTACGTGCAGCGCCTCGGTGGCGACAGGCATGTGCGGACCCTTGTCACGCTCGGCACGCCGCACTCGGGAACCCGAGTGGTGCCCTTCGCGAACGCGCACCCCATCGTGCGCCAGATGCGCCCCGGCTCATCGGTGCTCGAGGAGCTCACCGCGCCCGCCCCTGCCTGCCGTACGCACTTCGTCAGCTTCTGGAGCGATCTGGACCATGTGATGGACCCGCCGGAGACGGCCTGCATCGACCATCCCGATCTGATGGCGCAGAACGTGCGCGTGACAGGCATCGGCCATCTCGCCCTGCCCGTGCACCCCGCGGTCGCCAACGGCGTACGGCAGGTTCTCGACACGGCCCTCCCGGGTGAACCGTACGCCGAACACACCGACGATCTGACTGTCGCCTGAGACTCGTCATACAGCGGTCACCCGACGCCGCAACACCGATCAACCTCGAACAAACTTCGAACACAGGGCCAAACCCGTGCCCGCCGTCCGCCAAAACACGGCCGAATGCCCGTTTCCTGCGCGCGCGAAACCTGCCGAAGATTGTCGTGCCCGCGTACCGCCGGGTACAGTCGCCGCACTGCTCTGGCAGCCCCTGTTGTCGAGGCGAAAGAGAAGTTGGTGAACGACCGTCACCCGTCGGGGACCATGACCCCGGCTCCGGCTTCCGACGCCGCCTCCGCGCACTACGCGTCGTACAACACCCAGGAAGCCCAGTACGGCGACTTCACCACGTACGGCGACTACGCCGCCACCGGATTTGACGCCACCGGTGCCACCGGTGACACCGCAACCGGTACCCACGGCGCCGGTTTCGACGCCACCGGGCACGCCACCGCGAGCTTCGCGACCGATCCCCTCTTCGGCGACATGCCGGGCAGCGGCCACGACTCGGGCACGTACGACACCGGCCACTGGCCCACGGGCACGCACGAGAACGTGCACTACGACGCGTACGCGGCCCAGCACCACGCCGCCTACGACACCGGCGTCTACGACACGACCTCCTGGACGGCCGAGCAGCAGCTGATGTCGGCCATCCCGTCCCAGGCCCCGTCTCCCGACGCCACCGGGCAGTGGGAAACAGGCGACTGGCTCCAGCCCGACCAGTCCGGCAACCCGGCCGACCACACCCAGCAGTGGGAGTGGGGCACGCAGACCTTCGACACGGGCGCCTACGACGCGACGCAGTGGAACTCCGACGGCACCGCCGCACCGGCCCCCGACGCCTACGAGCACCCTGCCGAAACCTTCGACCAGCACGAGACCACGGCGTTCGACCAACTCGAGACCGCGACGTTCGACCAGGTCACGTACGACGAAACCGCCGAAGCCGGCTATCACGCCCCCGACGCGGACGGCGGCGAGCCGGCCTCCACCGGTGAACTGCCCGTCGTCACCCCGCTCCTGGACGACCAGGAGGACGTCACCCCGGCCCCGTCCTCGCGGGCGGCCTCGCGCGCCGGCTCCCGCTCCCGCCGCCGCACGCCCCCCAAGCGCTCGGCGCTGATGACCATCGCGGTGCCCTCGGCGTGCGTGATGGGTGTCGCCGGGATCGCCGCCGCCTCCGTCGGCACTTTCTCCGACGACAGTGCCGCCGAGGCGCAGACGACCGCGGCGGAGGCGCAGCCGGTCAAACCGGCCGCGGCCAACAACAAGCTGGACACGCAGCTGCAGAGCCTCTCCGCCGGCGCCGACGACTTCGCCGACCGGGCCAGCCGCACCCAGGAGCGCATCGACCTCAAGGCCCAGCAGGCCGCCGAGAAGAAGCGGGCGGCGGAAGAGGCGGCCCGCAAGGAGCGCCTGCGCCCCAAGTTCGCCCTGCCGGTCGCGCGCCACGGACTCAGCGCCTACTACGGCCAGTCCGGCATCAACTGGATGTCCCTGCACACCGGCATCGACTTCCCCGTCTCGTACGGCACGACCGTCATGGCCGCGACCGACGGCACCGTACGCACCCAGTGGAACAGCGCGTACGGCAACATGCTGATCCTGACCGCGAAGGACGGCACGGAGACGTGGTACTGCCACCTCTCCACCTACACGGTGCCCTCGGGTACGACCGTGAAGGCCGGCGATCCGATCGCGCGCTCCGGCAACTCCGGCAACTCCACCGGCCCGCACCTGCACTTCGAGGTGCGCCCCGGCGGCGGCTCGGCGATCGACCCGCTCCCGTGGCTGCGCAGCCACGGCATCGACCCGACGTAACGTCCCGCCAGCCCCAACCCCCGCTCCCGCCCGCATCGAGTAACGCCCCGGCAGCCCCCGCCCGCGTCGAGCGCGCAGGGGCCCACCGGTTCACCTCACGGCGCTACAGCTTCTCCACCGGTGCATACCGCAGCAGCAGCCGCTTCGGCTTGGTGTCCCCGAAGTCGATCGTCGCCTCGGCGTTGCCGCCGGTACCCTTGACCGCGACGACGGTCCCGAGCCCGAACTGGTCGTGCGTGACGCGGTCGCCGACCGCCAGTGACACCACCGGTTTCTCGGAGGTGCGGCGCGTGGCGAAACCGGAGGCACCCGACGCCGACGAGCGCGAGCGGGACGACGACAGCGAGGCCGCAACCGCCGAGACCGGCCCGGAGGACGCGGGCGTGGTCGCACCCGTCCGCTTCCACTCCACGTGGGTCGGCGGGATCTCCTCCAGGAAGCGGGAGGGCGGGTTGTACGAGGGCTGGCCCCAGGCGCTGCGCAGCGTGGACCGCGTCAGGTACAGCCGCTCCCGCGCGCGCGTGATGCCGACGTAGGCCAGGCGCCGCTCCTCCTCCAGCTCCTTGACCTGGCCGAGGGCGCGCATGTGCGGGAAGACGCCGTCCTCCATGCCGGTCAGGAAGACGACCGGGAACTCCAGGCCCTTGGCGGTGTGCAGCGTCATCAGCGTGATGACGCCGTCGCCGTCCTCCTCGTCGGGGATCTGGTCGGAGTCGGCGACCAGCGCGACCTGTTCGAGGAAGTCGGACAGGGAGGCCTGCTCGTCCTCGCCGCGCTCCTGCTCGAACTCCATGGCGACGGCGGCGAGTTCCTGGAGGTTCTCGATCCGGGTCTCGTCCTGCGGGTCGGTGGAGGCCTGCAGTTCGGCGAGGTAGCCGGTGCGCTCCAGGACGGCCTCCAGCACCGTGGCCGGTCCGGCGCCGGACTCGACGATGGTGCGGAGGTCCTCCATCAGCGTGTTGAACCGCTTGACGGCGTTGGTGGAGCGCGCGGCCATGCCGTACGCCTCGTCGACGCGCTTGAGCGCCTGCGGGAAGCTGATCTTCTCCCGCTGGGACAGGGCGTCGATCATCGCCTCGGCGCGGTCGCCGATGCCCCGCTTGGGGACGTTGAGGATCCGGCGCAGTGGCACCGAGTCCTCGGGGTTGGACAGCACGCGCAGGTAGGCCAGGACGTCCCGGACCTCCTTGCGCTCGTAGAAGCGGACGCCGCCGACGACCTTGTAGGGCAGGCCGACGCGGATGAAGACCTCTTCGAAGACACGGGACTGGGCGTTGGTGCGGTAGAAGACGGCGACGTCGCCGGCCTTGGCCTCGCCCGCGTCGGTCAGGCGGTCTATCTCGTCGGCGACGAACTGCGCCTCGTCGTGCTCGGTGTCGGCGACGTAGCCGGTGATCCGGGCGCCGGTGCCCGCGTTGGTCCACAGGTTCTTGGGGCGGCGGGACTCATTGCGCTCGATGACGGCGTTGGCGGCGCTGAGGATCGTCTGCGTGGAGCGGTAGTTCTGCTCCAGCAGGATCGTCGTCGCGTCCGGGTAGTCCTCCTCGAACTGGAGGATGTTGCGGATCGTCGCGCCTCGGAAGGCGTAGATCGACTGGTCGGCGTCGCCCACCACGCACAGCTCGGCGGGCGGGATCTCGGCCTCGGGCGGCACGTCGACGGGGTGCTCCGAGGGGGTGCCGACCAACTCGCGGACCAGGGCGTACTGCGCGTGGTTGGTGTCCTGGTACTCGTCCACGAGGACGTGCCGGAAGCGGCGGCGGTAGTGCTCGGCGACGTCCGGGAAGGCGCGCAGCAGGTTGACCGTCGTCATGATCAGGTCGTCGAAGTCGAGGGCGTTCGCCTCGCGCAGCCGCGACTGGTACATGGCGTAGGCCTGGGCGAGGGTCTTCTCGAAGCCGTCGGTGGCCCGGGCGGCGAAGTCCTCCTCGTCGATCAGCTCGTTCTTCAGATTGCTGATCTTGGCGCTGAAGGACTTGGGCGGGAAGCGCTTGGGGTCGAGGTCCAGGTCACGGCAGACCAGGGCCATCAGGCGCTTGGAGTCGGCGGCGTCGTAGATCGAGAAGGACGAGGTGAAGCCGAGCTTCTTGCTCTCGCGCCTGAGGATGCGCACGCACGCGCTGTGGAAGGTCATGACCCACATGGCGTTGGCGCGCGGGCCGACGAGCTGCTCGACGCGTTCCTTCATCTCGCCGGCGGCCTTGTTGGTGAAGGTGATCGCGAGGATCTGGCCCGGGTGCACGTCCCGCTCGGCGAGCAGATGGGCGATGCGGTGCGTGAGCACGCGGGTCTTGCCCGAGCCGGCTCCGGCCACGATGAGCAGCGGGGAGCCGGAGTGGACGACGGCGGCGCGCTGGTTGTCGTTCAGCCCCTCCAGGAGGGCGGCGGTGTCCACCACCGGGCGGGGGGCTCCGTCCCGGTAGTAGCCTCCCCCACTCTCGGCTCCGCTCGAGCGGGGGGACCCCCATCGGTCCGGGGGCACGTCGAACTTCCCGCCGAACAGATCGTCCGGGATCGGCTCCGGAACGTGATCGTCCTCGGGTGGCGGCGGGGGCTCGTCCGCGGGGCCCCGCTGGGCCTGGAGGTTCGCCAGGAAGCTGTCGTCAAAGAGGCTGCTCATCGCTCTCCGAGTCTAGGGCGCCCCACTGACAGCCCGCCGCCGCCCTGAGAACATCGCCGGGCGCCCGGGCCCGCCGACCGCCCGACGGCGCGTTGTCGCCCTCCATGACGGCGCGATCACGCCCTGCTACAGACCCGGCATGTATGGACTTATCCCACCCAATACCCCTTGATCGTTCACTCTCGGCAACGCTCAGGAATAAGGTCAC
The DNA here is from genome assembly GCF_042899705.1 of Streptomyces sp. NPDC013187. NCBI lineage: Bacteria > Bacillati > Actinomycetota > Actinomycetes > Kitasatosporales > Streptomycetaceae > Streptomyces > Streptomyces sp. NPDC013187. The sequence goes on along the minus strand of NZ_JBIBAF010000008.1, from coordinate 270,318 downwards.
GAAAATGTATCGGGCATATCACCCATCAACCTTCACAGGGGCCACACGAGTTGGCTACGGTGCGACCAGGCCGCATGACCCCCACCGGCGAACGTCGCCGGGCCGCGCGGCCTCCGCCGAGTCCGGTGTGCCGCAGCGGCAGCCGGAGCCGGGGACCCAACCGTGAACCTGGGGTGAATCGGCCCGACTCCCTGTGCGGAGAAGGCCGTAGGGCAAACCTTCCGAACCACCCGCCCGAACCCGACAGCTAACCCGGTAGGCGGAACATGGAAGGAGTCGCCTCCCTTGGCGTCGCACCGCAAGTCGCGTCCTACGGGTACGCGCATGGCAGGCATACGGACCCCCGCCCTCGCAACGGCGGCCCTCACCTCCGTGGCCCTGCTGTCCCAGTCGGCCAACGCCGCCCCCGAGGCCGACGACAAGCCCAGCCTGGAGGAAGTCGAGAAGAAGGTCGACGACCTGTACCGCCAGGCCGAGTCGGCGACCGACAAGTACAACGCGGCCAAGGAGAAGACCGCGAAGCAGCGCAAGCGCGTCGACACCCTGCTCGACGACGTCGCCCAGCGCACCCAGAAGCTCAACGAGGCGCGCGAGGAGCTGGGCTCCTTCGCCTCCGCCCAGTACCGCACCGGTGCCGCCGCCCCGGACACGGCGACGTTCCTGCTCGCGGACACCCCGCAGGACTACTTCGACCAGACCCAGCTGATGGACCGGATGACCGGCCGTCAGAAGGTCGCGGTCGACGACTACGTCACGCAGCAGTCCGAGACGATGAAGAAGCGCCAGGAGGCCACCGAGAGCCTCGAGACGCTCACCGAGTCGCAGGGTGATCTGAAGACGGCCAAGGCCACCGTCCAGCGCAAGCTCGCCGACGCGCGCGAGCTGATGACGAAGCTGACCGCCGAGGAGAAGGCCCGGCTCGCGGCGATCGAGAGGGAGAAGCGGGCGGAGGCCGCCCGCAAGGCCGACGAACTGGCCCGGCAGCAGGCCGCGCAGCAGAAGGCGCAGGCGGAGGCCGCCCAGCAGGACGGCGGGTCGTCCACGTCCGGATCGACGGGGTCGGCGGGCTCCGGCTCGTCCTCCTCGACGGCTCCGGCCGACTCCTCGTACGCGACCAAGGCCGACAAGGCGCTGGCCTTCGCCCGCGCCCAGATCGGCAAGCCGTACGTGTGGGGCGCCGTGGGACCCGGCTCCTACGACTGCTCGGGCCTCACCCAGGCCGCCTGGAAGGCCGCGGGCGTCACCCTGCCCCGCACGACCTACGACCAGGTCAACGCCGGCACCACGGTCCCGCTCTCCCAGGCACAGCCCGGTGACCTGGTCTTCTTCTACGACGACGTCACCCACGTCGGGATCTACATCGGCAACGGCATGATGATCCACGCGCCGAAGCCGGGCACGTACGTGCGCGAGGAGTCGATCTACTACGACGGCGAATCGGCCATCCACAGCGTGGTGCGCCCGGCCTGAGTGAGGCCTGAGGGCCGAGAGGTCGCGTCACGTTTTTGAGGGGCACGCGCGCGTGCCCCTCTCGTAACGCGTGCGCCGCTCTCTAGCATCGGCGCTATGTCCGGTCCCTCCCCGTTTGCCGCCTGGTGGGCGACGTATGCGCTGGCGACCGGCATCGTGTCGGTCGGTTTCGACTCGGCGGGGTACGCGGGCGCCTCCCGCATCGCCCTGGCCCTGGCCTGCGCGGCCTGGCTGGCGGCGGCCGTGGGCCTCGCCCGGCGGACGCACCGCGAGTGGCGGGTGGCGACACCAGACGCGCTCACCACCGTGGCGGCGACCACGGTCCTGGGCACCGGCTTCTCCGCGGCCGGGCAGCAGCCCCTGGCCGAGGCACTGCTCACGCTCGCCATGGTGCTCTGGGCCGTGCTCCTCACCGCGAAGGCCGAGGGGCGGCGCGGAACGGTCTTCCTGCGCTGCGTGGCCACCCAGGGGCTCGCCGTGCTCGGCGCCACGCTCGCCGCGGCCGACGCGGTGGCCTGGCTCGCCCACGCGGCCCTGGTGCTGTTCTGGCTGGGGCTCGCGCTCTACTGTTTCGCCCTGTTCCGCTTCCAGCCGCGGCAGGTGGAGGAGGGGCACGGGGACCACTGGCTGGCGGCCGGCGCCCTCGCCGTCTCCGCACTGGCCGGGGCGAGCCTCCTCGGCGCCGACAGCTCGCGCCTGTACCTGTGGAACGAGGAGAACGCCGACACTCTGCGCACGACGACCGTCGCGCTGCTCGTGCTCGCGCTGATCGCCTGCGTGGCCCTGCTCCTCGCCGAGCTCTTCTGGCCCCGGCACCACTACGACGTGCGGCGCTGGGCGACCGTGTTCGCCGCGGTCGTGACGGCCGCGGCCACCCTCGCGGTCGCCGCCGCCCTCGACGTCCCCTGGCTCGACGTCGCCGGAAAGGTGCTGCTGTGGATCGCGGTGGCCGCCTGGCTCGGGTGCACCGCCTGGGCTCTCGCCGCGGCCCGGGCCGGCGCCCGGCGCTCCCGGGTCAGGTCCAGAGCACGGCGATGAAGATGTTCGCCGTGGTCAGCAGACCGACCAGACCGAAGAGTCCCTTGTCCACCTTCTCGTCGTCCCGCTTCACATAGACCAGGCCGAGGATCACGATCAGCAGGGCCAGCTTCACGCCGATCTTGATGTTGTTCACGGTCTGGTCGTCGGCCTGGTTGAGGCCGACCAGGACCACACCGGTGACCAGCATCGTGAGCGCGCCGTGCAGCATCGCGGGGGTGAAGCGGGCGGCACCCTCGCCCATCGCCTTCATCTGGGTGAGGAAGCCGCCCAGGAGCGAGGCGATGCCGATGATGTGGAGGCCGACGAAGAGGTGGATGAGTACGTCCATGAGGCCGGAGCCTAATCAGGGGCTCCCAGGCCACCCGACACCGGCCCAGGGGTGCATAAATGCACCGCATAGCACCCGATCACGGTCACTCGCTCACGATTCGGCCCATCGGTCATCACGCTGAGTGAAGTAGACGGTGTCGGGGCGGCGTCACGGTCGCATACGGTCACCGCCGGTCCTCTCACGACACTTCCGCACACCCGGCCCCGGCCCGCCACGGCGACGTTTAGCGTCCTCCCCCAGGTGCCCGGCTCCCCACCGCCGCCCGGGCCAGGGGCGGCAGTCGGACACCACCGCCGAAAAGGTCCGGCGGCGGGCCGCTCCCCCTGTGCGGGCCGCCGCCGGATGCGCAGGCCGCTCGTCCGCTCCCCCTGCGGCCGCACGCATCCCTCGGCGGTCGAGGAAAGGACGTGGCCTCCGAGTGGCAGAGCACCGCAAGCCCCGACAGCGCGCAATGGGTGGCGGCAAGGCCCGTACGGCCGCCACGATCGCCCTCGCAGGCGCGGCGACGGCGACGGGCTTCGACGGGACCGGACACGCCGAGCCCCAGCTCACCCCCGGCCAGGTCAAGGCCGAGGTGGACCGGCTGTACCAGCAGGCGGAGGCCGCCACCGAGAAGTACAACGGCGCGAAGGAGAAGGCCGACGCGGCCGGGCAGCGGCTGAAGGACCTCCAGGACCAGGCGGCCCGTAAGGAGGAGCGACTCAACTCCGCCCGAGACGCCCTGGGTTCGGTCGCCGCCGCGCAGTACCGCGCCGGCGGTCTCGACCCGGCGGTGCAGCTCGCCCTGTCCGACGATCCCGACCGGTACCTCGAGAACGCCGAGTTCGTCGAGCGGGCCGGCAACCGGCAGAACGCCGCCGTCGCGAGCGTGCGCAAGCAGCTCCGGGAGATCGAGCAGCTGCGCGGGGCCGCCCACATCGAGCTGACCTCCCTGAAGTCACGGCAGACGGAGCTGAAACGGCACAAGAAGACGATCACCGGCAAGCTGGGCTCGGCACGGCGGCTGCTGTCCCGGCTCGACGCGCAGGAACGTTCCCGGCTGGGCGTATCGCAGGACCGCGCCTCGCGCACGGCGGGCGTCCGGGACACTCTCGCGGGCCCCGGCTCCGCCTCGTCCCAGGCGCCCAATTCCCGTGCGGCCGCAGCCGTCTCCTACGCCCACCAGAAGCTCGGCAGCCCCTACGTCTGGGGCGCCACCGGCCCGGACGCCTTCGACTGCTCGGGCCTCGTCCAGGCCGCCTACCGCGCCGCGGGCGTCTCACTGCCCCGTACGACGTACTCCCAGATCGCCGCCGGCCGCCGCGTCTCCCGCTCCGAACTCCTCCCCGGCGACTTGGTCTTCTTCTACGCCGGCATCAGCCATGTCGGCATCTACGTGGGCAACGGCATGATGATCCACGCCCCCAACCCGTCCGCGCCGGTCCGCGTCGCACCACTGGACGAGATGCCTTTCGCGGGGGCGACGCGGGTGGTGTGAGCGGGCACGTGGGTGGTGTCCACGGGGAGGCGGGTGGTGTCCCACGGGCAGGCGGTGGTGTGAGCGGGCGGGAGCGGGCCGGACGCGCGGTCCGGCCCTGCCTCACACCAGCCGTCGCGCCGTCGCCCAGCGGGTCAGCTCGTGCCGGTTGGAGAGCTGGAGCTTGCGCAGGACCGCCGAGACGTGGGACTCGACCGTCTTCACGGAGATGAAGAGCTGTTTGGCGATCTCCTTGTACGCGTAGCCCCGCGCGATGAGCCGCAGCACCTCGCGCTCGCGCTGGGTCAGGCGGTCCAGGTCCTCGTCGACCGGCGGTGCGTCCGTGGAGGCGAAGGCGTCCAGGACGAACCCGGCCAGCCGAGGGGAGAACACCGCGTCGCCCTCCTGGACTCGGAAGATCGAGTTCACCAGGTCCGTGCCGGTGATCGTCTTGGTGACGTAGCCGCGGGCCCCACCACGGATCACACCGATGACGTCCTCCGCCGCGTCCGACACGGACAGCGCGAGGAAGCGGACCGGCTGCTCGGTGTCGCCCATCAACGGGGCGCAGCGGCGCAGCACTTCGACGCCGCCCCCGCCCGGCAGGTGCACGTCGAGGAGGACCACCTCGGGGCGGGTCGCGGTGATGACCGTGACGGCCTGGTCGACGTCCGCGGCCTCACCGACGACCTCGACGCCGGTCTGCGCGGTCTGCCCGATCTCCGCCTGGACGCCGGTGCGGAACATGCGGTGGTCGTCGACGAGGACCACGCGCACATGACGCCCCGGCCCGCCGCCCTCGTCTGCGGGCTGCGCCGCCTCCGCCGATCCCGCCGTACCGTTCGCCTCGGTCGGGTCGCTCATGACGTCTTCTCCGCCCTCTCCATCTCCAGCTCGACCTCCGTGCCGCCGTCCGGCACCGCGCGCAACCGCGCCGTGCCGCCGTTGCGCTCCATGCGGCCGATGATCGATTCTCTGACACCCATCCGGTCGGCGGGTATCGAATCGAGGTCGAAGCCGGGGCCGCGGTCCCGGACGGACACGAAGACCGTCTTCCCCTCGACCTCGGCGAAGACCTGCACGGCGCCGCCCTCGCCACCGTACTTGGCGGCGTTCACCATTGCTTCCCGCGCGGCCTGCATCTGTGCGGCGATCCCCTCGTCGAGCGGGCAGTCACCCACGACCACGACCTCGATGGGCACGCCGTGCTTGTCCTCCACCTCGGCCGCGTTGCGCCGGACGGCGTCGGCGAGGGTGGTGGGCTCGTCGGCCTCGTCCTTGCCGGTGCCTTCGGGCTTGTAGAGCCAGGTGCGCAGGTCGCGTTCCTGGGCCCGGGCCAGGCGGCGGACCTCGGCGGCGTTCTCCGCGTTGCGCTGTATCAGGGTCAGGGTGTGCAGCACCGAGTCGTGCACATGGGCGGCGACCTCCGCGCGCTCCTGGGCGCGGATACGCATCAGGCGTTCCTCGGAGAGGTCCTGGGTCATGCGCACCAGATACGGCCCGGCGAGCAGCGTTATCCCGACGAGGACCGCGAGGGCCGCCTGCAGAACGGAACCGAGGTGTGCCGCGGAGCCCTGCAGGACGAAGATGCCGGAGACGCCGGCCGTCACCAGCAGCACTCCGCCCACCGAGCGCAGCAGCGTGACCGTGCGCCGGCGGCGCCCGACCTCGGCCCAGCGGGCCCGGCGGGCGTTGTCCGCCTGCCGCCAGACCAGGGCGACGCCCGCGCCGACGAGCACGGTCGGCCAGAGGTAGGCCCGGGCCCCACCGCTGAGGTTCACGTTGCCCACGAAGACCATGGCCACCACGACCATGAGGAGCAGGGCCACGATCTGGCCCTTGTCGGGCCTGCGCGCGACGCGTCTGCGGCGGCCGTCGGGCGATGTCTCCGCGGTCACCGGCGACGGCGGCTTCTGCGCCTCGACCCCGCCGACACCGAGCGGGACGAAGAACCAGAACGCGGCGTACAGCAGCGCGCCGAGGCCGTCGGCCATGAACAGGCCGACGAAGACGAGCCGTACCCAGATCACGGGCAGCCCGAGATGCCCGGCGAGGCCTCGCGCCACGCCCCCGAGCCAGCGTCCGTCACTGCTGCGGTAGAGCTTGCGCGGCGGCCGCGGTTCGGCGAGTGGCGCTGCTGCGGCTTCCGACATGCCATTGATGGTCACACGTGCGGGAGGCGGGAGCATCAGGGTCGGCCCCTGAGGCTCCCCTAATCTCCGCGGACCGCCCCTCGAACGCTTCCCGAGCCGCCTCTCAGGGCCGATATCAGGGTCCTGCCAGGGTCGTTCCGACTCCCGCCGGGGCGCCGCGCCCGTCACCATGGACCCATGACCGATCACGAGCACGCCGCGACGGGTCCGGGACCCGGCTCCGGCCCGCGCCCCACCCCGGGCGCAGGGCCGCGGGATGCCGCGTCCGCCGCGGGCTCCGTACCCGGGCGCGCGGGCGCGGCAGGACAGGAAGGAGCACCCGGCACGGCCGCCCCCGCCGAGGAAGCCGTCCCGGCCGGGCCGCCCCACGCGTTCCGCCGCGACCGCCGTCACAAGACTTTGGCCGGCGTCTGCGCCGGGCTCGGGCGGCAGTGCGACATGGACCCGGTGATCTTCCGCATCACCCTCGCCGTGCTCTCCGCCACGGGCGGCCTCGGTCTCATCTTCTACGGCTTCGCCTGGCTCTTCGTCCCCTACGACGACGAGGAGAACGAGGTCCGCAAGCTGCTCACCGGCCGCGTCGACGGCCAGGCCCTGGCGGCCGTGCTGTTCGCGCTGGTCGGCTGCGGGGTGTTCCTGACCATGCTGAACAACGGCGGGGTGCTGACCTTCGCCGTCGTCCTGTCCCTCGTCCTCGCGGGTGCCGGCTACTGGTCGCGCCAGCGCGGCGCCCCCGGCCCCGATCCCCTGGCCGCCCAGGCCGTCGCCGACGCCCCGCCGGAGCCCCAGGCGCCGCCGGTGTTCCTCACCACCCCCTCCTGGTGGCGCGACGCGATCGTCAAGGACGGCACCCACATCGGCGGCACGGGCTACCTGTGGGGCCCGCGCGACACCCGCGACCTGGATGCCGCCGCGGCCGTCAACATCGGCCTCGGCATCCGGCCGCGCGCCCGTGGGGAGAGACCCGCCGAGCACCCCCGGCCGCCCCGGCCTCGCGGCCCCCGCTGGATCGGCGGCTGGATCTTCCTCCTGGCCCTGCTCGCCGGAGCTCTGGGCACCAGCCTCACCTGGGACGGACATCCGCTCGGCACCAGCCTGCAGACGGGCCTGTCCTGTGCGCTCGCCGTTCTCGGCCTGGGCATAGCCGTCAGCGCCTTCCTGGGCCGGACCGGTGCGGGATCGATCTTCCTGGCGATCATCACGGCCGGTCTGCTGGCCGGCGCGGCGGCTCTGCCCAAGAGCGTCGACACGCACTGGGTGCGCACGACCTGGCAGCCCGCCACCGTGGCGGACGTACGCCAGCGCTACGACCTGGGCACCGGCGTCGGCACCCTGGACCTCGGCAGGCTGGACGTGTCCGGGAAGCAGACGATCACGACGCGGGCGGAGGTCGGCATGGGCAAGGTCAGGGTGCTGGTGCCCGACGACGTGACAGTGCGGCTGGATGTGGAGGTGGGGGTCGGTGACCTCCAGTTGCCGGGTGACGACCCGAAGGACGTGGACGTGCAGCCGGGACGGCACAAGGAGATCACCCTCTCCCCCGCCGGGGGTGTCGAGAGCTCCGGCACCATCGACCTGGACCTCCGGGTCGGCATGGGACAGGCGGAGGTGACCCGTGCTGCGTCATGAACTCCAACCCGGGAAGCTGGTCGCCGGCACCGTCCTCGTGGTGGCGGGCGTCCTCTACGCCGGTGACGCGGGCGGCGCCTGGCAGACCCCGTGGTTCGTGGCGATCCCCCTCGTCACGGGCGGGCTGTGCCTGGCGGGCGTGGTGGCGCTCCTGACGGGCCTCGCGCGCCGGCGCCGGTAGGTAGGCCGTTCGGGCGCGGACCCGGCCTGACGGTGAGCGGCCCCTACCGGTAGTCGCCGCTGCGTTGCCGTCGTCGCGACCGCAGCGCGGCGTCGAGGGACAGCAGGGGCGCGCCCGCCAGGATCACCGGGGTCCAGGCCATGAGGTAGGCGAGGTCGTTGCCGTAGTAGTACGGGTCGGAGGCCCAGCTCACGGTCAGCCAGAGGCTGAGGGAGATCAGCGCACCGCCGAGTGCGGCCAGACGGGCGAGCAGGCCGAGCAGGGTGCCGATACCGACGGCGAGTTCTCCGAAGGCGATGGCGTAGCCGAATCCGACGGGGCTCTTCAGGGAGAGGTCGACCAGGGCGGGAATGGCGGAGGAGTCGCGTACGGCACGCATCATGTCGCCGATCGACCCGGAACCGGAGTCCCTCATGAAGGCGCTGTCGGTGAGTTTGTCCAGGCCGGCGTAGATGAAAGTGACGCCGAGGAAGAGGCGCAGCGGCAGCAGGGCGTAGCGGGTGGCGTTGTCCCGCCAGCCTCCCCCATGGCCGAAGCGGGGGGTGTGCGTGTCCGTTCGCATACTGTGAGTCATCGCCGCTAGCCGCCTCTGTCCGCCGGTGCCGAGACCCCCTCAACAGACGATACGTACGGCGAACGGACCGCGCTCAATCATGGGCGAACTGTTCAGGCCGTCATCGTGGGCGGACTGCTCAGGCCGTCCTCGTGGGCGAACTGCTCAGGCCGTCATCGTGGGCGGACTGCTCAGGCCGTCCTGCCAGGGCGGGGTGCCGCAGGGGCGCGGGCGCCGGCACTCACTCCGTCACGTCGACCGCGTACCGGTTCGTCTCCACCCCCGCCGCGGTGACGACCTGCACCTCCACCCGTCCCGGTTCCACGTCCGCCGGCACCGGCACGGTCAGCAGCGTGTCCGTGGGGTTGCGAAACCCGCCGGGCACCGGCACCAACGGCACGTGGACGTGCACCGCACCCACGCGCACGACCATCCGGGCCAGCCGATCGGCTCCCTGCGCCCCCGGCGGCACGAACCCCGCGCCCCGGATCTCGATGTCGTCCCCGGTGCGGATCGGCCCGTCCAGGTCACCGGCCTCCCGGGACCGGACCACGGAGAGGATGACCGGCCGGCCGCCCTCCGCGTACTTGCCGGCCAGATACGTCGCGCCCGACACCAGCATCACCACGGCCAGCCCCCACGGCAGATCCGGCAACTGCTCCGGGTGCCTGGCCAGCCGTACCGCCGCGAAGACCAGAGCGACCGCGCTGATCGCGACGTACTGGATGTCGGCGAAGGTGCCCCGCCCCGCGTCGTCGGTCAGAAGGTCGGCGGCCCGTGGCCGGTCGGCGCGCACTTTCTGCAGCCGTTGGCCCAGCACCCGCAGCCCGACCACCCGCCGCACGAGCACGGCGATCCCGCAGACCACGGCGAGCACGGTCACGACCCCGGCGCCGCGGGCGAGTTCCAGCCCGGAGAGCAGCGTGTCCCGCTCGCGGTGCCGGGAGGCGGCGGCCAGCCGGCCCGCGAGGACGAGCACGGAGTAGGCCACGAAGAGCACCCACGCCGCGGCGACCGTACGGGAGGTGGACAGCCGGTTGTCCTCACCGATCAGGGGTGCCAGCACCCCGCCCTTCGCCCGGTGGAACCAGGACGCGGCGGTCAGCGACAAGGCCGTCACCAGCGCGGCGGCCAGTCCGGCCGTACGCGCCGCCGTCCAGCCCGCACCGACCGCCGTGAGGGCCTGCCCGAGCAGCAACAGCACCACGGAGGCACCCACCACACCCGCCGTGCGCCGCCACAGGCCGGTCAGCCAGGCCTGCCCCTCGGCCCGGCCCCGCTCCGCGACCTGTTCGGCGGACTGGGCCAGTTCCTCCGAGATCCACTGGCGGGAGGCCGACGCGGAGTGGGCCACCGCGGCCGGCAGTCCGAGCCCTGCGGCGAACTCGTCCCGTCGGCGCAGGAACGCGGCCACGGCCCGCCGATGTCCCTCTCGCGCCCCGTGCGGGCAGTCCCCGCAGGCGCACCCGCCCTGGTGTGCGCCCCCGGACCCGACCGGGGCACCGGCCGGGTAACCCCCGCCACGGCCACCCGAGTACCCCTCGGCACAGGCGCCCGCGTCCGCGCCGCCCTGCCTCGTCTCCCGCACCGCCATGCCCGACGCCCGCCTTCCCGCGACCCAAACCGCCGGCCTTCCGGATGCCGGAAACCCGCTGTACAACTGCCCTGCGACGACTGCGAATTGTGCCCCACACCAACCGGTTCACGTCCGCTCGGTCTGACCAACACGGGTGAAGTTCGGCGCGCCCTGTTGACCCGGCTGGGAGGATTCCCCTATGGCCGGGATCACCGACGTCACGCCGCCTGGGTCTTCGACGAGGGCCCGGGTTCCGGGGGCGCGGTCTAACTCAGCAGGCCCGGCTCGCTCCGGCTGACGTCCTCCCACATCGGCTGGTAGTTGATCCAGGCCACCAGGTCGCCGCCCAGCTGCTCCCGCGTCGCCACCGCCATCCGGTGCTCGATACGGACCGGCCGCCCCGCCGCCTGCGCCGTCAGCTGCACCTGGCAGGAGCGCTCCATCGACACGAACCACCAGGCCGCCGCGTCCACCGAGTCGCCCACGGTCAGCAGCCCGTGGTTGCGCAGTACGAGCGCCTTGCGGGAGCCGAGCACCTCGGCGATGCGCCGCCCCTCCTCGGCGTCGACGGAGACGCCGGTGTACGAGTCGTAGAGGGCGTGGTCCTCGTAGAAGGCGCAGCTCTCCTGGGTGATCGGCTCCAGCAGCTCGCCGAGGGCCGCGAGCGCCCGGCCGTGCACCGAGTGGCAGTGGGCGACGGCGACCACGTCCGGCCGGGCGGCGTGGACCTGGGCGTGCACGGTGAAGGCCGCCTGGTTGACGTGGTAGGCGCCCTCGACGACCTGGCCGTCCTGGTTGGCGAGCACGAGGTCGCTCACGGTGACGTGCCGGAAGGGCATCCCGAACGGGTTGACCCAGAAGCAGTCGGTGAACTCCGGGTCGCGGGCGGTGATGTGCCCGGAGACGCCGTCCTCGAAGCCGAGCCGCCCGAAGATCCTCAGGGCGCCCGCGAGCCGTTCCTTGCGGTGCCTGCGCTCGTCCTCGACCGACTCGTGCATCGGCGGCATGGCGAACCGCAGCCGGTCGGTGGGCAGGGGCAGGGGCGGCGTGGGCCCGTGCATAGGTCCTCCAGCAGTGGTTCTGCGTACGGGCGGAAGTTACCGTCCGTGAGGCCGGGAAGAACAGAAGTGGTTCGTGAAGATGCCACGAGCGCCCCTGTGAGCACCCTGTGCCCATCCGTGTGCCCCCTGGCCCCCACACCCCACGAATAGCCGACAGAGGATGTCGGGATTCGGCGCGACACTCTTCCCATGACAGCGAACTGGGCGGCTTTCGCCGCGGCCGAACCGGGTCTGGCCGACACCGTGGAGAAGCGCTTCGGCGCCTATACGCACCACATCCTCGCCACCCTCCGTAAGGACGGCTCGCCCCGCACCAGCGGCCTGGAAGTGCGGTTCCTGAACGGCGAACTGTGGCTCGGCATGATGCCGGACTCGCTCAAGGCCCTCGACCTGCGCCGCGACCCGCGCTTCGCACTCCAGGCGAACCCCGGGGAGGGCACGGGCATGGGCGGCGGCGACGTCCGGATCAGCGGCCGGGCGATCGAGGTCGACGACGTGGAGACCAAGGCCGGATACGTCGAAGAGGTGGAGCCGCCGGAGCAGTTCCACCTCTTCCGCACCGAGCTGACGGAGGTCGTTCGGACCTACGTGGAGGACGACACGTATCTCGTCGTCCAGGCCTGGACGCCCGGCGCTCCCCTGCGCACGATCAAGCGCACCTAGGCAGGGGGCTCACTCCCACTCGATCGTGCCCGGCGGCTTCGAGGTCACGTCGAGGACCACCCGGTTGACGTCCTTGACCTCGTTGGTGATGCGCGTGGAGATCCGGGCGAGGACCTCGTACGGCAGGCGCGACCAGTCGGCCGTCATGGCGTCCTCGGAAGAGACGGGGCGCAGCACGATGGGGTGGCCGTAGGTGCGGCCGTCGCCCTGGACGCCGACGCTGCGGACGTCGGCGAGCAGGACCACCGGGCACTGCCAGATGTCGCGGTCCAGGCCGGCCGCCGTGAGCTCCTCGCGGGCGATGGCGTCGGCCTCGCGCAGCAGGTCGAGGCGCTCCTTGGTGACCTCGCCGACGATGCGGATGCCGAGGCCGGGGCCGGGGAACGGCTGGCGCTGGACGATCTCCTCCGGCAGGCCGAGCTCCTGGCCGACCATGCGGACCTCGTCCTTGAAGAGCTTGCGCAGCGGCTCGATCAGCTGGAACTCGAGGTCCTCGGGCAGGCCGCCCACGTTGTGGTGGGACTTGATGTTGGCCGTGCCGGTGCCGCCGCCGGACTCGACGACGTCCGGGTAGAGCGTGCCCTGGACGAGGAACTCCACGGCCGGGCCCTGGTCAGCGATGATCTCGGCCTGGGCCTGCTCGAAGACCCGGATGAACTCGCGGCCGATGATCTTCCGCTTCTCCTCGGGGTCGGAGACCCCGGCGAGCGCCTTGAGGAACCGCTCCTCGGCGTCCACGACCTTCAGCTGGACGCCGGTCGCGGCCACGAAGTCCTTCTCGACCTGCTCGGTCTCGCCCTTGCGCATCAGGCCGTGGTCGACGTACACGCAGGTCAGCTGGGAGCCGATGGCCTTCTGGACGAGGGCCGCGGCGACCGCGGAGTCCACTCCGCCGGACAGGCCGCAGATGGCGCGCCGGTCACCGACCTGCTCGCGGATCGCGGCGACCTGCTCCTCGATGACGTTGCCGGTCGTCCAGTTCGGGGTGAGCCCCGCACCCCGGTACAGGAAGTGCTCCAGCACCTGCTGCCCGTGCGTGGAGTGCATCACCTCGGGGTGGTACTGGACGCCGTAGAGCTTCTTCTCGTCGTTCTCGAAGGCGGCGACCGGCACGACGTCCGTGGAGGCCGTGACGGTGAAGCCCTCGGGGGCGGCGGAGCAGGCGTCGCCGTGCGACATCCAGACGGGCTGCTCGGCGGGGGTGCCCTCGAAGAGGGTGGAGGACACCTTGGAGACGTGCAGGTCGGTGCGGCCGTACTCGCGGGCGCCGGTGTTGTCGACGGTGCCGCCGAGTGCGCTCGCCATCAGCTGGAAGCCGTAACACATGCCGAAGACGGGGACGTCGGCCTCGAAGATCTCGCGGTCCAGGCTGGGCGCGCCCTCCGCGTAGACCGACGAGGGGCCGCCGGAGAGGATGATCGCCGCGGGGTTCTTGGCGAGGATCTCCTGGACCGGCATGGTGCTCGGCACGATCTCGCTGTAGACCCGCGCCTCGCGGACACGACGGGCGATGAGCTGGGCGTACTGCGCGCCGAAGTCGACGACCAGAACGGTGTCGGCGGCGTTGGCAGCGGGAGTCGCTGATGACACGGGGTGCCTTCCGGCGGTGGGGCGGGGGTCTTGTGCCACCCGATTCTACCGGGGGGCCGCCGGGCTCTTTCCGTGTGCTGGACGAGCTCCCCGTCTCAGGATGCGAACCGGCTTGGACCGCCCTCGTAGGCGGTGCATACTGGCCCCATGTTCAAGCACCAGACGTTCGTCTTTACCTATGGCATCCGGCCCGCCGGACGCCATGGTCGTGCTGCTTGAGCAACTGACAAGCGACTTCCCAGGCGCCCCGGGCCGACAAGGCCCGGGGCGCCTGTTCGTCGTCCGGGCCGTGCCGCCCCGGGGCAGCCTCCCGACGACGAGGAGCTTCCTATGACCGCCATCGACGTGACCGGCGCCCGCACCCCCGAGGCCGCCGACGTGATCACCGGCGCGCGCGAGCGGATCGACGCGCTCGACGACCGGATCATCGGCCTGATCCAGGAACGGGTGGCCGTCTCCGCCGTCATCCAGGAGGCACGGATCGCCTCCGGCGGCCGGCGTGTGAACCTCTCCCGCGAGATGGACGTCCTCGGCCACTACAGGGAGGCGCTGGGCAAGCCGGGCACCGCGCTCGCGATGACCCTGCTGGAGCTGTGCCGCGGCAAGATCTGAAGCCCCACCGGAGGGGCCGGGCCCCTGTTCCCGGGACAGACGTACGCATCCTTCTCACCCGTACGGCGCGTGACCGCCCCCGCACCACGTCGTTGGTCCCGGTGTCCGTGCCAGCCAGGGGCGGGCCCGAAAGAACCACGCGTGGCTCACTGGGGCGATGAGACGCACGGATCGTGCCGTGCGTCGTGGGACCTCGCCCCAGGGAAGTGACCGGACGGCAGGGGACAGCAGCCCGGTCACCCATGAGAACGGTCGGCTCCGGGGACGCCCGGGGCCGACCGGCGGACCTTGCATAAATGCACAAGTCTGGGTCAAACGGTTGCGGGCGCCGCGTTCATCCAGCACGATGCGTACACAGTCCAAGTCCCCCCGCGGACACCCGCATTCCCCCCTGCCAGAGGTACGGACCAGCGGCGCAACCCCCCGGCGCCGCTTCCAGGCACCGGCGCTGCCCTGACGTCGGTGCTGACGAGAAGAAGGGCCCCGCGGCTCCACCCCGCGGGGCCCTTCGCTCTGCGTCGGCATCGCCCGGCGGAGCGTCAGGTGCGGGTCACCGTCCCGCAGTCGCCGCCGTCGCCGCGTTCGAGCTCCCTGCTCCGGTCGTACGGGTCCGTCGCCGGGCCGCTAGGGTCCGGGCCCGCGGACCGGCTCGACGAGAACTCCGGGTGCAGGTAGCCGTCGTTGACGAAGCAGGAGGAGTTGCCTATCTCCTGGTCGTAGTTCATGAGGAGCAGGCGGCCGGGGGTGACCTCGTAGCGGCCGGGGTCGGCGAGTTCGACGTCGAGGACCCGGCGCACGATGGTGCGGGCGACCTCGGTGGGGCCGTCCGCCCGGACGACGGGGTAGACGAAGGTGTAGTCGGCGCGCACGGCCACACCCCCCTGCGTGCCCTTCTTGAACGTCATGCGCCCCCGGGTCTTGATCACGTCACCGGCCGGCCGCACCTCGTCGGGGTCGAAGCGGCTGAACAGCGTCACCGGGTCGTGCTTCTCGCTCGGGGAGCGCAGGCCGGTGTCGAGATCGTCGAGGAGCTCGGGCTGCTTGGGGTCGAGCACGGAGAGCGCGGCCGTCGGGCGGGCCCCGCGTACGGTCTTCGGATCGAGGTTGGCGCCCACCAGCAGCTTCTTCGTCAGTCGCAGCGCCTCTTCCACCCGGCTCTCGGAGACCGCGCCGACGGCCTTCGCCTCGGGCAGGACGATGCCGGCTTCGCCGTCCGCCCAGCGCTCGGCAGGGGAGCCGGCGAAGGGGCGGTCCAGGGTGGGGGTTTCGGGGTCCGACGCACCCGGAGCGGCGGTGGGAGCCGCCGTCTCGTCGGGCAGCGGTGAGGCCTCCGCGGCCCCGGACTCCCCGGTGCCGAAGGGGTCGCCGGGCAGCAGCGACGGCTTGAGGGCCACGAGCGCCACGGCGGCGGCGAGGGGGACGCCGATGAAGGCCCACAGCCTGCGGCGCCGGGCGGCACGCCCGTTCATCTCCTGCCAAGCGGGGCCGGTGCGCCACCCGGGCGGCGACTCGCCCCGCGCGTCCTGCTCACGCAGCCGCTCGGTCACCATGCGCGCTCGTGCGGACGGCTCCTTCGGGGCGGAGGAACGGATGTCCCGCTCGGTGTCGCGGGTGAACTGCTCCCAGACGTCGTCGGGGATCTCCGAGGCCGACGGCTGATCGTCGGACGGCTTTTCAGACACGAAGCCAAGATCTAAGCGCGCGGAAAGCGCCTTCACAAGCCTTCACCAGAAGGTCTCCTGTGTGACTCAGCCCACATAAGAATTCTGTGAATGCCAGCACAACCATTCACAGGTTTCACGGATCAAACCTGCCGAACCAAGGGCCACTCCCGCGCCCCACACGCGGAGGCCTCCCCCAACGTTCGTGCCGCATCCCGCGGCACGCCGGACTTTCCGAGGTCTTCATGAAGCTTCGCCGCGCCATGGCAGCAGCGGCCGCTACGGCGGTCATAGCCCCGGTGGCACTGCTCGCGGCACCGGCCGCGTACGCGACCGACGAGACGACCCCGACTCCGAGCGCGTCGGTGAGCGAGTCCGCTCCCGAGACGTCGCCCTCGCCGTCGGTGACCGAGTCCACCCCCGCCGAGACGACGCCGACGCCGAGCGCCTCCGTGAGCGAGTCCGCTCCCGAGACGTCGCCCTCGCCGAGCGCGTCCGCGAGCGAGTCCTCCCCGGCGCCGAGCGCCTCCGAGCCGGAGGAGTCGGAGTCTCCGGACCCCGAGCCCTCGATCTGCGAGGACACCAAGGTCGACGTCAGCATCTCCGGCCTGCCCGGCAAGATCGCGGCGGGCAGCGGCTGGCACAAGTTCTCGCTGAACGTGCTGAACAACTCCGACTCCACGCTGAACGACCTCGACTTCTTCGCCGGGGCCTCCCCCGACAAGAACGGCGAGGAGCTGTTCTCCAGCAAGCAGGTCCAGCTCCAGGCCTGGGACCCCCAGGACAAGATCTGGGTCGACCTGAACGAGGGCGGCTACGCGGTCGGTTACGTCGGCTACACCGACGAGCTGAAGCCCGAGTACGAGGTCAACATCCCGCTGCGCCTCAACGTCAGCAAGTCCGCCCCGGTCGGCGCCGGCTTCTCGCTCGGCGCGACGATCTACGGCGACAACGACGCCGAGTGCACCGGCTTCGGTGACGTCTCGTACAAGTTCCAGATCGTCTCCTCCGGTACGGACACCGGCGGCACCAAGCCGCAGGAAGGCGGCAAGGCGCCCGTCACCGACGAGAAGCCGAGCGGCAACACGCCGGAGGTCACCGGCAGCCTCGCCGAGACCGGCTCCAGCTCCGCCCTGCCGATGATCAGCCTGGTCGGCGGTGCCGCGGTCGTCGCCGGTGCCGGCGCGATCTTCGTCGTCCGTCGCCGCAAGGCCGGCGCGCAGGCGTAAGCCACAGCGGCCGGCACAGGCCGCAGCACCAAGCAGAAGAGGGACCTGCGCTCGGAGGGGGGTGCAGGTCCCTCTTCTGTGTCCGGCTGGCGCGAGCTCTGCCCGTTCGGCTTGGCCGTTCAGCTCGGCCGCTGGCTCTGCCGCCCAGCTTGACCGTTCCTCTCCGCTCGGCTTGGCCGTTCAGCTCTCCGCTCGGCTTGGCCGTTCAGCTCTCCGCTCGGCTTGGCCGTTCAGCTCGGCCGCCCAGCTTGCCCGCTAGCTCTGCCGTTCAGTTTTCGCCGGAACCGTCGGCATGCCGAGGAACGGCAGCCGCAGCGCGCCGAACGCCTCCGCCGGGACCGCCGGGGACTTCGGCTCGACCGGCTGGAGCCGCTCGTAGGCCGTGCCCTGCTTCGGGCGCGGGTCGGGCTCGCCCTTGTTGGGCCAGTAGGACATCGCCCGCTCGGCCTGGGCGGTGATGGTGAGCGAGGGGTTGACGCCCAGGTTGGCGGAGACCGCGGCGCCGTCGACGACGGAGATGCCGGGGTGACCGTAGAGGCGGTGGTACGGGTCGATCACGCCGGACTCGCGGGAGTCGCCGATCGGGCAGCCGCCCAGGAAGTGGGCCGTGAGCGGGGTGCCCATCAGTTCGCCGACGTTGGAGCCCGCGAAGCCGTTGATCTCGGCGGCGAGGGCCGAGGCGCTCTCGGTCGCGGCCTTGATCTGCTTGGGGTTGGGGGCGCCGTGGCCCTGCCGGGCGGTGAGCAGCCCGCGGCCGACACCCGACGGTTTCACGTACGTCGTCAGGGAGTTGTCCAGCGACTGCATCACCAGGCCGATGATGGTCCGCTCCGACCAGCGGCGGTTCGACAGGGAGCGCAGCACCAGGAGCGGGTGCTTCGCGGCGTTGGCGAGGAAGCCCAGGACCCGCGAGGCGCCCGAGTTCGTCCCGGCGTAGGGGACCTGGAGGATGGACAGGCCGCCCATCGAGTTGGATCCCTTGCCGTAGCGGACCGGCTCGATGTGGGTGTTCGCGTCCGGGTGGATGGAGGACGTAATGGCCACGCCCCGAGTGAAGTCGGCCTTGGGCTCGCCGTGTGCCTTGCGGTAGCGCCGGTCGTCGGTCTGGGCGCCGACCAGGGCCTCGGAGTTGGTGCGGGTCAGCTCGCCCAGCCGATCCGAGAGGTACGGCAGTTGGCCGCCCGCCTTCATGCGGTGCAGCAGGGTCTGGGTGCCGTAGGTGCCGGCGGCGAGGACGACCCGGCGGGCCGTGAAGGTGCGGCCCTTCTTCCTGCCGCGGTCGTCGGTGGGCAGGGTGGCCACCGCGTAGCCGCCGCGCGAGTCGTCGGTGACCGAGACGACCGTCGTCATGGGGTGGACGACGGCCCCGGCCTTCTCGGCGAGGTGCAGGTAGTTCTCGTTGAGGGTGTTCTTCGCGCCGTGCCGGCAGCCGGTCATGCACTCGCCGCACTCGGCGCACGCTCTTCGAGCCGGTCCCGCCCCGCCGAAGTACGGGTCGGGCACCTCCTGGCCCGGCTTCGCCCTCACCGTGCCGTCGGCGTCCTCGCCGTCACCGAAGAAGACGCCGACCGGGGCGAGGTGGAAGGAGTCGCCGCAGCCCATGCGCTCCGCGGCGGCCTTCAGGTGCACGTCGGAGGGCGTCATGGTCGGGTTGAGCCGTACGCCCAGCATGCGCCGGGCCTGGTCGTAGTACGGCGCCAGCTCGTCCTGCCAGTCGGTGATGTCACGCCACTGGGGGTCCTCGAAGAACGGCTTCGGCGGGACGTAGAGGGTGTTGGCGTAGTTGAGGGAGCCGCCGCCGACACCCGCGCCGGCCAGGACCATGACGTTGCCCAGCAGATGGATGCGCTGGATGCCGTACATGCCGAGCTTCGGGGCCCAGAGGTAGTTCTTGAGGTCCCAGGAGTTCTTGGGAAGGGATTCGCGGGTGAAGCGGCGGCCGGCTTCCAGGACGCCGACCGTGTAGCCCTTTTCCGTGAGGCGCAGGGCGGTCACCGAGCCGCCGAAGCCGGAGCCGACCACGATGACGTCGTAGTCGTAAGCGTCCTTTGGCACGTGCCGTCTCCTCTTTGAGTGTGCAGTGCGGGTGCTCTGTGGTTCCTCGCGCAGTTCCCCGCGCCCCTAAGACATCACCGGAAGCGGAATGCCTTCATCAGGCGGAGGCTGCGGCTCATGAACTGGGCGTACTTCTCGTCGTCCATGCCCAGGGACGGGGCCATCGGGAGCACCCGCTGGTGGGCGACCGTCTGGGCCTCGGTGTACTTGAGGATGCCCTCGGAGCCGTGGCGGCGGCCGAGGCCCGAGTCCTTCATCCCGCCCATGGGCGACTGGACGCTGCCGTACGCGGGTGCGTAGCCCTCGTTGATGTTGACCGTGCCGGTGCGCAGACGGGCGGCGACCTCGTGGCCGCGGCGGGCGTTCTTCGTCCACACCGAGGAGTTCAGGCCGTACGCGGTGGCGTTGGCGCGCTCGATCACCTCGTCCTCGCTGCTGAAGCGGTACACCGAGACGACCGGGCCGAAGGTCTCCTCCCCGCAGACGGACATGTCCGTGACGACCCCGTCGAGGATCGTGGGCTCGAAGAAGTACGGGCCGATGTCCGGGCGGGCCACACCGCCCGCGACGACCTTCGCACCCTTGGCGACCGCCTCCTCCACGTGCCGCGTCACCGTCTCCAGCTGGCGCTCGCCGACCAGGGAACCCATGTCGGCGCCGTACGCCAGCGACGTGCCGAGGCGCATCGCCTTCGTCCGGGCGGCGAAGCGCTCCAGGAAGGCGTCCGCGATCGACTCGTGGACGTAGAGCCGCTCGATGGAGATGCAGAGCTGGCCGGCGGAGGAGAAGCAGGCACGGACGGCGCCGGCCGCGGCCTTCTCGATGTCGGCGTCCTCCAGGACCAGCATGGGGTTCTTGCCGCCGAGTTCGAGGGAGACGCCGATCAGCCGGGCGGCGGCACCCTGGGCGACCTCGCGGCCGGTGCGGGTGGAACCGGTGAAGGAGACGTAGTCGGCGTGCCGGACGACCTCGGGGCCGACGACGGGGCCGTCGCCGAGGACGACCTGGAAGACATCGGCGGGCAGACCGGCCTCGATGAGCAGGTCACGGGCCCACAGCGCGGTGAGGCAGGTCTCCGTGTCCGGTTTCATGACGACGGCGTTGCCCGCGGCGAAGGCCGGGAGCGCGTCGCCGACCGACAGCTCCAGCGGGTAGTTCCAGGGGGCGATCTGGCCGACGACACCACGCGGGTGGCGCAGCTCGGTGACCTTGGTGAGGGTCGGCATGGCGCCGGCGTGCCGCTTGGGGCGGAGGTAGGCGGGGGCCTTGCGGCCGTAGTGCCGGGCGGCGACCGCGACGGCCTGGACCTCCTCGTGGGCGTGCAGGCGGGCCTTGCCGGTCTCCAGCTGGATCAGGTCGAGCACCTCGGCCTGGCGCTCCAGCACCAGATCGTGGAAGCGGAGCAGGACGGCGGCGCGCTGCCGTACGGGGGTCTGCGCCCACACGGCCTGGGCGGCACGGGCCAGCTCGAAGGCCCTCGCCACGTCCTCGGGCGTCGACTCGGGGAGGTCGGCCAGCTTCTCACCGGTCAACGGCGTGTGGTTGGCCGTCCGGCCCGAACCGATCACGCCCTTGGTGAGCTGGGCGACCAGCTCGGGCGTGACCACGTCCGCGGCGGTGCGGGCGCCCTCCGGGGCGGGGGCGAGGGGGTTCGTACCGGCCAGTGCCGTGCCGGTCTCTGCCGTCTTCTCGGCGGCCTGCGCGTCCGTCATGAGGCGCAGGGTATGCCGCGACGCAGGCTTTGGGTACCCGTCGGTAATACGGCTTCACCGACTGCACACACGGCGCCAGTGACTGCTGGCAGCAAACGCGCTGATCAGGACGTTGTGCGGTGACGGGTGTGTGTGATTCAGCCTTTTACGATCCCGAGCCGCTCCCGGGCCCCCTCGAACAGCGAGGTGCCCTCCTTCTCCTCCGGTGTGCCCCTGGGCATGTCGACGCGCAGCTCGTACATGCGGTCGTCGCCGGTCCGGACGACCACCCGCATGAGCCGCCTGGAGGTATCGCCCCGACGGTAGGTGGTGTCGGCGAGGGCGGCTTCGTGACCCTGGACGCTGGTGCGGGCGTACCGGGTCTCTCCCCCGGTGCCGTGCGTTCTGGCCTGCTCCATCGGCGCGGCCGGGGCCTTGTCCCAGGCGAGCAGGCGGACCTGGATCGTGCCGGTCCGCGCGTCGCCGTAGAGGACCGTGCGGGGCTGGTCGGCCGCGCCGCCGGTCCGGCCGAGGGGACGGTAGTGGCCGGGGAGGTGGAGGACGGCCGCCATGTCCGGCTCGGCATGCGGGGTCCAGGCGTCGGTCACGTCGGCGGCCTGTCCGGCACTCTCCGCGCTGCTGGTGTCGGCGAGTTGGGTGACGGCCCCTATGCCACCGGCGAGCAGCGCGGAGAGCAGGGCGAGGGGGCCGGGGCGGAGGAGGCTTTGGCGCTTGAGGGGTGAGGGGTCTTGTTGTGCCGGGTCCGCCCCCACCGCCACCTCTGCGGGCACCGGGCCGGAATCCGCGACCGGCGGAGTGAGCGGGCCGGAGTCTGCGGCAGACGCCGGAGTGAGTGGCACGGCAGACGCCGAGCTGAGCGGGGCGGCAGGGGCCGGAGTGAGTGGCACGGCAGGTGCCGAGCTGAGCGGGGCGGCAGGGGCCGGAGTGAGCGGCACGGCAGGGGCCGAGCTGAGCGGGGCGGCAGGCGCTGGTGTGGGCTGTCGTGCGGCCTGGTCGGTGGGGTGCTCTGTGTGCTCGGCCGCCCGGGGTGCCTCGGTCCGTGTGGGTCCGGCCACCGCCTCCAGTTCCTTCGCGACCTCCTCCGCGTCCGGCCGCCGTTCGGGGTCCGGCACCAGCAGTCGGGCGATCAGCGGCCCGAGGGGCCCGGCCCGCGTCGGTTCGGGCGGTTCGGCGGCGAGGACCGCGGCGAGCGTGGCCTGCGGCGTGGTCCGCAGGAACGGGGACGCGCCCTCCACGGCCGCGTACAGCAGCGCGCCCAGGGACCACAGGTCGGATGCGGGCCCCGCCATACGGTCCGACATCCGCTCGGGCGCGACGAACTCCGGCGAACCGGCGAACTCTCCGCTCACCGTGCGGGGATCCTCGCTCTGGCCGTGGCCGATGCCGAAGTCGGTGACGACGACACGCCGGTCCGGACCGAGCAGCACGTTGGCGGGCTTCACGTCCCGGTGCACGATGCCGACGGAGTGCGCGGCGCGCAGGGCACCGAGGACGGCGAGGCCGATCCGGGCGGCTTCGGACACGTCGACCGGGCCGCGCCGGAGCCTGTCGCGCAGGGACTCGCCGTCGACCAACTCCATGACGATCCACGGCAGTCCGTCGAGCGCCTCGGCCGCGTCGAGCTCGTCGGGGCCGACGGGGCCCGGGCGTTCGTCCCGCTGCTCCGGCTCGACGACCACGTCGTGGATGGTGACGGCGGCGGGATGGTCGACGCGCGCGGCGGCCCGGGCCTCGCGGTGGAGCCGGTGGGCCGCCCGCCGGTGGCTCTCGTCCTCCGGGCCGCCCGGCAGCCGGGGTTGTCTGACGGCGACTTCACGCTGCGCGAGTTCGTCGAGGGCCCGCCAGACGGTGCCCGTGCCGCCGGAGCCGAGGCGCTCGATCAGCCGGTACCGCCCGCCGACCGTCCGGCCCCGGGCGTCGTCCGTCCCGCCCCCGTCGTTGCTCATGCCCCATCAGTACCCCGCGGGACGCTTTCTTGTCGACGCGGGTCGTTTCCGGGGGTGTTGGACCAGCGGGATCAGGTCTTGTCGATGTCGAGGTGCGCGACGCCCGCGCTCGCCACCTCAGGTCACCGGTCGGCATGTCGAGGTGGGTCTTCTCCACCCAGGGGGCGGTCCGGCTGCGGCGGTCACCGGGTGGGAGCGGACGTGCCCGGGGAGGCCTGCCGGGTCGCCGGAGTCTTCGGCGTGGCCGGTGCCGTACTCGTCGGCGTGGGACCGACGTCCCCGTCGCTCCCGTCCCTGAGCAGCGCCGCCGCGGACACCCCGGCTCCCGCCATCGCCGCGACCAGCAGCGCCGCGATGAGGGCGCGCCGCGCGGGCTGCCGGAGGAAGGGTTCCTCCGGCCGGTGCGGGACGCGCGGGTTCACCGGCGGCACGGGGGGTTGCCGGACGGCCAGATCCTGCGGTCGTTTCCGCGGTGCGGCCCCCACCGTCGGCGCGTACCCGGGCGGCGGCATCGGCGGCATGCGGCCCGTGTCACGGAAGGCCCGGAGCATCCGCTCCGCCCGGTCCGCGTCCAGCCTCCGGTCCGGATCGCGCTCCAGCAGACCTCGCACGACGGGCAGGAGCGGTCCGGCCTGGGCGGGCGGCTGGATGTCGCCCACGACAACCGCGTGCAGGATGCCGCCCAGCGAGTCGCGGTGGAACGGCGACTCCCCGCTGAGGGCCGCGCACAGCAGCGCGCCCAGCGACCACAGGTCGGACTCGGGCCCGGTCCTGACCCCGGACATCCGCTCGGGCGCGGTGTACTCGGGCGAGCCGACGAAGGCTCCGTTCTCGGTGAGAGTGGGGGTGCCGGCGACCTGGGCGATGCCGAAGTCGGTGAGGACGACGCGATCGGTGCCGGTCTCCAGCAGGACGTTGTCCGGCTTGAGGTCGCGGTGCAGCACCCCGGCCGCGTGCGCGGCGCCCAGCGCGCCGAGCAGGGCGATGCCGATGCGGGCCGCTTCGGCGGCGTCGACCGGGCCCTGGTCTGCGAGCCGGTCGGCGAGCGAGCCGCCCTCGATCAACTCCATGACGATGTAGGGACGTTCGCCGTCCTCGACGACATCGTGGACGACGATGATGTGCGGGTGGCTCAGCTGGGCGACGGCCCGGGCCTCGCGCAGCGTACGGTCCCGCTGCCGGCGTGCCTGCGCAGGTGAGAGCGTCTCGGGGTAGGGGAGCTCCTTGACGGCCACGCTCCGGCCGAGGAGCTGATCGGTCGCCCGCCAGACCACTGCCATGCCACCACGACCGAGCCTTGCCTCCAGGCGATAGCGCCCCGCGACCACACGGAAGTCGGCTCCCTCGGTCCCCATGCGCCCCATCATGCCGCAGACAGCGACGACGCCCACGAAATCCGGTCGCCGCCCGCCACGGTGGTGTGCCTACCGGGGCTGTTGCCACCCCTGCAGTACCCACTTGAACTGCTTGCTCGTCTTCGCCCAGTCCTCTTCCGATGAGGACATGTAGATCGCGTACTCGACGCCGTCCCGGGAGAAATACGTCTCCTCGACGGCGTGGCGCGGCCCGGCGACGTAGGGCGGGTCTTTGGCCAGCGCCGTCCAGGTGTACTCCCACAGCGAGCCCTTGCGGTCCCGGTAGGTGTTGTCCTCCATGGTCACCCGCTTGTAGTTCACCAGCCTCTGGACCTGCTGCTCGAGGTCCTCCTGATGGGACCGGGCATCGGCGAAGTCGGGTGACGCGTCGATGGCGATGCGGACGAAGTGCCGGCCGCCGTCCGGCGAGTAGTCGATCTGAGTGATCTCGCCCTGCGGGCCGAAGGGCTTGCGCTTCCAGCCCTTGGGCAGGTAGAGGCTGAACCCCACGGGATCGTCGTAGCGGATCCAGCTGTCCGGAACCGATCCGCCGGTCGCCTGCGTGGTCGTGGAAGTAGTGGAGCCGGAGCCGTCGCCCTGCGACGGTCCGTTCCACTGCTGGAGCACCACGGCCGTGCCCCCGCCGATGATGGCCGCGAGCGCGACCACCAGGGCCAGGGTGCGAAGCCGGCGGCGCCTGCCCGAACCGGTCGGCTGCGACCCCGTCGCCGGACCGACCACGGTGGGGCCGTAGGTCGGGGTACCGGCCGTGGACGTCCCGGTGGCCGGGTTGCCGGCCAGGGGCGGCAGCGGCGTCCCGGTGTGCGACCCCGAGCCGGTGCCGATCGGGCCGGTGCCGATGGGGCCGGAGGGCGCACCGGTGGCCGTACCGCTGGTGGCCGTCCCGGTACCCGTTCCGCCGTGGTGGTCGCGGTACGGCGTCGTCCCCGAGTACTGCGTCGGCACGTAAGCCTGCGCCCCGTTCGGCCGCCGGCCCTCCGCCGCCTCGGCGAGCATGTGCTCGGCCTCGGACACGTCGGGCCGGGTGGCCGGGTCCTTGCGCAGCAGGGCGGTGATGACGGGGGCGAGCGGACCGGCGTGCCGGAGCTCGCCGGCCTCCTCCTCGACCACGGCCTGCATGGTGGTCAGCGGTGTGGTGCGGCGGAACGGCGACCGGCCCTCCACGGCCGTGTAGAGCGTCGCGCCGAGCGCCCAGAGGTCGGAGGAGGGGCCGGGGTCGTGGCCGCGCACCCGCTCGGGCGCCAGGTAGTCGACCGAGCCGACGACCTCCCCGGTGCGTGTGATGGTCGTGTCGCCCTCGATCTGGGCGATGCCGAAGTCCGTGAGCAGCACGCGCCGGTCGCTGCCGAGCAGGACGTTGCCCGGCTTGATGTCGCGGTGCAGGACGCCCGCCGTGTGCGCGGCGCGCAGGGCCCGCAGCACCCACAGGCCGATGCGCGCCGCCTCGCGCGCCTCGACGCGCCCCTCCTCCTTGACCGCGTCGGCCAGGGAGCGGCCCTCGACCAGCTCCATCACGATCCACGGACGGCCGTCGTGCTCCAGCACGTCGTGCACCGTGACGACCGCGGAGTGGTTGATCCGCGCGGCTGCCCTGGCCTCCGCCCGGGTGCGCGCCAGCAGGATGGCCTGCTCGCTCTCGGAGACGTAGAGGGCGGCGGTCAGCTCCTTGATGGCGACCGACCGGTGCAGCACCTCGTCATGCGCACGCCAGACCCGGCCCATGCCGCCACTGCCGATGGATTCGGCCAGCCGGTAGCGGCCCGCGACGAGCAGGCCCTGCATCTGATTCACGTTGCCCCGCAATGGTCTTGACAGGGTCAGCGTAAGGACCCGCCCTCACCCAGGGAACAAGCGGGGTACCACGGTGACCGCACTGTGACGGTTGTCGCCTGCCGGGACGGGAGGCAACCAGAGTGTGAACTGCGGCGTACAGGCGGCGCGCCGGTAGCTCACTTCGTCGCCTTGTACGTCGCCGCCGCCTGCTCGTAGAGCCGGGTCACCTCGTCCCGTTCGGACTCCGGGCCGCGCACCTGGACCACGTGGTAGCGCCCCTCGACGAGCATCGCGAGGTTGCGGACGTACAGCTCGCCCCCGTCGCCGCCGGTCCAGGTGAACTGCCCCTCGGCCATGGTCCGTCCGCCCACCTCGATGGTCTTCAGCCCGGTGGAGGTGGCCCAGCTGGAGTCCCGGTACGGCTGCAACTCCGGCTCCTTCTCCCGCTGGTAGGCCATCGGATCACGGCCGTGCTCCGACGCGGTGTCCCGGCCCGGCACGACGATGAGCTGGAAATCGCCCTTCGAGTAGACGACCTGGCCGCTGCCGCTCCGCGCGGCGCGGTCCCAGCCCTTGGCGACCGCGACCTGGAAGCCCGCCGGGTCCTTGCGCAGGGTGAATCCGTCGGCGGCATCGGGACCGGTGGTCTGCGTCTCGGTGGTGCCGGCCGACGACGAGGGGCTCTTCTCCGGCTCGGGCGAGGTCTGCTCGGGCCGTGGCTCGCTGCTGGAGTCCGGCTCGGGCGCCTGACTGACCTCGCCGGCGGCACCGGTGCGGTCCGTGCCGTCCGCGCCCTCACTGTCCGACTTGGGCATGAAGAGCACGGCATAGGCGATCGCCGCGGCCATCGCGAGCAGGACCAGCAGGAGCAGGGTGCGGCCGAGGCGGCGCGGCGAACCGGACTCCTTCCTGGCCCGCTTGTGCCGCCCGTGATGCGCGGGCAGCCCTGCCTTCCGCCGGCGCACCAGCTCGCCCCGGCGCCGCACGACGGGCAGCCGGGTGGCGTCCACGGGGGGCGCCGGGACGACGTGCATCCCGGCCTCCGGCTCGGGCGCCGAGCGCACCAGCGAGCGCAGCCAGCCCCGCACTTCCTCGAAGTCGAGGCGCTCGGTGGGGTCCTGGCGCAGCAGCGACTCCACGACCGGCCGCAGCGGCCCGCACTCCTCGGCGTAGGCGGGCGGTTCCGCGCACACCATCTGCACCAGCTCGGCCGTCGACTCCTCCGGGTAGGGCGCATGCCCCTGTACGGCCCGGAAGAGCAGCGCGCCGAGCGCCCACAGGTCGGTCGCGGGACCGATCGGGGCCGCCAACTGCCAGTTCTCGTGCACGGGTCCGGCCTGCTCGGGCGCCCAGCGCTCGGTCACCGGCCCGACCACGGCCATCCGCGCCTGCCGCGCCCGTTCGGCGGCCAGCGCCGTGGCGGGGCCGCGCCGGGGGGCGGGGGTGTCGGCGACCAGGTCGTCCCACCGGGTGGACTCGCCCTGGGCCGCGGGGTCGGGGGCCGGTGGGAGCGCCGCCTGCTCCCCACCGCGCGGCGCCGGGGCGCCTGTGGTCGTGCCACGGGGCGTCGCACCATGCCACGCGGTCGACCGTGGACCGCCGCCCACCCCGTAGGGGTCGGCGATCCGCCCCGGCGGTACGGCGCCGGGGGCCGCGCCCTGCCCGGGGATGTACGGCGACTGTGCCGATCCGCTGCCGTAGGGCACCGCGTCGCCGTCCCGGGCGGGCCGGGCTCCGGGCAGTGCCGCCCGCCCGCTCTGCTGAACCTCCTGCACCCGTGCTGCGGCCCGGGCACCCGCCCGGTAGGCCGCGATGGCCCCGGCACGCGCCGCCCGCGGGTCCCCGCTGCCCTCCACCTGCCCGCGCGCGGGCACCACCGGTCCACCGCCCGCGGTGTCACTCCCCGCCGAGGGCAGCCCTCTGGCCTCCCGGGCCTCTATGGCGGCGCGCCGCGCGGCCTCGGGATCACCCGCGCCACCGGTGCCACCGGCCGGCCCGGAACCTCCCGGCGCACCGACGCCGCGGACCGGCCCGGCACCGCCGCCCTCCTGCCCCGACGGCTGCCCGGACTCCTCGAAGGCCGGTTCCGGAACGGGGTCGTACCCGCACAGTGCCTCCTCGGCGGCCCCCACCGCGAGCCCGGTCAGCATCACCCGGCCGTCGTCGCAGACGAGCACCGTCCGCGCGGTGACGTTCCGGTGCACCCAGCCGTGCGCGTGCAGCACCCGAAGGGCCATCAGCACGTCGGAGGCCACTTCGGCCGCCCGGTACGGCGTCAGCGGCTTCTCGGCGAGCAGCGCCGCCAGCGGGCGCGCCGCCACCAGTTCACTGACGATCCACAGCGAGCCGCCCTCGGCGAACACGTCGAAGACCTGGTCGAGCCGGGGATGGTCGGGAATGGCCGCGGCGGCCTGCGCGGCCTCCACCGCGCGTCGCACCACCGGGTCCGTGGGCCGCCGGGTGCCGCCACGCGCGCCGGGCCGCCGCCCGCCGCCGTCCCTGGCCGTGAAGCCGTCGGGCAGTCCCTCCGCGTCGAGCACCTCGGCCTCGACCACCTCGGGCAACGGGACCTGCCGGACCAGGACTTCCTGTCCGCTGTAGGTGTCGAAGGCCCGGGTCTCGGTGAGTTCGTACTCGTCGGACGGCGGCAGCGGCAGGCGGTAGCGGTCGGCCAGCACCCGACCCGCGTAGTCGTCCACGTTGCCTCCCCCGGCAGCCCGGTCGGTCACATCCGTTCGCCCCACGGTCCGCTTCGAATGCGCACGGTCCGCAAACATTTACGATACGTGCCGCAGGCAACCCGCAATGGGGGGATGCCAGATCTCACTCCCCAAACCCCGGGGGCCTCATGCTCAGGACTTGGGTTCGAAGGTCTTCGTCAGGGTCCGCCACGTCTCCTTGCGCAGCGCGCCGTCCCAGTCGGACGCCTTCGCCGTGTACATCAGCGCGTACCCCTGCCGGTCGTCGACCACGAAACCCCGGTCGATCGTCCGGTACTCGGTACCGCCGTCGGTGTAGGTGAACTCCCAGTCGGCCGCGTTCCAGCCGCGGTAGTCCACCTTCTCTATGCGGATCTTCTTGTACTGAGCGCGCACCATGTAGCGTTCCTGGTTCTTCCAGTCGGCCACCGGGTCGCCCTTGGGCGTGGACGTCCAGGCGATGAGCAGCTTCTGCCCGTCGGGCCCGGTGAAGCGGTCGCCCGCCGCACCCGTCGACCGGTACTTCCAGCCCTTCGGCAGACCGATCGAGTACCCCTGGTTCCCCTGGTGAGTCGACTCCGCGGCGGTCTCCTTGCCGCCGGAGCCGCCCTCGTCCGAGGAACCGCTCGCCTGGCCGCTCGGCTCGCCGTCCGTGGACGGCCCGGACGGTGCCGGCTGCTTCTCGCCGCCGTCCGTGCGCGTGGCGCCGCTCTTGTCGCCCTTGGTGTCGGAGCTGCTCGACGCCGTGGCGACGGTCTTCCCGCCGCCCTCGCCGGAGGCACCCTTCGAGCCCTTGTCGTCACCGCTGAGCACGATGGCGAGCACGGTGCCGATCACGGCGAGCACCACGACCACCGCGATGATCATCAGGGTCCGCCGCGGCACCACGTCGGTGAGCGGCGCCCGGGGCACCGGCCTCGGCGGCAGGTCCGGCGGCGGCACCACGGGCCATCCCGAACTCCGCCCTCCGGAGGCCGTCTTCGACTCCGGCGCACTTTGCTCGCCGGCGGCCGTGGAGGCGGCCGAGCCCGACCGTGCCACGGACGCACCCGTCGCCCCGGCCCGCCCCTCGCCGCTGTCGGACGCGGAGGAGCTCGTACCCGCCGGCCCGGGAGCGGCCTCGTCGGCACCGGACCCGGCCGAAGCGGTCGTGGCGGAGGCCGCCGCCGATCCCGCGACCGCGGACCCCGCCGCGGCCTTGCGCACGGAACGCAGTGCCCCGCGCAGCCGCTCCCCGGCCTCCTCGCCGCGCTTGCTCCCCGCTCCCGCCGAACTCCCCTTGCGCGAGGACCTGTCCGGCTGCGCGGGCAGCGGCACGACCTTCGTCGCGTCCATCGGCTCCGGCTCGGCCGTCGCCGGCGCGTGCAGCACCGAGTTCAGCATGGCCCGGGCGCCCGCGTCGTCGAGTCGCTGCGCGGGGTCCTTGGTGAGCAGTCCGTGGATGACGTCCTTCAGCGGACCGGCGTTCTTCGGCTCCTCCAGCGGCTCGGTCATCACGGCCGTCAGAGTCGCTATGGCCGACCCCTTGTCGTACGGCGGCGCACCCTCCACCGCCGCGTACAGCAGCCCGCCGAGCGACCACAGGTCGGCCGCCGGACCCGGCTTGTGCCCACGCGCCCGCTCCGGGGAGATGTAGGAGGGCGCGCCGACGAGCATGCCGGTCGAGGTGATGGACGGGTCGCCCTCGACCTGGGCGATGCCGAAGTCGGTGAGCACGACCCGGCCGTCCTCGGCGATCAGCACGTTCGACGGCTTCACGTCGCGGTGCAGGATGCCCTCGCGGTGGGCGGACCGCAGCACGTCGAGGACGGCGAGCCCGACCTCCGCGGCACGCTTCGGGTCGAGGAGGCCGTCCTCCCGGATGACCTCGGCGAGCGACTTGCCCTCGACGAGTTCCATGACGATCCAGGGACGGTCGTCCTCCTGGACGACGTCGAAGACCGTCACGGCGCTGTTGTTGCGGATCCGCGCGATCGCCTTGGCCTCGCGCAGCGTCCGCGTGATCAGCCGGCGCTTCTCCTCTTCGTCGATGTTCGACGGGAACCGCAGCTCCTTGACGGCGACCGTCCGTCCGAGGGTCTCGTCCTGGGCCCGCCACACCGTGCCCATGCCGCCGCGGCCGAGTACCTTGCCCAGCCGGTAACGCCCCGCGAGGAGACGCTCCCTGTTGTCCTGACGAGTGTCCTGACGAGATGTGCCCGCCCGCTCCGCCTCCGACATGCGTCCCCTCATACAACCCGCCCTGACAGAGCCTCCATTGTCTCTCACCCGACAAGTGCCCGGCGCCCAGGGGCCCCCTGGCGGGCACCGGCGGCCCCGCCCCCCGCGAACCCGGCTGCGGCAGGCCCCACGCCGCCTTGCATGATGGGCCCTGACCTGGGAGGAGCCCGTATGCCACCGATCCGGACATTGCTGGCCCTGCCGGTGGCCGCCGCCCTGTTCGGCCTGCCCCCGGCCGACTCGTCGGCCCTCTCGATGCCGCCCACGGACGCGGTACTGCCCCTGCTGGTGACCCAGGGCAGGGCTCCGGCCGCGGCCCTGCTGGCCCAGGAGGGCACCACTGTCCGCTATGCCGCCGCCGGTTCGGGAATCGCCCGGTCGGACCACTTCCGCGCCGGCAGCATCACGAAGACGTTCATCGCGACGGTCGTGCTGCAACTGGCCGCCGAGCACCGGCTGTCACTGTCCGACACGGTGGAGCAGCACCTGCCCGGCCTGGTGCGGGGAGCCGGCAACGACGGCCGCGCGCTGACCCTGCGCTCCCTGCTCACCCACACCAGCGGCCTGCGCGACTTCACCAAGGACACCGACGGGACCGCGCCCGTCACACCCCGTCAGGCCCTGAACCTCGCTCTCACCCACCCTCCGGCCGAACGCGGCCGCTTCTCCTACTCGAACACCAACTACGTCCTGCTCGGCCTGGTCATCGAGCGGGTCACCGGCCACTCGTACGCCGCCGAGGCCGAGCGCCGCATCATCACTCCCCTGCGCCTGACGGGCACCTCCTTTCCCGGATCCCGCTCCTCGCTGCCCTCACCGCACGGCCGCGCCTACGCCGCCGACGGAACCGACGTCACCGAACTCGACCCTCGGGTGGCCGGAGCCGCGGGTGAGTTGGTGACCACGCTCGCCGACCTCGACCGCTTCTACCGTGCCCTGCTAGGCGGTCGGCTGCTGCCCGCGCAGCAGCTGCGCGAGATGCTCGACACCCGTGCCGCACACGGCGCGTACGGCATGGGGCTCTTCCCCGAGAAGCTTCCGTGCGGCACGACGGTGTGGGGACACAACGGGCACATATCCGGCAGTTACGTGCGCACCGCAGCCACCGTCGACGGCCGACGTGTCCTCACCTTCCGCGTGAACACGGACGCGATAGCCGATCCCGGTCTCGAACCCGCGGTGCTCGCGGCCGAGTTCTGCCCCCGCACCTCGTAGAACGACCCGGCTCCGAACGGAGATCCCATCTACCGACACTCGTTCGGGTGACGTCCGGGACGGCCTGGGAGGGCAAGAACCCTGCCGCCGCACTTGGTCCGAGAGGATCACAACGGCACGATGTCCGGCGCCCCCAGCCGTGCCGCGTCCGCCGTCAGGTCGTCCGGCTGCCGCTGCGACTCCCGCTCGGCCTCCACCCGCTTCTGGTAGTGCTCGACCTCGCGCTCGATCTGGCCCTCGTCCCAACCGAGCACGGGCGCCATCAGTTCGGCGGCGTCACGTGCGCTGCGGGCGCCCCGGTCGAAGGTCTCGATCGAGATGCGCGTCCGCCGGGTCAGCACATCGTCCAGGTGCCGTGCCCCCTCGTGGGAGGCGGCGTACACGATCTCGGCGCGCAGATAGTCGTCGGCCGCTGCCAGCGGCTCGCCCAGCGACGGGTCCTCGGCGATGAGCTGGAGGAGCTCCTCGGTCATCGTCCCGTAGCGGTTCAGCAGGTGCTCGACCCGCACCACGTGCAGTCCGGTCCGGGCGGCGATCCGCGCTCGCGCGTTCCACAGCGCCCGGTAGCCCTCGGCGCCCAGCAGCGGCACGTCCTCCGTGACGCAGTCGGCGACGCGCATGTCGAGCCCGTGCACCGCCGCGTCCACCGCGTCCTTGGCCATGACCCGGTACGTCGTGTACTTGCCGCCCGCCACGACGACCAGCCCTGGCACGGGATGCGCCACGGTGTGCTCGCGCGACAGCTTGCTGGTGGCGTCCGACTCACCCGCGAGCAGCGGTCGCAGACCCGCGTACACGCCTTGGACGTCGTCCCTGGTGAGCGGCACCGCCAGCACCGAGTTCACATGTTCCAGCAGGTAGTCGATGTCCGCGCTGGACGCGGCCGGGTGGGCCTTGTCGAGGTCCCAGTCGGTGTCCGTGGTGCCGACGATCCAGTGCCGGCCCCAGGGGATCACGAACAGCACGGACTTCTCCGTGCGCAGGATGAGCCCGGTCGTGGAGTGGATCCGGTCGCGCGGCACGACCAGGTGGATGCCCTTGGACGCCCGGACGTGGAACTGGCCGCGCTCGCCGACCATGGCCTGGGTGTCGTCCGTCCACACGCCGGTGGCGTTGACGACCTGTTTGGCCCGGATCTCGTACTCGCCACCCCCTTCGACGTCCTGCACCTTCGCCCCGACGACCCGCTCGCCCTCGCGCAGGAAAGCCGTGACCCGCGCGCGGTTCGCGGCCTTGGCGCCGTAGGCCACCGCCGTACGCACCAGGTTCGTCACGTACCGGGCGTCGTCCATCTGCGCGTCGTAGTACTGCAGCGCCCCGACCAGCGCGTTCTTCTTCAAGCAGGGCGCCACGCGCAGGGCGTGAGAACGCGTCAGGTGACGGTGCATCGGAAGGCCGCGGCCGTGCCCCCGGGCCATGGACATGGCGTCGTACATGGCGACGCCAGAACCGGCGTACAGACGCTCCCAGCCCTTGTGCTGCAACGGGTACAGGAACGGCACGGGCTTCACCAGATGCGGGGCGAGCCGCTCCAGCAGCAGGCCGCGTTCTTTCAGGGCCTCGCGTACGAGTGCGAAGTCGAGCATCTCCAGATAGCGCAGGCCGCCGTGGATGAGCTTGCTGGACCGGCTGGAGGTGCCGGACGCCCAGTCACGTGCCTCGACCAGACCTGTGGACAGGCCCCGGGTCACCGCGTCGAGAGCGGTGCCCGCACCCACCACACCTGCACCCACGACCAGCACGTCCAGCTCGCGCTCGGCCATGGATGCGAGTGACTCGGCGCGCTGCGCCGGTCCGAGTGTCGCTGTCCTCACCGCTGCCTCCCGCTCATCGGTCGCACCGGCCGCACCCGTCGGGCGTGGCCCCGTCCGTATCCCCCTGCCCAGATTCTGACCGCGTTGCCCGACTTCAGCCACCACGGGCCCGCAGCCTGTGGACAACGCTCACGGAACACTCACCGAAACTCGGCCGAGCAATCCCGCATATCGGTCATATTTACTCCTAGTCTGACATTGCGCTCGCCCGTCCTGTCCACAGGGCTTGCGCACCTGTCCCACTTCGGCTATCGGGAAGGACGGCCGCCATGCCCGCAGATCTCGCCGTCATCGGACTCGGCCCTTACGGCCTGCCCCTGGCCCAGGCCGCCGTCGCCGCCGGCATCCCCACCCTCGGCTACCGGACCGGCCCCGAGACGGGCTCGCTCAGCCCCGCCGAGCTGCGCCGGATGCTCTCGGGGGGCTTCCGGCCGGCCACCGACCCGGCCGAGCTGGGCCGGGTGCGCACGGCGGTCATCTGCGCGCCGACTCCGCCCGCAGCGGACGGCGGGCTCGACCTGAGCCAGCTGGAAGCGGCCGCCCGGACCCTGGCCGGCCATCTGCGCCCGCACACCACGGTGATCCTCGAGTCACCAGTGTACCCGGGGACGACGGAGGGATTCCTGCGTGCGCTCCTCGAAGAGGGCTCCGGGCTCCGGGCGGGACGCGACTTCCACCTCGCGTACTCCCCCAGCCGCGTCGACCCGGGCAACCGCGACGTCACGCCCGCCACCACCCCCAAGGTCATCGGCGGCCTCACCCCGGCCTGCACC
This sequence comes from Streptomyces sp. NPDC013187, assembly GCF_042899705.1. Lineage (NCBI taxonomy): Bacteria > Bacillati > Actinomycetota > Actinomycetes > Kitasatosporales > Streptomycetaceae > Streptomyces > Streptomyces sp. NPDC013187. Next base: position 235,529 of record NZ_JBIBAF010000008.1, on the reverse strand, counting down.
GAGTCGGCCGCGGCGTTCTACGGACGGCTGACCGACAAGGTGGTACGCGCGCGTGGACTGCGCGAAGCGGAGACCGTGCAGCTGCTGGAGACCAACTACCGGCACGTGAACATCGCCCTCGTGAACGAGATGGCCGTCCTCTGCAACGACCTCGGCGTCGACCTCTGGGACGTCGTCCGCTGCGCGGAGACCAAGCCGTTCGGCTTCCAGGCCTTCCGCCCGGGCCCCGGCGTCGGCGGCCACTCCGTCCCCCAGGACATGACCGCGGGCGGCGGCCGCGGCCTGCGCATGGTGGAACTGGCCCAGGAGGTCAACAACCGCATGCCCGGCTACGTCGTCCAGCGCGCGGCCACGCTCCTCAACGAGCACGGCAAGTCGGCCCGGGGCGCCCGCGTGCTCCTCATCGGCGTCACCTACAAGCCCGACCTCGCGGACCTCCAGGGCACCCCCGCCCAGGAGGTCGCCCTGCGCCTGATGGAACTGGGTGCCTCGGTCAGCTACCACGACCCGTACGTCCCCGCCTGGAGCGTCCTGGACCGCCCCATCCCTCGCGCCGACTCCCTCTACGAGGCGGCCGCCGACGCCGACCTGACCATCCTGCTCCAGCAGCACCGCACGTACGACCTCCAGGGCCTGTCGGTGAAGGCCCAGCTGCTGCTGGACACGCGGGGGGCAGCCCCTACGGGGGCGGCGCATCGGTTGTGAACGGGGGCGCGTGAGGTGCGTGAGCCCAGGAGACCGGTGGCATGCGGCACGCTGCGCGGGTACCTTACGGGCACAGGCGGAGCCCACCGCAGCGGGTACTGCGGCAGGCTCCTGGATGGATCACGGAGTGTCCGCCCCTAGTTCTTGTGGGGGCGGCCGCTCACCATCCGAAACAAGGTGGAGCCCGCCGCAGCGGTCACTGCGGCAGGCTCCTGGATGGATCACGGAGTGTCCGCCCCTAGGTCTTGTGGGGGCGGCCGCTCACCATCCGAAAATCCGCAAGATCCACCTCCTCCGGCACTGCACCGTCCGAAGACGGAGTTGGTCCCAGCGGGTGGGCTTGCGGTGACGTCCCATGGGCGCCCCCTTCCACGACGCCGCCCATTGACCCGGTGGGACGGCACGTCGGAATCGGGCCGGGCCCCGAGGGCGGGGTCCGGATCGTGTCCTTGGAAGGGGGCACCCAGAAGAACCTGGGGCGCCGATCAAGGACACTAGCGCCTCGAAACCGCCTTCCACGGGGCCGAACGGCCCCAAGGCACCCGTGCGCCCCCCATCGGCAACACGCGCCCCGTCAGTGCCACTTGGGCACGCAAAAAGGGCCCGGCCACTCCCCCGAGTGACCAGGCCCTACTCAGTGCCGGAACGGACTACCGCCGGTGCTGCGAGTCCGCCACCGTGACCTCGACCCGCTGGAACTCCTTCAGCTCGCTGTAACCGGTCGTGGACATGGCGCGGCGCAGGGCGCCGAAGAGGTTCATCGAGCCGTCGGGGGTGTGGGACGGTCCCGTGAGGATCTCCTCCAGAGTGCCGACCGTGCCGAGGGCGACCTTCTTTCCGCGCGGCAACTCCTCGTTCACGGCCTCCATGCCCCAGTGGTGGCCCTTGCCCGGGCCGTCGGTCGCACGGGCCAGCGGGGAGCCCATCATCACCGAGTCCGCGCCGCAGGCGATCGCCTTGGGCAGGTCGCCGGACCAGCCGACACCGCCGTCCGCGATCACGTGCACGTACCGGCCGCCCGACTCGTCCATGTAGTCACGGCGCGCCGCGGCCACGTCGGCGACCGCCGTCGCCATGGGGACCTGGATGCCGAGCACGTTGCGCGTGGTGTGCGCGGCGCCGCCGCCGAAGCCGACGAGCACACCGGCCGCGCCGGTGCGCATCAGGTGCAGGGCCGCGGTGTACGTGGCGCAGCCGCCGACGATCACCGGGACGTCCAGCTCGTAGATGAACTGCTTGAGGTTGAGCGGCTCGTGCGCGCCGGAGACGTGCTCCGCGGAGACCGTCGTACCGCGGATGACGAAGATGTCCACGCCCGCGTCCACGACGGCCTTGGAGAACTGGGCGGTGCGCTGCGGGGAGAGCGCGGCGGCGGTGACGACGCCGGAGTCGCGCACCTCCTTGATGCGCTGCCCGATCAGCTCCTCCTTGATGGGAGCCGCGTAGATCTCCTGCAGACGGCGGGTCGCGGTCTCCGCGTCGAGACCGGTGATCTCGTCGAGCAGCGGCTGCGGGTCCTCGTAGCGCGTCCACAGGCCTTCGAGGTTCAGCACGCCGAGGCCGCCGAGCTCGCCGATGCGGATCGCGGTGGCCGGGGACACGACCGAGTCCATGGGGGCGGCCAGGAAGGGCAGCTCGAAGCGGTAGGCGTCGATCTGCCAGGCGATGGAGACCTCCTTCGGGTCCCGCGTACGGCGGCTGGGGACGACGGCGATGTCGTCGAAGGCGTACGCCCGGCGGCCGCGCTTGCCGCGCCCGATCTCGATCTCAGTCACGTCTGTGGCCTTTCCCTGATGCGTTGCAGCGTCTTCCAGTATCGCCGACGGGCACGGCGAGGGCGGCCCCGGATGCTCCGGAGCCGCCCTGGGAGGCCGGCCGCTACTTGCTGCGGCTGTAGTTCGGTGCCTCGACCGTCATCTGGATGTCGTGCGGGTGGCTCTCCTTGAGGCCCGCGGAGGTGATCCGGACGAAGCGGCCCTTGGTCTCCATCTCGTCGATCGAGGCGGCGCCCACGTAGCCCATGGTCTGGCGCAGGCCGCCGACGAGCTGGTGCAGGACGTTGGCCAGCGGACCGCGGTAGGGCACCTGGCCCTCGATGCCCTCGGGCACGAGCTTGTCGTCGGAGCCGACCTCGGCCTGGAAGTAGCGGTCCTTGGAGTACGACTTGGCCTGGCCGCGGGACTGCATCGCACCGAGCGAGCCCATGCCGCGGTACGACTTGAACTGCTTGCCGTTGATGAACTGCAGCTCGCCCGGGGACTCCTCACAGCCGGCGAGGAGGCTGCCCAGCATCACGGTGTCGGCGCCGGCGGCCAGGGCCTTGCCGATGTCGCCGGAGTACTGCAGGCCGCCGTCGCCGATCAGCGGGATGCCCGCCGGACGGGCCGCGAGGGACGCCTCGTAGATGGCCGTGACCTGCGGGACACCGATGCCGGCGACCACGCGGGTGGTGCAGATCGAGCCGGGGCCCACGCCCACCTTGATGCCGTCGACACCGGCGTCGATCAGCGCCTGGGCGCCGTCACGCGTGGCGACGTTGCCGCCGATCACGTCGACGCCGACGCTCGACTTGATCTTCGCCATCCAGCTGAGGGCGTTGCTGTTGTGGCCGTGCGAGGTGTCGACGACCAGGAAGTCCACACCGGCACCGGCGAGCGCCTGGGCGCGCTCCAGCGCCTCGGGGCTGGCGCCCACGGCCGCACCGACGAGCAGCCGGCCCTCGGAGTCCTTCGCCGCGTTGGGGTACTGCTCGGCCTTGACGAAGTCCTTGACCGTGATGAGGCCCTTGAGGACACCCGCGTTGTCGACCAGGGGGAGCTTCTCGATCTTGTGGCGGCGCAGCAGCTCCATGGCGTCGGCGCCGGAGATGCCGACCTTGCCGGTGACCAGCGGCATCGGCGTCATGACCTCACGCACCTGACGGGTGCGGTCGGTCTCGAAGGCCATGTCGCGGTTGGTGACGATGCCGAGCAGCTTCTTGTTGCCGTCGGTGACCGGGACGCCGCTGATGCGGAACTTGGCGCACAGGGCGTCGGCCTCGGCCAGCGTCGCGTCGGGGTGCACCGTGATCGGGTCGGTGACCATGCCGGACTCGGAGCGCTTCACCAGGTCGACCTGGTTGACCTGGTCCTCGATGGAGAGGTTGCGGTGCAGCACGCCGACGCCGCCCTGGCGGGCCATCGCGATCGCCATGCGCGACTCGGTCACCTTGTCCATCGCCGCGGAGAGCAGCGGGATGTTGACCCGGACGTTGCGGGAGATGCGGGACGAGGTGTCGACCGCGTTGGGGAGCACCTCGGATGCACCCGGCAGCAGCAGCACGTCGTCGTAGGTCAGCCCGAGTGTCGCGAATTTTCCGGGCACTCCGTCGACGTTGGCAGTCATGACACCTTCCCCAAATGGCCTTGATCGGTGCGGATGTCCATGCTAACGGGAAGCGCGGCTGTCTCATTCCACGGATCCGGCCCGCACCGGGCTTCGTATGTTCGTACGGAAGCGGCGCACCGCCTGTTCAACGAAGGGCCGCTGAAGGCCTACTGCTCGGCCAGCGCCCGCAGCCGGCTCAGCGCCCTGTGCTGAGCCACCCGGACCGCGCCGGGTGACATTCCCAACATCTGGCCGGTCTCCTCGGCCGTGAGCCCCACCGCGATACGCAGCAGCAGCAGCTCCCGCTGATTCTCGGGGAGGTTGGCGAGGAGTTTCTTGGCCCATTCCGCGTCGCTGCTGAGCAGGGCGCGCTCTTCCGGGCCCAGGGAGTCGTCCGGGCGCTCGGGCATCTCGTCGGAGGGGACCGCCGTCGAGCCGGGGTGGCGCATCGCCGCGCGCTGCAGGTCGGCGACCTTGTGCGCGGCGATGGCGAAGACGAACGCCTCGAAGGGGCGCCCGGTGTCCCGGTAGCGGGGCAGCGCGAGGAGCACCGCCACGCAGACCTCCTGCGCGAGGTCCTCCACGAAGTGCCGCGCGTCGCCCGGGAGACGGGACAGACGGGTGCGGCAGTAGCGCAGGGCCAGGGGGTGGACATGGGCGAGCAGGTCGTGCGTCGCCTGCTCGTCCCCGTCGACGGCGCGGTGGACGAGCGCACGGATCGGGCCCTGGGCATGGGCCGCCTCGTCGTCGCGCATCGGTCCATGGTGCCTTGCGGCCGCCGGCTGCGCGGCACCGCTCCCGTCGTTGTGCACCGAAGCGTTATGAGCAGGTGCGCCGGCACTCATCCCCTGCGCCCTCCCCTTCCGCTCGACCGACTCGTCCCCGAGGAACTCCACACCCTCAAGGATGCGGCATCCGCGGCGAAACGAGCAGCGGGCCTGTGGCGGACCCCCGGTCCACCCGCGCCCACCTGGCGTTCCGTGCCCTCACCACGACCGCTGGGGCCTGCCGTTCGAATCAGCCCGGGGGCGTGGGTCCTCGACTTCGCCCACCCGAGCTCTCGGCCTCGCAGCGGCAAGGACGGATCCCCGACGGCGCTGTCGTCGGCCGTGGGCTCCGGCACGCGCGGTCGCGGCTCCCGCGGGGGCATCCATGTGCCCCCGCCCTCCGGCCGAGGCCGGAGCCCCCGCCCCGGAACCGGCCCGATCCGAGTGACGGGCGTGATCCGAGGGACGGGCGTGATCCGAACAACAGGCCCTAGCGCACCAGACCCCACCGGAAGCCGAGCGCCACGGCGTGGGCACGGTCCGAGGCGCCGAGCTTCTTGAACAGGCGCCGGGCGTGGGTCTTCACGGTGTCCTCGGAGAGGAACAGCTCGCGGCCGATCTCGGCGTTCGAGCGGCCGTGGCTCATGCCTTCGAGGACCTGGATCTCACGCGCGGTGAGCGTGGGCGCCGCGCCCATCTCGGCCGAGCGCAGCCGGCGCGGGGCGAGCCGCCAGGTCGGGTCGGCCAGGGCCTGGGTCACCGTGGCGCGCAGTTCCGCGCGGGAGGCGTCCTTGTGCAGGTAGCCGCGGGCACCGGCGGCGACCGCGAGGGCCACGCCGTCCAGGTCCTCGGCGACGGTGAGCATGATGATGCGCGCACCGGGGTCGGCGGACAGGAGCCGCCGGACCGTCTCGACGCCGCCCAGTCCGGGCATGCGTACGTCCATCAGAATCAAGTCCGAGCGGTCGGCCCCCCAGCGGCGGAGGACTTCCTCGCCGTTGGCCGCCGTCGTCACGCGCTCTACGCCGGGCACGGTCGCCACCGCACGACGGAGCGCCTCTCGGGCAAGCGGGGAGTCGTCGCAGACGAGGACGGAAGTCATGACCGCCCTCCGCAGCTGATGCACGTCACCTTGAGCCTCCAGGCTGGTACGAAATCGTCACCTGTGCGGTCGACCGTCTCGGACACGGGCCCGAGCACTTGTTCCTTCAACCGCCTCGCACTCTCAACGACGGTCACTCGAAAGAGTTACGGGGGCGGCTGCCCTCTTCGGCACTCTACGTGAGGGGGCGGACACGGTGCAGACATGCACAGCAGACCCTCGAACTTTCATCACAAGCTATGCCCCATTCAGACCCATTTCTTCCGCTTTGCCAGTGTCTGGAGCTAGATTCGCAATGAGTCATATTTTCATCTCCTTAGATCGTAGTTGTACGGTCGTAGACACCGGATCCGCCCAAAACGGCTACAAGGGGTCACGTAATGGCAGATTTCTCCCGCCTTCCCGGACCGAACGCGGACCTGTGGGACTGGCAGCTGCTTGCTGCCTGTCGCGGGGTGGACAGCTCGCTCTTCTTCCATCCGGAGGGTGAGCGCGGTGCGGCGAGGAGCGCTCGTGAGAACTCGGCCAAAGAGGTCTGCATGAGGTGCCCGGTACGCGCGGAGTGCGCTGCTCACGCCCTGGCGGTGCGTGAGCCGTACGGCGTGTGGGGCGGGCTGACCGAGGACGAGCGCGAAGAGCTGATGGGGCGGGCGCGCAACCGGCTGGTGTCGGCGTCGGCACCGGGCGGGCACACCGCCTCGAACAACTGAAGGAACGTTTCTGCAAACGGGCACGCGGACGCGTGCCGTTGGTTTTTGACGCGGGTGGGACGCCGCTACTGGCGGCGGGCGGCCCGGGCCAGCTGGTCGAGTGTCGCCGCCACGGCCGGGACGTGTGCGAGATCGGGCAGGGTGAGCGCGACGATCTCCCGCCGCACCGCCGGTTCCAGCCTCACGGCGCGCACCCCCCGGGGCCTCACCGACTCGACGGCCAACTGGGGAAGGACGGCCACGCCCAGGCCGGCCCCGACGAGGCCGACGACCGCGGGGTAGTCGTCGGTCGCGAAGTCGATGCGCGGGGTGAAGCCGGCCGCCGCGCACACCTCGACCAATTGTCCGCGGCAGCGTGGGCAACCCGCGATCCACGGTTCCCCGGCGAGCTCGCCGATCGCGACGGACCGCGCGCCCGCGAGCCGGTGGCGTTCCGGTACGAGCGCGACCAGCCGGTCCGAAAGCAGCGGTCGTACGACGAGGTCGTCCCACTCCTCGGCACCGGCCGCACCTTCGTAGCGGAAGGCGAGCGCCACGTCGCAGTCACCCTCGCGCAGCAGGCCCACGGAGGCGGGCGGCTCGGCCTCCTCCAGGGAGACACGGGTGCCGGGGTGCGCCTCGCGCAGTGCGGCGAGAGCCGTGGGGACGAGGGTGGAGCTGCCGCTGGGGAAGGAGACGAGCCGGACCCGTCCCGCGCGCAGCCCGGCGATGGCGGCGACCTCCTCCTCCGCGGCCGTGAGCCCGGCGAGGATTCCGGAGGCGTGGCGCACCAGGGCCTCACCGGCCTGGGTCAGGCGCATCTCCCGTCCGGTGCGGATCAGCAGCGGCGTGCCGACGGAGGTTTCCAGGGCCTTCATCTGCTGGCTGACGGCGGGCTGGGTGCAGCCCAGCTCGCGGCCCGCGGCGGAGAACGAGCCGGTGGTCGCGACGGCGCGCAGGACGCGGAGATGACGAGCTTCGATCACCCTTCGAGGATAAGTCACCCTTTGACGCCGATGCCGATAATGCGTCGACGCTTTGAGTAATGGTCGCTACCGTTCGGGCATGAGGCTTCTGTCAGTGAATCTGGGCCGTGCCGAGGCCGTGCCGTACACGGACAACCCGGAGGGCGTGACCGGGATCGGCAAGCGGCCGGTGGACGGGCCGGTGCGGGTGGCCGCGCCCGGGCCGAAGGGCGTCGGCGGGAGCGGGCTGGCCGGGGACGCGGTGTGCAAGCTGGAGCACCACGGCGGCGACGACCAGGCGGTGTACGCCATGGCCCGCGAGGACCTGGACGCGTGGGAGCGCGAACTGGGCCGGACACTGCCCGACGGCGCGTTCGGCGAGAACCTCACGACGCGCGGGCTGGACGTGTCCGGTGCCCTGATCGGCGAGCGCTGGCGCATCGGCCCCGAGGTGGTGCTGGAGATCACCTCCGGCCGGATCCCGTGCCGTACGTTCCAGGGCCATCTGGGCGAGAAGGGCTGGGTGAAGCGGTTCACGCAGCGAGGGGCGCCGGGGGCGTATCTGCGGGTGATCGAGCCCGGGGAGATCCGCGCGGGCGATGCCGTCGAGATCGTCCACCGGCCCGGCCACGACGTGACCGTGGCCCTGCAGTTCCGGGCGGTGACGACCGAGCGGACACTGCTGCCGCGACTGGTGGCCGCGGGTGAGGCCCTGCACCCGGAGGTGCTGAGGACGGCCCGTGAATATCGGGAGAAGTACGGCGCCTGACGGCCGATCACCACGCCGGTCACCATCGACCCTTCACCACGGACGGCTCCGAGGGGAAGCGGATGCACTCAGTCCGGGTCACTAACCTTCTGCCATGACAACGGCTCTGATTACGGGATCGACGGCAGGCATCGGGGCCGCGTTCGCGCGGCGACTGGCGGCGGACGGGCACAACCTGGTGCTGGTGGCCCGCGACACGAAGCGGCTTCGGGAGCAGGCGACCGAGCTGCACGACCGGCACGGCATCGAGGCGGAGGTGCTGACGGCCGACCTGGCCGAGGACAAGGGGATCGAGGCGGTGGCCGGGCGCCTCGGCGACCGCAAGAACCCCGTAGATCTGCTGATCAACAACGCCGGGTTCGGCAACAAGGGCCGCTACCTCGACGTCTCCATGGCCGACGAGCTGCGGATGCTCAAGGTGCACTGCGAGGCGGTGCTGCGGCTGACGTCGGCGGCGACCGAGGCCATGCGCGAGCGCGGCCGGGGCGGCGTGGTCAATGTCGCGTCGGTGGCCGCCTTCGTGCCCCGCGGCACCTACGGCGCGTCCAAGGCCTGGGTCGTGCAGTTCACGCAGGGCGCGGCGCGCGACCTGGCCGGCAGCGGCGTACGGCTGATGGCGCTCTGCCCGGGTTTCGTGCGCACCGAGTTCCACGACCGGGCGGGTATGGGCACCGACAACATCCCGGGCTGGATGTGGCTCGACGCGGACAAGCTGGTGGCGGCGGCGCTGCACGATCTGGCGCGCGGCAAGACGCTCTCCATTCCGGACCCGCGCTACAAGGCGCTGATGGGGGCGGCGAAGCTGGTGCCGCGGGGGATGCTCGGGGCCGTTTCCTCCAGGACGGGGCGGAAGTACGGGCCGCAGTAGGAGCCTTGGGCCAAGAGGCGACGGGCAGTTCCTGTTGGGACAATGAAGCTGTTCAGCCGGACCCAGGGGGGCCGGAGGCGAGGCCATGACCTTCGTACAGCTCATCGAATGCAGGACCAGCCGGCTCGACGAGATGAACCGGCTGATGGACCGGTGGGTCGAGCAGACCAAGGGGAAGCGGACCGCGTCGCACAGTGTGGTGGCGAAGGATCGGGCCGATGCCTCGCACATCGTGGAGATCGTGGAGTTCCCGTCGTACGAGGAGGCGATGCGCAACTCCGGGCTGCCGGAGACCGACCGGATCTTCCAGGACATGGTGGCGCTCTGCGAGGAGACGCCGACTTTCACGGACCTGGACGTGGTGCGGGACGAGCAGCTGTACGCGGCCACCGCTCGCAGGTTCTTCGAGCTCGCGCCGGGTCAGGGGGACGCGCCGCCGTTCAACGACGTGTTCGTCGAGGACTACCACGACCACGATCCCGGCAACGTGCAGGACGTCATCGGGCTGGACGCGGTCCGGCGCGAGGTGGAGGTGTGGCGGGGCGGTTTCGACTTCTCGTTCACCATCGAGGACCAGCTGGCGCAGGGCGACCGGGTGTGCACGCGGTGGACCTTCCACGGGCGGCACACCGGGGAGTTCCTCGGGATCCCGCCGACCGGGCAGGAGGTCACCATGACGGGGACGACCGTCCACCGCTGCACTCCGGACGGGAAGATCGCCGAGGGCTGGTGGCAGTACGACCGGCTGGGGCTGATGCAGCAGCTCGGGGTGCTCGACCCGCTGGAGCTGTGAGTCCCCGGCGCGTCACGGCGTTCCGGCCCGCTCGAGTGGCCGGAACGCCGCCAGGAACGCGGCTTGCCGCAGCCACCGGGCGGCCGGAGCGGCGAAGGCGGCGCCCTGTTCGGCTCCACAGCCACCTGTTCGGCGTGAGCGACCCATTCGGCTTCAGAGCGGCCTCATCGGCTTTCGAGAACGACGAGGCCGCAAGAGGGACGGCTAGTCGCCTCCGCCTCCGCCGCCGCCTCCTCCGTCCCCGCCGCCGTCGCTGCCGCCCCCTCCCCCGTCGCCGCCGTCCCCGCCGTCGCTGCCCCAGCCGTCGCCACCGCCGGGTTCGTTGTCGTCGCGGTCCCGGCCGAGATTGCTGAACCAGGGGCGCTCCCAGAGCTCGTCGTCCGTCTCCCGGCGGGACCTCACCGCACGGAACCGGGCCAGGCCCGTCGTGTCACCCAGGCCGAAGGACACCGCGGCCGCGTGGGCCATGACGGCGTCCAGGGGGTCGGCGCTCTCGTGGTGCACGTCGGCCAGCGGCAGCAGCACCGTGCCGGGCGGGGGGCCGGGCCACCGTGAGGGGCGGGTCAGCAGCGCGACGCGCCGGTCGTCGCGCAGCAGCCACGAGCTGTCGGCGTTCTCGCGGCGCAGTGTCCAGTGCCGGTCGGGCAGGCGGATCTCGACGCTGCTCTTGGACTTGCGCATCTTCTTGCGCAGTTCGAGCCGTGCGGTGATGTCACCGACGGTCATGACCAGGCCGCTTGCCCGGTCGGCGGTGTCGGGGCGATAACCCCACGGTGCCCGGAGCCGTACGGCGGCAGCGTGCGGGCCCCAGACGTCCACGCGGACCAGGCGCCGGTCCACGGCGACGGCGACCGGCCCGACGGGACCGGGCGCGTACCGGCGGGCGATCCACAGGGGCACGCCCTCCGCCCTGGCCCGCTCGGCGAGCGCGGCCACCTGGTCCGCCCCGCCGCACCTGCGCACGGCCAGTTCACCCAGGGCCCGGGCGAAGTCGGCGGTCCGGCGCACCTTCAGGGGCGCGGTCGTGCCCGTCACGCGGGTGACCGGGACGACGCCCGGGCCCTGCGCCAGCGACTCCAGGGGGCGTTCGGTTCCACCGCCGCCGAGCCAGCGTCCCCGGAGATACGCCTCGGCCATGGCGGCGTGGTTCAGCTCCTCCAGCGGTGTGGTCCGGCCGCCTCTGCGCAGCCGGACCTCGGTGAGTTCCGCGGTGCGCGCCAGCGGATTCCGGGATCGTTCCTCGTAGAGCGCCTGGCTCATCGCATCCCCCTTCAGCTCCGGTGAGTAGGAGGCCGGCGACGGTCTCGCCGGTTCCATGACCGGCGGGCCGGAACGGCGAAGGCCCGGCGCCCCGTTTCCGGGGCGCCGGGCCTTCGCTCGGGCTGGGGCGGGCCGACGTCGTCAGCCCTCAGCCGTCATGCCTCAGTGGGAGTGGCCGTGGCCGTGGCCCGCGGCGGCCGGCTCCTCCTCTTCCTTCTTCTCGACGACCAGGGTCTCGGTCGTGAGGAGGAGGGAGGCGATGGAGGCGGCGTTCTCCAGGGCGGAGCGGGTGACCTTGACCGGGTCGATGACGCCGGCCTTGACCAGGTCGCCGTACTCGCCGGTGGCGGCGTTGAAGCCCTGGCCCTTGTCGAGCTCGGCGACCTTGGAGGTGATGACGTAGCCCTCCAGGCCGGCGTTCTCGGCGATCCAGCGCAGCGGCTCGACGGCGGCCTTGCGGACGACCGCGACACCCGTGGCCTCGTCGCCGGTCTTGCCGAGGTTGCCCTCGAGGACCTTGACGGCGTGGACGAGCGCGGAGCCACCACCGGAGACGATGCCCTCCTCGACCGCGGCGCGGGTCGCGGAGATGGCGTCCTCCAGACGGTGCTTGCGCTCCTTGAGCTCGACCTCGGTGGCGGCACCCACGCGGATGACGCACACGCCGCCGGCCAGCTTCGCGAGGCGCTCCTGGAGCTTCTCGCGGTCCCAGTCGGAGTCGGTGGACTCGATCTCGGCCTTGATCTGGGCGACGCGGCCCTGCACGTCGTCCTTGTTGCCGGCGCCGTCGACGACCGTGGTGTCGTCCTTGGTGACGGTGACGCGGCGGGCGGAGCCGAGCACGTCCAGGCCGACCTGGTCGAGCTTGAGGCCGACCTCCTCGGAGACGACCGTGGCGCCGGTGAGGATCGCCAGGTCCTGCAGCATCGCCTTGCGGCGGTCGCCGAAGCCGGGGGCCTTCACGGCGACGGCGTTGAAGGTGCCGCGGATCTTGTTCACGACGAGGGTGGAGAGGGCCTCGCCCTCGACGTCCTCGGCGATGATCAGCAGCGGCTTGGAGGCGTTGGACTGGATGACCTTCTCCAGCAGCGGCAGGAGGTCCGCGATGGCGGAGATCTTGCCCTGCGTGATGAGGATGTACGGGTCGTCCAGGACGGCTTCCATGCGCTCCTGGTCCGTCACGAAGTACGGCGACAGGTAGCCCTTGTCGAAGGCCATGCCCTCGGTGAAGTCCAGCTCCAGACCGAAGGTGTTGGACTCCTCGACGGTGATGACACCGTCCTTGCCGACCTTGTCCATCGCCTCGGCGATGAGCTCGCCGACCTGCTGGTCCTGGGCGGACAGACCGGCGACGGCGGCGATGTCGGACTTCTCGTCGATCGGACGGGCGGTCGCGAGGAGCTCCTCGGAGACCGCGGCGACGGCGGCGTCGATGCCCTTCTTCAGGGCGGCCGGGGAGGCACCGGCGGCGACGTTCTTCAGGCCCTCACGCACGAGCGCCTGGGCGAGCACGGTCGCGGTGGTCGTACCGTCACCCGCGATGTCGTTGGTCTTGGTCGCCACCTCCTTGACCAGCTGGGCACCGAGGTTCTCGTACGGGTCCTCGACCTCGACCTCACGGGCGATGGTCACACCGTCGTTGGTGATGGTGGGAGCGCCGAACTTCTTGTCGATGACGACGTTGCGGCCCTTGGGGCCGATCGTCACCTTGACCGTGTCGGCAAGCTTGTTGACGCCGCGCTCGAGGGCGCGACGGGCGTCCTCGTCGAACTTCAGGATCTTCGCCATGGGAGCGTGAGCCCTCTTCCGGAATCAGGGGTAACGGCACTGCGCCCCGGGCGCCCGGCTCAATAGCGATCGCGGGGGCCAGGGGCGCAGTTCAAAGCAATGTGCTTGGGGTGAATTACTTCTCGACGATCGCGAGCACGTCGCGGGCCGAGAGGACGAGGTACTCCTCGCCGTTGTACTTCACCTCGGTGCCGCCGTACTTGCTGTAGAGCACGACGTCGCCGACGGAGACGTCGAGCGGAAGACGGTTGCCGTCCTCGAAGCGGCCCGGGCCCACGGCCAGGACGACGCCCTCCTGGGGCTTCTCCTTGGCGGTGTCCGGGATGACCAGGCCAGAGGCGGTGGTCTGCTCGGCGTCGAGCGGCTGGACCACAATGCGGTCCTCGAGCGGCTTGATGGCAACCTTGGAGCTGGTGGTCGTCACGATCCGACCTCCCCCTTCGGAGATCTCACGGGGTTAACTGTCTGAGGTGGCGACCAGGTGGATCCGTCGTCGCGGGTGCCGGACCTGCCCGTCGCTGTGTTGGCACTCTCCAGTGGGGAGTGCCAGAGCCGAGACTATGACTGCGATTAGCACTCGGTCAAGCGGACTGCTAATTGCCCGCGGCGCGTCGGGCCGGTCTTTTCTCCAGGTGGTCCTCGAGCCGCCCCACCCGCAGCCCCCTCGCCTCGATCTCGCGCAGCAGTCGCACGGTCCGCTCGGCCAGGGTCGGCTGCCCCGTCCCGCCCGACGGCACCGAGACGATGTCGCCGGCCCGCAGGCCGGGCTCGCCGCGGGTGTACGTCAGTTCGCCGCCGGCGCTCAGGGACGCGCGCCACAGGACGACCGCGGTGATGCCGCAGTCGGCGGCGGCGCGCAGGGTCACCCGGTCGTAGGTGCCGTAGGGCGGGCGGAAGAGGCGGGGGACGATGCCGAAGCGGGAGCGGAGTTTGTGCTGCTGGCCGCAGATCTCGGCGCGCTGGCCGGCGTAGGGCAGGCCACGCAGGGCGGGGTGGTCGAGGGTGTGGTTCTGGATGGACGCGCCGACCGCGCGCAGCCGGGCGAAGTGGCCGTAGCCGGGTCCCACGACGCTGTCCGTGAGGAACATGCTGACCGGGAGCCGTCGTTCGCGGACGAGGCCGACGAAGCGGGGGTCGCGTTCGGCGCCGTCGTCGTACGTGAGGAAGACGACGGGTTCGCGGGTGGCGACATGGTCCACGACGGGCGGCAGCCGACCCGCGTCGCTCACCTCGCGCGCCGGGTCCCGGGCCCGGCCGTCGGCGATGCCCCGCCGCTCACCCGCCACCCCGGAACAGCCGGCCAGCAGGACCACGCACAGCAGTACGGCGGCCTGGCGCCTCACAGGTAGTCCTCCAGCCGCCCGACCGCGTACCCCTGGGCCGTGACCTTGTTCAGGAAGCGGCGGACCATGTCGGCCATTGTGCCCTTCCACTGGTCACGCCCCCGGAAGTGCGTGAGGACGATGTCACCCGGATGCAGCTTCCGGCCCCCGTCGCGGTACTCCCAGTGGTCGGCGAAGACCTCCTCGTTCCACAGAGGCACGTACGCGATGCCGCATTTCCTGGCAGCCCTCAGGGTCGCCCGGTCGTAGCTGCCGTAGGGCGGGCGGAAGAGGGTGGGGCGTTTGCCGAACCGCCTCTCCATGTAGCGCTGCATGCCGCAGATCTCACGCTTCTGCGCCCGGTAGGACATACCCCGCAGGTTGGGGTGGTTGAGGGTGTGGTTGTGCAGGGCCACGCCCCGGGACTGCATCTTCCGGAAGTAGGGGGTGTCGTTCCTGACCAGGTAGCCGCTGAGGAAGGCGCTGTACGGGACGTCCAGGTCGCTCATCATCCGCAGGAACGCCGGGTCCTTCTCGGCGCCGTCGTCGATGGTGAGGAAGACGACCTTGTCCCGGGTGGGGATCCTGGTGAAGACGGGCGGGAGGTCCAGCTCGCGGTGGCCGTCCACCTCGAAGCCTTTGCGGGTTCTGATCCTGGGCTTCTTCGCGGGGGCGGGCGGGGCGGCGGACGGGGTCCTGCGCAGATCCCAGCGGTGCGCGGCGGCGACCCGGGCGGCGTGCGCGGCGCGCAGCTTGGTGGCGTAGGAGTCGAGCGCGCGGGCCGGGGGTGCGTCGAGGGGCTGCTGGCCGCCTGCCGGGGTGACCTGGTCGCCGCCGTCCTGCGCGCAGCCGGAGGCGATGGCGGCGAGGACGAGCACGGCGATGACGATCCGTACACCGGCGGACGCCCGCCCCGACGCCCGGCTTTTGTCATTTTGTACGACTGCTCGCATGACGCCGGATCCTCGCAGCCCGCCCGGTCGAACCCGCCCCGACACCGCGACCGGGCGGCTCACCATCCACCGACTGGCCCACAGGGCGGCGGGACCGAGCACCCGGGGGCGGGCGGCTCACCATCCACCGACCGGCCCACAGGGCGGCGGGACCGAGCACCCGGGGGCGGGCGGCTCACCGTCCACCGACCGGCCCACAGGGCGGCGGGACCGAGCACCCGGGGGCGGGG
>NZ_JBIBAF010000008.1:76494-219855 GCF_042899705.1 Streptomyces sp. NPDC013187 | reverse complement strand
GGCGGCTCACCGTCCACCGACCGGCCCACAGGGCGGCGGGGCCCCGAGTGGCCGGCCCCGGACAGTGCCCGCACCGGACCGGCCACCGCAGGACCGGCCACCGCCCCCTGTTTCCCGTGGCCGACAATGATCCGGTGAACGACCTCGCCCTCCTCCTCACCCCCGAAGGCCGCGTTCTCCTCGACGAGGTGCGGGACACCGACCCGGCGCAGGAGCTGGCCGTCGCGACCCGGCTGCGCCGCGAGCACCCCGCCGAGCTGGTGTCGGCGGCGCTGGGACAGGCACGGCTGCGGCAGCGGGCGGTGGTGAAGTTCGGGGCCGAGGACGCGGGCCGGATGTTCTTCACGCCGAACGGCGTCGAGCAGTCGACCCGGGCGAGCGTGGCGGCCTACCGGGCCCGGCGCATGGCCGAGTCGGGCATCACATCGGTCGCCGACCTGTGCTGCGGCATCGGCGGTGACGCGATCGCGCTGGCCCGCGCCGGAATCCGGGTCCTGGCCGTGGACCGGGACCCGCAGACCGCCGCCGCGGCCCGGGCCAACGCCGACGCGCTGGACCTGGCCGGTCTCGTCGAGGTACGCGAGGCGGACGTGGCGGAGGTGGACACGGCCGGTTTTGACGCCGTCTTCGTGGACCCCGCCCGGCGCGGCGGACGCGGCCGGATCTTCGACCCCGAGGCCTACTCCCCTCCCCTGTCCTGGGCGGTCTCCGCCGCACGCCGGGCCCCTCGCGCCGCCGCGCTGAAGATCGCCCCCGGTATCCCGCACGAGGCGGTCCCCGAGGACGCCGAGGCCGAGTGGATCTCCGACGGCGGGGACGTCAAGGAGGCGGTGCTGTGGTTCGGCACCGAGCCGGGGGCGGTCCGGGCGACCCTCCTGCCGGGCCCCCGCAGTCTGCTCTCCCGGGGCCTGCCCGACCCGGACGTCCGCCCGCCCGGCCGCTACCTCTACGAGCCCGACGGCGCCGTCATCCGCGCCCACCTGGTCGCCGAGGTGGCCGACCAGGTCGACGGCGGCCTGCTCGACGCGACCATCGCGTACGTCACGGCCGACGCCCTGCGCCCGACCCCGTACGCCACGGCCTACGAGATCACCGACCACCTGCCCTTCAACGTCAAGAAGCTGAAGGCCCTCCTGCGGGAGCGGCAGGTCGGCACGCTGACCGTGAAGAAGCGGGGTTCGGCGGTCGAGCCGGAGGAGCTCCGCAGGAAGGTCAAGCCGCAGGGCCCGCACGCGGCGACGGTGTTCCTGACCAGGGTCGCGGGGTCACCGGCGATGCTCATCGGGCACCCCGTGCGGGCGTAGCCGTCAGACTGCCCGATGCGCATCCGGCGCCCCGCCCGGTCGCAGCCGTCAGGGACCGCCCGTTGTTCGCCGGGCACCCGGGCGGCCAGGCGCAGCCGTCAGGACTGCTCCGACGCCCGCCTCAGCAGCAGTTCCCGCTCCCGTTCGTTCCGGGTCAGGGACGCCGCCCGCTCGAACTCCGCCCGGGCCTCCTGCGGACGGCCGAGGCGGGCGAGGAGGTCGCCGCGGACGCTGGGCAGCAGGTGGTGGTCGCGCAGGGCCGGGTCGTCGGCCAGGGCGTCGACGAGGGCGAGGGCCCGGCCCGGGCCCTCGGACATCGAGACGGCCACCGCGCGGTTCAGCTCCACGACCGGGGACGGGGAGCGGGCGGCCAGGAGGCCGTAGAGGGTGGCGATGCGGGACCAGTCGGTCTCCTCGTGGGTGTACGCGTGCGCGTGGCAGGCGGCGATGGCCGCTTGCAGGGTGTACGGGCCCGGGGCGCCGGAGGAGGTGGCCGCCGCCCGGCCCAGCGCCGCGATGCCGCGGGCGATGAGCATGCGGTTCCAGCGGGAGCGGTTCTGGTCCTTCAGGAGGACCGGCTCACCGGAGGGACCCGTGCGGGCCGCCGTACGGGAGGCCTGGAGCTCCAGGAGCGCGGTGAGGCCGTGCACGTCGGGCTCCTTCGGCATCAGGGCCGACAGCACCCGGGCCAGGCGCAGGGCGTCCTCGCACAGGGACGGGCGGAGCCAGTCGTCGCCGGACGTGGCGGCGTATCCCTCGTTGAAGATCAGGTAGATGACGTCGAGGACCGAGCCGAGGCGGGCCTCGCGGTCGGGGCCGTGGGGTACCTCGAAGGCGATGTTCCGCGTCGCGAGGGTGCGTTTGGCGCGGACGACGCGCTGCGCGATCGTCGGCTCCGGGACCAGGAAGGCGCGGGCGATCTCAAGCGTGGTCAGGCCGCCGAGCAGACGCAGGGTGAGGGCGGTGCGGGCCTCGGTGGACAGGACCGGGTGGCAGTCGGTGAAGACCAGGCGCAGCAGGTCGTCGTCGATGTCGTCGGGGTCGGCGGGCTCCGATTTTTTCCGCGAGGCGTTTCCCCAGGTCAGCGCAGCGACTCCCACAGCCTCTTGGCCTCCGGTTCCTCGGCCACCACCCGGTTGGGATCCGACGGCGCCTGCACCACGGGCATCATCACCGTCCGTACCCCGTTCGCCGAGAGGCCCTGCAGGCTCTGCCCGAGGCGGGTCAGTTCGGCGAGGGAGTCCAGGCCGGTGTCGGTGGTGAGGCCGGCGGTGACGGTGTCGGCGACGCGGTACAGCTTGGCCGGGTCGGTGAGCAGGTCCTGGGAGGAGATCTGCTCCAGCAGGGCCTTCACCAGCTTCTGCTGAAGGCCTATGCGGCCCAGGTCGCTGCCGTCGCCTATGCCGTGCCGGGTGCGGGCGAGCGCGAGGGCCTGGGTGCCGTCCAGGTGATGGGTGCCCGCCTTCAGCCGCAGATGGCTGTCCTCGTCGGCGATGTCCTCGTCCGTGGTGACGGTGACGCCGCCCAGCGCGTCGACCAGCCGGGCGAAGCCGGAGAAGTCGATCTCGAGGTAGTGGTCCATGCGGACGTTCGTCATCGCCTCGACCGTCTTCACCGCACAGACCGGACCGCCCACCTCGTACGCGCTGTTGAACATCGAGTGGTGGGCGACCTGCGTCGAGCCCCCGGAGGGGCGTGGGCAGGACGGGCGGGTGACCAGGGTGTCGCGCGGGATGCTCACCACCGTCGCGCCGGTCCGCCCGGCGTCGAGATGGACGACCATCGCCGTGTCGGACCGGGCGCCCTCACTGTCGCCGCCGCCGATCCGGCGGTTCTCCTTGCCGCTGCGCGAGTCCGAGCCCAGGACCAGGATGTTGAGGGCCTCGCTCGGCGCGGCCGGGGCCGAGGGCGACGGTGTGCTCAGCGGCTTCGGCGGCCGGTCGTCGCCCAGCGCGCTGTCGATGTCGACGCCGGTGATGTTGTCGCTGAGATGCCAGTAGGCCCAGCCGGCCGCCCCGGCGCCCAGCACCAGCGTCCCCGCCAAGGTGAGGCCGGCGATCCTCAACGCTCTCGACCGCCGGCCCGCTTCTGTGTCCTGGTCCCCGTGGTGTCCCGTCACGAGCAGGAACATAAGTCCGAATTATTACGGCCAGGGAGCTCAGCGTGGCCTTTCTTCGGAAATTCTCAGATTCAGGACCCGGACCCACCGAAACTTTCGAAGGCGCCTCCGACTGTCTTCGGCTCGGGCGGAGGTGTCCGAAACACATCCCCTCGATACAGCGCCTACCGCTCCCCCGGCCCCGCGGTACTGCTGCGCACCACCAGGCTCGTCGCCAGTTCCACACGGGTCGCCGCCACAGCCCCCTCGTCCCGCCCGAGATCGAGGAGCAGCTTGGCCGCCGCCTCGGCCATCTCGGTCAGGGGCTGCCGTACGGTCGTCAGCGGCGGCCCGACCCAGGGCGCCACGGGCAGATCGTCGAACCCGACCACGCTCAGGTCCTCGGGAATGCGCAGCCCCAGCTCACGTGCGGCCTCGTACAGCCCGAGCGCCTGCAGGTCGTTCCCGGCGAAGACCGCGGTCGGCCGGTCCGGGCTGCGCAGCAGCTCCAGGCCGAGCCGGTAGCCGGCCTCGTGGTGGAAGTCGCCGCTCGCGATCAGGGCGGGATCCACCGGCAGCCCGGCCGTCTCCAGCGCGGCCCGGTAGCCGTCGATCCTGGCCCGGCTGCACATCATCTGCGAGGGTCCGCTGATCGCGCCGATCCTGCGGTGCCCCAGCTCGACCAGATGCCGGGTGGCCGCGAGACCGCCCTGCCAGTTGGTCGCGCCGATGGACGGCACGTCGGCGCCGGGGTCGCCGGCCGGGTCCATCACCACGAACGGGATGGACCGGCTGGTCAGCAGCGCCCGCTGCGACTCGTCGAGCCCGGACAGGACCAGGATCACGCCGTGCGGCCGGCGCGCGGCGACCTGGTCGGCCCAGGTCCGCCCGGGGGTGAGCCGCCCCGCGCTCTCGGACAGCACGACACTGAGGCCGGCGTCCCGGGCCACGTTCTCCACACCCCGGATGACCTCCATCGCCCAGGCGCTCTCCAGCTCGTGGAAGACCAGGTCGATCAGGGGCGAACGGGTCGCCTCGGCACGGCGGCGCCGGTAGCCGTGGACGCGCAGCAGGTCCTCGACGCGGGCCCGGGTGGCCGGGGCGACGTCGGCGCGGCCGTTCAGCACCTTCGAAACAGTCGGCGCCGACACACCGGCCTCACGGGCGATCTCGGCGAGCGTCGCGGTCTGCGCGGCACGCCCCTGCGTCCGGTTCTGCGTCCGGCTTTCAACGGGCTCCGGGGATGTCATGGCGGCGATCGTAACCCTGCGGGCCCCCTTGACGAAGTCCTCGCACCGCCATAGGTTCCCGGAACATTCGAAGTTCATAACGAAACATTCGTGAAAACGTTCGTGAGAGGGCCGTCCGTCCCCCCGACAGGAGCTTCATGACCACCGCGCCCTGGCGTGATCCCGCGCTGCCCGCCGCCGCCCGCGTCGACGACCTGCTCTCCCGGATGACCCTGGAGGAGAAGACCGCCCAGCTGTACGGCGTGTGGGTGGGCGCCGCGACGGACGGCGACGGGGTCGCTCCGCACCAGCACGACATGACCGTCGAGTCCTCCGACGAGGAATGGGACGAGCTGATCACCCACGGCCTGGGCCAGCTCACGCGCTCCTTCGGCACCGCCCCCGTCGACCCGGCGCTGGGCGCGCAGGCTCTGGCCCGCGCCCAGCGCCGTATCACCGAGGCCGGGCGCTTCGGCATCCCGGCGATCGCGCACGAGGAGTGCCTGGCCGGCTTCACCGCCTGGCAGGCCACGGCCTACCCGGTCCCGCTGGCCTGGGGCGCGACCTGGGACCCGCCTCTGGTCGAGGAAATGGCCCGGCGCATCGGCGACGACCTGCGCTCGGCCGGCGTCCACCAGGGTCTCGCGCCCGTGCTCGACGTCGTACGCGATCCGCGCTGGGGCCGTGTGGAGGAGACGATCGGCGAGGACCCGTACCTGGTCGGCACGGTCGGCGCGGCCTATGTGCGGGGCCTGGAAGCGGCGGGGGTCGTCGCCACGCTCAAACACTTCGCCGGGTACGCCTCCTCGGCCGGTGCCCGCAACCTCGCCCCGGTACGGGCCGGGGTGCGCGAGTTCGCCGACGTCACCCTGCCGCCCTTCGAGATGGCCCTGCGCGAGGGCGGCGCCCGCTCGGTGATGGCCGCCTACACCGAGACGGACGGTGTCCCGGCCTCCGCGGACCCCGGGCTGCTCACCCATCTGCTGCGCGAGGAGTGGGGCTTCACCGGCACGGTCGTCGCCGACTATTTCGGTATCGGCTTCCTCCAGACCCTGCACCGCGTCGCCGCGACCCCGGCCGGGGCGGCCCACGCGGCCCTCACCGCCGGCATCGACGTCGAACTGCCGACCGTCAAGTGCTACGGCCGGCCGCTGCTGGAGGCGGTCCGCTCGGGCGCGGTCCCCGAGGAGCTCGTGGACCGGGCGGCCCGTCGCGTCCTGTTCCAGAAGTGCGAACTGGGCCTGCTGGACGAGGACTGGACCCCGGAGCCGGCCACCGCGATCAACCTCGACTCGACGGGCAACCGCATCCTCGCCCGCCGTATGGCCGAGGAGTCGGTGGTCCTGCTCGACAACCCCGACGGCCTGCTCCCGCTGGCCCCCGACACCCGCATCGCGGTGGTCGGCCCCCGGGCGGCCGACGCCCTGGCCATGCTGGGCTGCTACTCCTTCCCGTCCCACGTCCTCACCCATCACCCCGAGGTGCCGGCCGGCATCGAGATCCCGACCGTCCTGGACGCGCTGCGCACCGAACTCCCCGATGCCAAGGTGACGTTCGCGCAGGGCTGCGACGTGACGGCCCCGGACACCGGGGGTTTCGAGGAGGCCGTCGCCCGCACCGCCGAGGCGGACGTGTGCGTGGCGGTCCTCGGCGACCGGGCGGGCCTGTTCGGCCGCGGCACCTCGGGCGAGGGCTGCGACGCCACGGATCTCGGCCTGCCGGGCATCCAGGGCGACCTGCTGGACGCGCTGGTCGCCACCGGCGTCCCCGTGGTGCTGGTGCTGCTGACCGGCCGTCCCTACGCCCTGGGCCGCTGGCAGGGCCGCCTCGGGGCGGTCGTCCAGGCGTTCTTCCCGGGGGAGGAGGGCGGCCCGGCGGTCGCGGGCGTCCTGTCGGGCCGTGTGAACCCCTCGGGCCGCCTGCCCGTCAGCGTCCCGCAGGTCCCGGGCGGGCAGCCCTGGACCTACCTGCAGCCGCCCCTGGGCCTGGCGGGCGAAGTCAGCAACCTCGACCCGACCCCGCTGTACGCCTTCGGCCACGGCCGCTCGTACACGGCGTTCACCTGGGAGGACTGCTCGGCGACGCAACCGGCCGAGGTCGGCACGGACGGCTCCCACGACGTGTCGGTGACCGTCCGGAACACCGGCGAGCGCGAGGGGGCCGAGGTCGTGCAGCTGTATCTGCACGACCCGGTGGCCTCGGTGACCCGCCCCGACGTCCGGCTGATCGGCTACCGGCGGGTGGAGCTGGCCCCAGGCGAGGCGGCCCGGGTCACGTTCCGCTTCCACGCGGACCTGTCGGCGTTCACCGACCGTTCGGGCCGCCGGGTGGTGGAACCGGGCGCCCTGGAACTGCGGCTGGCCGCCTCCAGCGCGGACGTACGGCACATCGCGCACCTCACCCTCACGGGCCCGGTGCGGGCGCTCGGCGCGGAGCGGCGGCTGCGCTGCGAGACGGAGGTGTCCCCGGTCCCCGGCTGACCGGCCCGGTCAGTCGGCCGCCACCGACTCGAACCGCCAGCGATGCACCGCCCGGCTGATCAACTCACCGTCAGGCTCGGGCAGTTCGGGCAGCTCGGCGTCGAAGGGCGCGTCCCACCAGGTGAGGACGAGGACCCGGTCCTGGGGCGCCCGGAAGGTTTCCCGGCGCAGGGGCTCACGGGGGAGCTTCTGGGCGCGCGCCCAGGCCAGCAGGTCCTCGCCCCGTCCCTCGGACGCCCGGGCCTCCCACATCAAGGCGACCGTCACGAGTACAGGTTCTCCTTGCTGACCTCGTGCACATGGTCGTGGTCGCCCGGGACGTGAGGCTCCGTCACCGGCAGCGAGGAGTCCGCCGACAGGTCCCAGCTCGACGCCGCCCGGTTCCGGGCGACCATCTCGGCGCCCAAGGCGGCGACCATCGCGCCGTTGTCCGTGCACAGCTTGGGCCGCGGCACGCGCAGCCGGATCCCGGCGGCCTCGCAGCGCTCCTGGGCGAGGACACGCAGCCGGGAGTTGGCGGCCACGCCGCCGCCGATCATCAGGTGGTCGACGCCCTCGTCCTTGCACGCCCGGACGGCCTTGCGGGTCAGCACGTCCACGACCGCCTCCTGGAAGGACGCCGCCACGTCCCGCACGGGCACCTCCTCCCCCGCCGCCCGCTTGGCCTCGATCCAGCGCGCCACGGCGGTCTTCAGTCCCGAGAAGGAGAAGTCGTAGGCCGGGTCGCGCGGGCCGGTCAGGCCCCGGGGGAAGGCGATCGCGGTCGGGTCGCCCTCCTTCGCGTACCGGTCGATGACGGGGCCGCCGGGGAAGCCGAGGTTCAGCACACGGGCGATCTTGTCGAAGGCCTCGCCGGCCGCGTCGTCGATGGTGGCGCCCATCGGGCGGACGTCGGAGGTGATGTCCGAGGACAGCAGCAGCGAGGAGTGGCCGCCGGAGACCAGCAGGGCCATGGTCGGCTCGGGCAGCGCGCCGTGCTCCAGCTGGTCCACGCAGATGTGCGAGGCGAGGTGGTTGACGCCGTAGAGGGGCTTGCCGAGGGCGTAGGCGTAGGCCTTCGCCGCGGAGACGCCGACCAGCAGGGCACCGGCGAGACCGGGACCGGCGGTGACGGCGATGCCGTCGAGGTCGCGGGCGGTGACGCCCGCCTCCTTCAGGGCGCGGTCGATGGTGGGGACCATCGCCTCCAGGTGGGCGCGGCTCGCGACCTCCGGGACGACACCGCCGAAGCGGGCGTGCTCGTCGACGCTGGAGGCGACGGCGTCGGCCAGCAGGGTGGTGCCCCGGACGATGCCGACGCCGGTCTCGTCGCAGGACGTCTCGATTCCCAGTACGAGGGGTTCGTCAGCCATTGATCTCGGTTCCTTGTACGGAGTTCTCGGGGGAGGTCAGGCGCATCACCAGGGCGTCCACGTTGCCGGGCTGGTAGTAGCCGCGCCGGAAACCGATGGGCTCGAAGCCGAAGCGCTCGTAGAGCTTCTGTGCGCGGACGTTGTCGACCCGGCACTCCAGCATCACCTCGGCGCACTCGAAGGTGGTGGCCGCCCGCAGCAGTTCGGCCAGCAGACGTCCGCCCAGGCCGGTGCCCCACAGGGCGCGGGACACGGCGATGGTCTGGACGTCGGCCTGCTCGCCGGTGGCGACGAGACCGGCGTACCCGACGATCCCGGAGCCGGACTCGGCGACCACGTACCGCCGGTTGGCCTCGGGCCCGCGCGCGTGGGCCAGCTCGGACCAGAACATGCCCCGGGACCAGGCGTCCTCGGGGAACAGGTCCCGCTCCAGCTCCAGCACGGGGTCGATGTCCCACCAGCGCATCTCGCGCAGCGTGCACGTCACGGGTTCGGTCACTTGGGCGTGACCACCTTGTAGTTCTTGGGGACCTGGGCGTCGGGGCGGCGCAGGTACAGCGGCCGGGGCGCGGGGAGTTCCTCACCGGCCGCCAGCTTCTCGGCGGCCAGCCGGGCGAGGGCGGCGGCGGAGACGTGCTCCGGCTCGTGCGCCTTGGGGAAGGTCTCCGGGTACAGCAGCGCGCCCGCGCCGACCGCGGGCAACCCCGCGACCTGCTCGGCGATGTCGGCGGGCCGGTCCACGGCCGGGTCGGTCACCCGGGTGCGGGAGTCGCTGTAGCGGGCCCAGTACACCTCCTTGCGGCGGGCGTCGGTGGCGACGACGAACGGGCCCTGCAGGTCGGCGGCGTAGGCTAGGCCGTCCAGCGTGCACACGCCGTGCACGGGGACGCCGAGCGCGAGCCCGAAGGTGTCGGCGGTCATCAGGCCGACGCGCAGCCCGGTGTACGGTCCGGGACCGATCCCGGCGACGACCCCGGTGACGGCGTCGAGCCGCAGACCGGCCTCGGCGAAGACCCGGTCGATCGCAGGCAGCAGCAGTTCCCCGTGCCGCCGCGCGTCCACCTGACTCGACGAGGCGATGACATCGCGTCCGTCGTGCAGCGCGACGGTGACGGCGGGCGTGGCGGTATCCAGAGCGAGCAAGAGCACGCAAACAGCCTACGGCTCCCCGGGGCCCGGCACGGTCGCGCCTGTCGGGTCGTCGCCTGCTGCTACCGTCACCTACCGTCACGACAGGGACGCAGGACGTGAGGTGGACGCCGGTGGCAACCAGCAGCTCGGGAATCGTGGCCGGGCTCACCGCCGCGGCCCTAGCGACGGTCGGCTACCTCGCCCACCAGGCGGCCGAGACCCTCCCGGCCGGTCTGGGCAGGGCGGCGAAGGCGGGTGTCGCGCCGGCGGCCGGCACATCGAAGGCACCCCAGGTCAAGAAGGACCCCACCGCGCTGCCCCCCGAATCCGGCAAGGGCGCCCGGGTCGTCTACTCGCTGCGCGGCGACCGGGTGTGGCTGGTCGCCGGGGACGAGGCGATCAGCCGTACCTTCGAGGTCGACCCGAGTGCGGTGGACCCGGCCCCGGGCACCTACTCGGTGACGTCCCGCTCCAACTCGATCACCGGCTCCGACGGCGTACCGGTCGAGCACGTGGTGCGCTTCGCGAGTGTGGACGGCGTGGTCATCGGCTTCAGCGCGGCCGTGAACGAGTCGGCCACCCCGGCCCCCGCCCCCGGCCCGAAGGTCCGCACGGGCGGTATCCGCGAGTCCCGCGCGGACGGCGACGCGATGTGGACGTTCGCGACGATCGGCCGCACGGTCGTGGTCGTCCGCTAGGGCCTGCCGGCGGATCAGGCCTCAGGCCGCCTCACGATGCCCGGGGACCCGCTCCGAGAATTCCGGCTCGGGAGCGCGCGGGGGCGTGGAGATCAGCGCCGCCGCCTCGCCGGCCGCCAGCAGGTCGCGCATGGACACCCCGGCGACCGCGAACCACTGCGGCTGCCCCTTGCTCTCTGTAGCCGACATGGACGCCTCCCGAAGGGACGGGGCAACGTAGTTAGGCAGACCTAACCACTGACTGGATACCATGTGACCACGCACAAGACGCCGGATGCAACATCTTGCCGACGTCTTGTCGGAACGTCCATCAAATGCCCGCACACCGGGACTCAGGCGGCGAGCACGCTCAGGTCCGCCGTGGCCCAGCGTTCCCCCACACCGGTGACCGTCATCTGCCGGACCTCGTCGGTCGTGTCGCCCACCGCCCGGTGGATCACGACCTGGAGCCGGTCCTCGGTCAGCTCCTCGACCTTGCCCTCGCCCCACTCCACGACCACCACGGAGTCGGGCAGCGAGACGTCGAGGTCGAGGTCCTCCATCTCGTCGAGACCGCCGGACAGGCGGTAGGCGTCGACGTGGACCAGCGGCGGTCCCTCGCCCAGCGAGGGGTGCACCCGGGCGATCACGAAGGTCGGCGAGGTGACGGCCCCGCGCACGCCGAGCCCCTCGCCCAGGCCTCGGGTCAGCGTCGTCTTGCCCGCGCCGAGTTCCCCGCTGAGCATCACCAGGTCACCGGCGCGCAGCAGTTTCGCGAGCCGGCGGCCCAGCTCCCGCATCTGCTCGGGGGACGTGACGACGATCTGGACGGAACCGGGCTCAGCCGGGCTGTGCGGTGCTGGTGCTTCCATAGCCCTTCACGGTAGCCCCTGCGGGCACGGCACCCGTGCGGGTGAGCAGGTCGGCGAGGCGGTCGGTGACCACTTCCGGGTGTTCCAGCATCACCAGGTGCCCCGCGTCCGGCACCAGCACCAGCTCGGCGTCCGGGAGCAGATCGGCGATGGCCTCGCTGTGCTCACTCGGCGTGACCAGGTCGTGTACCCCGGCCAGCACGAGGACCGGCTGGTCGGCGAAGTGGGCCAGCGCCTCGGTCTTGTCGTGGTCGTTGAACGCCGGGTAGTACTCGGCGACCACGTCGATCGGTGTGCTCTCGATCATCCGCTCGGCGAACCGGGCGACGGCCGGGTCGACGTCCCGGGACGCGAAGGAGTACCGCTTGATGATCCCGGCGAACAGGTCCGCGGTCGCCCGGCGTCCCTTCTCCACCAGCTCGGCCCGCTGCCCCAGCGCCTTCAGCACCCCGGGCAGCACCCGCCGCACCGCGTTGACCCCGGCGACGGGCAGGCCGTAGTTGACCTCGCCGAGCCGCCCCGACGACGTGCCCACGAAGGCGACCCCGACGACCCGCTCGCGGATCAGCTCCGGGTACTGGTCGGCCAGCGCCATCACCGTCATGCCGCCCATGGAGTGCCCGACGAGCACCAGCGGCCCCTCGGGTGCCGCCGCGTCTATGACGGACTTCAGGTCCCGGCCCAGCTGCTCGATGGTGACCGGCTCGTCGTCCCGCGTCTGGGCCACGCCCCGCCCGGACCGGCCGTGGCTGCGCTGGTCCCAGTGCACGGTCCGCACGACGCCCCGCAGGGCCGCCCGCTGGAAGTGCCAGGAATCCTGGTTGAGGCAGTAGCCATGGCTGAACACGACGGTGACGGGAGCGGGCGACTTGCGGCCGAACAGCCGGCGGCGACGCGGGCCGAGGGCGGCGGGGGCGGCCTCCTCGTCGAGGTCGTCGACCTCGTAGTACAGCTCCGTGCCGTCGTCGGCGAACGCCTTGCCGGGCATCCCCCGCAGGGAGCCGTAGGGTCCCGCCGAGTCCAGTGCGAGCCGGGCCTTCTGGCGCATGCCGCGGCCGACCGTCATCCGCTCCAGGGCGACACCGGCGGCCGCGCCCGCGGCCACCACGCCTATCGCCACACCGGCGATACCGGTCGCCCGGCGCCAGCCTCCCGCCGCCCCCGCGGCGGAGGCCGCGACGGCCGCGGAGGCGACGTCCGCGACGACCTCCGCGCTGCTCTCGCTCACGTACCGCTCCTCTTCGCCGGGGTGCCGATCGGGTGACTCGGGTCGGGTGATGCTGATGTTGCCTTTGTGGCTGCCGTTGCTCGCGTGACCGGTTCTCTGTGCGAGTTACCCGTCCTGTTCCTCATTCACATAGACGCGAGGAACACGCGTTCCGATCCGGGTCACGATTTCGTAGGCGATGGTTCCGGCCGCCTGGGCCCAGTCCTCCGCGGTGGGCTCACCCCGGTCCCCGGCCCCGAAGAGGACCGCCCGGGTCCCCGCCGCGGGTTCGTCGCCCCCCAGATCCACCACGAACTGGTCCATGGCGACCCTCCCGGCGATCGTGCGCCACTTGCCCTCGACCAGCACCGGCCCGGCCGAGGAGGCGTGCCTCGGGATGCCGTCCGCGTAGCCCAGCGGCACCAGGCCGAGGGTGGTCGGGCCGGGTGTCACGTACCGGTGGCCGTAGCTGACGCCGTGCCCGCCCGGTACCTGCTTGACCAGGGCCAGCGAGGCGGACAGCGTCATCACCGGGCGCAGCCCGAAGTCGGCCGGGGTGCCGAGCTCGGGGCTGGGCGAGATGCCGTAGGTGGCGATGCCGGTGCGGACCAGGTCGAAGTGGCTGTCGGGGAGCGTGAGGGTGGCCGGGGAGTTGGCGATGTGCCGGACCTCGGGCCGTACGCCCCGCCCCTCGGCGTGGGCGACCATGTCCCGGAACACGGCGAGCTGGGCGGCGATGGAGGGGTGCCCTGGCTCGTCGGCGCAGGCGAAGTGCGACCACAGCCCCGTGACGCGCAGCAGCCCCTCGGCCTCGGCCCGCAGCGCCGCATCGACGAGCGCGGCCCAGTCGGCCCCGGGCTGGCAGCCGTTGCGTCCGAGGCCGGTGTCGGCCTTCAGCTGCACCCGAGCGGGCCGGCCGGCTCCCCTGGCCGCCTCGACGACCTCCTCCAGGGCCCACATCGCGCTGACCGACACGTCCAGCTCGGCCTCGATCGCCTCGCACCAGGGCCCGCCGGGCGTCCACAGCCAGCACATGATGCGGCCCGGCAACCCGGCGGCCCGCAGGGCCAGGGCCTCCTCGGGCGTGGCCGTGCCCAGCCAGGTCGCCCCGGCGGCGAGCGCCGCGCGGGCGCACGGCACAGCCCCGTGGCCGTACGCCTCGGACTTCACCACGGCCATGACGGCCGCGCCCGGCGCATGGGCGCGCAGGGCCCGCACATTGGCCCGCAGGGCCGCCAGGTCGATCTCGGCGCGGGCCCGCAGGGGCGCGGTCGCGGCTGTTCTCTCGCTCATCGCGCCCAGTGTCTCAGAGGGCTCCGACGGCGGGTCGGCTACATGCCCCTGTGCGTCGCCCACGGCCGGAGCGACGCGGCAGCGAGCCGACGGCGGTGTGCGGCGATCCGTACCGGGACGACGGCCCGGGCGGGTCGACCGGCGTCGGCCCGTGATTCCCCTGCCGCCATCGGAGTGGTTTCCCTCGTATCCGGGCCGTCACCCCAGCACATTCCGCCAAGCCTCCGGCACCGCCCCGGCCACGCCATACCCACCGGCGCCCACCCGCGCCGGCCCCGGCCAACCCATCCAGATACCTCAGGCCGTCACCCCAGCACATTCCGCCAAGCCTCCGGCACCGCCCCGGCCACGCCATACCCACCGGCGCCCACCCGCGCCGGCCCCCGGCCAACCCATCCAGATACCTCAGGCCGTCACCCCAGCACATTCCGCCAGGCCTCCGGCACCGCCTCGGCCACATCGTGCGCCCCCACCGGCGCCCCGTCCGCCGCCAGCCGCCCGGCGAGTCCGTGCAGATACGCCCCGACGCTCCCCGCGTCCACCGCGGACAGCCCCGCCGCCAGCAGCGATCCGCCGAGCCCCGACAGCACGTCCCCGCTCCCGGCCGTGGCCAACCACCCCGTCCCCGTCGGGTTCACCCGCACCGCGCCGCCTCCCGAGTCGGCCACCAGCGTCGTGGATCCCTTCAGCAGCACCGTCGCCCCGTACCGCCGGGCCAGCTCCCGGACCGCAGCCAGCCGGCCGCCCTCGACCTCCGCCCGGTCCACACCCAGCAGGGCCGCCGCCTCCCCCGCGTGCGGTGTCATCAGCGTCGGCGCCCGCCGCCCCCGCACGACCTCGGCGTCCGCCAGCCGCAGCCCGTCCGCGTCGATCAGCACCGGCACGTCCGCCGCCAGCACCTCCGCCACCGTCGCGGCGTCGTCCCCGGCCCCCGGTCCCACGACCCACGCCTGCACCCGCCCGGCGTGCTTCGGCCCCTGGTCCGACACGAGCGTCTCGGGGAACCGCGCGATGACCGCGTCCCCGGCCGGCCCGACGTACCGCACGGCCCCGGCCCCACCCCGCAGCGCGCCCGAGACGGCCAGCACGGCGGCCCCCGGGTAGCGCGCCGACCCGGCGGCGATGCCGACCACGCCCCGCCGGTACTTGTCGCTCTCCGCCCGCGGCACCGGCAGCAGCTCCGCCACGTCCCCGTGCTGCAACGCCTCCAGCTCCGGCTCGGCGGGCAGCTCCAGCCCGATGTCGACCAGCCGCACCGACCCGGCGTACTCCCGCGCCGGATCGATCAGCAGCCCCGGCTTGTGGGTCCCGAAGGTCACGGTCAGGTCGGCCCGCACCGCGGCCCCGTGCACCTCCCCGGTGTCGGCGTCGACACCGCTCGGCAGGTCGACGGCCACCACGGCTCCCCGCGACCGCCCGGCAGCGGCGGCCAACGGCACCGCGTCCGGCCGCAGTCCCCCCTTGCCCCCGATCCCGACGATCCCGTCGAGGACGAGGTCCGCGTCCTCGACGAGCGCCTCGCCCTGACCGGCCCTCGCGACCCGCCCCCCGGCCCGCCGCAACGCCGCGAGCCCCGCCGCGTGCGCCCGCTCCGGCGCGAGCAGCACCGCGGTGACACCGGCCCCCCGCCGGGCCAGCCGGGCCCCCGCGTACAGGGCGTCACCCCCGTTGTCACCGCTGCCGACCAGCAGCACCACCCTGCTGCCGTACACCCGCCCCAGCAGGTCGGCGCAGGCCGCGGCGAGCCCGGCGGCGGCGCGTTGCATCAGCGCCCCCTCCGGCAGCCGCACCATCAGCTCCCGTTCGGCGTTCCGGACCGTCTCCACGCTGTAGGCAGTACGCATGCGGTCGAGTTTCCCGTAGGACCGCCGGGCCACTCCCCCTCAGACGCACCTCGCGCATCTCCCCGCTCTGCGATCCGTGCCGCGCCCATTGACGCTTTGCCGTCCCTTTGCCAGACTCCCGGCCGCGAAGAAAGCGCTTGCAGCGCTCGCACACACCCCCACGTCCGACGAAACCGAGGCCCCCCATGGGACGCAGAGCCGCATTACTCGCCGCCCTCGCCGCCACCGCCCTCCTCACCACGGCCGGCACCCTGACCGCCCCCGCCACGGCCGCACCCACGCGCGCACTGGCCTGCGGCGACGGTTCCTACCAGGCCGAGGCCGTGCAGAGCGGCAACAACTGGACCGCCCGGCGCGGCGGCACCACGGTCCACACCGGCACCGACATGCGCGCCGCCGTACAGGCGGCCGTCAACAGCCTGACCGCGGGCCGCACCTCGAAGGAACGGGTCGTGGTCCGCGGCTCGGGCTCGATCTCGGCCGGCTCCCGCATCTCCCTGCCGAGCTACACCGTCCTCGACGTCTGCGGCACCATCAACGTCACCGGCAGCGGTTCGGGCGACCAGGCGCCGGTCTACTCCCGCGGCACCCGTGACATCGAGGTCCAGAACCTCAAGCTCACCGGCACCCCGCTCTACGGCATCTTCCTGCGCAACGTCCAGAACGTGAGGCTCGGCCAGATCGACATGCGCCTCTCCCGCGGCCTGGGCGTCCGCATCGACAACCGCGGCGACACCAGCCAGTGGACGCGCAACGTCCGCATCGACGACGTCTACGTCTCCGGCGCGTCCAGCCACGCGGTCGAGACCTACGGCGTCGACGGCCTGACCATCGGCACGGTGACGGCCCGCGACGTCGGCGAGTCCGGCCTGCTGCTCAACCAGACCATCAACGCCGACGTCACCAAGGTGGACGCGGAGAACGCGGGCACGGGCACCGGCTACGCCGCCTTCCGCATGGCCAACCGCAACGGCCGGGTCGGCAGCGGCTACCCCACCAACATCCGCGTCGGCGAGGTCGTCGCCCGCGGCGGCGGACGTGGCGTCTTCTGTGTCTCCGAGAGCGGTGGCGCGACGATCGACCGGGTGACGCTCTCCAACACCGGCAACAACTCGGTCCTGATCGAGAACTGCTACAACGTCAACCTCGCGGCGCGGAGCGGCACCATCACCGGCGGCGGCGAACTGCGCCTGGCCGCCCGCTCGGAGTTCCCCAACAACAGGGACATCACTGTCCAGAACCTGACGGTCACCAACTCGGCCATCAGGGAGAGCCCGTGCGGCGAGAACACGACGTTCCGCAACATCACCCGGGTGAACAGCAGCCAGACGATCTGCTGACCCCCCCTGATCCGCTGACCGCCCCCCTGATCCGCTGACCGCCCCCCTGCCCCGAGGCCCCCGCCACCACACCGGCTGGGGGCCTCGGGACCGGAGCAGCCGCCTTTGCGTGAGGTTTCCCCTTGCGGGTCGCCGCCGTCGGCCCGAGCTGTGCCGAAGCGGGCGTCGGCCGGCAGGGCTCGTCGGGGTCTGCTCACCTACGATGACGCGGTGAAGTTCGTGATGGTGCCGGGCGGTTGGCAGGGCGGTTGGGTGTTCGACTCGGTGGCCGCCGAGTTGCGCCGAGACGGCCATCATGTCGAGGCGGTGACCCTGTCGGGGCTGGAGTCGGACGGTCCGGTGGATGTGGCCCGTCCGCCGAACCTCGACACCCACATCGACCAGGTAGCCGAGATCATCGACCGCGGCGACGGAACGCCCGTCGCGCTGTGCGGGCACAGCTACGGCGGGATGGTGATCGCCGGTGTGGCGGACCGGCTCGGCGACCGCCTCGACCAGCTCGTCTTCATCGACGCCTACGTCCCGGACGACGGGGATTCGTGCTGGTCCCTGACCAGTGACAGCTTCCGGGAGTTGTTCATCTCCGGCGCCCGCGCCGACGGCCGATGGGTCGCAGTGCCCGAGGGGCTCGACCCGCGCGCCCGACCGCACCCGATGGCGAGCTTTGTCCAGTCGATCAGACTGGGAGGCGACTTTGGCCGTGCGCTCGGCCGGACGTTCATCAGCGGTGGCGCGTGGACGGGCAGCCCGTTCGTGAACCTGACCGAACGGTTGCGCAACGACTCGGGCTGGCGGGTTCACGAAATTCCCGTCGGCCACAACATCGCCCGCCGCGACCCGCACAGCCTCGCGGCCGTCCTCGCCGCATTGCCGCCCGGCTCCTCACATCCCGGCTCCTGACATCCCGGCTCCTCACATCCCGGCTCCTCACATCCCGGCTCCTGACATCCCGGCTCCTGACCGTCGTGCTCCCCGTCCGGTACCATCGATCCACGTTTTGAACTTGTTCAAATGGGGGATCGGCGAGACATGACCAGCTCGACAGCGCCCGGCGACACGGACAGCCCGGCCACCGCCCTCGGCCCCACGGCCCTGGTCCTCGGCACCTTCTCGGCCGTGGGCACCTGGGCGTTCCTGTTCCCATGGACCGTTCTGGCCGGAGCCCTCGCGATGACGTTCGGCGCGACGGGCCTCCACTACGCCCGCAAGGGCATGGGCCGGATGTGGCCGGCGGCGGCCGGTACGGTCCTGGGCGCGATCGGCTTCATCGGCACGGTCACGCTGATCTGGACCCTGTCCTAGAGGTGCTCTCACCCCTCTGCGATGACCACCGCGGAGGCGACGCCCGCGTCGTGACTCAGCGACACGTGCCAGCTCCGCACGCCGAGCTCGGCGGCCCGGGCGGCCACCGTCCCGGTCACCCGCAGCCAAGGCCGCCCGGTGTCCTCGACACACACCTCGGCGTCGGTCCACAACAGACCCGGCGGAGCACCGAGCGCCTTGGCCAACGCCTCCTTGGCCGCGAACCGCGCGGCGAGCGAGGCAGCCCCCCGCCGCTCCCCGCTGGGCAGCAGCAACTCCCGTTCCACGAACAGCCGTCCGGCCAGCGCGGGCGTACGCTCCAGTGAAGCCGCGAACCGTTCGATCTCGGCAACGTCGATGCCGACCCCGATGATGCTCATGGGCAGCACCCTACGGTGACGGGCCGGATCCGGCGGAAAAGGCTCCCGAGGCGCCGCCTGCGCGACCCGCGATCTTCAACTCCCCCTCCCAGAGGTAGAGTTCGCGCTGACCGCGATGAGCAAACGGCATCGCACCAAACGGGAGGACACCGATCCCATGAAGTTCAAGTCGCTGGGGACCGCAGCCAGTGCCATAGCTCTCCTCGCCACGGCCCTCACCGGCACCGTCGCCACCGCCGGCACCGCCGCCGCGGCGACGCAGCCCGACTGCAGCAGCGCGCTGACCAACGTGAAGCCCAAGGCGACCGTCAACCTCCGCAGCCAGCCCAAGACGAGCTCGACCGCTCTCGGCACCTGGGGCAAGGGCCAGAAGGGCGGAATCTGCTTCGGCGGTAGCAAGCCCGTCACCGGCGGCAGCTACACGGCCTGCGGCAAGACGAGCAACAAGTGGTACTTCGGCGGCCCCAACAGCACCAGCGTGGAGGGCTGGGTCCCGGCGACCTGCCTGCCCATCTGAGCCGAGCACCCGACGGCCTGACCGGCTGTCCGAGGGGCGAACGGCAGCGAGCCGTTCGCCCCTTCCTCACGTGCCCGGGCAACGCGCCCCGCTCACTCCCCCGCCCACTCCTCCACCCTCACTCCACCGTCACCGACTTCGCCAGGTTCCGGGGCTGGTCCACCTCGTTGCCGCGGGCCGTCGCCAGCTCACAGGCGAACACCTGCAGCGGCACCGTGGCCACGAGCGGCTGCAGCAGGGTCGGCGTGGCCGGTACCCGGATCAGGTGATCCGCGTACGGCACGACCGCCTCGTCACCCTCCTCCGCGATCACGATCGTCCGCGCGCCGCGCGCCCGGATCTCCTGGATGTTGGACACGATCTTGTCGTGCAGCACCGACCGGCCGCGCGGCGACGGCACCACCACGACCACCGGCAGGTCCTCCTCGATCAGCGCGATCGGCCCGTGCTTCAGCTCCCCGGCCGCGAACCCCTCCGCGTGCATGTAGGCGAGTTCCTTGAGCTTCAGCGCGCCTTCGAGCGCCACCGGATACCCCACGTGCCGCCCGAGGAACAGCACCGTCTTCTTCGAGGCCAGCGTGCGTGCCAGCTCCCGCACCGGCTCCATCGTGCCCAGCACCTCCTCCACGGCACCGGAGATGGAGGACAGGTCGCGGATCACCGCCCGGATCTCGTCGCCCCACTTCGTGCCGCGCACCTGGCCCAGGTACAGCGCGACCAGGTAGCACGCCACGAGCTGCGTCAGGAACGCCTTGGTCGAGGCGACGGCCACCTCCGGCCCGGCGTGCGTGTACAGCACCGCGTCCGACTCGCGCGGGATCGTCGAGCCGTTGGTGTTGCAGATCGCCAGCACCCTGGAACCCTGCTCACGGGCGTGCCGCAGCGCCATCAGCGTGTCCATGGTCTCGCCGGACTGGGAGATGGCGATCACCAGCGTCTGCGCGTCCAGGATCGGGTCCCGGTAGCGGAACTCGCTCGCCAGCTCCACCTCGCAGGGCAGCCGCGTCCAGTGCTCGATCGCGTACTTGGCGATCATCCCGGCGTGGAAGGCCGTACCGCAGGCGACGATGACGACCTTGTCGATCTCCCGGAGCACGGCCGCCGGGATCCGCACCTCGTCCAGCGACAGAGACCCGGAGCCGTCGATCCGGCCCAGGAGCGTGTCGGCGACCGCCTTGGGCTGCTCGGCGATCTCCTTGAGCATGAAGTAGTCGTAGCCGCCCTTCTCGGCGGCCGAGGCGTCCCAGTCGACGTGGTAGGAGCGCACGTCGGCCGGGCGGCCGTCGAAGCCCGTCACCGTCACGCCGTCCCGGCGCAGCTCCACCACCTGGTCCTGCCCGAGCTCGATCGCCGAGCGCGTGTGGGCGATGAACGCGGCGACGTCCGACGCGAGGAAGGCCTCGCCCTCCCCGACACCGACCACCAGCGGCGAGTTGCGCCGCGCGCCCACGACCACGTCCGGCTCGTCGGCGTGCACGGCGACCAGCGTGAACGCGCCCTCCAGCCGCCGGCACACCAGCCGCATCGCCTCGGCGAGATCAGCGCAGGAGGAGAACTCCTCGGCGAGCAGGTGCGCCACGACCTCGGTGTCCGTCTCGGAGGACAGCTCATGGCCGCGCTCCGTCAGCTCGGCCCGCAACAGGGCGAAGTTCTCGATGATGCCGTTGTGCACGACCGCGACCCGTCCCGCGTTGTCGATGTGCGGGTGGGCGTTGGTGTCCGTCGGCCCGCCGTGCGTGGCCCAGCGGGTGTGTCCGATGCCCGTCGCGCCGGTCGGCAGCGGTCTGCCGCCCAGTTCCTTCTCCAGGTTGAGCAGCTTGCCGGCCTTCTTCGCCGCCGCCAGCCCGCCGTCGGCCAGGACGGCGACGCCCGCCGAGTCGTACCCCCGGTACTCCAGCCGCTTCAGCCCGGCCATCACCACATCGAGCGCCGACTGCGGCCCCACGTATCCCACGATTCCGCACATGAGCCGCAGCCTACGGGCCGACGCTCTTGGAAAACCCCTTCCCCGTGCCCGGAATCGGAAATAATCCAGTCTTCCGTGGCTCCCGCGACGGCTCCTCAGACCTTCGCCCGGTAAGCCCGCATGGCCAGCGGGTAGAACACCAGCGCGATGCCCGCCGCCCACACCAGCGACCACAACACCGGCTCCGCCACGGCCCCGCCCAGCAGCAGCCCCCGGAACGCGTCCGACAGGTGTGTCACCGGATTGACGTCGCTCCACGCCTGGAGCCAGCCGGGCATCGTGTCGACGACGACGAACGCGCTGCTGGTGAAGGTGATCGGGAAGATGAGCGTGAAGGCGAACGCCTGGACCTTCTCGGCGTCGCCCGCCAGCATCCCGATCAGCACCGCGCTCCAGGACACGGCCGCGGCGAACACCACCACCAGCAGTGTGCCGAGCAGGAATCCGCCGAACCCGCCGGTGATGCGGAAGCCCAGGGCCAGGCCGAGGCCGATCATCAGCAGCAGCGCCCACAGGTGCTTGGCGAGGTCGGCGGTGATCCGCCCGATGAGCGGGGCGGAGCGGGCGATGGGCAGGCTGCGCAGCCGGTCGAAGACGCCCTTGGTGAGGTCGGTGTTGAGGGCCATCGCCGTGTACATGGTCATGAACAAGGTGTTCTGCACGATGATCCCGGGCAACGCGTACTTCAGATACGCGTCGGGCGAGCCGGCCATCTGCCCGCCCAGCACATAGGTGAACAGGAACACGAACATGATCGGCGTGATGCTGTAGTCGACCAGTTCGAGCGGGTTGTGCTTGACGGCGACCAGGCTCCGCCAGGCCATCGTGAAGGTCTGCCGCAGCCCGGCGAGGGGCGGCACCCGGCCCGCCGCGGTGACCGGTGCGGTGAGGGTGGTGGCGGTGGCCGTCATGACCGGCTCACCGCCTTCTCCAGCCCGTCGTCGTCACGGACGGTGTCGTCACCGTCGTGGACGGCCGCACCGCCGTCCTCCTCGGCCTCGCCCGGCTCGGCGCGATGGCCGGTCAGGGAGAGGAAGACCTCGTCGAGCGAGGAGCGGCGCAGGGCCAGCTCCCCGACCGCGATGCCCTCCCGGTCCAGCGCCCGCACCACGGCAGGCATCAGCTCGGGGTCCTTCACCGGCGCGGTGACCGTCTCGCCCTCGATCCGGGCCGCCGGCCCGGCGGCCCCGGCCACCAGCGCGTGCGCCCGCACCAGGTCCTGCCCGACGATCGGCCTGAGCTCCAGCACCTGGCCGCCGACCTGCGCCTTCAACTGGTCCGGCGTGCCCTCGGCGATCACACGGCCCTTGTCGATCACCACGATGTCGTCGGCGAGGACATCGGCCTCGTTCAGGTACTGCGTGGTCAGCAGGGCGGTCGCACCGTCCGCGACCAAGCCGCGCAGCAGGTCCCACAACTCACCACGGCTGTGCGGATCGAGGCCCGTGGTCGGCTCGTCGAGGAAGAGGATGCTGGGCCGGCCGACGAGGCTGGCCGCGAGGTCCAGGCGTCTGCGCATGCCGCCCGAGAAGGTCTTGGCGGCCCGCCCGGCCGCATGGGTCAGCTGGAACCGCTCCAGCAGTTCACCGGCCCGCGCCTTCGCCTCCCGCCTCGGCAGACCCAGCAGCCGGCCGATGAGCAGCAGGTTCTCCGTGCCGGTCAGGTTCTCGTCGACCGCCGCGTACTGCCCGGTCAGCCCGACGAGGGAGCGTACGACCCCGGCCTCCCGGACCACGTCGTGGCCGGCCACCCGGGCCCTGCCCCCGTCCGGGCGCAGCAGTGTCGCGAAGATCCGCACCGCGGTCGTCTTCCCCGCACCGTTGGGGCCCAGCAGCCCGAGCACCGTGCCCTTGCGGGCCGCCAGGTCGACGCCGGCCAGTGCCTCCGTCTCCTTGAACCGCTTGACCAGGCCTTCCGCCTCTATCGCGTACGTCATGGGTACCCCCAGGCGTTCGTGGACCCCGGACCGGGCCCACCCTTTCCACAACTGTGACGCACGCCACTGACATTCCTCCTGGATCAGCCTTTCTCAGCTGTAAGCGGGGCGAACGGCTCGCGTGACGGATCCCACCTCACCGTCCGTTCGTACGCCCGTAACAATGGACTGTGATCTCTCCGGTCTCCCCGATGCCCCGGAGCGCCCACCGGCCCCGCCCGGAGGCGACTCCCTACGTCGACCTCACCCGAGCCGAGTGGAGTGCGCTGCGTGACAAGACGCCGCTTCCGCTGACGGCCGAGGAGGTCGAGAAGCTGCGCGGTCTCGGCGACGTGATCGACCTCGACGAGGTGCGGGACATCTACCTCCCGCTGTCCAGACTTCTCAACCTCTACGTCGGTGCCACCGACGGCCTCAGAGGCGCGCTGAACACGTTCCTGGGCGAGCAGGGCTCCCAGTCGGGCACCCCGTTCGTCATAGGGGTCGCCGGTTCGGTCGCCGTGGGCAAGTCGACGGTCGCCCGCCTCCTGCAGGCCCTGCTCTCCCGCTGGCCCGAGCACCCACGCGTCGAGCTGGTCACCACCGACGGCTTCCTGCTGCCCACGAAGGAACTCCAGGCGCGCGGCCTGATGTCCCGCAAGGGCTTCCCGGAGTCCTACGACCGCCGGGCCCTGACCCGTTTCGTCGCCGACATCAAGGCCGGCAAGAACGAGGTCACCGCGCCCGTCTACTCCCACCTGATCTACGACATCGTCCCCGACAAGAGGCTCACGGTCCGCCGCCCCGACATCCTGATCGTCGAGGGCCTGAACGTCCTCCAGCCGGCCCTGCCCGGCAAGGACGGCCGCACCCGCGTGGGTCTGGCCGACTACTTCGACTTCAGCGTGTACGTCGACGCCCGCGTCGAGGACATCGAGACCTGGTACCTCAACCGCTTCCGCAAGTTGCGCGCCACCGCCTTCCAGAACCCGTCCTCGTACTTCCGCAAGTACACCCAGGTCTCGGAGGAGGAGGCCCTGGACTACGCCCGGACGATGTGGCGCACGATCAACCGGCCCAACCTGGTGGAGAACATCGCCCCCACTCGCGGCCGGGCCGCCCTCGTCCTGCGCAAGGGCCCGGACCACAAGGTGCAGCGGCTGAGCCTGCGCAAGCTGTGACGCCCGGGGGAAAGACCGGTTAGATGGGCGCCATGCTCCATCTGCGTCTGATCACACCGGCCGACAGGACCGACGACGTGGTCCTGCTGATCGAGAAGACGGTCGGCACCACCCACCTCGTCGTACTGCCGGGCGCCGCCCGCGACCCCGCCGGGGACGTGGTGATGTGCGACGTGGCCCGCGAGGCGGGCGACGAACTCCTCACCGGGCTGCGGGACCTGGGCATCGACACCACCGGCTCCATCGCCGTCGAGTCCATCGATCTGTCCCTGTCCGAGCGGGCCGACAAGGCGGAGGCCGACGCACCGGGTGAGGGCGCGGACGCGGTCCTGTGGGAGCACCTGACCGACGCGACGCACGGGGAGTCCACCCTCTCCGTCACCTACCTCGCGTTCCTCACGCTGGCCACGATGATCGCGGCCTGCGGTGTGGTCCTGGACAACGCGATCCTGATCGTGGGCGCCATGGCGGTGGGCCCCGAGTTCGGCCCCCTCGCCGGCATCTGCACGGCGACGGTCCTACGCCGCCCGCGCCTGGCCCTGCGCTCGCTGATCGCCCTCCTGGTGGGCTTCGCGGCGGCGATGGCGGTGACGGTCGCCTTCAGCCTCTTCATGGACGCGGTCGGCTTGTTCACCGAGGCCCAGCTGGAAGCCGACCGGCCCAACACCGGCTTCATCTACGCCCCCGACTGGTTCTCCTTCGTCGTGGCGGTCCTGGCCGGCATCGCCGGCACCCTCTCCCTGACCTCGGCCAAGTCGGGCGCCCTGGTCGGCGTGGCCATCTCCGTCACCACGGTCCCGGCCGCCGCGAACGCGGCCGTGGCCCTGAGCTACGGCGACACGAGCCAGACCTGGGGTTCCACCCAGCAGCTCCTGCTGAACCTGCTGGGCATCGTGGTCGCCGGCACGGCCACGTTGCTGGCCCAGAAGTGGTTCTGGGCCAAACAACGCAAGCGCGAAAACGCCCTGTAGGGCAGCGTCCCAGGGGCGCGGGAAACTGCGCGTCACGCCACGACGGACGGTCGGCCCGCAGCCGGCCGCAGTCCCCACCCCCCACCCGGTTCACTACCCGAGCGCGGACTTCACCGCATCAGCCAACCGCCCGGCAACAGAGCGAGCCTGCTCGATATCGGCCGCCTCGACCATCACTCGAACCAACGGCTCCGTCCCGGAGGGCCGCAGCAGCACCCGCCCGGTCGCACCGAGCTCCCGCTCCGCGTCCACGACGGCCGCGGACAGCTCCGCGGAGGTCTTCACCCGGGACCTGTCCACGTCGGGCACATTGATCAGAACCTGCGGCAGGCGCTCCATGACGGCGGCGAGCTCGCGCAGCGTGCGCCCGCTCTGCGCCACCCGGGCCGCCAGCAGGAGCCCGGTCAGCGTGCCGTCACCGGTCGTCGCGTGGTCGAGGATGATCACGTGCCCGGACTGCTCGCCGCCGAGGGCGAACCCGTGCTCCTTCATCTCCTCCAGCACGTACCGGTCACCGACGGCGGTCTGCACCAGCCGGATGCCCTCGCGCTCCATGGCGAGCTTGAACCCGAGGTTCGACATCACCGTGGCGACGACCGCCTCGGACCGCAGCGCGGAGCGCTCCCGCATCGCCAGCGCGAGCACGGCGAGGATCTGGTCCCCGTCCACCTCCGCACCGGTGTGGTCGACGGCGAGGCACCGGTCGGCGTCACCGTCGTGCGCGATACCGAGATCGGCCCCGTGCTCGACGACGGCTGCCTTGATCTTGTCCAGGTGCGTCGACCCGCACCCGTCGTTGATGTTGAGCCCGTCGGGCTCGGCCCCGATCGTGACGACCTCGGCACCGGCCTGCTGGAACGCCTCCGGCGAGACCCGGGACGCGGCGCCGTGCGCCTCGTCCAGGACGACCTTCAGCCCGTCGAGCCGGTTGGGCAGGGCACCCAGCAGATGTGCGACGTACCGGTCGGCGCCCTCTTCGTAGTCGCGTACGCGGCCCACGCCGGACCCGGTCGGCCGGTCCCACGGGGCGCCGGTGCGGTGCTCCTCGTAGACGGACTCGATGCGGTCCTCCAGCTCGTCGGCGAGCTTGTGCCCGCCGCGGGCGAAGAACTTGACGCCGTTGTCCGGCATGGCGTTGTGGCTGGCGGAGAGCATCACACCGAGGTCGGCGCCGAGCTCCCCGGTCAGGTACGCCACGGCGGGGGTCGGCAGCACCCCGACCCGCAGGACGTCCACGCCGGCGCTGGCGAGGCCCGCGACCACGGCGGCTTCCAGGAACTCCCCGGACGCACGGGGGTCACGCCCGACCACGGCCTTCGGCCGGTGTCCCTCGAACGTGCCCGCCTCGGCCAGTACGTGTGCCGCGGCCACGGAGAGGCCCAGGGCCATCTCCGCCGTCAGATCCGCGTTGGCGACACCGCGCACGCCGTCCGTGCCGAAGAGTCGTCCCACAGTGGTGTCCTCCGAATTGCTGAAGAGAATGCGGCTCACATCCCCGAGTACACCCCCTGAGACTGTCCGGGGGCTGTAGGGGTTGTGTAAACGAAACCGCCCCGGCAGCACAACCGTGCCGCCGGGGCGATCGTTGCGAAGCCAGTCGCCAGGACGGGCGTCGCGTTTAGCGCTTGCTGTACTGCGGAGCCTTGCGGGCCTTCTTCAGACCGGCCTTCTTGCGCTCGACCGCACGGTCGTCGCGCTTGAGGAAGCCGGCCTTCTTCAGCGGGCCGCGGTTGTTGTCGACGTCCGCCTCGTTCAGCGCACGGGCGACACCGAGACGGAGCGCACCGGCCTGGCCGGAGACACCGCCACCGGCGATGCGGGCGACGACGTCGTAGCGGCCCTCGAGCTCGAGAACCTTGAACGGCTCGTTGACTTCCTGCTGGTGCACCTTGTTCGGGAAGTAGTCCTCGAGGGTGCGACCGTTGATCTTCCACTTGCCGGTGCCCGGGACGATCCGGACACGGGCGATGGCGTTCTTGCGACGGCCCAGGCCGGCGGCCGGCTGGGGCTCGCCGAAGCGGGACGCCATGGACTCCGAGGTGTACTCACCCTCGACGGGGACCTCGGACTCGGTGGTGTAGCTGTCGATGTCGATCTCTTCGAGCGGCTGCTCGGCAGTGGTCTCGGCCACGATGCTCCTCAGATTCTCTTCAGTCTTAGGGGGTGGCCGGACTTACTGCGCGACCTGGGT
This sequence comes from Streptomyces sp. NPDC013187, assembly GCF_042899705.1. Classification (NCBI taxonomy): domain Bacteria; kingdom Bacillati; phylum Actinomycetota; class Actinomycetes; order Kitasatosporales; family Streptomycetaceae; genus Streptomyces; species Streptomyces sp. NPDC013187. The sequence continues at coordinate 192,605 of NZ_JBIBAF010000008.1, read as the reverse complement.
GATCTCGAACGGCTGCGGCTGCTGCGCGCCGTGCGGGTGCTGGTCACCCTTGTAGACCTTCAGCTTCGAGAGCATCTGACGGCCCAGCGTGTTCTTGGGGAGCATGCCCTTGACGGCCTTCTCGATGGCCTTCTCGGGGTTCTTGTCGAGCAGCTCGTCGTAACGGACGGAGCGCAGACCACCCGGGTAGCCGGAGTGGCGGTACGCCATCTTCTGGGTCCGCTTGTTGCCGGACAGGTGCACCTTGTCCGCGTTGATGATGATGACGAAGTCACCAGCGTCGACGTGGGGGGCGTAGATCGGCTTGTGCTTGCCCCGGAGGAGCGTCGCGGCAGTGGTGGCGAGACGACCCAGGACAACGTCCTGAGCGTCGATGACGTGCCACTGGCGCGTCACATCGCCGGGCTTGGGGCTGTACGTACGCACGGTTCGTAGCCTTCGCTTCGAGTGAATGGTCCATAACTGGTCACCGAAACGATCACGACAGCCTGGACCGCACTGCGGCGACGCATACCGCGTACGTGGGGTCGCTGGTCATCGGCCCGGTGGACCGGTGTAAGGGCCCGTCCCGTGAGAATGAGCAAGCCAATACACAACGAACAAGCAGAATACCGGGGTACACCACAAGGGTCAAAACGCGGTATCACCGGAGCCGCTCGGTCACCGAAACGTACAGGGCGGCACACAGCGTGAAGCCCCTGCGCAGCGTCCGCCGCCGCGACGGCCGTACATACGGAAACACCGACGAGACGAGCGCGTCCACGGCGACCGCCGCGCACCACCGCAGCACGGGCCCGCCGCCACGCGGACGGCGCAGCGCTCCCAGCGCCCCCACCACCACCGACGGCCACACCCCGGCCGCGAGGGCCGGCCAGGACAGCAGACACACCAGCAGCACCACGGTCGGCAGCAGTCGCCCCAACCACCCGCAGATGTCGCCTTTGCCCGTGCGCATGGGAGGAACGCTAGGGGTTCGGGAGCCCAACCGGGCGGACCAGCACGCCCCTTGTCCCGTCTAAGATGCGCCCCATGAGCTTTGGGCAGGGGGGACCTCAGTCCCAGTGGGATCCCTGGAAACCGCAGTCGCAGCAGCCCTGGAACAGCGGGGGCGGCCAGTCTCCGGACTGGGCAGCGCTCGCTGAAGCCTCCGAGGCCCGCAACAAACGACGACGCGTCCTGCTGATCGGCGGCGGGGCGTTCGCCACGGTCGCGATCGGCACCGCCGTCGCGGTGGCCGTCGTCTCGGCGGGCGCCGACAACCGGGGCAACCCGACCTCGCTGCCCTCGTCCGACATCCCGAGCCAGTCCGCCTCGGCCCCGTCCTTCGCCCCGACGAGCGCCCCGCCGCCGCTGGACCCGAAGGACTTCATCGCCAGCGCGAAGAAGGACAAGGCCCCGCTCAGCCCGGACACGCTCTTCCCGGGCACCCAGCTCACCGTGGGCGAGACGGTCTACAAGAAGGGCCCCACGGCGGACACGAGGAACTGCGCCTCGGCGGCCGGCGGCACCCTCCCCAAGATCCTCACCGGGAACGACTGCACCCGTCTGATACGGGTGACCTACGTCAAGGACGGCATCGCGGTGACGGTCGGCGTGGCCGTCTTCGACACCGAGGCACAGGCCGCCAAGGCAAGGACCCAGAGCACCAAGAAGAGCTTCATCAAGTCGCTCTCCGGCGGCGGCGTGAAGGCCTTCTGCGAGTCCGGCTTCTGCCGTACGACCAGCAACTCCTACGGCCGCTACGCCTACTTCAGCAACGCCGGCTTCACCAGTGGCAAGGACGTGACACCCAAGGACACCGCGGTCTACCGGACCGGGGACGACCTGGCCCAGTTCACGTTCAACCAGATCCGCCGCCGCGGTGAGGCCCAGGCCTCGGCCGCGGCCGACGAGTGAACCGACGGCGCCGACTCCGGCGCCGGCGTCAGCAGCAGCCCGCCGACGGCAGCGACCGCTTGTTCCGCGCCTCCTTGCTGCGCGCGGCGAGCAGTTCGTCGGCCGGGTAGCCGACCTCCTCCAGCGTCAGCCCGTGCGGCCGTACGACGTGCACGGCCGAGTCCCGTACGCCGGCCGCCAGCACCTTCCCCGGCCAGTCGGCCGGCCGGTGCCCGTCCCCGACGAACAGCAGCGCCCCGATGAGCGAGCGCACCATGTTGTGGCAGAAGGCGTCGGCCCGCACGGTGGCGGTGACGATGCCGTCGTCACCGCGCACCAGGCTCAGCTCCTGCAGCGTGCGGATGGTGGTCGCACCCTCCCGCTTCTTGCAGTAGGCGGCGAAGTCGTGCTCCCCGAGCAGCCCCCGGGCGGCCTCGTTCATGGCCGCGACGTCGAGGGGCCAGTCGTGCCACAGCACATGGCTGCGCAGCAGCGGGTCGACACCTCCGGGGTTGTCGGTGACCCGGTACGCGTACCGCCTCCAGACCGCCGAGAAACGGGCGTTGAAGCCGCTGGGCGCCTCCCTGAGGGCCCAGACCCGGACGTCCCGCGGCAGCCGCCCGGCGAGCCGCTTCAGCAGCTTCTGGTGGTGCTCGGCCCACACCTCACGCGGCAGATCGACATGCGCGACCTGTCCCCGCGCGTGCACCCCGGCGTCGGTACGCCCCGCGACGGTCAGCTCGTACGTCTCCCGCGACCGCGTCACGGTCCGCAGGGCGTCCTCGATCTCCCCCTGCACGGTCCGCCGCCCACCGGCCTGCTTGGCCCACCCGGAGAACTCACTCCCGTCGTACGACAGATCGAGCCGGACCCGGACGCGGCCGGCCTCTACTTCGTCACTCACGTACAGATCCTCTCAGAACACAAAAGCGGGCCCGTTCCCGTGAGGGAACGGACCCGCAACGCCCTTGAAGGGGCGCGGGGAACTGCGCGACAAGCCACCACGAACCCGCAGCCGCAGACGCACAGCCCCCGGCGGAACGCTTACGCGTCCTTGGACTCCTCGGCGTCCTTGGACTCCTCGGCGTCCTCGGCCTTGGTCGTGTCGACCTGAGCCTCGGCAGCCTCGGCGTCCTTGGCGGCGCGCTTGGTCGCGGCCTCGGCCTCGCCCGTCGCCTCCTGCGCCACCGTCAGCGCCTCGACCAGCTCGATGACGGCCATGGGCGCGTTGTCGCCACGGCGGTTACCGATCTTGGTGATGCGGGTGTAACCACCCGGACGGTTCTCGTAGCGCGGGCCGATCTCGGTGAAGAGCGTGTGCACGATGCTCTTGTCCGTGATGACCTGGAGCACCTGACGGCGGTTGTGAAGGTCGCCCTTCTTCGCCTTGGTGACCAGACGCTCGGCGTACGGACGCAGCTTGCGCGCCTTCGCCTCGGTGGTGGTGATGCGGCCGTGCTCGAACAGCGCCTTCGCGAGGTTCGCGAGGAGGAGCTTCTCGTGCGCGGCGCTGCCGCCCATACGGGCACCCTTGGTGGGCTTCGGCATGGTGTTTCTCCTAGGTGTCTGCCCCGGCCGTATCAGGTACCGGGGTCAGTATCTGAGCAGACGGTCGCCTGTCAGAGATCCGGGAGCCCTTTCAGACGCCCGGAAGGGTCCGCGCCCCCGAAGGGGCGCGGGGAACTGCGCGATCAGCCACACCGATCCCGCAGCCAGGAACCGGCAGTCGGTCCCGAGCTCTTAGTACTGCTCGGTCTCGACGAACCCGGCATCCGCGTCGTCGTCCGCGCCGAACGCGTCCGCCGCAGCGGTCGGGTCGAATCCGGGCGGGGAGTCCTTGAGCGCCAGGCCCATACCCGCCAGCTTCGCCTTGACCTCGTCGATCGACTTCGCACCGAAGTTGCGGATGTCGAGCAGGTCGGCCTCGGAACGCGCCACGAGCTCACCCACGGAGTGGATGCCCTCGCGCTTGAGGCAGTTGTACGACCGAACGGTGAGCTCCAGCTCCTCGATCGGCAGCGCCAGGTCGGCGGCCAGGGCGGCGTCCGTGGGGGACGGGCCCATGTCGATGCCCTCGGCGTCGATGTTGAGCTCGCGGGCCAGACCGAACAGCTCGACCAGGGTCTTACCGGCGGACGCCATGGCGTCACGCGGGCGCATGGCCTGCTTGGTCTCGACGTCGACGATCAGCTTGTCGAAGTCGGTCCGCTGCTCGACACGCGTGGCCTCGACCTTGTACGTGACCTTGAGCACCGGCGAGTAGATCGAGTCGACCGGGATCCGGCCGATCTCCTGGCCGACCTGCTTGTTCTGCACGGCGGAGACGTAACCGCGGCCACGCTCGACCGTGAGCTCCATCTCCAGCTTGCCCTTGCCGTTGAGCGTGGCGAGGACCAGGTCGGGGTTGTGCACCTCGACACCGGCCGGGGGCGCGATGTCGGCGGCGGTGACCAGACCCGGGCCCTGCTTGCGCAGGTACATCACGACCGGCTCGTCGTGCTCCGAGGAGACGACCAGCTGCTTGATGTTGAGGATCAGGTCGGTGACGTCCTCCTTGACGCCCGGCACGGTGGTGAACTCGTGCAGCACGCCGTCGATACGGATGGACGTGACCGCCGCACCCGGGATCGAGGACAGGAGGGTCCGGCGGAGGGAGTTGCCGAGGGTGTAACCGAAGCCCGGCTCCAGCGGCTCGATCACGAACCGGGAGCGGAACTCGTCGACGACCTCTTCGGTCAACGAGGGACGCTGAGCGATCAGCATGTGTGGATTCCTTCAGTCGTGGGCGCCCGCTATTTGACACCCGACGTGAACCGTCCCCGACGAAAAGGGACGGGTACTGCAAGGGTACGGGCGATACGGCCCTTTTACGGAGCCGTACCGCCCGAAAAACCGTGAACCCGAAGGCGTCGCGTCAGACGCGGCGGCGCTTCGGCGGACGGCAGCCGTTGTGGGGGGTCGGGGTGACGTCCTGGATGGAGCCGACCTCGAGGCCCGTGGCCTGCAGGGAGCGGATCGCGGTCTCACGACCGGAACCCGGGCCCTTCACGAACACGTCGACCTTGCGCATGCCGTGCTCCTGGGCGCGGCGGGCAGCCGACTCGGCGGCCATCTGCGCGGCGAACGGCGTGGACTTCCGGGAGCCCTTGAAGCCGACGTGGCCGGCGGAGGCCCAGGAGATCACGTTGCCGGACGGGTCCGTGATCGAGACGATCGTGTTGTTGAACGTGCTCTTGATGTGCGCGTGGCCGTGAGCGACGTTCTTCTTTTCCTTGCGGCGCACCTTCTTGGCAGCGCCCTGACGACCCTTGGGGGGCATCTATAACTCCTACGGGAGGTGGTCGGTCCTACAGCGAAGACCGTGGACAGGCGTCCGCTGTGGACTACTTCTTGCCCGGCTTCTTCTTGCCGGCGATGGCGCGACGCGGACCCTTGCGGGTACGAGCGTTGGTGCTGGTGCGCTGACCGCGGACGGGCAGACCACGACGGTGACGGAGACCCTGGTAGGTACCGATCTCGACCTTGCGGCGGATGTCGGCCTGGATCTCGCGACGGAGGTCACCCTCGGTCTTGATGTTGTTGTCGACGTACTCGCGGATCGCGACCAGCTGCTCCTCGGAGAGGTCCCGAACACGGGTGTTCGGGTCCACGCCGGTGGCGGCCAGCGTCTGCTGGGAGAGGGTCCGGCCGATGCCGAACACGTAGGTGAGGGCGATCTCCACGCGCTTTTCGCGCGGGATGTCAACACCGGAAACGCGTGCCATTCAATGGCTCCAGTTTTTTGACGGAGGTCTTCCGCAGGAACCGACTCCCAGCCGCCGTACCAGGTACGAACTGGGTCCCCGGCCTCCGACCGGGGGTGTCAGACGGATCGGTGTCCGCCTGGGCCCTGCGTATGAACTATTCAGCTTGCGTCGCGCGAAGACTCTGCGAGGAAGGCAGAGGGATCGGTCGTGCGTCAGCCCTGGCGCTGCTTGTGGCGCGGGTTGTCGCAGATGACCATGACCCGGCCGTGACGGCGGATCACCCTGCACTTGTCGCAGATCTTCTTGACGCTCGGCTTGACCTTCATGGGATTGAGGTTCTCCGGGTCAGTGCCACCACCCCGTCGGAACGGGATGCGGGCAAGATCTACTTGTAGCGGTAGACGATCCGGCCACGGGTCAGGTCGTACGGAGACAGCTCCACCACGACCCGGTCGTCAGGGAGGATGCGGATGTAGTGCATGCGCATCTTGCCGCTGATGTGTGCCAGGACCTGGTGGCCGTTCTGGAGCTCGACCTTGAACATGGCGTTCGGAAGAGACTCGACGACAGTGCCCTCGATCTCGATGGCACCTTGCTTCTTGGCCACGCTTCGCCCTTCGAATCGACTACCTTGATCGACTCTGTGCGGGGCGCATGCAGGCATGCGGGTACACAAGAGCCGACGAGTCAGTCTACGACAGGGCCCTCAGAAACACGAATCGAGAGATCCTGCCCCAGCGGACAGATCTTTAAGCGCCCCGAAAGGGGCGCGGGGAACTGCGCGACAAGCCACAACGAACCCGCAGCCGCCGCCCCGCAGAACCGCCCACCCCGGAAGGCGCTCAGCCCAGGGGATCCGGCGCAGCCACGATCCCCAGCTCGGCGAGCTTCGCCTTCCCCCCGTCGGGAGACGTCAGCACGAGCGGCCCCTCCTCGGTCAGAGCGACCGAGTGCTCCCAGTGCGACGACCACGTACCGTCGGTCGTGATGACGGTCCAGTCGTCCTCGAGGACCTCCGTCTTCGGCGTCCCCAGGGACACCATCGGCTCGATGGCCAGGCAGAAGCCGGGCACCAGCTTCGGGCCCTTGCCGCGCCGCCGGTCGACGTAGTTCAGCAGGTGCGGGTCCATGTGCATCTCGGTGCCGATGCCGTGGCCGCCGTAGTCCTCGATGATCCCGTACTTGCCGCCGCCGGGCTTGGGCTGGCGGCGGATGTACGTCTCGATGGCCCGGGAGACGTCGACCAGGCGGTTGCCCTGCTTCATGGCGGCGATGCCGGCCCACATCGACTCCTCGGTCACCCGGGAGAGCTCGACGAGCTCCGGAGCGTGACCGGAGCCCACGAAGGCCGTGAAGGCCGCGTCGCCGTGCCAGCCGTCGATGATCGCGCCGCAGTCGATGGAGATGACGTCCCCGTCCTTGAGGACGACGTCCTCGGACGGGATGCCGTGGACGACGACCTCGTTCACCGACGTGCAGATCGTCGCCGGGAAGCCGCCGTAGCCGAGGAAATTCGGCTTGGCGTTGTGCTCGGCGAGCACCTTGCGGGCGACCTGGTCGAGATCCTTCGTCGTGGCTCCGGGCACGGCGGCCTCACGGGTCGCCGCGTGGATGGCGGCGACGACCAGCCCCGCCTCACGCATCTTGGCGATCTGCTCGGGGCTTTTGATCTGCACCATGGGAGCTACGGCCTTTCTGGACCTTCGGCGACGACGAACGTCTTCAACGATACGGGGCCGCTCGACCGGCCCCACCCACACAGCAGCCGCGGCACCCCGAGGGGAACCGCGGCCGTAGCTGCGTACGGACGACTACTTGTCGCCCTCGCCACGCTTCAGCGCCTCCATGGCGCGGGTCGTGACGTCCTCCACCTTGCCGAGCGCGGAGATCGTGACCACCAGGCCCTGGGCCTTGTAGTAGTCGATGATCGGCTCGGTCTGGGTGTGGTAGACCTCCAGGCGCGTGCGCACCGTCTCCTCGGAGTCGTCATTGCGCTGGTACAGCTCGCCGCCGCAGACGTCGCAGACGCCGTCCTTGGCCGGCTGCTTGTACGTCACGTGGAAGACGTGCGAGGAGTCGTTGCGGCAGATGCGCCGGCCGGCGATCCGCTTGACGACCTCGTCCTCGGGGACCTCCAGGTCCAGCACCGCGTCCAGCTGCATGCTCTCGGTCTCGAGGAGCTCGTCGAGCGCCTCCGCCTGCGAGACGTTGCGCGGGAAGCCGTCCAGCAGGAAACCGTTCTCGGCGTCCGGCTGCTCCATGCGGTCCTTCGCCATGGCGATGGTGACCTCGTCCGGCACCAGGTTGCCCGCGTCCATGTAGGACTTCGCCAGTTTGCCGAGTTCCGTCTGCCGGCTGATGTTGGCCCGGAACAGGTCGCCCGTGGAGATGTGCGGGATCGACAGGTTTCGTGCCAGGAACGCGGCCTGCGTTCCCTTACCGGCGCCCGGCGGCCCGACGAGGACGATACGCATCAGCGGAGGAACCCTTCGTAATTGCGCTGCTGGAGCTGGCTCTCGATTTGCTTCACGGTCTCGAGACCGACACCCACGATGATCAGGATGCTGGTCCCGCCGAACGGGAAGTTCTGGTTTGCCCCGAAACCTGCCAACGCCATCGTCGGCACGAGAGCGATCAGTCCCAAGTACAGCGAACCCGGCCAGGTGATCCGGTTGAGTACGTAGCTCAGGTACTCAGCGGTCGGTCGGCCAGCCCGGATGCCCGGGATGAAGCCACCATACTTCTTCATGTTGTCGGCGACTTCCTCGGGGTTGAAGGAGATCGCCACATAGAAGAACGCGAAGAAAACGATCAGCAGGAAGTACGAAATGATGTAGTACGGGTGGTCGCCCTTGACGAAGTGTTGCTCGATCCAGGTCTTCCAGCCCGAAGTGCCTCCCGCGAACTGAGCGATCAGCGCCGGGATGTAGAGCAGCGACGAGGCGAAGATGACGGGGATCACACCCGCCTGGTTCACCTTGAGCGGGATGTACGTGGACGTACCGCCGTAGGAGCGACGGCCGATCATGCGCTTGGCGTACTGCACCGGGATGCGGCGCTGGGCCTGCTCGACGAAGACCACCAGGCCGACCATGGCGAAGCCGACCAGGATGACCGTGCCGAACTCGATCCAGCCGCCGGCCAGGGAGCCCTGCGTCTTGATGGCCCACAGGGCGGACGGGAAGGTGGCCGCGATCGAGATGAACATCAGGATCGACATGCCGTTGCCGATGCCGCGGTCGGTGATGAGCTCGCCGAGCCACATCACGGCCGCCGTACCGGCGGTCATCGTGATGACCATGGTGATCGTGACGAAGATCGACTGGTCGGGGACGATCTGGCTGGCCACCGGGCAGCCCGTGAAGAGAGCGCCGCTGCGGGCGGTGGCCACGAGGCCGGTGCCCTGAAGGATGGCGAGGGCGATCGTCAGGTAACGGGTGTACTGCGTGATCTTCGCCGTACCGGCCTGGCCCTCCTTCTTCAGGGCTTCCAGACGCGGGATCACCACGGTCAGCAGCTGCAGAATGATGCTCGCCGTGATGTACGGCATGATGCCCAGCGCGAAGATCGTGATCTGCAGCAGCGCGCCGCCGCTGAACATGTTGACCAGGCCGAAGATGCCCTGGTTGGCCTGGGCGTTGTCGATACAGGTCTGGACGTTCCGGTAGTCGACGCCCGGGATCGGGATGTGCGTACCGACCCGGTAGACCACGATGATGCCGAGCGTGAAGAGCAGCTTCTTGCGCAGGTCGGGCGTCTTGAACGCCCGGGCGAACGCGGTGAGCACGGTGCCTCCTGCGACCCCCGCGCAACTGCGTCAAGGGTGACGTCTTGAGAGTCCAATAGAACAACGACATGGGTAACGGTCAACTGCCGCTCAGAGTGCCCGAAGTGCAGCACCCTGTGAAAGTGGGCAGTGCAGGCCACCTTACCGGCGAGACTGCCGCCCTAGGAACGACCGACCGGGGATACCCCATTTGTGGGGTATCCCCGGTCGGGATCGCTCAGGTCATCGAGACGCCTGTGGTGTTCAGACGAGCTCGGTGACAGAACCGCCGGCGGCGGTGATCTTCTCCTTGGCGGAGCCGGAGACGGCGTCGACCGTCACCTGCAGCGCCACGGAGATCTCGCCCTGGCCGAGGACCTTGACGAGGCTGTTCTTGCGAACGGCCCCCTTGGCCACCAGACCCTCGACGGTGACCTCGCCACCCTCGGGGTAGAGCGCGGCCAGCTTGTCGAGGTTCACGACCTGGAACTCGGTCTTGAACGGGTTCTTGAAGCCCTTCAGCTTCGGGAGACGCATGTGGAGGGGCATCTGGCCACCCTCGAAGCGCTCCGGAACCTGGTAACGGGCCTTCGTGCCCTTGGTACCACGACCGGCCGTCTTACCCTTCGACGCCTCACCACGACCGACACGGGTCTTGGCGGTCTTGGCGCCCGGGGCGGGACGGAGGTTGTGGATCTTGAGCGGGTTCTGCTCCGCCATGATCAGTCGACCTCCTCGACCGTCACGAGGTGGCGGACGGTGTGCACCATGCCGCGGAACTCGGGACGATCCTCCTTGACGACCTGCGTGTTGATGCCCTTGAGACCAAGGGAGCGCAGGGTGTCACGGTGGTTCTGCTTGCTGCCGATGTACGACTTCGTCTGCGTGATCTTGAGCTGAGCCATTACGCAGCACCAGCCCCGGCACGCGCACGCAGCAGAGCCGCGGGAGCGACGTCCTCGAGCGGCAGACCACGGCGGGCCGCGATCTCCTCGGGACGCTGCAGGCCCTTCAGGGCCTCCACGGTCGCGTGCACGATGTTGATCGCGTTCGACGAACCGAGCGACTTCGACAGCACGTCGTGGATACCGGCGCACTCGAGCACGGCACGCACCGGGCCACCGGCGATAACACCGGTACCGGGGGACGCGGGCTTGAGCAGCACGACGCCGGCAGCCTTCTCACCCGTGATCGGGTGCGGGATGGTGCCCTGGATGCGGGGGACCTTGAAGAAGTGCTTCTTGGCCTCCTCAACACCCTTGGCGATGGCGGCCGGCACCTCCTTGGCCTTGCCGTATCCGACACCCACGGTGCCGTCACCGTCGCCCACCACGACCAGCGCGGTGAAGCTGAAGCGACGACCACCCTTCACAACCTTGGCGACGCGGTTGATCGCGACAACGCGCTCAACGTACGCGGTCTTCTCGGCGGCAGCAGCGCCGCCGTCACGGCCCTTCCGGTCCCGCCGCTCGCCGCCACCGGCACCGCCACCGCGGCGCTGGGGTCCAGCCATTGGAATTACCTCTCTCTGTTTCCGCTAGCTACGGAACCGACTCAGAACTTGAGTCCGGCCTCGCGGGCGGCGTCCGCCAGGGCGGCGATGCGCCCCGCGTACTGGTTACCACCACGGTCGAACACGACGGCCTCGACACCGGCGGCCTTGGCGCGCTCGGCGACCAGGGCGCCGACCTGCTTGGCCTGCGCGGACTTGTCGCCCTCGCCACCGCGGATCGAGGTGTCCAGGGTGGACGCCGACGCAAGGGTGTGACCCTTGATGTCGTCGATCACCTGGGCCACGATGTGGCGGTTCGAGCGGGTAACGACCAGACGCGGACGCTCCGCCGTACCGTTGATGTGCTTACGGATACGAATGTGGCGGCGCTTGATCGCGGCGCGCTTGTAGGCGTCGCCCTTAAGGATCTTCTGCCCGTATGCCATGGCTTACTTACCCGCCTTTCCGACCTTGCGGCGGATGACTTCGCCCTCGTACTTGACGCCCTTGGCCTTGTACGGGTCGGGCTTGCGCAGCTTGCGGATGTTGGCCGCAACCTCGCCGACCTTCTGCTTGTCGATGCCCTCGACCGAGAAACGGGTCGGGGACTCCACCTTGAAGGTGATGCCCTCGGGGGCCTCGACCAGGATCGGGTGGCTGTAGCCCAGGGAGAACTCCAGGTTGGAGCCCTTGGCCAGGACACGGTAGCCGACACCGCTGATTTCGAGCTTCTTGACGTATCCCGTGGTCACACCGGTGATCATGTTCGCCACCAGCGTGCGGGACAGGCCGTGCAGGGCCTTGCTCTGCCGCTCGTCGTTCGGCCGCAGCACCTGAAGGGTGCCGTCCTCGGCCTTCGCGATGTCGATCGGCGCGATGACGGTGTGGGTCAGTTCGCCCTTGGGGCCCTTGACCGAGACCGTACGGCCGTCGATGGTGACGTCCACGCCGGCGGGAACCGGGATGGGGAGCTTGCCGATACGCGACATTGCTGTCTCTCCTCCGTTCCCGAATTACCAGACGTAGGCGAGGACTTCCCCACCCACGCCCTTCTTCTGCGCCTGCTTGTCGGTCAGGAGACCGTGGGACGTGGAGATGATGGCCACGCCCAGGCCGCCCAGAACCTTCGGCAGGTTGGTGGACTTCGCGTACACCCGGAGACCGGGCTTGGAGATCCGCTTGATGCCCGCGATGGAGCGCTCACGGTTGGGGCCGAACTTCAGCTCCAGGACGAGGTTCTTGCCGACCTCGGCGTCCTCGACCTTCCAGCCCGTGATGAAGCCCTCCTGCTGGAGGATCTCCGCGATGTGCGACTTGATCTTGGACGCCGGCATCGTCACGGAGTCGTGGTATGCCGAGTTCGCGTTCCGCAGACGCGTCAGCATGTCTGCGATCGGATCAGTCATGGTCATGAATTGGCCTTCGGCCTCTCTCGCCGGGGTTTCCTGGTGCGCCATCCCTCTCCCCGATCCGAGACGGGACGGGTGCGGCGCGGTGGACCTACGGCGTAGTAAGCATTCAATGAGCGGACGGGTGTCCGCGGCGTACGGGCGGCGGCAGACGCCCAACCCCACAAGCCTAAGCCATGCGGGCCGGGCGTCCTGCCACCCCTACGTGCTTACCGAGAGCCCTGCGAATCCCTTATTAGGGGGATTACCAGGAGCTCTTGGTCACGCCCGGCAGCTCGCCACGGTGAGCCATCTCACGAAGGCACACGCGGCAGAGGCCGAACTTGCGGTACACGGAGTGCGGGCGGCCGCAGCGCTGGCAACGGGTGTAGCCACGCACACCGAACTTGGGCTTGCGAGCAGCCTTAGCGATCAGAGCCTTCTTCGCCATCTCGCTCACGCCTCCTTGAAGGGGAAGCCGAGGTGACGAAGGAGCGCGCGGCCCTCAGCGTCGTTGGTCGCCGTGGTCACCACGGTGATGTCCATACCCCGGGTGCGGTCGATCTTGTCCTGGTCGATCTCGTGGAACATGACCTGCTCCGTGAGACCGAAGGTGTAGTTGCCACGGCCGTCGAACTGCTTGGGGGACAGGCCGCGGAAGTCGCGGATGCGCGGCAGCGCGAGCGACAGGGTGCGGTCCAGGAACTCCCACATGCGGTCGCCACGAAGCGTGACGTGGGCACCGATCGGCTGGCCCTCACGCAGCTTGAACTGCGCGATGGACTTGCGGGCCTTGGTGACGGCCGGCTTCTGACCGGTGATCGTGGTGAGGTCCTTGATGGCACCCTCGATCAGCTTGGAGTCGCGGGCGGCGTCGCCCACACCCATGTTGACCACGATCTTGACGAGACCGGGGATCTGCATGACGTTCTCGTACTTGAACTCGTCACGCAGCTTGCCCGTGATCTCGTCACGGTACTTCTGCTTCAGACGCGGGCTGGTGGTGGTCGTCATCAGATGTCCTCACCCGTCCGCTTGGCAACGCGGATCTTGTTGCCTTCGTCGTCGAAGCGGTAACCGACGCGGGTCACGACCTTGTTGCCGTCCTTCTCCACGACCAGCTGGACGTTGGAGACGTGGATCGGCGCCTCGGTGGTGACGATGCCGCCGGCCTGCGAACCGCGAGCCGTCGGACCGGCCTTGGTGTGCTTCTTGACCCGGTTGACACCCTCGACCAGGACGCGCTCGTCGCGCGGGTAAGCGGCAATGACCTTGCCCTGCTTGCCCTTGTCCTTACCGGTGATGACCTGGACCAGGTCGCCCTTCTTGATCTTCATGCTTACAGCACCTCCGGCGCGAGCGAGATGATCTTCATGAACTTCTTCTCGCGCAGCTCACGGCCGACGGGGCCGAAGATACGGGTGCCGCGAGGGTCGCCGTCGTTCTTGAGAATGACGGCGGCGTTCTCGTCGAAGCGGATGTACGAGCCGTCCGGACGGCGGCGCTCCTTGACGGTGCGAACGATGACCGCCTTGACGACGTCACCCTTCTTCACGTTGCCACCGGGGATCGCGTCCTTGACGGTGGCGACGATGACGTCACCGATACCCGCGTAGCGGCGACCGGAGCCACCGAGCACACGGATGCAAAGGATTTCCTTCGCACCAGTGTTGTCGGCGACACGCAGTCGCGACTCCTGCTGGATCACGTCTATCTCCTGATTGTCTGCCGGTTCCCGGGGAGAAGCGTGAATGACTCACGCGTCTCCCCGAGCCTGGCGGAACGATTCCTAGGGAGTCCCCCTAGGAGGGATGTGCTTGCCGTTGGAATTCTCTGACGGGAATTACTTGGCCTTCTCGAGGATCTCGACGACGCGCCAGCGCTTCGTCGCGGACAGCGGCCGGGTCTCCATGAGGAGGACGCGGTCGCCGACACCCGCGGCGTTCTGCTCGTCGTGGGCCTTGAGCTTGCTCGTACGGCGGATGACCTTGCCGTACAGCGCGTGCTTGACGCGGTCCTCGACGGCGACGACGACGGTCTTGTCCATCTTGTCGCTGACGACCAGACCCTCACGGGTCTTGCGGAAGCCGCGGTCCGTCTTGGTCTCTTCAGTCACGTTGCTCTCGCTCATCAGGCGCTCTCCACCGTCTCGATGCCCAGCTCGCGCTCACGCATCAGGGTGTAGATCCGCGCGATGTCCTTACGGACGGCCTTGAGCCGGCCGTGGTTCTCGAGCTGGCCCGTCGCCGCCTGGAAGCGGAGGTTGAACAGCTCTTCCTTGGCCTCGCGGAGCTTGTTGAGCAGCTCCTCGTTGCCCAGCTCGCGCAGCTCGGACGCCTTGGTACCGGCCGACATCACGCTTCACCTGCCTCGCGCTTGACGATCTTGCACTTCATCGGCAGCTTGTGAGCCGCACGGGTCAGGGCCTCGCGCGCGATCTTCTCGTTGGGGTACGACAGCTCGAACATCACGCGTCCGGGCTTGACGTTGGCGATCCACCACTCAGGAGAACCCTTACCGGAACCCATGCGGGTCTCGGCGGGCTTCTTGGTGAGGGGGCGGTCCGGGTAGATGTTGATCCAGACCTTGCCGCCACGCTTGATGTGGCGGGTCATGGCGATACGAGCGGCCTCGATCTGGCGGTTCGTCACGTACGCCGGGGTCAGCGCCTGGATGCCGTACTCGCCGAACGCGACCTGCGTGCCACCCTTGGACATGCCGTTGCGCTTGGGGTGGTGCTGCTTGCGGTGCTTGACCCTACGGGGGATCAGCATGACGGTCAGGCCTCCGTTCCGGTGCTCTCAGCCGGAGCGGCGGCGGCGGGAGCCTCGGCCTTGGGGGCCTCGGCGCCGGCAGCCTGCTGCGGCTTGCGACCGCGCCCGCCACGCTCGCCACCGCGGCCACCACGGGCCGGGCGGTCGGCGCCACCACGGGCCGGGCGGTTACCCGCACGGGCCGCAGCGTTCTCGGCGCGGACCTCGGCGATGTTCTTGACGTCGCCCTTGTAGATCCAGACCTTCACGCCGATGCGGCCGAAGGTCGTCTTGGCCTCGAAGAAGCCGTAGTCCACGTTCGCGCGGAGGGTGTGCAGGGGCACGCGGCCCTCGCGGTAGAACTCCGAGCGGGACATCTCGGCGCCACCGAGGCGGCCACCGCACTGGATCTTGATGCCCTTGGCGCCGGCCTTCATCGCCGACTGCATGCTCTTACGCATGGCGCGGCGGAAGGAGACGCGGGAGGAGAGCTGCTCGGCGACGGCCTGGGCAACCAGCTGAGCGTCGGTCTCGGGGTTTTTGACCTCGAGGATGTTCAGCTGGACCTGCTTGCCCGTGAGCTTCTCGAGGTCACCGCGGATGCGGTCGGCCTCGGCGCCACGGCGGCCGATGACGATGCCCGGACGAGCGGTGTGGATGTCCACACGCACACGGTCACGGGTGCGCTCGATCTCGACCTTGGAGATGCCGGCGCGCTCCATGCCGGACGTCATCATCCGACGGATGGCGACGTCTTCCTTGACGTAGTCCTTGTACAGCTTGTCGGCGTACCAACGCGACTTGAAGTCGGTCGTGACACCGAGCCGGAACCCGTGCGGGTTTACCTTCTGGCCCATTACCGGGTTCCTTCCTTGCTGCTGACGACCACGGTGATGTGGCTGGTCCGCTTGCGGATCCGGTAGGCGCGGCCCTGGGCACGCGGACGGAACCGCTTCAGGGTCGGGCCCTCGTCGACGTAGGCCTCGGAGACGAAGAGGCTGTCGACATCGGTGTGGTCGTAGTTGTGCGCGGCGTTGGCGATGGCGCTGTCAAGCACCTTGCCGACCGGCTGGCTCGCGGCCTGCGGGGCGAAACGCAGGACCGCCTGAGCCTCCGTGGCGTCGAGGCCACGGATGAGGTCCACCACGCGGCGGGCCTTCATGGGCGTGACGCGGATGTACCGCGCCTGGGCCCTGGCTTCCATGGTTGTCCTTCCAGTGTCTGTCATGGTCATTCCACCCCGCGCTTAGCGGCGCTTCGACTTCCGGTCGTCCTTGACGTGACCCCGGAAGGTGCGCGTCGGCGAGAACTCGCCGAGCTTGTGGCCGACCATCGACTCGGTGACGAACACCGGAATGTGGGTCTTGCCGTTGTGCACCGCGAGCGTGTGGCCGAGCATGGCCGGCACGATCATGGAGCGACGGGACCAGGTCTTGATGACGTTCTTGGTGCCGGCTTCGTTCTGGGCGTCCACCTTCTTGATCAGGTGGTCGTCGACGAAGGGCCCCTTCTTCAAGCTACGAGGCATCTCAACCCGTCCTTAGCGCTTCTTGTTCGTCTTGCGGCGGCGGACGATGTACTTGTTCGACGCCTTCTTGGGCGAACGAGTACGGCCTTCCTTCTTGCCCCAGGGGGACACCGGGTGGCGACCACCCGAGGTACGGCCTTCGCCACCACCGTGCGGGTGGTCCACCGGGTTCATGACCACACCACGCACGGTCGGGCGAACGCCCAGCCAGCGCTTACGGCCCGCCTTACCCCAGTTGATGTTGCTCTGCTCGGCGTTGCCCACCTCGCCGACCGTGGCGCGGCAGCGCTGGTCGACCAGGCGGATCTCACCGGACGGCATGCGGAGGTGGGCCATCGAGCCCTCCTTCGCGAGCAGCTGCACCGAGGCGCCGGCGGAGCGGGCGAACTTCGCACCGCCGCCCGGACGCAGCTCGATGGCGTGCAGCGTGGTACCGACCGGGATGTTGCGCAGGGCAAGGTTGTTGCCCGGCTTGATGTCGGCCCCGGGACCGTTCTCGACGCGGTCGCCCTGGCTCAGGCCACGCGGCGCGAGGATGTAGCGCTTCTCGCCGTCCGCGTAGTGCAGGAGCGCGATGCGCGCGGTGCGGTTGGGGTCGTACTCGATGTGCGCGACCTTCGCCGGCACGCCGTCCTTGTCGTGACGACGGAAGTCGATCACGCGGTAGGCGCGCTTGTGGCCACCGCCCTGGTGGCGGACGGTCACACGACCGGAGTTGTTACGGCCACCCTTGCTGTGCAGGGGGCGGACCAACGACTTCTCCGGCGTGGACCGCGTGACCTCGACGAAGTCGGCGACGCTGGAGCCACGACGGCCCGGCGTAGTCGGCTTGTACTTGCGGATTCCCATTTCTCAGTCCTCGTCCGATATCGGACGATCCGGACCGCCCTTAGGCGGTCGGACCGCCGAAGATGTCGATACGGTCGCCCTCAGCGAGGGTCACGATCGCGCGCTTGGTGGACGCGCGCTGGCCGAAGCCGGTGCGGGTCCGCTTGCGCTTGCCCTGGCGGTTGATCGTGTTGACCCCGGTGACCTTGACCGAGAAGACCGACTGCACGGCCTGCTTGATCTGGGTCTTGTTGGCGCTCGGGTCCACGATGAACGTGTACTTGCCCTCGTCGAGGAGCGCGTAGCTCTTCTCGGAGACGACCGGCTTGAGCAGCACGTCACGGGGGTCCGTGAAGGACTTGCTCAGCGGGGTCTCGACGGTGTTCTTGCCCTCGGCGGCGTGGCGGCGCGCCTTGGCGACGCGCGCGGCCTTGGCCTTCTTCGCCGCCTTGGAGGCGATAGCGGGGTGACGGATAGCCATCAGACCTCGCTCCCTTCGGTGTCATTGGCCTTCGGGCCGGACACGAAGGACTCGAAGGCGGCCTGGGTGAAGACCACGTCGTCCGAGACGAGAACGTCGTACGTGTTCAGCTGGCCCGGCTCCAGGATGTGGATCTGGGGCAGGTTGCGGGCGGACAGCCACGCGGCCTCGTCGGCGCGGTCGACGACCAGGAGCAGGTTCTTGCGCTCCGAGATCTTGCCGAACAGCGTCTTGGCGGCCTTCGTGGAGGGGGTCTCGCCCTCGACCACGCCGGAGACGACGTGGATGCGGTTGTGGCGGGCCCGGTCGGTGAGGGCGTGGCGCAGGGCCGCGGCCTTCATTTTCTTCGGGGTCCGCTGCGAGTAGTCACGCGGCACGGGACCGTGCACGACGCCACCACCGGCGAACTGCGGCGCGCGGGTCGAACCCTGACGGGCGCGACCGGTGCCCTTCTGGCGGTACGGCTTCTTGCCACCGCCGCGGACCTCGCCACGGGTCTTGGTCTTGTGCGTGCCCTGACGGGCAGCGGCCAGCTGCGCGACGACGACCTGGTGGATCAGCGGGATGCTGACCTTTTCGACGTCGAAGATCTCCGCGGGGAGCTCGACGGAACCGGCCTTGTCGCCCGCCGGCGAAAGGATGTCAACAGTGCTCATTACCTCAGGCCCCCTTGGCCGCGGTGCGGACCAGGACGAGGCCGCCGTTCGGACCGGGAACCGCGCCCTTGATGAGCAGCAGACCCTTCTCCGCGTCAACGGCGTGGACGGTCAGGTTCTGGGTGGTGACCCGCTCGTTGCCCATGCGACCCGCCATGCGGAGGCCCTTGAACACACGGCCCGGGGTGGCGCAGCCACCGATGGAGCCGGGGGAGCGGTGCTTGCGCTGGGTGCCGTGTCCGGCGCCGAGGCCCTTGAAGTTGTGACGCTTCATGACACCGGCGAAGCCCTTGCCCTTGCTCTTGCCGGTCACGTCGACCTTGATGCCGGCCTCGAACACCTCAGCGGTGATCTCCTGGCCGAGGGTGTACTCGCTGGCGTCAGCGGTACGGATCTCGACGAGGTGGCGGCGGGGAGTGACGTCGGCCTTGGCGAAGTGGCCCTTGAGGGGCTTGTTCACCTTGCGCGGGTCGATCTCGCCGAACGCGATCTGGACGGACTCGTAGCCGTCGACGTCGTTCGTGCGGACCTGGGTGACGACGTTGGGGCCGGCCTTGACGACGGTGACCGGAACAACACGGTTGTTCGCGTCCCACACCTGCGTCATGCCGAGCTTCTCGCCCAGGATGCCCTTGATCTGCTTAGCCATCGTTCAGATCACCGGCCTCAGAGCTTGATCTCGATGTCGACACCGGCCGGGAGGTCGAGTCGCATCAGAGAGTCAACGGTCTTGGGGGTCGGGTCGAGGATGTCGATCAGGCGCTTGTGCGTGCGCATCTCGAAGTGCTCGCGCGAGTCCTTGTACTTGTGCGGCGACTTGATGACGCAGTACACGTTCTTCTCAGTGGGCAGCGGCACCGGGCCCGCGACCGACGCACCAGTGCGAGTCACCGTCTCGACGATCTTCTTCGCCGAAGAGTCGATGACCTCGTGGTCGTAGGCCTTGAGCCGGATGCGGATCTTCTGTCCCGCCATGGCTACTCAGTAGTCCTGTCTCTCTAACGCTCTGGAACCCGGTGGATCCCTGTTGCTGCCTTTGCTCCTCCGACCCACGCGGTCGGGCGTGTCGCACTCTCGCTGACACAGATGCCCCTTGTTCGAGCATCCCTGCGGGATTGCGCACGGCCCTGCCGGAACCGCGAGCCGGGGGCTGAAGGCCCACCGGGTGCCTGGCCGGCGCCGCACTGACACTTCCCGAAAGATTCCCGTACGTCCGCCCCAGCGCTGCCGTGGTGGCAGTTAGGGCGACGAGTACTGTGGGACTCGCTTCCGGTCCTCCCGGCGGGAGGCGCGCAGCATCAACACTCGACCGAGCAACTCGGACAGTCTGCCATATGGGGCAGGGGCGACGCCAATCGAGCCGAGGAGAATACCCCGGGGGTGACGAAGGTCAAACCGGCCGGCCGCTGAGCCCTCCCCGGGTCCGTCCCTCACCCTTGGAAGAGCCGCTCCAGGTCCACGTCGTAGGCCCGGTGGCCCGCCTTCCCCCACTCGGGCGCCTCCGAGTCCGGCCGCAGGATGCCAGGCAGGTGGGCGACACGCCACATACGGTGGATGTCGGCGGGGGTGGTACGGGGGTCCACGGGTTCGGCGAGTCGGCATGCGCCACGGAGGATGTCCGCGATCCACGCCGCCCCCTCCCCCGGCTCCGTGCCGGCGGCCAGGGCCGCGGTGACGAGGGCCTGGAGCAACCGCGCCAGCTGAAGATCGGCCCCGATCCGACACATGCGCCGCACGAGCGCGGGGTCCTCGATCCGTCCCGGGGGCTGGGGGACGCCGGCGATGCCCTCGGACCAGAGCAGCAGAGACGCTCCGGACACCTCATGCTCCCGGAAGTATCCGAGCTCGTCGGCGATGGCCATGACTTCCCCGGAGAACCGCCCGACCGCGCGAACGCCCTCCATGAGGCGGCCCAGGTCGTCCTGCCGGGGCCCGAGGAAGGTTCCGACCGAGACGTCGGCGAGCAGCCAGGTGCCGGTGGAGCGGACGGCGCCGATCTCGACGATGCCGCCGAGGGCGGCGAAGACCGCTCGTGCCACGGGCGCTGGATCCGCGCCCGCTCTCAGTGCCATTCGTCGGGGTCGAGAGCGGCAGCAACGAACCCGTCCCCGGTGGTGACGATCAGATCGGGTTGCTCAATCTGCGACGCCACCTTCTCGCGATCGAAGTCACGGAACTCAAAAACGAAATGTTCAGCAATAGCAGGCCTGTCCAGAGGGAAACCATCGAGATCCACTGCGGAATTCGCACGATCCGCGCCCTGGCAGAGGACTGATACGAACAGTGGGAAGTGCTCCGCTTCCAGAAGCCGATCTGCGTCCTGGACGACGCCCGCGATCCCGACTCCACCTGTCACCTCACCGCACAGATCGTCCAGACAATCAACCAGGGCGTCCCAGTTCCTGCCGAAGTATCCGGGGAACCTCAGCATTCCGGCGAAGGAACGGTAGATCCCCTCCTCTGTCATGAGGTCGCTGGATTCGAAGCGGTACACGCGTCCACCCTCGACCTCCAGCCTTGACAGCTGCTGATGGACGCGGGCTTCCCCCTGGGGAACGAAGATGGCCCAGGGTTCCGAAGTCCCCGTGATATCAAAACCGGTCATCCTGAATCACCCTGTAAATTCGCCGACGTAGTAGAACGTTCCGTAATGGTCCGGTGTGTAATAGGCGGGACCAGGGCCGTCTTTCGGAGTCAAAAGTCGCTCGGGACCTCTGATTTCCTTCCCGCACCCCGGAGCGCTGCACTGCGGGAGGTCGACCTTCGCGTTGACGTCCCATTCTTTGTACTTACCCCCGGGGAGGGCGGACTTGTTGTTACCCCAGTTCGCGTTGCCATGGTAACCGTCGACTTTTCCGATTCCCCCTGGCCGGGCATTCACCTTGTTCAGCATGTCCACGGCGTGCTGGGGAGCCGGCCCGGGCAACAACCCGGCCCCGTCCGGGCTGCCCGTGTCGCCGCCGTGCTGATGACACAGGGGCGCGAGCCCCAGGGGGTCGGACCAGGTGTGCGGGTTCCGGACGTACGCGACCGGATTGGGCGCGGGAAGCAGACCGAGCGGATCGGGACTTGTGTAGCGGGCGGTCTCAGGGTCGTAGTGCCGATGGTGGTTGTAGTGGAATCCGGTCTCCGGGTCGTGGTACTGGCCGGGGAAGCGCAGCGGGGTGTACGCCGGCGCATCACGGTTCCAGGCGGTGTTTCCCCAGAGAGTCGACCGGGTGTGCCAGGCGACCTCCCCGTCCGAGGAGACGAGTTCGGTCGGTGTGCCGACCAGATCCGTGACGATGGCGAAGAAGCGTTCGTCGATCGTGTCCTGGGGTGCTTCGGCCACCCAGATGCGTTCGGCCTGGCTCAGGGGGGAATGCCCCTCGTGGTCCCAGGTGAGCGTGGTGTGCCGACCCGCGTCGTGCTGCTCCGTGGTCTGCTCGCACAGCGTGTTGCCGTCCCAGGCGAAGGCGGTGCGCTCCAGTACGGTCGTGCCGTCGGCGTCGAGTCGGAGCTTCGCGGACCGCCGGCCCAGCGGGTCGTAGGTGTAGCGCCACCGGACGCCGTCCGGTGTGGTGACGGCGGTGAGCCGATCCTCGGCATCCCACTGGTACCGCCAGATGTCGGGTTTGCGGGACAGCCGGGTCTTGCGGCGTACCACCACGCGCCCCTGCGCGTCGTACTCGTAGTGAACGGCGCCTGCCCGCCTCAGCCGCGTACCGGTGTACTCGCGCGGCCCGGTGGCCTCATGGCCCGGATGCCGTGCGGGCCAGGCAGCCTCCGTCTGGTTTCCCGCGGAGTCGTAGGCGTAGCGCTCGCTCCAGCCCGCTGCGTGCACCGCGGTGACGCGGCCCTGGGCGTCGAGATCGAAACGGCGGCTGCCCGTGCGGGAGTCCTGGACGCCGATGAGGTGGCCGTCGGGACGGTAGGCGTAGGAGCGCTCCACGATTCGGCGGTCTCCGGGAGCCGTGCTCGACTGCGTGACCAGCCTGTCGAGGCTGTCATAGCCACGAGTGAGAGTGAGTGCGCCGTCGATGCGGCGGATCACTTCGCGGTCTGCCGCGTCGTGCACGAAGTCGATGGTGTGACCCGCCGTGCCGAGCCGGGCAGTGCGCCCCGCGGCGTCGTACTCCCACGTGCTGCGGGCGCCCGAGGGGGTGATGCGCAGCGTCCGATTGCCGGCGGTGTCGTAGGAGAAGCTCATGGTCCGGCCGTCGACGGTTTCCCTGACGCGACGGCCGACCACGTCGAGTTCCACGGTCAGACTGCTGTCCTGGCCCACCGCGGAGGTCAGTGAACCGTTCGCCGAGTACGTGTAGTCGGTGGCCCTGCCATCCGCGTCCTTGACGATGATCTGCCCCAGCGCATCCCGCTGATAGCGGATGCTCTGGCCGAGGGCGTTGACCCGGGTGGTGATACGGCCCGCCGCGTCGTAGGTGTAGCGGGCCGTGCGGCCGTCGAAGTCGGACTCGGCGAGGAGTCGCCCGGCCTTGTCGTAGGTGTAGTTCCAGGTCAGCCCCTGTGGGTTGGTCACCTGGGCGAGGCGGAGCTGGGTGTCGTGCGTGAAGGTGTATCGCTCGCCGTCCGGTCCGATGCGTGCGCTGAGCCGGTCGAAGTGGGTGTATTCGAAGGTGGTCGTCTGTCCCACGGCGTCGATGTGGCGGACGCAGTTGCCCTCGCCGTCGTACTCCCAGCTCTCGTACGACCCGTCCGGGTAGGTGCGGCGGGCCAGGAGGCCCTCTGTGGTCCATTCAAGGCGGGTTGCGTGGCCGAGCGGGTCGGACACCGCGGTCGTCCGGCCGAAGGAGTCGTACGCGTAACGCGTGGTGTTGCCCAGGCCGTCGGTCACTGCCAGCGGGAGACCGGCGGCATCGTTCTCGTAGGTGGAGGTACGGCCCGACGCATCCCGGACCGTGACGAGACTGCCGTCCGTGCGGCGGACGAAGTGCGTGGTCGCGCCAGAGGGGTCGGTGACGGCGGTGACGTTTCCCCGCTCGTCGTTGGTGTACCTCCAGGAGGAGCCGTCCGGCAGGGTGACGGTCGTGGGGAATTGCCGCTTGTCGTAGGCCAGGCGGACAACAGAGCCGTCGGGCCGGGTCACCTCGACCGGCTGTCCCGCTTCGTTGTTCACGAAGACGGTGCTGTGCCCGAGTTGATCCGTTGTCCTCGCGACGTGCTGATGGGCGTCGTAGGTGGTGGTGACCTTGCCGCCCAGCGGATCGATCTCGGCCACGACCAGGCATCGCTCGTCGATGACGAACCGGGAGACTGCGCCCTCGGTGGTGGTGAGGGTGGTGACGCGGTGGTCGGGCCAGGCGGGATCGGCACCGTCGTAGGTCAGTGTGATCGCGATGTGTCCGGCTTCGCCACCTTCGGCGACACAACGATCCTGGTCGTCGTAGGCGTAGTGATAGCGACGGTGGTTCGTGTCCAGCCACGAGGTGATGCGCAACCGCTCGTCGTAGGTGAATGTGAGCGGCAGACCGGAGGAGTTGGTGACCGAGGTGAGGTTGCCGTCGGTGTAGCCGTAGCGCTTGACGACGAGGTCCGAGCCGTCCTCGGCCGCCCCGGCGAGGCTGAGCGCGGTGACACGGCCCAGGTCGGTGGTGATCTTGAGGTGGTAACCGCCGGAGTGGCGGAGCGCGAGGGGGGTGCCGGACGCGTCGTAGTCGAGCGTGATGGTGTTGTCGTTGCGGTCGGTGATGCGGGTCAGCAGCGCGATGCCGTCAGGGGTATGGCGGGTGAAGTGCCGGGTGGTACCGGTCAGCGGGTCTTCGATGCGATAGCCGCCGTCGTCCAGACGCGTCAACGGCAGTCGGGGCCCGGCCTCGGGCAGAACCGGGTCGTGCGTGTGCAAGGGGTGGGCGTAGGGAAGCAGCAGCCCGTCCTCGGTGACGAAGACGATGCCCTCCTCGTCGACTTCGAGACGCTGGTCGACGGAGGAGGACCATGTCGGGCCGAACCACCAGCCGCAGCGGTAGTCGGAGGCGACCCTCCGGGTGAACGCCAGCGGCAGGAGGCCTGGCAGTTCCACGTCGGTCTGCGGCAGGTACATGGCCCCGGTCGCCATGTCGATGGGGTCACTGCCCTTGGAGCGCACGAGGTTCTTGGCCCGGTTGTACGCGCCCTTGGCGCCGTCGGCGATCATGCCGCGGGCGTTCTTGCCCAAGCCGCGCACGGCGAGCCCCATGCCTTTCAGACCGCCCCTGAGCCCCTTCATAGCGGCCGCTCCGCCCTTGAGTCCCTTGGCGAGGCCGCCGAGGGTGGTGAGGCCCTTCATGCCGGGTATGCAGTCCAGCGCGGCGAACCCTACGTCCCATAGGGATGCTCGCCCCTTGGAATATTTGTAGAGCGTGTCCGCGAGCACCACCGCCGCCGCGATCAGCACGATCGCGCCGAGAATCGGCCCCCCGATGATCATCGCGACGATGCCGACGACGGCGACGACGACCTTGCACACGGCGACGATGGTGTCCCAGTTGTCGACGAACCAGTCGCCGACCTCCTCCCACCACGACCGGTTCTGGATTCCCGCGTCGGACGCCTCGTCGATCTTCGACTTGGCCTCGCGGGCCGCCTCGTCACGCATCTTGCGCGCGTCCGCGGCCATCTTCTTCGCAGCGGCCAGCGCGTCCTGCGCGTCGGATACGTCCGACTGGGCCTTGGCCTGCGCCGACCTGGCGTGCTGGACGTCCCGGGTCGCGGCCCGCACCTTGGCCTCATCGGGCTTCTCGGCGCCTTTGCTGCCGGTCGGGTCGTCCTTGTACTTGTCCGCCTCCTTGCCGGCCCGCGTCACCCACGAGTCGGCCGAGGTGAGACGGGACTGGGCGGAGGAGAGACTGTCGCGCGCCTCGCGCCCCTTGCGCAGGGCCTTGTCCGCCAGGGACTGCGCACGCTCCAGCTTCGGCCAGAAGTCCGCCAGCGCATCCCCGCACATCTCATAGGACTTCTTCAGCTTCTTGAGGTTCTTCGGGACATCCGCGAAGTCCTCCTTGAAGACATCCGCCGACTTGCCCGCCCACTCAAGCAGCGTCCCCTCCCCCGCCATGCCCTTGACCAGACGCAACGCGTCGGACACGTCGTCGGCGAAGTCGTGCAGGGTCTTCGCGAGTGTGCGCACCCGCTGCGGATCACCCGGCGTCGGATCCTTGTCCAAGTCCAGGACATCCCAGTCCGCAGGCCTGTGCCCCGCCATACCGCAACCCCCGTCACGCCTACATCAACGTCAACAACCGTATGCACACGTGAACTTACAAGGCACAGTCGTTCGAGGGGAAGATCAGCAGGGGATTCAGCCGCAGGGCCGGGTCATCGCAGAGACCGCTCCACGAATGACATCAGATCCGGGATGTCGAGGGGGTCCGGTCCGCTGCTCTGGGTCTCCTCGGCGAGCGTCCAGGCCCGCTCAGGATCCCACTCGATCCGGAAAACGCTCCCGCGGAAGTTCTCGAACCGGACGAAGCTGCCCAGAGCGCCTTCAAGCAGCGTGATTTCCCGATACAGCGTCTTCTCCGCTGCGAGGATCCCGTCAGGCCCGTCCGTTCCCCCCTTGGTGACTGTGTTGTCGTACCAGAGCCTGAGGAACGGTACGGGTTGCCTGTCGAGAACGGCCGGCGAGAGGAACCGGATGAAGCTTTCCCGTGCGTCTTCGAGGGAGTATCGGGCCGGATCGGCGAACTCACAGGTGTAGCCGGGAAAGATCGCCCACGTGACCTGTTGCAGCTCGGGCTGTTGAACTTCGTGGTAGCGATGGACCCCGGGCCGTGCTGCCGCGATGACCTCGAAGTCCCGCCCGGGGTGACGAAACCCTTGGGGAGCGCTCAGCAGTGCGCCCGTGTCCAGTAGCCGCGAACTGTTCTCCCGCGCGGTCCGGAGCATCGAGGCCACCAGAGCCTGGTCGTAGGTGTCGCGGGCATTCACTTGAAAGAGATGGAACCCGTCAGCGCTGAGCGCCGCAGCGAAATCCAGGCCCGGAACAGGAGACCAGTGCCAGGCGTCGGGGATGCCGTCGAGCTCCTCCACCCCGGGGAGATTCGAGACTACGACAGCCGGATCCACATTCCTGTGCCCCGCCATACCGCAACCCCCGTCATACCAACGTCAACAACCGTATGCACACGTGAACTCACAAGGCACAGTCCTCGAGAGACCGGCGCATCAGCTCGAAAAGCGGAACGTCGACGTGATCGCGTCGAAGATGTCGAAGAACGAGTCCGCGAGGTCGAGGACCTGGCTGCTGCCGGCGACCAGGGCGACCTTGCCCTCCTGGCCCGGCACGGGGATGTACGTCTGCATCAGCACGGCCCGGATCGTGCGGTTGAGCGCGTCACCCGGTACGGCGATGTCCTCGATGCCCTGCGTGCGCGCGGCCGGGCCGACACCCGGGATGTCGACCGTCGTGACCTTCCGCCAGGAGTCGCCCTCCCGCTTGGCCTCCTTCACGGCGAGCTGGCTCGCGATGACGGCAGGGTCGTTCGACAGCGGTTCGCCCCGTTCGTTGCGGCCTCCGACGAGAGAGACGGTCACCGAACCCGTGATCGGCATGTCCCCTCCGAAGCTCTCCGCCATGCAGCCGCAGTACATTGCGCCGGACTTCCACGCGTCCGCGGCGGCCTTCTGGAGGAAGTCGACGTAGGCGTCCCGGTACTGCTCCAACTCCGGACGCTGCCGCACCCGTTCGCTCACCATCCGCCGGATCGAGTCGTCCCGCGACTCCGGCCGGACGTCGAACTCCCACCACGACTCCGGCACCTTGATCCGGAAACCGCCCCGCTCGACGGTCAGGGTCTCCATGTACCGGGCCATGGCGCCGGCCTCCCGTTCACTCGATCACAAGTCCGGCCATCGTCCCATCGCGCGAGGGCTGCGTGCGACAAGATCAGCGGCGTGAGACGGACGAGACAAGCGATAGCCATGGACATGGCCGGGGCGGAGATCGAGCGGCGCAGGTCCCAGTGGATTTCGGACGGGATCCAGGTGTCCTCCGTGCCATGGGCCGACGATCGCGAGTGGCTGGCAGCGCACTTCAGCGCTGCGGGCTGGGCCGTGCGGCTGCTGGTGGAGGTGCACCGCAGCGGTCACGCGCGCCTCCACTTCACTTCGCCGAGCCATAGCCGATGCGAGGGCGAGGGCGAGGGCGAGCTCGGAGGCGCGGGCCAGGCCGTCCAGGAGTCCCGCCGGGTCGCCTCCGTGGAGGCGGTCGGCGCACTGCTCGACGAGGCGGTGGCCCGAGCCGGGCGGATCAGCCTGCGGCCGGCGCAGCTCATCGCCCGTACCTGCACGACCGGCTGGCTGGACTGGATCCACGGCGAGCTGTGGCTGCTCCCGGATCAGCTGGTCCGCATCCGCGGCGGCATACCGGCCACCATGACGATCGGGCTCCTCGGGCCCGAACTGGCGACCCCGGACACGTTCCGGACGCTCGCCCACGATCCCGACGCCCTCCGCTCCGCCCACCGCACCAACAAGGTGCTCCCCCTCACCGAGATCGTGAACGCCCGGATCCACGGCGGCCTGACCACTTCCGGAATGACGCTCTCCATGGCCGACGGGACGCGTCACAAGCTGCTGTGGATGTCCACGGAGCCCGCGCGCGCTCTCCTCAGGGACCGGCTTCTGCACGCTCCTGGGCCCTCGGCTGGCTCACTGAGCACCTCGGGCTCGGCCATCGTCCAGAAGGGGGAGTCCTTCGGCGGTGCCGGGCGTACGGGGAGCGCGGTGAGGTCGATGTCCGCATCCGCGATCGGGTCCCCGACCGGACTCCGGCCCCGGCTGTCCGGGCCGTAGTACAGACCGTAGGCCCAGTACTCGGGCAGCTCGTGCCCCATGAGCTGGAGGTCCAGGGCGACCGACTCCCGCGTCCCGTACACCGCGTTGACCCTGGCGACGGCCTCCGCACGCGGGACACCGATCCGCTCCACCAGCACGTCCACCATCTCGCGGAAGAAGCCGAGCATGTCCTCGCCGAGCGGGAGCACGAACTCGGTCCCCGTGGTGCCCGCCGTCGGGCACGCCCCGTACTCGACGAGCCATCGCAGGCGCCTGACCTCCGCCACCAGTCGCGGCACCGTCTCCCTGGCCCTGGCGGCCAGTACGGAGTCCGGGGTCGAGCCCGAGCACAGCTCCTCGATCGCGTCCAGGTCGAGGTGGTCACCGATCGGATCCGCGCCGGGATCGAGATGGTCGTCGCGCGCCGGTTCCGAAGTCATGCTCCAGTGTCCCGCCCTGACGGGGGGTGAACAGCTCGGGGGGTAGCCCCACCGCCCTTCGCCCCACCGACGCCCCACCACCCACACGGCACCCCCTCCAGACCTGCGACGGCTGCGACCGAGCCTTCCGAGCACCGGGCCCCGGCCACTGCCGGTCCGGCCGAACCGAACTCCTGGAAGCCGTATGAAGAGAGCAACGGCCGCACCCGTTGTCTCGCCGCCCCGCGACCCCCGCGGGATGGCCTGGCCGGGGCACTCCCTGGAGGTGGACACGATGAGCACTCAGGCCGACCACGGACATGAGCTGGTCCCCCGCCCTCAGACACTCCCGACGCCCTGCGTGCCGCCCTCGCCGCTGTCGATCCGGCTCGCCTGGAAGAGATGCAGGCCACGAAGGACGACGCCTTCGCCAAGGCGGTCGAGTGGCAGTCCCTCAGCCCGGTGCGGAGCTGGGTGCTGTCCTGGGCCCGGGACATCGAGATCGCCCGGCGTCCGGACCTGTCCGCCCGCTACGCCCGCGCGAAGGGCAATCTGGAGCACGCGGACCCCACTGTCGCCCAAGCGGCCCTGTGTGACCTGAGCGCTGTCCTGGACGAAACCATGAAGGCAGTCCGCGAGTGAGCTGGAAATGGGAGTACCTTCGGTGCGGAGAAGGCGGCCCGAACCGCTCCCGCCGGCTTCCTCGCCGAGGTGGAGCGCAAGGCGGAAGAGCTGGTCAGAGCCGCCGAGGCCTTACACGTACACGGACAGGCCCATAACGCTGTCGATCCGAAGGGCGGTGACGTCATCGTCCCCGGCGGCATGTTCACGTATCAGGTCGTCGTCCGCAGCGAGCGGATCTACATCGTCCAGATCACGTACCTGGACTTCTGACCGACGGCAGGAGACACACCCCAGGCCTCGGCCCGCCCGCGCGCCGACCTGCCGCAGGTGACCACCCCCGGAAACGGCAAAGGGACCCGCACGACCGAAGTCGTACGGGCCCCTTCGAGCCACTCAGGTCAGTAGACCCTCAAGCCAGTCCGAAGACTCACTTGTTGATCTTGGTGACCTGGCCGGCGCCCACGGTCCGGCCACCCTCACGGATGGCGAACTTCAGGCCCTCCTCCATGGCGACGGGCTGGATGAGCTCCACCTTCATCTCGGTGTTGTCACCCGGCATGACCATCTCGGTGCCCTCGGGGAGGGTCACCACGCCGGTCACGTCCGTCGTACGGAAGTAGAACTGCGGGCGGTAGTTGTTGAAGAACGGCGTGTGGCGGCCACCCTCGTCCTTGGACAGGATGTAGGCCTGCGCCTCGAACTCGGTGTGCGGGGTGACCGAGCCCGGCTTGATGATGACCTGGCCGCGCTCGACGTCCTCGCGCTTGATGCCACGGAGGAGCAGACCGACGTTCTCACCGGCCTGGCCCTCGTCGAGGAGCTTCCGGAACATCTCGATACCGGTGACCGTGGTGGTGGTCTTCTCGGTCTTGATGCCGATGATGTCGACGGTCTCGTTGACCTTCAGGACACCACGCTCGATACGGCCGGTGACGACCGTACCGCGACCGGTGATCGTGAAGACGTCCTCGATCGGCATGAGGAACGGCTTGTCGACGTCACGCTCGGGCTCCGGGATCGCCGTGTCGACGGCGTTCATGAGCTCGAGAACCGAGTTGCCCCACTCCTTGTCGCCCTCGAGGGCCTTCAGAGCGGAGACCTTGACGACGGGAACGTCGTCGCCCGGGAACTCGTACTCGGAGAGGAGCTCACGGACCTCGAGCTCGACGAGCTCCAGGATCTCCTCGTCGTCCACCATGTCGGCCTTGTTCAGGGCGACGACGATGTACGGAACGCCGACCTGGCGGGCCAGGAGCACGTGCTCCTTGGTCTGCGGCATCGGGCCGTCGGTGGCGGCGACCACGAGGATGGCGCCGTCCATCTGCGCCGCACCCGTGATCATGTTCTTGATGTAGTCCGCGTGACCGGGGCAGTCGACGTGGGCGTAGTGACGCGTCTCGGTCTGGTACTCGACGTGCGCGATGGAGATGGTGATACCGCGCTGGCGCTCCTCAGGAGCCTTGTCGATCTGGTCGAAGGCCGAGGCCTCGTTCAGGTCCGGGTACGCGTCGTGCAGCACCTTGGTAATGGCGGCCGTGAGGGTCGTCTTACCGTGGTCGATGTGACCGATGGTGCCGATGTTGACGTGCGGCTTAGTCCGCTCGAACTTCGCCTTCGCCACTGGGGTCCTCCTGGGAGTGGTTCTGGTACGCCTTACTTCATCGGCGCCAGGTGATCTTTGCTGGAAAGCCCGGGCCCCGGGGCACTCTCACCGCGATTGCGGCGGAATGCCCCTCAAGGCTCCGGAGTCAAGCCTACGGCGTGTAGACGCGGTGCGTTACTCGCCCTTGGCCTTCGCGATGATCTCCTCGGCGACGTTCCGGGGAACCTCGGCGTAGGAGTCGAACTGCATGGAGTAGCTCGCACGGCCGGACGTCTTGCTGCGCAGGTCGCCGACGTAGCCGAACATCTCCGAGAGGGGCACGAGGCCCTTCACGACGCGGGCACCGGCCCGCTCCTCCATGGCCTGGATCTGACCACGGCGGGAGTTGATGTCACCGATGACCTCACCCATGTAGTCCTCGGGCGTGGTGACCTCGACGGCCATCATCGGCTCGAGCAGTACGGGGCTGGCCTTGCGCGCGGCCTCCTTGAAGGCCTGCGAACCGGCGATCTTGAACGCGAGCTCGGAGGAGTCCACCTCGTGGTAGGCACCGTCGAGCAGCGTCACGCGCACACCGGTCATCTCGTAACCGGCGAGGATGCCGAACTGCATGGCCTCCTGCGCACCGGCGTCCACCGAAGGGATGTACTCCTTCGGCACACGGCCACCGGTCACCTTGTTGATGAACTCGTACGAGGCGTCGCCACCCTCGATCGGCTCGATCGCGATGATGACGCGAGCGAACTGGCCGGTACCACCCGTCTGCTTCTTGTGGGTGAACTCGACCTTCTCGACGGCCTTGCGGATCGTCTCACGGTACGCGACCTGCGGCTTGCCGACGTTGGCCTCGACCTTGAACTCGCGCTTCATGCGGTCCACGAGCACCTCGAGGTGAAGCTCGCCCATACCGCCGATGACGGTCTGGCCGGTCTCCTCGTTGGTGTGCACCTGGAAGGAGGGGTCCTCCTCGGCCAGGCGCTGGATCGCGACGCCGAGCTTCTCCTGGTCGCCCTTCGACTTGGGCTCGATGGCGACCTCGATGACCGGCGCCGGGAAGTCCATGGACTCCAGGATGACCGGGTTCTTCTCGTCCGCCAGCGTCTCACCGGTGGTGGTCTGCTTCAGGCCCATGACGGCGACGATGTCGCCGGCGCCCACCGACTCGATCTCCTCACGCTTGTTGGCGTGCATGCGGTAGATCTTGCCGATGCGCTCCTTGCGGCCCTTCACCGAGTTCAGCACGGCGGTGCCGGAGTGGAGGCGCCCGGAGTACACGCGGACGAAGGTGAGCTTGCCGAGGTGCGGGTCGCTCATGATCTTGAACGCGAGCGCGGCGAGGGGCTCCTCGTCCGACGGCTTGCGCACCACGACCTTCTCCGCGTCCTTGACGTCGTGACCCTCGATGGCCTCGACGTCAAGCGGGGTGGGCAGGTAGCGCACGACCGCGTCGAGCAGGGGCTGAACGCCCTTGTTCTTGAACGCGGTGCCGCAGAACACGGGGGTGACGGTGGTGCCGCCGCCCTTGCCGGACGCGATGGTGATACGACGGATCGCGGCGTAGAGCTGCTCCACGGTGGGCTCGGTGCCCTCCAGGTACAGCTCCATCAGCTCTTCGTCGTTCTCGGCGACGGCCTCGAGCAGCTTGCCGCGGTACTCCTCGGCAGCCTCGGCGTGGGTGTCCGGGATGTCGACGGTGTCGTACATCTCGCCCTTGGTCGCCTCGGCCGACCAGACCAGGGCCTTCATCGTCACGAGGTCGATGACGCCCTTGAAGTCCGCCTCGGCACCGATCGGCAGCTGCATGACCAGCGGCTGAGCGCCCAGGCGGTCCGAGATCATGTCCACGCAGCGGTGGAACTCGGCGCCGGTACGGTCCAGCTTGTTGACGAAGCAGATACGCGGCACGCCGTAGCGGTCGGCCTGACGCCACACCGTCTCGGACTGCGGCTCGACACCGGCGACACCGTCGAACACCGTCACGGCACCGTCGAGCACGCGCAGGGAGCGCTCCACCTCGACGGTGAAGTCGACGTGACCCGGGGTGTCGATGATGTTGATGGTGTAGTCGTTGTCCTCGAGCGGCCAGTGACAGGTGGTCGCAGCAGACGTGATCGTGATGCCACGCTCCTGCTCCTGCTCCATCCAGTCCATCGTGGCAGCGCCGTCGTGGACCTCACCGATCTTGTAAGACACACCGGTGTAGAACAGGATCCGCTCGGTGGTGGTCGTCTTGCCCGCGTCGATGTGGGCCATGATCCCGATGTTGCGGACCTTGGCCAGGTCAAGTGAAGTGGTAGCCATAAGGCTTCAGTCTTCTCTCGGTCTCGATGTGGGTAGCGACTACCAGCGGTAGTGCGCGAAGGCCTTGTTGGACTCGGCCATCTTGTGGGTGTCCTCGCGCTTCTTCACAGCGGCACCGAGGCCGTTGGACGCGTCGAGAAGCTCGTTGAGCAGACGCTCGGTCATGGTCTTCTCGCGACGGGCGCGGGAGTAACCGACCAGCCAGCGCAGCGCGAGCGTGTTGGCGCGACCGGGCTTGACCTCGATCGGAACCTGGTACGTCGCACCACCGACACGGCGGGACTTGACCTCGAGGGTCGGCTTGATGTTCTCCAGCGCGCGCTTCAGCGTGATGATCGGGTCGTTGCCCGTCTTCTCACGCAGACCTTCCATGGCGCCGTAGACGATGCGCTCGGCGGTGGAGCGCTTGCCGTTCAGCAGCACCTTGTTGATGAGCGACGTCACCAGAGGAGAACCGTAGACCGGGTCGATGATGACCGGGCGCTTCGGGGCGGGGCCCTTACGAGGCATTCTTACTTCTCCTTCTTGGCGCCGTAGCGGGAACGGGCCTGCTTGCGGTTCTTGACACCCTGGGTGTCGAGGGAGCCACGGATGATCTTGTAGCGAACACCCGGCAGGTCCTTCACACGGCCGCCGCGCACGAGCACGATGGAGTGCTCCTGCAGGTTGTGTCCCTCACCCGGAATGTAAGCGGTGACCTCGATCCCGCTGGTCAGACGCACACGCGCGACCTTACGCAGGGCCGAGTTCGGCTTCTTCGGGGTGGTCGTGAACACACGCGTGCAGACGCCACGACGCTGAGGGGAACCCTCGAGTGCGGGCGTCTTGTTCTTCTCGACCTTGTCCTGCCGGCCCTTGCGGACCAGCTGCTGGATCGTAGGCACTACTTCTCCGGTTTCTGTGTGCCGAATGGTGAAGCTAACCTGGAACATCTCCGACCCACGCGGTCGGGTGTGTCGAACCCGCGGACTTCCGCCGCGAGGCAGAAACAGCGCAGATTACGGTGGCCGGCGTCGACTCGCCGTGCGGTTCATGGCACACACGCGAGCCAGGGCACACCCCAGGCACAAGGTCTGAGCGTACCTACCGCATTCGCTGCGGTCAAAACAAATGGGCACCGCCCGCATCGCCATGCGGGACATGTCAAGCCCCCCGGCCGTTGTCGATCTTCAATTCGACGGCGACTGTCCGTTTTGCATACCTTCACGATGCTACGACGGACACCACCGTGAGCAACACCAGAACGAGTGCCCAGCCCGCCGTGGACAACCACCCGAGCACGAGGCCGGTCAGCGCGAGCCCGTCCCCCAGCTCCCCACGGCTGCGGATCTCGGCCCGGGCCACATGCCCCAGCACGACGGCCGGGATCCCGGTCAGCCCCATGGTCGGCACGCACAGCAGCCCGCACACGCCGGCCGCGACGGCCTTCCCGTTGGTCCGCGCCCGCGGCACGGGCATGAACGTCGCCGGCACGGGCACGACCGAGGCCTGCTGCGGCAGCGGCCCGTGCGGCAGGTCCGCGACGAGCAGCGCCAGCTCCCCCACGGTCCGCGCCGCGTACGCACGCCCCACCCGCTGCTCGAACTCGCGCTGCTCCATCCGCCCCTCGCCGTACCCGGCTCTGAGCACATCCACGGCCCGCTCCCGATCGGCGTGCGACGCCAGCATCGACGGGGCACCGGAGCCCTGCCAGGGCTGCCAGGACGGATAGTGCGACTGCGACACGGAGCACCTCCCCGGGGGCCGGAGTCCTTCCATCATGCGCCGAAGCAGAGGTTCCGGCAGCGGTGCGTGGGGGCGGGGCGCCGCGTGTCGGCCAGAAAGCCGGCAGAGGCGCTCCCGCCCGCAGACGTCCCTCGGGATCCGCCGCCATGTCCGCGGGCCCGCAGACGCCGCGGTGAGACGGTTTCGGGGTCCTTCCGGCCAGGGCCCCAGGTATCGGGAATGCCGAAGGGCGGCCACCCCGAAGGATGACCGCCCTCCACTCAAGCGACTCGCTTACTGGTTGTACGGACCGTAGTCGTAGTCCTCCAGCGGAACGGCCTGGCCGGAGCCCGTGCCGAACGGCGAGTAGTCGATGTCGTCGTAGCCGACGGCCGAGTACATCGCGGCCTTGGCCTCCTCGGTCGGCTCGACCCGGATGTTGCGGTAGCGGGACAGACCCGTACCGGCCGGGATGAGCTTACCGATGATGACGTTCTCCTTGAGGCCGATGAGGCTGTCGGACTTGGCGTTGATCGCCGCGTCCGTCAGGACTCGGGTCGTCTCCTGGAAGGAGGCGGCCGACAGCCAGGATTCCGTCGCCAGCGAGGCCTTGGTGATACCCATCAGCTGCGGACGACCGGAGGCCGGGTGACCGCCCTCCTGGACCACACGACGGTTCTCGGTCTCGAACTTCGAGCGCTCGACCAGCTCGCCGGGCAGCAGCTCGGCATCGCCGGACTCGATGATCGTCACGCGGCGCAGCATCTGCCGGATGATGATCTCGATGTGCTTGTCGTGGATCGACACACCCTGCGAGTTGTAGACCTTCTGGACCTCGCCGACCAGGTGGACCTGGACGGCACGCTGGCCCAGGATGCGCAGCACGTCGTGCGGGTTGGTGGCACCCACGGTGAGCTTCTGGCCCACCTCGACGTGCTCGCCCTCGCTGACCAGGAGACGGGCACGCTTCGAGATCGGGAACGCCGTCTCGTCGCTGCCGTCGTCCGGGGTGACGACGATCTTCTTGGTCTTCTCGGTCTCCTCGATCCGCACGCGGCCCTGGGCCTCGGAGATCGGGGCGACACCCTTCGGGGTACGGGCCTCGAAGAGCTCGACGACACGCGGCAGACCCTGGGTGATGTCGTCACCGGCCACACCACCGGTGTGGAAGGTACGCATCGTCAGCTGGGTACCGGGCTCACCGATGGACTGGGCGGCGATGATGCCGACCGCCTCACCGATGTCGACCAGCTTGCCGGTGGCGAGCGAACGGCCGTAGCACATCGCGCAGGTGCCGACGGCGGACTCGCAGGTCAGGACCGAGCGGGTCTTGACCTCCTCGACGCCGCGCTGCACGAGCTCCTCGATGAGGACGTCGCCGAGGTCGGTACCGGCCGGGGCCAGCACCTGCCCGTCGACCACGATGTCCTCGGCGAGGCAGCGCGCGTACACGGAGGTCTCGACGTCCTCCGTCTTGATCAGCGCGCCCTCGGCGTTCCGGTCGGCGATCTTCAGACGCAGACCGCGCTCGGTGCCGCAGTCCTCCTCGCGAATGATGACGTCCTGGGAGACGTCGACCAGACGACGCGTGAGGTAACCCGAGTCGGCGGTACGCAGAGCGGTGTCCGCCAGACCCTTACGGGCACCGTGCGTGGAGATGAAGTACTCCAGCACGGACAGGCCCTCACGGAAGGAGGCCTTGATGGGACGCGGGATCGTCTCGTTCTTCGCGTTCGACACCAGACCACGCATACCGGCGATCTGACGCATCTGCATCATGTTGCCTCGTGCACCCGAGTTCACCATCATGAAGATCGGGTTGGTCTTCGGGAAGTTGTCGTTCATCGCCTCGGCGACCTCGTTGGTCGCCTTGGTCCAGATCGCGATGAGCTCCTGCGTGCGCTCGTCCTTGGTGATCAGACCGCGCTCGTACTGCTTCTGGACCTTCTCGTCCTGCGCCTCGTAGCCCTTGACGATCTCCTTCTTCGCCTCGGGAACGACGACGTCGGAGATGGCCACGGTGACACCGGAACGGGTCGCCCAGTAGAAGCCGGACGCCTTCAGGTTGTCGAGCGTCGCCGCCACGATGACCTTGGGGTAGCGCTCGGCGAGGTCGTTGACGATCTCGGAGAGCTGCTTCTTGCCGACCTCGTAGTCGACGAACGGGTAGTCCTCGGGCAGCAGCTCGTTGAAGAGCGCACGGCCCAGCGTGGTGTTCAGCCGGAAGCTGTCACCCTGCTGCCACTCGGGCTCGCCCTCCTCGCGCGCCGGCGGGGTCCAGCCGCGCGGCGGGATGGTGCCGACCGGGAAGCGGACGTCGATCCTCGACTGGAGCGACAGCTCGCCCGCGTCGAAGGCCATGATCGCCTCGGCGACCGAGGCGAAGGAACGGCCCTCACCCTTGAGGTCGCGCATCTCGCCGTCGGTGGTGAGGAAGAACAGACCGAGGACCATGTCCTGGGTCGGCATCGTCACCGGGCGGCCGTCGGCCGGCTTGAGGATGTTGTTCGAGGACAGCATCAGGATGCGGGCCTCGGCCTGCGCCTCCGCGGACAGCGGCAGGTGCACGGCCATCTGGTCACCGTCGAAGTCCGCGTTGAACGCGGTGCAGACGAGCGGGTGGATCTGGATGGCCTTGCCCTCGACCAGCTGCGGCTCGAAGGCCTGGATGCCGAGGCGGTGCAGCGTGGGCGCACGGTTCAGCAGAACCGGGTGCTCCGCGATGACCTCTTCCAGCACGTCGTACACGACCGTGCGGCCGCGCTCGACCATGCGTTTGGCGCTCTTGATGTTCTGCGCGTGGTTCAGGTCGACCAGGCGCTTCATCACGAACGGCTTGAAGAGCTCCAGCGCCATCGCCTTGGGCAGACCGCACTGGTGCAGCTTCAGCTGCGGACCGACGACGATCACGGAACGCGCGGAGTAGTCCACACGCTTACCGAGCAGGTTCTGACGGAAGCGGCCCTGCTTACCCTTCAGCATGTCGCTGAGGGACTTCAGCGGGCGGTTACCGGGACCGGTGACCGGACGGCCACGGCGGCCGTTGTCGAACAGCGCGTCCACGGCCTCCTGGAGCATGCGCTTCTCGTTGTTCACGATGATCTCGGGCGCACCGAGGTCGAGAAGGCGCTTCAGGCGGTTGTTCCGGTTGATCACACGGCGGTACAGGTCGTTCAGGTCGGAGGTCGCGAAGCGGCCACCGTCCAGCTGCACCATCGGGCGGAGGTCCGGCGGGATGACCGGCACGCAGTCGAGCACCATGCCCTTGGGGCTGTTGCTGGTCTGCAGGAACGCGGAGACGACCTTCAGGCGCTTGAGCGCACGGGTCTTCTTCTGGCCCTTGCCGGTGCGGATGATCTCGCGGAGACGCTCGGCCTCCTCGTCGAGGTCGAAGGACTCCAGGCGCTTCTGCAGCGCCGCGGCACCCATCGAGCCGTCGAAGTACGTGCCGAAGCGGTCACGCAGCTCGCGGTAGAGCAGCTCGTCGCCCTCGAGGTCCTGGACCTTGAGGTTCTTGAAGCGGTTCCACACCTCGTCGAGGCGGTCGATCTCGCGCTGCGCACGGTCACGCAGCTGCTTCATCTCACGCTCGGCACCCTCGCGCACCTTGCGGCGCACGTCCGCCTTGGCGCCCTCGGCCTCCAGCTCGGCCAGGTCGGTCTCGAGCTTCTTGGCGCGGGCCTCCAGGTCGGCGTCGCGACGCTGCTCGATCTGCTGGCGCTCGACGGAGACGTGGGCCTCCAGGGAGGGCAGGTCGCGCGTACGGCGCTCCTCGTCGACGTACGTGATCATGTACGCCGCGAAGTAGATGACCTTCTCGAGGTCCTTCGGCGCCAGGTCGAGCAGGTAGCCCAGGCGCGACGGAACACCCTTGAAGTACCAGATGTGCGTGACCGGGGCGGCCAGCTCGATGTGGCCCATCCGCTCACGGCGCACCTTGGCGCGGGTGACCTCGACGCCACACCGCTCACAGATGATGCCCTTGAAGCGGACGCGCTTGTACTTGCCGCAGTAGCACTCCCAGTCCCGGGTCGGACCGAAGATCTTCTCGCAGAAGAGTCCGTCCTTTTCGGGCTTGAGCGTGCGGTAGTTGATCGTCTCGGGCTTCTTGACCTCGCCGTGGCTCCACTGACGGATGTCGTCAGCGGTGGCCAGACCGATCCGGAGCTCGTCGAAGAAGTTGACGTCGAGCACTATGCGTCAATCCCTCTCAGGGTTGTAAGTCATGGGGTCTGATACGGGGGTCCTGGGGCCGGCGGCCTTCATGACGAAGGCCGCCGAACTCCCGTCAGACCTCTTCGACGCTGCTCGGCTCACGCCGGGACAGGTCGATGCCAAGCTCCTCCGCAGCGCGGAAGACGTCCTCGTCGGTGTCGCGCATCTCGATGGACATGCCGTCCGAGGACAGCACCTCCACGTTGAGGCACAGGGACTGCATCTCCTTGATGAGCACCTTGAAGGACTCGGGGATGCCGGGCTCGGGGATGTTCTCGCCCTTGACGATGGCCTCGTAGACCTTCACGCGGCCGGTCACGTCGTCGGACTTGATGGTCAGCAGCTCCTGGAGGGCGTACGCGGCGCCGTAAGCCTCCAGCGCCCACACCTCCATCTCACCGAAGCGCTGGCCACCGAACTGGGCCTTACCACCCAGCGGCTGCTGGGTGATCATCGAGTACGGACCGGTCGACCGGGCGTGCAGCTTGTCGTCGACCAGGTGGTGCAGCTTGAGGATGTACATGTAGCCGACGGAGATCGGCTCCGGGAACGGCTCGCCGGAGCGGCCGTCGAACAGCGGCGCCTTACCGGTCGGGAGCACCATGCGCTCGCCGTCGCGGTTCGGGATGGTGTGGTTCAGCAGACCGGCCAGCTCGTCCTCACGCGCACCGTCGAAGACGGGGGTGGCGACGTTGGTGCCCGGCGCGACCTGGTCGGCCTCGATGGCCTGCAGGCGCTGCGCCCAGTCGTCCGCGAGGCCGGAGACGTCCCAGCCGCGGCTGGCGAGCCAGCCGAGGTGGATCTCCAGGACCTGTCCCGGGTTCATTCGGGACGGCACACCGAGCGGGTTGAGGATGATGTCGACCGGGGTGCCGTCCTCCAGGAACGGCATGTCCTCGATCGGCAGGATCTTCGAGATGACGCCCTTGTTGCCGTGACGGCCGGCGAGCTTGTCACCGTCGGTGATCTTGCGCTTCTGCGCGACGTAGACGCGCACCAGCTGGTTCACACCGGGGGGAAGCTCGTCGCCCTCCTCGCGGTCGAAGACGCGAACGCCGATGACCTTGCCGATCTCGCCGTGCGGGACCTTCAGCGAGGTGTCACGGACCTCACGGGCCTTCTCACCGAAGATCGCGCGCAGCAGGCGCTCTTCCGGCGTCAGCTCGGTCTCACCCTTGGGCGTGACCTTGCCGACCAGGATGTCGCCGGCGACGACCTCGGCACCGATACGGATGATGCCGCGCTCGTCGAGGTCGGCGAGGACCTCCTCGGAGACGTTCGGGATGTCCCGGGTGATCTCCTCGGGGCCGAGCTTGGTGTCACGGGCGTCGACCTCGTGCTCCTCGATGTGGATCGAGGAGAGGACGTCGTCCTGCACGAGGCGCTGCGACAGGATGATCGCGTCCTCGTAGTTGTGACCCTCCCACGGCATGAACGCCACGAGCAGGTTCTTGCCCAGTGCCATCTCGCCGTTCTGGGTGGCCGGACCGTCGGCCAGGACCTGGCCCTCGATGATCCGGTCGCCCTCGTTGACGATGACCTTCTGGTTGACCGAGGTGCCCTGGTTGGAGCGGGCGAACTTGGCCAGGCGGTACGTGATGTACGTGCCGTCGTCGTTGGCGGTGGTGATGTAGTCCGCGGAGACCTCCTGGACCACACCGGGCTTCTCGGCCTTGACCACGTCGCCGGCGTCGACCGCGGAGCGGTACTCCATGCCGGTGCCGACGAGCGGGGCCTCGGACTTGATGAGCGGCACGGCCTGACGCATCATGTTCGCGCCCATGAGGGCACGGTTTGCGTCGTCGTGCTCGAGGAAGGGGATCATGGCGGTCGCGACCGACACCATCTGGCGCGGCGAGACGTCCATGTAGTCCACGTCCTCACCACCGACGTAGTCGACCTCGCCGCCCTTGCGGCGGACGAGCACGCGGGCCTCGGCGAAGCGGAGATCGTCGGTGAGCGGCGCGTTGGCCTGCGCGATGACGAAGCGGTCTTCCTCGTCGGCGGTCAGGTAGTCGACCTCGTCGGTGACCTGGCCCTCGAACACCTTGCGGTACGGGGTCTCGACGAAACCGAACGCGTTGACCCGGCCGTAGGAGGCGAGCGAGCCGATCAGACCGATGTTCGGGCCTTCGGGCGTCTCGATCGGGCACATGCGGCCGTAGTGCGAGGGGTGCACGTCACGGACCTCGAAGCCGGCCCGCTCACGGGAGAGACCACCCGGGCCAAGAGCCGACAGACGGCGCTTGTGGGTGAGACCCGACAGCGGGTTGTTCTGGTCCATGAACTGCGACAGCTGGCTGGTGCCGAAGAACTCCTTGATGGAGGCGACGACCGGCCGGATGTTGATCAGGGTCTGCGGCGTGATCGCCTCGACGTCCTGGGTCGTCATCCGCTCGCGGACGACACGCTCCATACGCGCCAGACCCGTACGGACCTGGTTCTGGATGAGCTCGCCGACGCTGCGCAGGCGGCGGTTGCCGAAGTGGTCGATGTCGTCGGTCTCGACGACGATGTTCGTACCGCTGTCGCCGACCGTCTCGGTCTCGCCCGCGTGCAGCTTCACCAGGTACTTGATCGTCGAGATGATGTCCTCGACGGTCAGGATGCCCGCGTCCAGCGGAGCGTCCGCACCCAGCTTCTTGTTGACCTTGTAGCGGCCGACCTTGGCCAGGTCGTAGCGCTTGGGGTTGAAGTAGAGGTTCTCGAGCAGCGTCTGCGCGGCCTCACGCGTGGGGGGCTCGCCCGGACGCAGCTTGCGGTAGATGTCGAGCAGCGCGTCGTCCTGGCCCTGGGTGTGGTCCTTCTCCAGGGTGGCGCGCATG
Organism: Streptomyces sp. NPDC013187; assembly: GCF_042899705.1. Taxonomy (NCBI): domain Bacteria; kingdom Bacillati; phylum Actinomycetota; class Actinomycetes; order Kitasatosporales; family Streptomycetaceae; genus Streptomyces; species Streptomyces sp. NPDC013187. The sequence continues at coordinate 150,648 of NZ_JBIBAF010000008.1, read as the reverse complement.
GACTCGTACTCGCCGAACTCCTCGAGGATCTGCTCGGTGGTCCAGCCGAGCGCCTTGAGCAGGACGGTGACGGACTGCTTGCGCTTGCGGTCGATGCGGACACCGACCATGTCGCGCTTGTCGATCTCCATCTCCAGCCAGGCACCCCGGGAGGGGATGATCTTGGCGGAGAAGATGTCCTTGTCGGACGTCTTGTCGATGGAGGAGTCGAAGTAGACACCGGGCGAACGGACGAGCTGCGACACCACGACACGCTCGGTGCCGTTGATGACGAAGGTGCCCTTGTTCGTCATGAGCGGGAAGTCGCCCATGAAGACCGTCTGGGACTTGATCTCGCCGGTCTCGTTGTTCGTGAACTCAGCCGTGACGAAGAGCGGGGCCGCGTACGTGAAGTCACGGTCCTTGCACTCGTCGATGGAGTTCTTCGGCGGCTCGAAGCGGTGGTCGCGGAAGGTCAGCGACATCGACCCGCTGAAGTCCTCGATCGGGGAGATCTCCTCGAAGATCTCCTCGAGCCCGGACTTGGTGGGGACGTCCTGACCGTTCTCGAGAGCCTCCTCGACCCGACTCTGCCAGGCGGTGTTGCCGAGGAGCCAGTCGAAGCTCTCGGTCTGCAGCGCGAGCAGGTTCGGAACCTCAAGAGGCTCCTTGATCTTTGCAAAAGAGATGCGCAGCGGGGCAGTGCTGGCGGCGTTGTTCGTATTCGCGGTCGAGGCGTTGCGCGAGGCGGCCAAGAGGGGGTCCTTCCGAGGGCTCGGACTCACTACGCGCGTACCGGCCCCTCTCCCGTACACAGAGACAAGCTGTGTCAGTCCGGCCGAAAGGCCAGGTCAGACAGTCTTGTCGTCGATGCTCGGGCGAGGGCAGACCCCTGGTGACGGGCAGGGGACAGCTAACAGGCAGCGCAAAGGGTCAGTGTAGCCACTTGGCACACTGATGTCCAGTGCGGGTTCTGGAACCCGTGTTCACCCTCGTTGTTCCACTCCTGCGACAAGGCGCTGCCCTCAACGCACGTAAGTACTGCCCTCTTCGTCGCCGATCCATGCCTCGGATTCGGATCCTGTGGCGACGCGTCCTGAGAATTGCGCGCTGCGTGCGGTTCGTCAAGGCCCCCTTGCCCTCTCCGGGGCCGCCCTGGGACACGACGAAGATCACCATACCCCCCGTCACCGGGGCTTCAAGGCAACCGTGGCCCGCCCCCGAGAACGCCGAAGAGCGACCACCCGGATGGATGATCGCTCTTCAGCGCTTAGGCGTTACACGTCCAGCGGGACGTGTCGTGGATCCTGGCGGATCCGGAAGGTCTTACTTGACCTCGACGGAGGCGCCGGCGCCCTCGAGGGACTCCTTCGCCTTCTCGGCGGCGTCCTTGGCGACCTTCTCGAGAACGGGCTTCGGGGCGCCGTCCACGAGGTCCTTGGCCTCCTTCAGACCCAGGGAGGTCAGCTCACGCACGACCTTGATGACCTGGATCTTCTTGTCGCCGGCACCCGTGAGGATGACGTCGAACTCGTCCTGCTCCTCAGCGGCCTCGGCAGCGGCGCCACCAGCGGCACCACCGGCGACGACGACCGGCGCGGCAGCGGCGGCGGTGACGTCGAACTTGTCCTCGAACGCCTTCACGAACTCGGAGAGCTCGATGAGGGTCATCTCCTCGAACTGCGCGAGCAGGTCTTCCTGGCTGAGCTTCGCCATGATTGGCGGTCCTTCCACTAATTCGGCAGGTGCCGGATGTACATGTGAGGCGGGCGTACTACTGGCCCGCGACGGTCGCCGCGTTCAGGCAGCGGCGGCCGGGATGCGAGCCGAGTTACTCGGCACCGCCCTGCTCGTCCTGCTTGGCACGGAGCGCGTCCACGGTGCGGACGAGCTTCGACGGCAGCGCCTGGAAGACGGAGGCAGCCTGGGACTGCTTCGCCTTGAAGGCACCGGCCAGCTTGGAAAGCAGAACCTCGCGGGACTCGAGGTCCGCAAGCTTCTTGATCTCATCGGCGGACAATGCCTTGCCGTCAAGGACGCCGCCCTTGATGACGAGGTTGGGGTTGTCCTTGGCGAAGTCACGGAGACCCTTCGCCGCCTCGACCGGGTCACCGGTCACGAAGGCGACGGCCGACGAACCCGCAAAGAGGTCGTCCAGCGTCGTGATCCCGGCCTCGTTGGCCGCAATCTTGGTCAGCGTGTTCTTCGCCACACGGTACTGAGCGTTCTCACCGAGTGAACGACGCAGCTTCTGGAGCTGCGCGACGGTGAGACCGGTGTACGCGGTAACGACAGCAGCGTTGGAGTTGCGGAACTTGTCCCGCATCTCCTCGACGGCATCGACCTTGTCAGGCCTCGCCATGAGCCTCGGCCTCCTTCCGGGTGATTCGGACCGCGCGGACCCGAAGGAGGACTGGGGAAAACGAAACGCCCCGGCGCAAGCGCACGGGGCGTAGCTCAACCGGTTTCCACACGCACGAGGCGGCGGTCTCCGGGAGCTTCTCCAGTGTCACCTGCGCGGGTCGTCCGCCGTTCAGCGGATCCTTCGGCCACCGCGCCCTCTGATGAGCGCGCGGTAACGACCAGCGGTCTTTGGCTTCTGTAGGAGAGTACGGGAACGGTTCACCGTGAGGCAAATCCGCCCGTACGGCGGATCGGTGCGGGGCGGTTCAGCCCTGCCCCAGCTCCTTGAACATCTCGCTCAGGTCCGCGACGTCCTTGGCCGGCGGGGCCGTGACGGTGACGGGCTCGTTGTAGTCGAGGAAGGTGATGGTCATGTCCATCGGACCCTTGTCGGCCTGGCCCTTCATGCGGAACTGCTTGGTGTGGTCCTCGCCGTCGACCCACATGTCCATCGTGAGCTTGTCGAGGCCCAGCTTCTCGTACTGCTTGATGCTCTTCTCGCGCTGCTTGCGGGTCTCCGCCTTGTCGTCCTTGAGCGAGGCGCGCAGGTCGGCGAGGGTGACCGTGCCCGTGTAGTGGGTGGTCTCGACGCCTTCGACCTTCTCGCTGCCGACCTTCTTCACGTCCTTGGCGCCGGTGAGGAAGGTGGACTCCGCCGCCGGGTTCTGCTCGGCCTGGCTCGGGGACCCCATCTTGTCCAGGTCCTTGGCGGCGTCGGAGCCGGACAGATCGAACTTCAGCCAGCGCTTGCCGTCCATCTCCTTGGCCATCTCGGCTCCCCCACCGAGGTACATGGCCTTGTCGACGAGACGGATCTCGACGCTTTCGCCGGCGGCCTTGTCGGGCGCCGTCATCTTCATGCTCATGGCGATCGTGGGCTTCAGGCGCATGGACGCCTCGCCCTCGACGCGGCCCGACTCCGGGACCGTGCCCTTCAAGCGGTACTGGAGGGACGTGATGTCCTCCGTGTTCTTCGCCGCCTTGGCGACGGCCGCAGCCGGTGTCATCTCCGGCGACTGCTCGGATCCGCAGCCGACGGCGCCGACGGCGAGAAGCAGGGCACACGCCCCGGCGGCAGGTATGGATGTCCTCATCGATTCCCCCCAAGGAATACATGCTTGCTTCACAGCAAGGCCGTGAGCCTATCCCAGAGGGGCACAAGTGATCTATCGGAATCGGCGGCTGCCTCAGGGCGTGGCCGGCTGCTCGCGCATCAGATCCTCGAAATCCCCGGTGTCGGACCGCGGAGGCCGTTCGGTCCGGACCGGAACGCCGTAGTCGGCGTAGTGCGCGGTCTGGGTCATCAGGCCGGTGGTCATCCGCGCCTTCTCGACCTTCTTGACCAGCAGGTTCCGCTCGTTGATCCAGATGTCGACGGTCTCGGTGGTGACACCGGCCTCGGTGAGCTGCTTCCGCAGGCCGTCATCGGCGACGTCGGCCGCTGCCACCGTGCCGGACCAGTGCGTCGCGGACCGGCCGCCGACGGTGTCCTCGCCGACCTTCCTGACGTCGTCGGAGGACAGCAGGAGCTTCACGGACTGGTTCGGCGTGGTGCTGCGCATCTGGTCGCCGAGATGGGCACCGGAGCCTCCGGCGAGGGCTTCGAGGTCCTCGTACGCGTACCGGATCCAGTGCCTGCCGCCGGTCTGCTCGGCGAACTTCTCGCCCATGCGCGCGTAGTACGCCTCGGGCAGGTAACGGGCCTCCATCGACGTGGTGCCGAGCCGCCGCATGGTGTCGGCGATGGCGCCACCGGTGTACTCGATGGTGAGGGTGCCGGTGATGCCGTCGCTCCAGCCGAGGGTGCCGTCGGCGGTCATGGACATCAGCGAGCCCATGGTCGTCGTGGACTCCACCCGGGCGGACTCGGCGTGCTCGGTGGCGCGCTCGGCGGCGCGCAGGGCGGCGAGGGCCCGGCCGTGTGCGGCCCGGTCGTCCCGGCCGGGGGTGTCGGAGGACTCCTGGGACGTGCAGGCGGCCACCCCCGTCAGCGCTGTCACCGCGAGCACCAGGCCCACGCGGCGCACGGTCGTGCCCTGCATACGTCCCCCCGTTCGCATCCGGTTCCCGCACGTTAACCCAGGCCACCGGCGTACGTACCGGAAAAGGGAACGGGCCCCGCACCTGTAAGAGGTGCGGGGCCCGTGACCGGTTGGGTGAGCCTGAAGGCTCAGACCGCAGCCGGGTCCTCCTCGACGAGGAGGTTGCGGGTGCGGTTCGGGTCGACCGGAATGCCGGGGCCCATCGTGGTGCTGATGGCGGCCTTCTTGATGTAGCGACCCTTGGCGGCGGACGGCTTCAGACGGAGGATCTCCTCCAGCGCGGCGCCGTAGTTCTCCACCAGCTTGGTGTCGTCGAAGGACGACTTGCCGATGATGAAGTGCAGGTTCGAGTGCTTGTCGACGCGGAACTCGATCTTGCCGCCCTTGATCTCGGTGACGGCCTTGGCCACGTCGGGGGTGACGGTGCCGGTCTTCGGGTTCGGCATCAGACCACGCGGACCGAGCACGCGGCCGAGGCGGCCGACCTTGCCCATGAGGTCCGGGGTGGCGACGACGGCGTCGAAGTCCAGACGGCCCTTCGACACCTCGTCGATCAGTTCGTCGGAGCCGACGATGTCGGCGCCCGCGGCCTCCGCGGCCGCAGCACGGTCACCGGTCGCGAAGACCAGGACCCGGGCGGTCTTGCCGGTGCCGTGCGGAAGGTTCACGGTGCCACGGACCATCTGGTCGGCCTTGCGCGGGTCGACACCCAGGCGGAAGGCGACCTCGACGGTGCCGTCGAACTTGGTCGTGGAGGTGTCCTTGGCGAGACGGACGGCCTCGAGCGGGGCGTAGAGCTTCTCCCGGTCGACCTTGGCGTCCGCAGCGCGAAGGGACTTGCTGCGCTTGCTCACTACTGCTCCTGTGGATTCTTAGGAGTCGTGGTCCGGGCCGAGCAGGCCCTGCCACTTCTACTGATGGAGGTTGGGGCTCAGCCCTCGACCGTGACGCCCATGGAACGGGCGGTGCCGGCGATGATCTTCTCGGCGGCGTCCAGGTCGTTGGCGTTGAGGTCGGGCATCTTGGTCGTGGCGATCTCACGGACCTGGTCGCGCGTGATCTTCGCGACCTTGGTCTTGTGCGGCTCGCCGGAGCCCTTGTCGATGCCCGCGGCCTTCAGGATCATCTTCGCGGCCGGCGGCGTCTTGGTGATGAAGGTGAAGGAGCGGTCCTCGTAGACCGTGATCTCCACCGGGATCACCCAGCCACGCTGCGACTCGGTCGCGGCGTTGTAGGCCTTGCAGAACTCCATGATGTTCACGCCGTGCTGACCCAGCGCGGGGCCGACCGGCGGGGCCGGGTTGGCGGCACCGGCCTGGATCTGGAGCTTGATGAGCCCCGTGACCTTCTTCTTCTTGGGAGGCATAGCTCTCCGGGTCCTTTCGATTCGGGTCCTGCCCGCGCCCGGGGACCACCCGGATGCAGGCATACCGCACAACGATAACGGGTATAGATGCGCGGCTGAAAACCGAGCAGGTCAGGCAAGCGCCGGAGCGATCGCCTGACCTGCGCGGAAGCGGTGTGTCCGGAAGTCAGTTCTTCTGGATCTGGTCGAAGGAGAGCTCGACCGGCGTCTCGCGGCCGAAGATCTCGACGAGGCCCTTGACCTTCTTCGAGTCCGGGTTGATCTCGTTGATGGTCGCCTGCAGCGTGGCGAACGGGCCGTCGGTGACGGTGACCGAGTCGCCGACCTCGAAGTCCAGCACCTGGACCTCGACCTTGCGCTGCGGAGCCGGCTTGCCCTCGGCCTCGGCGGCCTCGCGGGCGGCCTTCTCCTCGGCCTCGGGGGCGAGCATCTTGACGATCTCGTCCAGGGTCAGCGGGTACGGGTCGTAGGCGTTGCCCACGAAGCCGGTGACGCCGGGGGTGTTACGGACGACGCCCCAGGACTCGTTCGTCAGGTCCATGCGGACCAGGACGTAGCCCGGGAGCTTGTTCTGCTTGATCGTCTTGCGGTCGCCGTTCTTGATCTGGACGACCTCTTCCTGCGGCACCTCGGCCTGGAAGATGTAGTCCTCGACGTTGAGCGAGACGGCGCGCTGCTCGAGGTTGGTCTTCACGCGGTTCTCGTAGCCGGCGTAGGTGTGGATGACGTACCACTCGCCGGGCAGGACCCGCAGTTCCTCGCGGAGCTTCTCGATCGGGTCGCGGTCGTCCTCGGGCTCTTCCTCGAGTTCTTCCGCGGCCTCTTCGAGTTCTTCCACGGCCTCTTCGCCGTCCTCGGTCTCCGCCTCGGCGGCGTCGTCCACGACGGCGTCGGCAGCCTCGACCTCGGCGGAGGCCTCGGTGTCCTCGTTGTCCGCGCCCTCGACGATGTCGAGCTCGTCCTCGACGGACTCGACCGGCTCGATGGCGTCGTTCACGTTCGGGTCAGACACGGTGGCTGCTTCTTCCTGGATACATAGGGGTGGAACATGCGAAAGGAGCGCCGGGTACCTCGGCGCTCTTCGCGGACTGCTCAGCCGAACACGTACTTCGCGGCGTTGCTGAGCCCATAGTCAATCACGGTGACCAGGCCGATCATGATGACGACAAAGATGATCACCACGGTCGTGTAGGTCGTCAGCTGGTTGCGGGTCGGCCAGACGACCTTGCGCAGCTCCGCGACGATCTGGCGGTAGAAGAGGGCGAGCCGCTTCAGCGGGCCCTTCTTTCCGCGCTTGCCGCCCTTGCGGGCCTTCTTGGACTCCGGCGCCTCGTCCTGGGCATCAGGCATGTCGATGGAGCCCACGGCGTCCGTCACTCGTCCTCACCTGATTCCGGGTCGTGGCCGTGCCGCGCCCGGTCTGAGCCGCACGGCGGTGCATTGCTGTACGTACATGCGCACACATCCTGGCGATGGAGTGTGTAGCAGGGCCGGAGGGACTTGAACCCCCAACCGCTGGTTTTGGAGACCAGTGCTCTACCAATTGAGCTACGACCCTTTGTGTGCCCCCCAACGTACCGCATCCATCCGGATGCTTGGTGTGCACCGAACGAGCGCGGCCTGCCGAAGGCCAACGAGGTGAGAGTGTACGTGCTCCGCGGCCGGTCGTCGAACAGAAAGGGCCCGCGGGAGGGCTCGTTGACGGAAGATCGCCTGCGGAACGGGCGCCGGGCTGACGTGAATCCGCTGAAGATCGCCCAGGCCGAGCGGGCGATCCGCACTGTTGTTCAAGGGTTTGCCCGACGTTGTTCAGTCTGTGAAACCCCCGTGCCGCGCGCGTTTCCGGTCTGAAACGATGGGGCCCATGAGCGCTGCAACCCCTCCCACCGAGCGCCGGGTCTCCGCCCGAGTCGGCGCGATCTCCGAGTCCGCCACCCTCGCCGTGGACGCCAAGGCCAAGGCCCTCAAGGCCGCCGGGCGTCCGGTGATCGGCTTCGGCGCCGGTGAGCCGGACTTCCCGACCCCGGACTACATCGTCCAGGCCGCGATCGAGGCCTGCTCGAACCCGAAGTTCCACCGCTACACGCCTGCCGGTGGCCTCCCCGAGCTGAAGGCCGCGATCGCCGCGAAGACCCTGCGTGACTCGGGCTACGAGCCGGACGTCTCGCAGATCCTGGTCACCAACGGTGGCAAGCAGGCCATCTACGAGGCCTTCGCCGCGATCCTCGACCCGGGCGACGAGGTCATCGTGCCCGCGCCGTACTGGACGACGTACCCGGAGTCGATCCGGCTGGCCGGGGGTGTCCCGGTGGAGGTCGTCGCCGACGAGACGACCGGCTACCGGGTGACCGTCGAACAGCTGGAGGCGGCCCGCACGGAGAAGACGAAGGTCGTCCTCTTCGTCTCGCCGTCCAACCCGACCGGCGCGGTCTACAGCGAGCACGAGACCGAGGCCATCGGCCGCTGGGCCGTCGAGCACGGCCTGTGGGTGCTGACGGACGAGATCTACGAGCACCTGGTCTACGGCGACGCCTCCGCCGTGTCGCTGCCGGCGGTGCTGCCCGAGCTGCGCGACAAGTGCATCGTGGTGAACGGCGTCGCGAAGACGTACGCGATGACCGGCTGGCGCGTCGGGTGGGTCATCGGCCCGAAGGACGTGATCAAGGCCGCGACGAACCTGCAGTCGCACGCCACGTCCAACGTGTCCAACGTCGCCCAGGCGGCCGCGCTGGCCGCTGTCTCCGGTGACCTGGACGCCGTGGCGACGATGCGTGAGGCCTTCGACCGGCGCCGCAAGACCATCGTGCGGATGCTGAACGAGATCGACGGCGTGCTGTGCCCGGAGCCGGAGGGGGCGTTCTACGCGTACCCGTCGGTGAAGGCGCTGATCGGCAAGGAGATCCGGGGCCGGCGGCCCAAGGACACGGTCGAGCTGGCCGCGCTGATCCTGGAGGAGTCCGAGGTCGCGGTGGTGCCGGGTGAGGCGTTCGGTACGCCCGGGTACCTGCGGCTGTCCTACGCCCTGGGTGACGAGGACCTGGTCGAGGGCGTGAGCCGGATCCAGAAGCTGCTGGCGGAGGCGCGGGACTGACGTCCGTTTTCGCCGCTCCCGTGGCAGGGGGCGAGCTTGGGGCACATACCGGGTCCGGTATGTGCCCCATTTATTTGTGCGAGCAAGACCACGAAAGGGGAAACGGCTACCGGGACGGCTGGGGCGTACGGCAGGATCTTTGGATGGAGCGTGTACGTGATGTCTCTGAGCTGCCGAAAGCCCATCTGCACCTGCACTTCACCGGGTCGATGCGGCCCTCGACCGTGCTGGAACTGGCCGACAAGCACGGGGTGCGGCTGCCCGACGCGCTGACCGAGGCGCTGGTCGGCGGGGAGCCGCCGAGCCTGCGGGCCACGGACGAACGGGGCTGGTTCCGCTTCCAGCGGCTGTACGACGCGGCGCGCTCGTGTCTGCGGGAGCCGGAGGACATCCAGCGGCTGGTGCGGGAGGCCGCGGAGGAGGACGTGCGGGACGGGTCGGGCTGGCTGGAGATCCAGGTCGACCCGACGTCGTACGCGCCGCGGCTGGGCGGGCTGATCCCGGCGCTGGAGATCATCCTGGACGCGGTGGAGACGACGTCGCGGGAAACCGGGCTCGGGATGCGGGTCCTGGTCGCGGCGAACCGGATGAAGCACCCGCTGGACGCGCGGACGCTGGCGCGGCTGGCGGCCCGGTACGCGGACCGGGGGGTCGTCGGGTTCGGGCTGTCGAACGACGAGCGGCGGGGGATGGCGCGGGACTTCGACCGGGCGTTCGGGATCGCGCGTGAGGCCGGGTTGCTGTCGGCGCCGCACGGGGGTGAGCTGGCCGGGCCGTCGTCGGTGCGGGACTGTCTGGACGACCTGGGGGCGAACCGGGTGGGGCACGGGGTGCGGGCGGCGGAGGATCCGCGGCTGATGAAGCGGCTCGCGGACCGGCAGGTGACGTGCGAGGTGTGTCCGGCGTCGAACGTGGCGCTGGGGGTGTACGAGAAGCCGGAGGACGTGCCGCTGCGGACGTTGTTCGAGGCGGGGGTGCCGTTGGCGCTGGGCGCGGACGATCCGTTGCTGTTCGGGTCGCGTCTTGCCGCGCAGTACGAGATCGCGCGGCGGCATCACGGGTTCACGGATGCGGAGCTGGCGGAGGTGGCGCGGCAGTCGGTACGGGGGTCGGCGGCGCCGGAGGACGTGAAGACGAAGCTGCTGGCGGGGGTGGACGACTGGCTGGCGTCGTAGGGGTCGTACGGGTCGTACGGGTCGTAGGGGTCGTAGGGGTCGTGGGGTCTGCTTGATGCCGGTGGGTGCCTGTGGCCCTGTGGCGGCCTGTGGCCCTGTGGCGGTCCGGTGGGGGTGCGCGCAGCGCTCAGTGCCGGGTGGGGGTCGGGGCCGCGCCGGGGGGTGTCCGTCCTCGGAACGGCGCGATTGCCTTGCGTACCGACTGACTGGCGTTGACGCGCCAACCGCTGCGGGCGGACACCCCCCGACACGGCCCCTTGCGTCGTCCGGCGGCTGCGGGAGCAGCGTGGCTTGTGCCGCATGTGCACCGTGCAGGCGCCCGTCTCGCGCGGCTGCGGGAGCAACGTGGCTTGTGCCGCAGGCGCACTGTGCGGGCGCCCGTCTCGCGCGGCTGCGGGAGCAACGTGGCTTGTGCCGCAGGCGCACTGTGCGGGCGCCCGTCTCGCGGCGGCTGCGGGCCGCGCCGACCGCGCCCCAGCTGCGGGCAATCGTGCCGCTAAGGGCGGCACGGGTGGGCGCAGCGGCACCCCGCTACGCCGGGCTGCGGACCCACCCGGCCCCAGCTCCGACGCCGGGTGGCTACAGGCTGACCCCCACCGTCACCGGCTCGTTGACCAGCGTGATGCCGAACGCCTCGTGGACTCCGGCCACGACCTCGCGGGCCAGGGCGAGGAGATCTTCGGTGGTCGCACTCCCCCGGTTCGTCAGGGCGAGCGTGTGCTTCGTGGAGATGCGGGCCGGACCGTCGCCGTAACCCTTGGTGAAGCCGGACTTGTCGATCAGCCAGGCCGCGGAGGTCTTGGTGTAACCCTCACCGGCCGGGTAGGCGGGAGGCTCCGCCCCGTCGCCGAGCCGGTCGTGGACGCGAGCGCGGAACGTCTCGAAGTCCGTGTCCGTGAGGATCGGGTTGGTGAAGAAGGAGCCTGCCGACCAGGTGTCGTGGTCCTCGGGGTCCAGGACCATGCCCTTGCCGGCGCGCAGCTTGAGCACCGTCTCGCGGGCCTGCACGAGCGGGACGCGATCGCCCGGCTCCACACCCAGGGCACGGGCCGTCTCGGCGTACCGGAGAGGGGCGGACAGGCCCTCGGCGTCCTCCAGGGAGAAGCGGACGCGCAGGACCACGTACCGCTCGGGGTCGGACTTGAAGCGGCTGTGGCGGTAGGAGAAGGCGCAGTCCGCGTTGGCCAGCGTGACCGTCTCGCCGGCGCGGCGGTCGTAGGCGACGACCTCGATGATCGTGGAGGAGACCTCCTGGCCGTACGCCCCGACGTTCTGGATGGGGGTCGCGCCGGCCGAGCCGGGGATGCCGGCCAGGCATTCGATACCGGCCAGGCCCGCTTCGACCGTGCGGGCGACGGCGTCGGTCCACACCTCGCCGGCGGCCAGCTCCAGCGTCGTGCCGTCGAGGGAGAAGCCCTTGGTGGCGATGGCGAGGGCGGTGCCGTCGAAGCCCTTGTCGCCGATGACCAGGTTCGAGCCGCCACCGATGAGCAGCAGCGGGGTGCCCGTCTCGTCGGCTTCGCGGACGGCGGCGATCACCTCGTCGTCCGTGGTCGCGGTGAGCAGCCGGGTCGCGGGGCCGCCCAGCCGGAAGGTCGTCAGCGGGGCAAGGGGGGCGTCGTGGAGTTCCTGCACGGGCTCAAGAGTACGAGACGGCACTGACGGCGCCGGGCACACGTGTGTGCGGCCCCTTTCACGCGGAATGGGGCCGCACGCACGCGTGGTGGCCGTCAGGGCAGGCGGCGGAGCGCCTCGGACCAGGGCAGCGGGAGGTCGTCGCTGCTCGCCTGCCAGGTGGTGAAGGCCGAGTCCTTCATCTGCGGGGCCAGCCCCCTGGAGGCCGGGCCGTGCGCGCCCGCGCGGACGAAGGCGTGCAGGGCGTCCTTGGACTCCCAGGCCGACAGGGTCCAGAAGGTCCGCTGCAGGGGCTTCGCCTTCAGGCTCGCTCCGTAGGCGCCGGGGCTGCGGCGGACCTGCCGCCAGACGGCGGGCGTCCCGGCGAGGAACTTCAGGGCTCCCCACAGCGTGCGGGTCTCGAAGCGGGAGGCGAAGACGTGCACCTCGGTGCCGCGGGGCGGGGGATTCGGGACGGTCCAGGGAAGAGTGGGCATGCCGCTTCTCCTTGTTCGGGTCCTTCGGGTCAGTGGACGGCCGTCTCCAGTACCGGTGCCGGTTCGGCCGGGGCCGCCTGCCGCTCGGTGCGCCGCCGGGTGGGTATCAGCAGGGCCGCGATGCCCGCGAGGGCGACCACCGCGGATCCCGTCACCAGGGCGGGCCGCATGCCGTCGACGAAGGTCTGGCCGGTCTCGTAACCGCCCTGGGCCGCGAAGATCGAGGCCATGACGGCGATGCCGAGCGCCCCGCCCACCTCGCGCAGGGCGTTGTTGGCGCCGGAGGCGATGCCCTGCTCCGACGGCCGCACGCTGGACATCACCAGGTGCGAAGCGGGGGCGAAGAACAGCGCCATCCCGACGCCGCTGATGATCAGGGCGGGCAACTGGGCCACGTAGGAGGCGTAGGTCGTGGCCACCACCGCCATGTAGCCGAGGCCCAGGGCCTGCAGGAAGAGGCCCGTGGCGACGACGGGGCGGCCGCCGACGCGGTCGGCCAGGATGCCGGCGATCGGGGCGATCAGCATCGGCATGCCGGTCCAGGGCAGCATCCTCAGGCCCGCCTCGGTGGGCGAGTAGCCGAGGACGCCCTGCATGTACTGGCTGAGCAGGAAGATCGAGCCGAACATGCCGAGGAACATCAGCAGGCTCGCCGCGTTGATGCCGGCGAAGGCCCGGGAGCGGAACAGCCGCATCGGGAGCATGGGGTTCTTGGCGCGGGTGCTGTAGAGGATGAAGCCGGTCAGCAGCGCGGTGCCCGCGAAGAGGCCCGTGAGGACCAGGCCGCCGGTCCAACCGTCGGCGGGGCCGCGGACCAGGCCGTAGACGATGCCGAAGAGGCCGCCGCTGGCGAGGAGGGTGCCCGGGACGTCGAGCGGGGCTCCGGTGCCGTGGGACTCGGCAAGGCGCAGCCGGGCGAGCGGCAGCAGGGCCAGGCCCAGTGGGACGTTCAGCCAGAAGATCCACTGCCAGGAGATGTGTTCGGTGAGGGTGCCGCCGACGAGCGGCCCGGAGGCGACGGCGAGTCCGTTGACGGCGCCCCAGATGCCGAACGCCATGCCGCGCTTGGCGGCGGGCACGGCGGCGGTCAGCAGGGTGAGCGTCAGCGGCATCATCACCGCGGCGCCCGCGCCCTGGACCGCCCGTGCGGCGATGAGGGAGTCGATGCCGGGCGCCATGGCCGCCGCGGCGGAGGCGCCGGTGAAGACGGCGAGTCCGGCGATGAACAGCCGGCGGCGGCCGAAGCGGTCGCCGAGGGCCGCGCCGAACATCAGCAGGACGGCGAAGGTGAGCGTGTAGGCGCTCACGGTCCATTCCAGGTCGTGCAGTCCGCCGCCGAGGTCCTCGCGGATGGAGGGCAGGGCGGTGGTGACGACGAGGTTGTCGAGAGCCGCCATGAACCCGGCGACGCTGGTGATGACGAGGGCCCAGGCGGCTCCCCCGCGACGTGCGGTCTGCTGTGACATCGCTCCCCCATGGAGTGTGTGCGGTGATCGATTAGTTATTGATTACTAACTTTCGAGGTCATGAAAAAGGTCCGGCATCCTCGTCTGTTGGTGTCAGCTGCCGGACTCCGACGAGCTCAGTCCCGCCCAGACCCGGTGGTCGGCCGGGAAGCCCATGGCCACCAGGCAATTGATGAGCATGCCCTGCGCGAGGAAGGTCGTCGTCTCGTGAGCGTCGGCACCCAGTGGCAGGTGAATGGTGTCCCACAGCCGCATCCAGCCCCCACGCACGGCGTCACCGAACTCACGGTCCCCCTCCTCCTCGGCGGCCGCCACGGCGAGGTACATCTGCATCTGCATCATCAGCAGCTCAGGCTGCTCGGAGATGGTCTCGACATAGGCCTCACCCATGGCGTGGCGGGCCTCTTCACCTTCCCGCCCCTCGGCCGCCTCCGCGAACATCCGGATGGTGTCCTCGACGCACCGCTCGGCCGCCGCCAGGAAGATCGCCTTCTTGCCCGGGAACAGCCGGAAGAGATAGGGCTGCGAGACGCCGACCCGGCGGGCGATCGCCTCGGTCGAGGTGCCGTGGTAGCCACCGCGGGCGAACTCGGTCGTCGCCGCCCGGATGACGCTCTCGCGCCGCTCTTCCGCACTCATCCTGGCCATGGATCTGAAGTTAGTGCTCAATCACTAACCTTGTCAAGCGGTGCTCTGCCGGCGCCATGCGTAAGGGGCGCCCCGCATGGGTGAGCGCCCCTTACCTCGTGCTGCGAACCGCCTCAGGCGAGTCGTACGACCGCCCTGGACATGCCCAGCACCTTCTGCCCGGCGCTGGTCGCCGTCAGATCCACGCGGACCGTGTTGTCGTCGAGCTTGGCGGCGACCTTGCCGGCCACCTCGATCACGGCACCCTGCTCGTCGTTCGGGACGACGACCGGCTTGGTGAAGCGGACGCCGTACTCGACGACCGCACCCGGGTCGCCGGTCCAGTCGGTGACCACCCGGATCGCCTCGGCCATGGTGAACATGCCGTGCGCGATGACGTCCGGCAGGCCGACCTCCTTGGCGAACTTCTCGTTCCAGTGGATCGGGTTGAAGTCACCGGAGGCGCCCGCGTACCGGACGAGGGTCGCGCGGGTCACAGGGAAGGTCTGCGGCGGCAGTTCGGTGCCGACCTCGACGTCGGCGTAGGAGATCTTCGCGGTCATGGGGTCGCTCACGCCTCCTCGGCCGCGCGGGCCACGAGCTTGGTCCAGGCGGTCACGACGTGCTCGCCGGCCTCGTCGTGCACCTCGCCGCGGATGTCCACGATGTCGTTGCCCGCGAGGGACTTGATCGCCTCGATGGTGGAGGTGACCGAGAGCCGGTCGCCGGCGCGGACCGGGCGGCGGTAGGCGAACTTCTGGTCGCCGTGCACGACGCGGCTGTAGTCCAGGCCGAGCTGGGGGTCCTGCACGACCTCGCCCGCGGCCTTGAAGGTGATCGCGAAGACGAAGGTCGGAGGGGCGATCACGTCCGGGTGACCGAGTGCCTTGGCGGCCTCCGCGTCCGTGTACGCCGGGTTGTCGTCCCCGACCGCCTCGGCGAACTCACGGATCTTCTCCCGGCCCACCTCGTAGGGCGCGGTGGGCGGGTACGTCCGCCCCACGAAGGACTGGTCGAGCGCCATGGCTCGGCACCTCCTGGTAGCTCTACTGATCGGTACGGGTACCTCAACGACGCGAGGCCGCCCCCGATCACTCGGGAACGGCCTCGCGTACGAGCCTGATTTATCGCGTTTCGCGGTGCGCGGTGTGCGCGTTGCAACGCGGGCAGTGCTTCTTCATCTCAAGACGATCCGGGTTGTTACGCCGGTTCTTCTTGGTGATGTAGTTCCGCTCCTTGCACTCCACGCAGGCCAGCGTGATCTTCGGGCGGACGTCGGTGGCAGCCACGTGAGTGCTCCTAAGACGAACGGATGGACATTTAACGCAAGAAGAGTAGCCGATCGAAGGACCGACCCCGCAATCGGCTACTTAGCGTAGCGGTGACCGGACTTGAACCGGTGACACAGCGATTATGAGCCGCTTGCTCTACCGACTGAGCTACACCGCTTTGATGTGGTCCGGCTCCGCCTCGCGACGGAACCAGTCACACCAGAGCCCCAAAACGGAATCGAACCGTTGACCTTCTCCTTACCATGGAGACGCTCTGCCGACTGAGCTATTGGGGCGAGCGATGAAGACATTACACGCTCGGCCGCCGTTCGCCCAAATCCGTTTCGAGGCACCCGCCCCGGGCGCTCGGACCGTCCTCCCGGCAGTCTCGTGAACGCCTCCCGTCCCACGAGCGGCCCTTGAGTGGAGCCTGAACGGACCATGGGCGGACCATGGACGGACCCGGGGCAGACCACGCCGGTACGACTATTGCGCTCCTCCCCGCCAGGGGCGTGAGGCCGCCCTAGGCTCGTCTCACTCTGCGTGATCACGCGTCCTCCCGTGCGCAGCCCGAGCTCCTGGAGTGCGATGCCCGACAGCCGGCCGCAGCCACCACCGCCCCCGTCGTCCTCGCCGGGTCCGGCCGACCCGTCGTCGCTGCTGCTGTGCGGGGCGCGGCTCACCGACGGCCGGACCGTGGACGTGCGGTTGTGCGGCGGGCGCATCGAGGCGGTCGGCACGGCCGGCAGCCTGGGAGTGGGCGGCACGCGCGCGTGCGGGGCGCGGGTGGACCTCAGCGGCTATCTGCTGCTGCCTGCCCCGGCCGAGCCGCACGCCCACGCCGACACGGCCCTGTCGGCCGACACCGAGGGGCCGGTCTCGTACGAGCCGCAGGACGTGCAGCGCCGGGCGACGGAGGCCGCGCTGCTCCAGCTCGGGCACGGGGCGACGGCGCTGCGGGCGCACGTGCGCGTGGGGGACGTCCAGGGCCTCGGCGCGCTGACGGCCGTGCTGCAGGCGCGGCGGGCACTGCGGGGGCTTGCGGAGCTGACGCCGGTGGCGATGCCCCGGGTGCTGACCGGGGTGGCCGGCGCGGACGGGCTGGCGATGCTGCGGGACGCGGTGAAGATGGGCGCCTCGGTGGTGGGCGGCCGGCCGGACCTCGACCCGGATCCGGCGGGGTACGTGGAAGCGGTCCTGGAGATGGCCTCCGAGCACGGCTGTCCCGTCGACCTGCACACGGACGCCGGGGACCCGGCCCGGCTGGCCCGGCTCGCCGCGATGGCGGGCGGACTGCGTCCCGGGGTGACCCTCAGCCCGTGCGGCGACCTCGGTCGGCTGCCCTCCGAGGTGGCCTCGCGGACGGCCGACCAACTCGCGGCGGCCGGGGTGGCCGTGGCGTGCCTGCCACAGGGCGGCTGCGGCGGTGTCGACCGGCGCGGGGCGGCTCCGGTACGGCTGCTGCGCGCGGCCGGGGTGCGGGTGGCGGCCGGGAGCGGGGCGCTGCGGGACGTGTCCAACCCGGTGGGGCGGGGCGACCCCCTGGAGGCGGCCTTCCTGCTGGCCTCGCGCTACGGGTTGCCGCCCGAGGAGGCGTACGACGCGGTGAGCTCCGCGGCGCGGGCGGTGCTGGGGCTGCCGGAGGTGCGGGTGGAGGCGGGTTTCCCGGCCGAGCTGCTCGCGGTGCGCGGGGAACGGCTCGCGGGGGTGCTGTCCCTGGCGTACAGCCGGATCGTCGTGCACCAGGGGCGCGTGGTGGCGCGGACCAGCGCGGTACGCGAGTACTGCAGTTCGGCGGCCCCGGTCGAGCTGGGGCTGCCGCGGCAGGGGCGGGGCGGGGTGCCTTAGGCCTGTGCGGGGTGCAGTAGGCCTGCGGCGGGGTGGGGTGCCGTACGCCTGCGGCGGGGTGTGATGCCCTAGGCCTGCGGCGGGTGGGGTGCCGTGAGCCTGCGGCGGGGTGTGATGCCCTAGGCCTGCGGCGGGGTGGGGTGCCGTGAGCCTGCGGCGGGGCGCGGCTCAAGTCGTGCGGCGGAGGGTGCCGTCGAGGCGTACGGTCGAAGGCATGCGCATTGTCATCGCTGGTGGTCATGGTCAGATCGCGTTGCGGCTGGAGCGGCTGCTCGCCGCGCGCGGGGACGAAGTGGCGGGGATCATCCGGAAGGCCGAACAGGCCGACGAGCTACGGCGGGCGGGGGCCGAACCGGTCGTGCTCGACCTGGAGTCGGCGTCCGTCGACGAGGTCGCGGAACGGCTCAGGGGCGCCGACGCAGCGGTCTTCGCGGCGGGCGCGGGGCCGGGCAGCGGGGCAACCCGCAAGGACACGGTGGACAAGGCCGCGGCGGTCCTCTTCGCGGACGCGGCGGTGAGGGCGGGCGTACGGCGCTTCGTGGTCGTGTCGTCCATGGGCGCCGACCCGCGTCACCAGGGTGACGAGATCTTCGACGTGTATCTGCGGGCCAAGGGCGAGGCGGACGCGTACGTGCGCGGACTGGACGCCCTGGACTGGACGATCCTGCGCCCCGGCCGGCTCACCGACGACGCCGGTACCGGTCTCGTACGGCTGGAGGCGAGCACGGGTCGCGGTCCGGTCCCGCGCGAAGACGTGGCCGCCGTGCTGGCGGAGCTGGTGGACACCTCGGCGACGGCCGGGCTCACTCTGGAGCTGATCAGCGGGCCCGTGCCGGTGTCCGTGGCGGTGAAGTCCGTGGCGGGGAACTGAGGTTCGCGGCCGACGACTCGTCGGGTCCTAGAACAGGGGCAGTTGACCGGGGAAGTCCGGGACCGTGTAGCCGTCCAGGGACGGCTGCTCCGGGCCCGGGCGGGCCTGGCGGCGGGAGCCCGGGCACGAGGTGAGTTCGCCGTGCTCGCGGGCGCCGGGCGGGTCGTGGCGTGCGTACCGCCCGGCGACGACGGCGATCTCGCGGCGGCACTCGGGGCAGAGTCTGCGGCGGGAGGACATGGGGCCAGTGTGCCGCGCGGGTACGACAGTCATGCCCCTCCCCTGCGGCGACGGCCCTTTTCCACGTGCCCGGTGTCACGTTTCCAGCGGCCTCGCCGGGGTGGTGCGCTCCGCGGACGGTGGGACGCCGGTCGCCGAGGCCGCGGTCATCGTGACGGACGCGCGGGGAGGTGCTGGCCACGGATCGGACGGACGTACTGGGCGAGTTCGCGGTCACGGACCTGGTGCCGGGGCCGGTGACCCTCGCGGTCAGCTCTCCCGAACACCGGCCGCTGGCCCAGGTCGTCGAGATCGGCGCGGCCGGGACCACCCGGGTCGCGCTGGAACTGCGACCCGGCGCGCAGGTGCGGGGCACGGTGTGCGCAGGGGGCGCACCGCTGAGCGACGCGCGGGTGACGCTGGTGGACGCGGCAGGCCACGTGGTGGCCACGACACGTACCGGCCTCGATGGTGCGTACGCCTTCTCCGACCTGGACGCCGGCGCGTACACGGTCACCGCGACCGGCTACCCGCCACGTGCGACGCCGCTGACCGTCCTCCTGGGCACCGGCGTGGACGACCACGACTTCGAACTGGCCCACGCCGACAGCGAGTAGGGCGCCCGGGGCGGGGGCGTGCGGGTGCGTGCAGGTGCGTAAGGAGTGCGCTGGGGGGCGCGCAGGTGGGGGTGGGCGCCTGCCCCTCCCGCATGCCCCACCCCCCAACCGCCCGCGCGAAGCCACTTCAGCCGGTTGCCGATCCGAACCACCTGGGCAGCCGGTCGAGCAGATCCTGCTGGTCGTCGCCGACCCATGCCACGTGTCCGTCCGGTCGCAGCAGCACCGCGGGCACGTCGAGTTCCTCGCTGACGTCGACGACGTGGCCGACTCGGTCCGACCAGCCCGCCACCGACAGCCGGCCGCCGGTCTGGTCGAGCAGCAGCCCCCGGCCGTCACGCATGCGCTCGTAGAGGCGGCCCCGCCGCAACTCAACGTCCCGCAGCCTCCGGCCGAGCAGTTCGTGGCCCTCGCCGCAGTCGTAGCGGACGGCGATCGCGGTGACCTTCTCGATCAGGAGCCGGTTCACCTCCTCGAAGTCCATCAGCTCCGCCAGGAGCCGGCGCACGGCCTGCGGTCCCGGCTCGGGCGCCAGCAAGTGCATCTGCGCGCGGGTGTTGTCCAGCACTGCGGCGGCCACCGGATGGCGTTCGGTGTGGTAACTGTCCAGCAGCCCCGCCGGTGCCCAGTCCTGCAGCTGCGCGGCCAGCTTCCAGCCGAGGTTGAAGGCGTCCTGGAGGCCGAGGTTGAGCCCCTGCCCACCGGTCGGCGGGTGAACGTGCGCGGCGTCGCCGGCCAGCAGGACCCGGCCCGTGCGGTAGCGCTCGGCCTGTCGAGTGGCGTCACCGAAGCGGGAGAGCCAGCGCGGCGAGTGCACACCGAGGTCGGTGCCGGCGAACTTGTGCAGCTGCTGCCTGAATTCCTCGAAGGTCGGCGGGGCCGTGCGGTCCTCGGCCACTCCCTCGGCGGGCACGATGACGCGGTGGACCCCGTCTCTGATCGGCATGGCGCCGAACCGGAAGTGGGTCTTGCGGACTTCGGCCATCACGGTCGCCAGTTCCTCCGGTGACGCGGCCACCTCCATCTCGCCCATCAGCGTTTCGACCCTGGAGGGCTCACCGGGAAAACCGATGCCGAGCAGCTTGCGCACCGTGCTGCGACCGCCGTCGCACCCCACGAGGTAGCGGGAGCGCAGCCGCGTGCCGTCAGCCAGTTCGGCGGTCACACCGTCGTCGTCCTGGCTGACCCCGACCAGTTCGCAACCGCGTCGGATCTCGGCGCCGAGCTCGGCCGCGTGCTCGGCCAGCAGGCGGTCGGTGACGGGCTGCGGGATGCCGAGGACGTACCCGTGCGCGGTGTCCAGCCGAGCGGGTGCCGGTTTGGCGAGTCCGGCGAAGAAGCCGCCGAGCGGGTGCTTGCTGCCCTCGGCGAGGAAGCGCTCCAGCAGCCCGCGTTGGTCGAGCATCTCGATGCTGCGCACGTGGAGGCCGAGCGCGCGAACGTACGGGGTCGGCTCCGCCTCCTTCTCCAGCACGAGCACACGCACGCCGTGCAGCCGCAACTCCCCGGCCAGCATCATGCCGGTCGGACCGCCGCCGGCAATGACCACATCAATCAAGGCAGACCCCAATTTTCGCCCGTTTTGACTTCAGGCCGAAGATTGTGCGGCACAACCGGGGCCTTGCCGCAAGGCCCCCCGTGCGCTATATGTTGAGAGTGGCAAGGAGTAGGTGACTCCTTGCCTTTCTCATGTGCGCATTTCTCTGGGGAACGGCAGGTCAGAGGCCTTCATGTAGGCCGCTGCGCACGGTCGTCGATCCTGGCTGGAGGCACTGTGAGGGAACATCGATGAGGGAACATCGATGAGGGAGCGTTGATGAGGGAGCGTTGATTGCGGGAGCGCGATTGCGGGAGCGTCGCATTGAGGGAACGAGGAAAGCCCCTTCTCATCTGCGTCTGCGGAGTTGAGAAGAGGCTTTCCCGGTGTTACGGCGCCAATGGCCGGGCCGGGGAAAGGCTGAACCTCAGATCCCGGCCTAGTTGCCGAAGGCGTCAGCGCACGTCGACGTAGTCGGCCGCGCTGGTGGCGACGCCGGTCGTGGAGTTGCCGTAGTACACCCAGCGGAAGGAGCCGTCGACCGAGGCGGTGACCGTGGTCTTCAGTCCCCCGGTGCTGCTGGTGGTGGCCTTCTTGAGCGTCTTGTAGCTGTCGGCGCCCTTGGCGCGGAACTGGAGGCTGACCGTACGGCCGCTGTAGGCGTCGTACTTCTTCGTGCTCCAGTTCGCCCGGGTCAGCTTGCCCGTGACGGTGATCGTCTTGCCCTTGGTGACCGGCTCCGGCGAGGCGTTGGTGGTGACCTTGGCCGCACGCTTCAGCTGGGCGGTCGTGGACCGCGTCTCCAGTTCCCCGGCCTTGAGGCCGCCGTCGGCCTTCCAAAGCTTCAGCGAGACGCCGACCTCCCAGGTCGTGGCGTCGCTGTTGGAGTCGACATGTTCCTGACTCGGGTGCGGGTCGATGTAGAGGTTGCCCTCACAGCGAGCGTGCTTGGAGTCGATCTCGTAGCAGGTGTAGCTGCCCGGCTGGATGAAGTTCTCACCCGAGTCGGCCGCCGTCTTGATGCTGCCGCGGTAGAGGAAGGGGTACGCGTCGTAGCGGGAGGGGTCTGCGGTGCTGTACCCGGAGGGCAGCGCGACGTTGAAGCTGACGGGCGGCTCCACCACTTTCGACGTGCCGACGACGATCGGCTTGCCGTTGTTGATGACGATGTCCGACACGGTGATACCGGTGTCCGCCGCCTGCGCCGCCGGCGCGTTCAGCACCGAGAGTCCCAGCGCCCCCACGAGCGTGGCCACCGCGACGGTTCGTCTGCCTGTTTTCATTACACCTCTTCAGAAGGGTGCCGTTACGAGAGCCGGCAGCCTATCTGACGCGTTCACGCCCACCGGCCTGGCGAGGTGGAGTGATCATGCTCACCACTGGGAGAGACCCGGGGGCACCGGGGGCCACCGGGGGGCCGGGCGACCAGGAGGGACGACGAGGCGGGTGGTGCCGACCGGAGACACGAAAAACCCCCTCCAGCCAGGTGAGTAACCTGATCAGAGGGGGTCTTCCCCAGTGTGGCGGCGCCAGGATTCGAACCTGGGAAGGCTGAGCCGGCAGATTTACAGTCTGCTCCCTTTGGCCGCTCGGGCACACCGCCGGGGTTGCTGCCCTTCGAGCCGCTCTTCTGCGGCGCTCCGTGGCAACGACGTAAACAATACCTGATGCCGAGGGGTGCTTCGCCACCCGATTGATCGGCGCTCGGAAGGCCTGGGGTGGCTAGGCTTGTCCGGATGCGGCCCGGGACCTGAACGGGCCCTGCGGCCGCCCCCACACGCCGGTACGCACGATACGCACCCCGATACAAGGAGCCACAGGACATGGCCGACTCCAGTTTCGACATCGTCTCGAAGGTCGAGCGGCAGGAGGTCGACAACGCACTCAACCAGGCCGCCAAGGAGATCTCGCAGCGCTACGACTTCAAGGGCGTGGGTGCCTCGATCTCGTGGTCCGGGGAGCAGATCCTCATGGAGGCGAACTCCGAGGACCGGGTGAAGGCCATCCTCGACGTCTTCCAGTCCAAGCTGATCAAGCGGGGCATCTCGCTGAAGGCTCTGGAGGCGGGCGAGCCCCAGCTCTCCGGCAAGGAGTACAAGATCTTCTCGTCGATCAAGGAGGGCATCTCCCAGGAGAACGCGAAGAAGGTGGCGAAGACCATCCGCGACGAGGGCCCCAAGGGCGTGAAGGCGCAGGTGCAGGGCGAGGAGCTGCGGGTCAGCTCCAAGAACCGTGACGATCTGCAGGCCGTCATCGCCCTGTTGAAGGGCAAGGACTTCGACTTCGCCCTGCAGTTCGTGAACTACCGGTAGGTCCGGTCCCGGCCCCGCGCCCGCACGGACGCGTGAAGGGTGGGCACCGCCGGGGTGCCCACCCTTCACGTCTGCCGGCTGCCGTCGGCGGGCCCGTCAGTCGCGGGAGTTGCCGAACAGGAGGCGGTAGGCGATCAGGAGGACGAGCGATCCGCCGATCGCCGCAGCCCAGGTCGCACCGTCGTAGAAACCCTTGGTGATCGGGTGGTCCATCCAGCGGGCCGAGATCCAGCCGCCGATGAACGCGCCCGCGATGCCGATCAGGGTCGTGCCTATGAGGCCGCCCGGGTCGCGGCCCGGCAGCAGGAACTTCGCGATGGCGCCGGCCAACAGTCCCAGGATGATCCAGCTGATGATGGTCATGCCGTGAACCTGCCCTTTCACGCTGTGCCCGCACTGTCCCGCCCGTGTGATCTTGCTTTCGGCAGGCAGGGGCCTGTGCGTCGTACGTCGGGCGTCCCGCGCGCGGCCTCCTCGCCCCGCACGTTCACACCGTCTTGGTGGGGAGGACGCCCCGGCCCCGCCCGTCGGTTGCACTGATCAGTAGGGTGCGACGCATGACAGCCTCCGGCCCTGGATTGCGCCGCACCCTCGGCGTGGGCGACGCCGTCGTCATCGGACTCGGCTCGATGGTGGGAGCCGGGATCTTCGCTGCCCTGGCGCCGGCCGCGCACGCCGCCGGCTCCGGGCTGCTCCTCGGGCTGGCCGTCGCCGCTGTGGTCGCCTACTGCAACGCCATGTCGTCGGCTCGCCTCGCCGCCCTGTATCCGGCCTCGGGCGGTACCTATGTGTACGGGCGGGAGCGGCTCGGGGAGTTCTGGGGGTATCTCGCGGGCTGGTCCTTCGTGGTCGGGAAGACGGCCTCCTGTGCGGCGATGGCGCTCACCGTGGGCACGTACGTCTGGCCGGGACAGGCGCACGCCGTGGCGGTCGCGGCCGTGGTGGCACTGACAGCGGTGAACTACGGCGGTGTCCAGAAGTCCGCCTGGCTCACGCGGGTGATCGTGGCGCTCGTCGTGGCTGTCCTCTCGTGTGTGGTGGTCGTGTGTCTGGCATCCGGTGAGGCCGATGCCGGGCGGCTGGACATCGGGGCCTCGGGTGGGGCGGACGGCGTGCTGCAGGCGGCCGGTCTGCTGTTCTTCGCCTTCGCGGGGTACGCCCGGATCGCGACCCTCGGCGAGGAGGTGCGGGATCCGGCGCGCACCATTCCGCGCGCGATCCCGCTGGCGCTGGGCATCGCCCTGGTGGTCTACCTGTGTGTCGCGGTGGCTGTCCTTTCGGTGCTGGGGTCGGGCGGTCTCGGGGCCACGACGGCGCCGCTGGCCGAGGCGGTACGGGCGGCCGGGGCGCCCTGGCTCGTGCCGGTGGTGCGGGTCGGTGCCGCCGTGGCGGCGCTGGGGTCGCTGCTGGCGCTGATCCTCGGGGTGTCGCGGACGACGCTTGCGATGGCACGGGACCGGCATCTGCCGCGGGCGCTGGCCTCCGTGCATCCGCGGTTCCAGGTGCCGCACCGGGCGGAGCTGGCCGTGGGTGCGGTGGTCGCGGTCCTGGCGGCCACGGTGGACGTCCGGGGCGCGATCGGGTTTTCCTCCTTCGGTGTGCTGGCGTACTACGCCGTGGCCAACGCGTCGGCCTGGACCTTGTCTTCGGCGCCGTCGGCAAGGGTGGTGCCGGCGGTGGGGCTGGCCGGGTGTGTGGCGCTGGCGTTCTCGCTGCCCGGAGTGTCGGTGGTCGTGGGCGCGGGGGTGCTGGTGGTGGGGGTGGTTGCGTACGCGGTGCGGCGGTGGAGGCAGGCAGGGACTGGGACTGGGGCCGGGGAACGGTAGAGCCGGCCTCCACGACGGCCCGGGCCTTCAGGAACCTCTCGGCTCGGGCCTTTCCCGGCCTCTCGAATCGGGCCCTGCACGGTCTCTCGCCACGGGTCCTCCGGGCCCTCTCATCGGGGCGGACGGTTCGGGGCGCGGAGTGCCACCCGCCCAGCGGGCGTTGTGCGTATTGGTCGTCACTCGGGTCGGCAACTGCTCGGTCGCGGTCATGGGTGCATCATGCGGGCCGCCGCTGACAGTCGGGCGGGCCTGTGGACAACCCCCGGCCTGTGGACAACGGAGGGCAGGCGCCCTCTTCGTCAGCGCACCGCGAACGGCTCGTTCGTCCGCACGATGTCTCGGCCGAGCGGGAGCAACGAGACCGGGATGAGCTTGAAGTTGGCGATGCCCAGCGGGATGCCGATGATCGTGACGCACAGGGCGATGCCGGTGGCGATGTGGCCCAAGGCGAGCCACCAGCCGGCGAGCACCAGCCACAGAACGTTGCCCACACAGGACGGCGCGCCCGCGTCACGGCGCTCGATCGTCGTGTACCCGAAGGGCCACAGGGCGTAGACGCCTATGCGGAAGGCCGCGATGCCGAACGGGATGCCGATGATGGTGATGCAGAGCAGCAGGCCCGCGAGCATGTAGGCGAGGAACAGCCAGAAGCCGCTCAGGACGAGCCATATGACGTTGAGTATGGTCCTCACTGGTTCCCACCTGCCATCTTCTCGAGCCGGGCGATCCGTTCCGCCATCGGCGGGTGTGTGGAGAACATCTTCGAGAGGCCCTGGCCGGGCCGGAACGGGTTCGCGATCATCATGTGACTGGCGGTCTCGATGCGCGGCTCGGGCGGCAGCGGGAGCTGCTTCGTGCCGAGTTCGAGCTTGCGCAGGGCGCTGGCCAGGGCGAGCGGGTCGCCGGTGAGCTGGGCACCGGAGGCGTCCGCCTGGTATTCCCGCGAGCGGCTGATGGCCAGTTGGATGAGCGAGGCAGCGAGCGGGCCCAGGAGCATGATCAGCAGCATGCCGAGCAGACCGGGGCCGTCGTCGTCGTCCGAGCGTCCGATGGGGATCAGCCAGGCGAAGTTGACAAGAAACATGATGACCGAGGCGAGGGCGCCGGCGACCGACGAGATGAGGATGTCGCGGTTGTAGACGTGGCTGAGCTCGTGGCCGATGACGCCGCGCAGCTCACGCTCGTCCAGCAGGCGCAGGATGCCGTCGGTGCAGCACACGGCGGCGTTGCGTGGATTGCGGCCCGTGGCGAAGGCGTTGGGTGCCTCCGTCGGGGAGATGTACAGGCGCGGCATGGGCTGGCGCGCCTGGGTGGAGAGCTCTCGGACCATGCGGTAGAGCGCCGGAGCCTCGAACTCGCTCACCGGGCGGGCGCGCATCGCGCGTAGTGCCAGTTTGTCGCTGTTCCAGTACGCGTACGCGTTGGTGGCCAGTGCTACCAGGACGGCGATGACGAGCCCCATGCGGCCGAAGAAGCTGCCGATGACGATGATGAGTGCGGACAGTCCTCCCAGGAGTATCGCTGTCCTGAGCCCGTTGTGCCGGCGGTGCACGGTACGCCCTCCAAGTCGTGCGGCAGGGGAACCCTTGCTTGCTGAATCTGCGGTGCCACTGGTGCCGCGTCGTCACGTCCAGTGGACCCTCCCGTACTGGTCAACGCCAGGCGGGAGGCTCGAGTTCCCTGGTACGTGCGGCGGCGGGTGTGGACCGTCCGGGTTACGGCGCCGACGAGCGGCACGCGCGCGTGGGGGCGAGTGCCCCGCACGCGCGCGGTGTAAGCGGCCGTCTTTCCGGTGGGGCCGCTGTGTCCATTTGGAACGGGGCTCAGAAGAGGCCGGTGTCGGTGAAGCGCAGGACCAGCTGGGGTGCGCCGGACAGGGCGATGCCGAGGACGCCGGTCAGGGCGATCGCTGCGGTGACCGGTCCGGGGACACGGTGCCTCTCGGGTTCGCCCTTGGGGGCGCGGAACAGCAGGGCCGTCCACTGCAGGTAGTAGAACAGCGCGACGACGACGTTGACGGCCATGACCACGGCCAGCCAGCCGAGGCCGGCGTCGACGGCCGCCGAGAAGACGGTGACCTTGGCGAAGAGACCGATGATGCCCGGCGGCAGTCCGGCGAGGCAGAGCAGGAAGAACGCCAGGAGCAGCGCGGACAGCGGGCTGGAGGCGTACAGGCCGCGGTAGTCGGCGACTCGGTTGAGGACCCTCGTGCGGCCCACGAGCGCGGCCACCGCGAAGGCGCCGAGGTTCACGGCGCCGTACATCAGGGCGTAGGCGACGGTGGAGCCGATCGACTTCTCGGCGTCCTTGGAGTACGCGGCGGCGGCGATCGGCACCAGGAGGTAGCCGGCCTGTCCGACGGAGGACCAGGCGAGCAGGCGTACCGCGCTGTACGCGCGCGTGGCCTGCTGGCGCAGCGCTCCGGCGTTGCCCACGGTCATGGTGAGCGCGGCCAGGGCTGCCAGGGCGGGGCCCCAGACGTGGGCGTATGACGGGAGGGCCACGACCGTGACGAGGATGAGGCCGCTGAAGCCGACCGCCTTGCCGATGACCGACAGGTAGGCCGCGATCGGCAGGGGTGCCCCCACGTAGGTGTCGGGGACCCAGAAGTGAAACGGCACGGCGGCCGTCTTGAAGGCGAAGCCGACAAGGGTGAGGACGACGCCTGTCTGGGCGAGCGTGTGGAACTGCCCGTCGACGTCCTGGATGCGGTCGGCGACCTGGGTGAGGTAGAGGGTGCCCGTGGTGGCGTACACGAAGCTGATGCCCATCAGGCTGACCGCGGTCGCGGTGACCGAGGACAGGAAGAACTTCAGGGCCGCCTCGGAGGACTTCCGGTCGCCGTACCGGAGGCCGACCAGTGCGAACGCGGGCAGGGAGGCGACCTCCAGGGCGACGATCAGGGTCGCGAGGTCGCGGGAGGCGGGCAGGAGCGCGGCGCCGGCCGCGGAGGACAGCAGTAGGAACCAGTACTCGCCGTCAGGGAGGTCCTTGCGGGCGTCCTTCAGGGCGGTGACCGACAGGAGGGCGGCGAGGAGGGCGCCGCCGAGGACCAGGAACTGGATGACCAGGGTGAAGCGGTCGGCCGTGTAGCTGCACACGGTGGCGTCACCGGTCAGGCAGAAGGTGCTGCGGTCGCCGTCCAGGAGGGGCAGCAGCGTCAGCGTGGCGGCGGCCAGGCCCGCCACCGATGTCCAGCCGAGCAGGGCCTTGCGCTGCTCTGCGACGAACAGGTCGGCGACCAGGACGACGAGTCCGACGACCGCCACGATGGTGGGCGGGGCGATCGCGAGCCAGTCGACGGACTGGACCAGCGACGCCGCCAGGGTCTGAGCGGGGGAGCTCATCGGGTGCCTCCTGCGAGGAGCTGCTGGACGGCCGGGTCGCTCAGGCCGAGGAGGGCCCTGGGCCACAGACCCGCGAGGACGGTGAGGGCCACGAGCGGGGTCCACGCCGCGAACTCGTAGGAACGGACGTCGGGGAGCGTCGGTGCGTCCTGGGGCAGGGCGCCCATGCAGACGCGGCGGACCACGATCAGCAGGTAGGCGGCCGTCAGCAGCGTGCCGAACGCGCCGATCGCCATGAAGGTGAGGAAGGCCGCGCGGTTGAGGCCCTCAGCGGGCTGGAACGCGCCGAACAGGGCCAGCATCTCGCCCCAGAACCCGGCCAGGCCCGGCAGGCCGAGCGAGGCGACGGCGGCGAAGGCGAGCAGGCCGCCGAGGCGCGGTGCCTTGCCGTAGAGGGCGGCTCCGGTTTCCTCGGCGAGGGTGTCGAGGTCGGTGGTGCCCGTGCGGTCCTTCAGTGCGCCGACCAGGAAGAAGAGCAGGCCGGTGATGAGGCCGTGGGCGATGTTGGCGAACAGGGCGCCGTTCACGCCGGTCGGGGTCATCGTGGCGATGCCGAGCAGGACGAAGCCCATGTGGCCGACGGAGGAGTAGGCGATGAGGCGCTTGAGGTCGCCCTTCGCGCCCTGCTTGGCGAGGGCCAGGCAGGCCAGGGATCCGTAGATGATGCCGACGACCGCCAGGGCGGCGAGGTAGGGCGCGAAGGTGCGGAAGCCGTCCGGTGCGATGGGGAGCAGGATCCGGACGAATCCGTACGTACCCATCTTCAGCAGTACACCGGCGAGGAGGACCGAGCCGACGGTGGGCGCGGCGGTGTGGGCGTCGGGCAGCCAGCTGTGCAGCGGCCACATCGGCGTCTTCACCGCGAGCCCGATCCCGATCGCCAGAACGGCGATGAGCTGCACTGATGCGCTCAGCGACCGGCCGTTGTCAGTGGCGAGTGCCATCATGTCGAACGTGCCCGCCTTGATCCCGATCAGGAGCAGGCCGAGCAGCATGACCACGGAGCCGAGCAGCGTGTAGAGGATGAAGCGCCATGCGGCCTGGCTTCGTCCCACGCCGCCCCAGCGGGCGATGAGGAAGTACATCGGGATGAGGACCATCTCGAAGGCCAGGAAGAACAGCAGCAGGTCGAGGACGGCGAAGGTCGCGAGGGTGCCGGACTCGAGGACGAGCAGCAGGGCGACGAAGGCCTTGGGAGTCGGCCCCGCAGGCATCTTGAAGTACGAATAGAGCGCGCAGAGGAAGGTCAGCAGCGCGGTCAGGACCAGAAGGGGGAGGGAGATGCCGTCGATGCCGAGGTGGATGCGTACGTCGAGTGCGGGGATCCAGCTGATGTCCGTGCCGGCCTGCATCTTCGACGGCTGGTCGTGGTCGAAGCCGAGCGCGAGGACGATCGCCGCGATGAGGACCGCGCCGGTGACGGTGACGCCGTGCCGGAGCACGGCCTGCTCAGGTGACTTTCCCTTCAGCCCGGGTGGGGCGGGCAGGAGAGCCGCGGCGGCGCCGAGGAGCGGGCCGACGACGATGAACGCCAGAAGGAACTGCATCACGGACTCGCTGATATCGATCACGCCTGCTCACGCTCCCGTGGCGACGAGGACGACGGCGACCGTGAGGACGACGGTGCCGGCGAGCAGCGCGCTCACATAGGTCTGGACGTTGCCGGTCTGGGCGCGCCGTACGGCGGTGCCGAGCCAGCGGGGCAGAGCACCCGCACCGCGGACATAGGTCTCTACGACCTCGCGGTCGAGGAACCGGACGAGGCTCGCTCCGGCCTGGACCGGGCGGACGAAGAGGGTCGTGTACACGGCGTCCAGGTGGAAGCCCGCGGCCGCGTGCCGGTGCAGGGGTCCGAGCAGCAGCCGTCCGGGGTCGGCGGGGTCGGGCGCGTAGGCGATGTCGCCGTAGGCGGGCTCGTGACTGGCGATGGCCTCGGCCTCGACCCGAGCGGCGTCGCCCTCGGGGTGGGCCGCGACCGCGCCGAGCGGGACGCGGGCGGTGAGCGCGGTGGTGTGCCGCCAGGCGGCGTAGGTGACGATGCCACCGACCAGGGCCAGGCCCGTGCCAAGTACGGAGGTGGTCAGGGTCGGGCCGAGGTCGCGGCCGTCGAACCAGCCGGGCAGCAGGCGGAACGCGAACCCGCCGAGGGCCAGGGACGGCACGGCGAGGACCCACAGTACGACGGTCATCGTCAGGGGCTGCCTGCCGTGATCGGGAGCCTCGGTACCCCGGCCGCGGAAGGCGAGCAGCCACAGGCGCATCGCGTAGGCGGCGGTGAGCACGGCCGTGAGCAGGCCGGCGACGAGGACGATCCAGCCCGCGGCGGCGGGGGCGCGCTCGGTGTGACCGGTGACGACGTGCTCGGCGACGCCGAGCACGGCCTCCTTGGAGAAGAACCCGCTGAACGGCGGGATCGCGGCGAGCGCGAGCAGCGCCACGGTCATCGTCCAGTAGGCGTCGGGGATGCGGTCGCGCAGGTTCCGCATGCGGGACATCGCGGCGAGCGAATTGGTGCCTGCGGCGTGGATGATCACGCCGGCGGCGAGGAACAGCAGCGCCTTGAAGGCGCCGTGGGACAGGAGATGGAAGACGGCGGCCCCGCGGTCGCCGACGGCGAGGGCGCCGGTCATGTAGCCGAGCTGGCCGATCGTCGAGTAGGCGAGGACGCGCTTGATGTCGTCCTGGGCGAGCGCGGCGAGCGCCGAGCCGGTCATCGTGACGGCGGCCATGACGGCGAGGACGACCATCGCGGCCTGGGAGGCTTCGAAGACCGGGAGGAGACGGGCGATGAAGTAGACACCGGCGGCGACCATCGTCGCGGCGTGGATCAGCGCGGAGACGGGGGTCGGGCCCGCCATCGCGTCGGGGAGCCAGGTGTGCAGCGGGAACTGCGCCGACTTGCCGGCCACGCCCGCGAGGAGGAGCAGGGCGATCAGCGTCGGGTGGTCGAGGGAGCCGCTCGCGACGGTGCCGAGGATGCGGGTGACGCGGAACGAACCGGCGTCGGTGGCCAGGGCGAACAGGCCGATGAGGAAGGGGACGTCGCCGAGCTTGGTGACCAGGAAGGCCTTGAGGGAGGCGGCGCGGGCCTCCGGGGTCTCCCAGTAGTGGCCGACGAGGAAGTAGGAGCAGATGCCCATGACCTCCCAGCCGACCAGCAGCACGATCAGGTCGCCGGAGTAGACGACCAGGAACATCGCGGAGGTGAACAGCGAGACGAGGGCGGCGTAGGAGGGGTAGCGCGGGTCGTCGCGCAGATAGCC
Organism: Streptomyces sp. NPDC013187; assembly: GCF_042899705.1. NCBI lineage: Bacteria > Bacillati > Actinomycetota > Actinomycetes > Kitasatosporales > Streptomycetaceae > Streptomyces > Streptomyces sp. NPDC013187. Next base: position 119,277 of record NZ_JBIBAF010000008.1, on the reverse strand, counting down.
CGTCGAGTAGATCTGCACGCAGGAGGCGACCAGACCGACCAGGACGGCGACGAGGGCGGCGAAGCCGTCGATGTGCAGGGCGAGCTCGATCGGGACCGAGCCGGTGGGGGTGAGTTCCGTGGCCGAGTCGACGGCCGCGTCGCCGCCCTGGCGTACGGCGACCAGTGCGGCGAGTGCGAGGGATGTGAGCGTCGGAAGGACGGCGAGGGGACGGACGAAGCCGGGTGCCGTGCGGCCCAGCAGCAGGCCGGCGGCGGCGCCGAGGAACGGAAGGAGGGGGACGAGGACGGCGAGGGTGGTCGTGGTCACGCGGTGGCCTCAGCCTTCTGGGCCTCGTCGGACTGCTCGGCCGGGCGGGCGTCGGGGTTGTCGGGGTCGTGCCGTTCGGCGGTGTCGCGGAGCCTGTCGATGTCCGAGGTGCCGCGGTTGCGGTGAACGGCGAGGACGATGGCCAGCCCGATGCCGATCTCGGCGGCGGCGATGGCGATGGTGAACAGGGTCAGGGCCTGACCGGAGTGCAGGGTCTCCCTGGCGGCCTTGCTGAGCCAGACGTCGAAGGCGACCAGGTTGAGGTTGACGGCGTTGAGCATGAGCTCGACCGACATCAGGACCAGGATCGCGTTGCGGCGGGCGAGGACGCCGTACAGGCCCGTGCAGAAGAGCAGGGCGGAGAGCACGGCGGGGTAGGCGAGGTGCATCAGCGGGCACCTTCCTGCTTGGAACTTTCCGCACTCTCAGCGACCGTCCGGGAACTCTTGGTGACACCCGAGGCGTTCACAGGGGGAGAGCTCGACTCCGCCTTCGCCTTGCGGGACAGGACGATGGCGCCGACCAGAGCGGCGAGGAGGAGGACGGAGAGGGCCTCGAAGGGGAGCACCCAGTTCTGGAAGAGACTCGCGCCGGTGGCCTCGGTAGAGCCGGCGGCGGGGCCGTCCAGGTCGATCCAGGTCGCGCGGAAGGCGTCGACGACGACCCACACCAGGGCGGCGGCAGCGGCGACGGCCACGGTGAGGGCGGCCCAGCGGTTGCCGGAGTCGGCATCCGGGGAGCGGCCGATGGGGGCTCTGGTGAGCATCAGACCGAACAGGAGGAGGACGACGACGGAACCGACATAGATGAGGACCTGCACCCAGGCGATGAACTCGGCGGTGAGCAGGAGGTATTCGACGGCGAGGCCGCCGAGGGTGACCACCAGCCACAGGGCTGCGTGCACCAGCTGCCTGGTGGTGACGGTGACGAGGGCGGCGCCGAAAGTCACCAGGCCGACGAGGAGGAAGGCGACCTCGACGCCGGTCGGGGAGAGGAAGCCGTGGGTCTCCGCGGCGGCCTCGGCGGTCGGGCCGGTCGCGAGGAGAGCGGCGGTTGCGGCGAGGGTCATTCCGAGCCCTCCTGCCCCGGCTTCGGCTGATCGAGCTTGGACTGATCGGGCTTGGGCTGATCGGGGGTCGGGGCGCCCGGCTTCGGGCGTTCCGGCTTCGGCTGGTCGGTCTGCTGCTTGGAGTCGCCCTGGGGCCGGGTGGGCTGTTCGGCGGCGCGGGCCTGCTCGTCGGCGTGCGGCTCGGCGGGCGGCGGGGCCTGCTGGGCGGCCAGCTTGTCGGCGGCCTTGCGGGCGGCGGCGAGTTCCTTCGGTTCCTCCGCGCCGGGGTCGAGGGCCGGCGGGGCCGGGACGGTCCACATCCACTCGCGGAGCTTGTCCCGCTCGTGGGTGAGGTCGCGGATGTCTGTCTCGGCGTACTCGAACTCAGGGGACCAGAACAGCGCGTCGAAAGGACAGACCTCGATGCAGATACCGCAGTACATGCACAGGGAGAAGTCGATGGCGAAGCGGTCGAGGACGTTGCGGCTGCGCTCGCGGCCGCCAGGGGCCGCCGGCGGGACCGTCTCCTTGTGGGAGTCGATGTAGATGCACCAGTCCGGGCACTCGCGGGCGCACAGCATGCAGACCGTGCAGTTCTCCTCGAACAGGCCGATCACACCGCGGGTGCGGGGCGGGAGGTCGGGCTGGGCGTCGGGGTACTGCGCGGTGACGGACTTCTTCGTCATCGTGCGGAGGGTGACGGCCAGGCCCTTGGCGAGGCCACTGCCAGGAATGGGGGCCATGGTTACTGGATCACCACCTTGACGATGCCGGTGAGGGCGATCTGGGCGAGGGAGAGGGGGACGAGGAGGGTCCAGGCGAGCTTCTGGAGCTGGTCCTCGCGCAGGCGCGGGTAGGTGACGCGCAGCCAGATCACGAGGAAGGCGAGGACGGCGGTCTTCAGCAGGGTCCAGACCCAGCCGAGGCCGTCGGCGCCCCAGGGGCCGTGCCAGCCGCCCAGGAAGAGGACGGTGGTCAGGCCGCACAGGACGACGATTCCGGCGTATTCGGCGAGGAGGAAGAGGGCGAAACGGAGGCCGGTGTACTCGGTGTAGGCGCCGAAGATGATCTCCGAGTCGGCGACGGGCATGTCGAAAGGCGGGCGCTGGAGTTCCGCGAGGCCGGCCACGAAGAACACGATCGCGCCGATGATCTGCCAGGGCAGCCACCACCACTCGAAGGCGTCGAGGATGCCGGGGAGGGAGACGGTGCCGGCCGCCATCGCCACGGAGGCGGCGGTCAGGAGCATCGGCAGTTCGTAGGCGAGGAGCTGGGCGGCGGTGCGCAGGCCGCCGAGGAGGGAGAACTTGTTCGCGGACGCCCAGCCGGCCATGAGAGAGCCGAGGACGCCGACGCCCATGACGGCCAGGACGAAGAAGACGCCCGCGTCGATGACCTGCCCGACGGCTCCCTCGCCGGGGCCGATGGGGATGGCCAGCAGGACGAGGAGGTAGGGCAGGAGGGCGACGGCGGGGGCGAGTTGGAAGATGCGGCGGTCGGCGCCCGCGGGGACGACGTCCTCCTTCTGCGCGAACTTCACGCCGTCGGCGATCAGCTGGGCCCAGCCGTGGAAGCCGCCGGCGTACATGGGGCCGAGGCGGCCCTGCATATGGGCCATGACCTTGTGTTCGGTCTGGCCGATGATCAGGGGGAAGGTGAGGAAGACGACGAAGACGACCAGGAGTCGCAGGGCGACGTCGAGCACGTCGTTCACTGCGGGCCTCCTGCGGGGTCCTCAGGGTTCTTGGAGTCGGTGGGCTTCTTGGGGTGCTCGAGGCCTTCGGGGTTTCCGGGCTTTCCGGGGGCTTCGCGGTTCTCGGGGTTTTCCGGGTTACCCGTGGGCTTCGCGGTGTCGTCCGAGGGGCTCGGCTGGTTCGCCGAGTCCGTGGTGCCCGGGGTGTCGCGGGTCTCCGGGGTGTCCGAGGTGTCCGTCGGGCTCGCCGCACGCTCGGGGGGTGCAGACTCCGGTGTCGGCAACTGCGCTGCCTCGGGCGACGGTTCGGGGGCCGGTTCGTCGAAGGCGGGACGGGCGTGGTGCCAGGGGGCGTCCGAGCTGCGCGGGGCGCTCGAAGACGTGGGGGCGGATGTCGGGGATGCGGAGTCGGGTGTCGGCGTCGGACGGCTGGGCTGCTGACTCGCCGATCCCTGCGCCGCCGAGCGGTTTCGCCGCGGTCCCGAAGAAGCCCGGGCAGCCGACTCGCCGGGCGCCGACTGGCTGGCCGAGCCCTCAGCGGCCGTGCGTGCCCGACGCGGAGTTGCCGCCGAACCCGCTGCACCAGCGCCCTGACCCTGCCCACCGGCAGCCGAAGCCTCCGCACCGGCAGCCGAAGTCTCCGCACCCGCAGCCGAAGTCTCCGCACCCGTGGCGGACTGGCTCGCCGAGCCGTCAGCGGCCTTACGCGTACGCCGGGCGACAGCCGGAGTCTCGTCGGCGGCAGCAGACTGACTCGCGGAGCCCTCCGACGCCGAACGTGCCGGACGTGGGGCAGCCGGACCGCCCGCTTCGGCTGTCGGGGTCTCCGCCTCGGCAGCGGACTGGCTCGCCGACCCCTCCGACGCCGAGCGAGTGCGTCGTACGGGGCGTTCTCCCGCGGGGCGTGCCGCGGCTCGGGCCGGGCGGTCGCCTGCGGCGCGGGCCGGGCCACGGGCCGGGCGGGCTGGGGCCGGCGGGAGCTGGCCCTTGAGGGGGCCCCATTCGTTGGGGTCGGGCACGCCGGGTGGGAGCATCTGGCGGCGCTTGGGTCCGCCGTGTTCCGACTCGCCCGGCTCCTTCGCGCCGGGCCAGGCCTTGGCGACACGGGCGGCCAGGACGAAGTCCTTGCGCAGGGGGTGGCCTTCGAAGTTCTCGGGCAGGAGCAGGTGGTCCAGCGCCGGGTGGCCTTCGAAGGTGATGCCGAACATCTCGTACGTCTCGCGTTCGTGCCAGGCGGTGCCCGCGTAGACGTCGACCGCCGAGGCCAGGGTGGGGGCCTCGTGCGGGACGGTCGTGCGCAGCAGGAGGCGTCGTACGGGAGAGAGCGCGGCGACGTGGGCCGTGACGCGGAAGCCGGTGCCCGGTTCGTCGACGGCGCTCAGCCAGTCGAAGTAGGTGCAGCCGAGGCGGTCGCGGGCGGTCTCCAGGGCGGTGATCCAGGCTGCCGGGGGGACGTCGACCGTCAGGACCTCGTAGGACTCCTCGGCCGTGGCGTCCGGGCCGAAGAGCTCCTCGGCGGTGGCGGGGAGCCAGCCGACGGCGGTCATCGGCCCTCCCCCGAGGTCGTCTCCGGTGCGGGCGGCCGCACCAGTCCGCTCTGCAGCGCCGCCGCCGAAGGACGCCCCGTACCGCTGCCGTACCGCTCCCCCAGCGACTCGCGGGCGATCTTCTCCTGGAGCTTCAGGATGCCCTGGAGCAGCGCCTCGGGGCGGGGCGGACAGCCGGGGACGTAGACGTCGACGGGGATGATCTGGTCGACGCCCTTGGTGACGGAGTACGAGTCCCAGTAGGGGCCGCCGCAGTTGCTGCACGCACCGAAGGAGATGACGTACTTCGGTTCCGGCATCTGCTCGTAGAGGCGCTTCACGGCCGGGGCCATCTTGTCCGTGACCGTGCCGGAGACGACCATCAGGTCGGCCTGGCGGGGGCCCGGGGCGAACGGGATGACGCCGAGGCGGATGAAGTCGTGGCGGGCCATCGACGCGGCGATGAACTCGATCGCGCAGCAGGCGAGGCCGAAGTTGAAGACCCAGAGGGAGTAGCGGCGGCCCCAGTTGAGGACGACCTTCATCGGCTCGGGGGCGAGTCGGGCCAGGGCGCCCAGCCGCTTGGGCTCGGGCAGCAGAACAGGCTCGGACACCGAGGGGTTCACGTCCATGCCAGGACGCCCTTCTTGTAGGCGTAGAGCAGGCCGACCGCCAGGAAGCCGAGGAAGATGAACATCTCGGCCAGGGTCGTCGCGCCGTAGCCGGGGGCGGCGAAGACGGTCGCCCAGGGGAACAGGAAGATCGAGTCCACGGCGAAGATCACGTAGAGGAACGCGTACACGTAGTAGCGGACCTGGGTGTGGGCCCAGCCCTCGCCGACGGGGTCGACGCCGCACTCGTACGTCAGGAGTTTCTCGGGGGTGGGGACCACGGGCCGCAGCAGGCGGCCGGCCCCGAAGGCGACGGCCACGAACAGCACACCGATCACGGCGAGCAGTCCGACGACCGAGTAGGACTGGAAGTAGTCCGCCGCGACGACGGTCGTGGTGACGACGGTCGGTTCCGGCACGTCCGTCCCTCGCTCCCTCAGAATTCGGACCTGGATCCTTCGCCGATGCCGCGGCTCACGGGGATGCCGCCGTTCGACGATCTGTACGCACGGGAGTCTAGGCCCTGATAAGGGCAGGGTAAGCAGCCCGTCACCGCCGGGCATACGGGGGGTGGGGTTTTCCTCAGTCGATCCTGGCGGTCCACCTCATGGCGCAGCCGTGCGCCGCCGGGCACGCTAACGCACATGACCCAACGTATCCCGTCCCCGGGCACGACGGCGGCCCGGTCGGCCGCCGGGCCGGACGACCGTCAGCCGCCGGCCCGGCTCGCCTACGACCGGCACACCTGGCAAGAGATCGCGCACCTGCTGGCCAACCTTCCGGTCGCGCTGCTCGGTTTCACCTATGTCGTGACGATGCTGTCCATCGGTTTCGGGCTGACCGTCACGGTGGTCGGGTTCCCGCTGCTCGCGGCCGGACTCATGGGCGCGCGGCAGTTGGGCAGGCTGGAGCGGGCACGGGCCCGGGCGCTGCTCGGGGTGCGGATCGAGGAGCCGAGCCGCCTGCGGCTGCGCGGCAGGGGCGGCTTCTTCCAGCGGCTGTGGCTGCAGCTGAAGGACCCGGTGGGCTGGCGCACGGTCCTGTACGAGTTCATCCGGCTGCCCTGGGGCGTGCTCACCTTCAACGTCACACTGGTCTCGCTGTTCGTGCTGTGGCCGGTGCTGCCGTTCATCGCCCGGGGGCTGACCAACGCCGACCGGGCCATGGTGCGGGCGCTGCTGTCGCCCTCCGACGAGCTGGAGCGGCGGATCACCGAGCTGGAGTCGGACCGGGGGGTCGTGGTGGACACGGCCGCGGCCGACCTGCGGCGCATCGAGCGGGATCTGCACGACGGGGCACAGGCCCGGTTGGTCAATCTGGCGATGGGGCTCGGCCTGGCGAAGGAGAAGGTGCTGGAGGATCCCGACGCGGCGGCGGCGATGGTCGAGGAGGCGCACGGCGAGGTGAAGCTGGCGCTGCAGGAGCTGCGGGACCTGGCGCGCGGCATCCACCCGGCGGTCCTGACCGACCGGGGTCTGGACGCGGCCCTGTCCTCGGTGGCCACGCGCTGCACGGTCCCGGTGAAGGTGACGGTCGATCTGCCGGAGCGGCCGGCCGCGGCCATCGAGGGCATCGCCTACTTCACCGTCTCGGAGCTGCTGCAGAACGTCAGCAAGCACAGCAGGGCGAAGTCGGCCTCGGTGGATGTGTGGCGGACCGACACCCGGCTGCTGATTCAGGTGTGGGACGACGGGGGTGGCGGCGCGAGCCTGGACGGCGGTACGGGGATGAAGGGCCTGGCGGAGCGGCTGGACGCCGTCGACGGGCTGTTCGTCCTGGAGTCGCCCGAGGGCGGCCCGACGACGGTCACGGCGGAACTGCCGTGGCGTGACCGGTCCGCCGCCCGGGGGTAGGGAAAACCCCCCGTTCAAGACGCCGACGTACTCCATGGTCCGCCGACCTGCGGCGGAGCAGGGTGGAGGTACGGGAGCACAGCCGCGGGACGAGGAGAAGGACGGCGCCGATGGCCACGGAGTACGGACAGGGGTACGGGCTCGACGGTGGAGCCGGGTTCCCCGGGAGCACCGAACGGCGGCACCGGCTGCCGGCCGCGCTGCGGGCGCCGGTCGAGGGCCGCACCTGGCGTGAGCTCGCCCATGTGCTGCTCGGCCTGCCGGTCGGCATCCTGATGTTCACCTACGCGGTCACGATGGTGTCGCTGGGGGCGGGGTTGCTGGTCACGTTCATCGGCATTCCGGTGCTGGCGGTGGCGCTCGCCGGGTGCCGGGGCTTCGGGGCGCTGGAGCGGGCGCGGGCGCGGGCGCTGCTCGGCATGGAGGTGGGTGAGCCGGAGCCGCTGCGGATGGCCAGGCGGGGGGCGGCGGTGTGGATGGGGGCCGTCCTCAAGAGCGGCGTCTCGTGGCGGGCCCTGCTGTACGCGGTGCTGCAGCTGCCCTGGGCGGTGTTCTCGTTCGCCGTCGCCGTGAACGTGTGGGTGCTGGGCTGGGGGCTGCTGACGTACCCGCTGTGGTTCTGGGCGCTCCCGATGCACGCCGGGCCGGACGGATTTCAGCTGTACAGCGACGAGACGCGCGGGATCCGCCTCGACAACCCCTTCGAGCTCACGGTGACCGCGCTGGTGGGGCTGCTGTTCACGATCGCCGCGCCATGGATCGTGCGGGCGCTGACGATGGTGGACCGGCTGCTGGTGCACGGGCTGCTGGGGCCGTCCCGGCTGGCCTCGCGGGTGGTGGAGCTGGAGTCGGACCGGGGGGTGGTGGTCGACACCGCGGCGGCCGACCTGCGACGCATCGAGCGGGATCTGCACGACGGGGCGCAGGCCCGGCTGGTGGCGCTGGCCATGGATCTGGGGCTGGCGAAGGAGAAGCTCCAGGAGGACCCGCGGGCGGCGGCGCGGATGGTGGACGAGGCGCACGGCGAGGTGAAGACGGCGCTGCAGGAGCTGCGGGATCTGGCGCGCGGCATCCACCCGGCGGTTCTGACCGACCGGGGGCTGGACGCGGCCCTGTCCTCGGTCGCCTCACGCTGCACGGTGCCGGTGCAGGTGGAGGTCGACCTGGCGGAGCGGCCGGCGCCGGCGATCGAGGGGATCGCGTACTTCACGGTGTCGGAGCTGCTGCAGAACATCAGCAAGCACGCGCGGGCCACTTGGGCCGGCGTGGAGGTGTGGCGGACGGAGAACCGGCTGATGCTGCAGGTCGTGGACAACGGCGTGGGCGGGGCCGACGTGTCCCGGGGGTCGGGTCTGGCGGGGCTGGTGGACCGGCTCGACGCGGTGGACGGGGTCCTGGTGGTGGACTCGCCGGCGGGCGGCCCGACCCGGGTGACCGCGGAGCTGCCGTGGCGCGGAGCGCATGTGCGGTGACCTCCGGCCGAGTCGTGATGCCGGGGCTCCGGCCCGGTGACCCGCAGGGGGCTCCGCCCCGGTGACCCCGCAGGGGGCTCCGTCCCCTGGGCCCCCGGCCTTCGCCCACCCACCACCCGACACGGTCGGGACAGGAAGCAAGGCCCCCTCTCCCGACCGGCACGAAAAGGCACCGCCCGGACGAGAAGGCACCGCCCGGACGAGGAGGCCACCACCCCGCCGGGAAAGCACCGCCCGGACGAAAAGGCACCACCCCGTCGGGAAAGCACCACCCGGACGAGAAAGCACCACCCCGTCGGGAAAGCACCACCCGGACGAGGAGGCCACCACCCGTCGAGAAGGCACCGGCCGGACAGAAAAGCAAGGCACCGGCCGGACGAGAAAAAGCAGGCACCCTCCCGATTCCGCCGGAGAAGAAGCCGCTCCCTCCCCCCAACCACCCCCCGACCCTGGAATGCTGGACCCGTCGCACGGGTGGGCGCGTAGCCGTTGTGGGTTGCGGACGGGCGGCATCGGGTTGTGGGGGCCGGACATCGTGGAGGACAGGGTGCGGGTGGTCATCGCCGAGGATTCAGTGCTGCTCAGGGAGGGCCTGACCCGGCTGCTGACCGACCGGGGGCACGACGTCGTCGCCGGTGTGGGTGACGGCGAGGCGCTGATCAAGACCATCACGGACCTGGACGCGCAGGGCGAGCTGCCGGACGTGGTCGTCGCGGACGTCCGTATGCCGCCGACGCACACCGACGAGGGGGTGCGCGCGGCGGTGCGGCTGCGCAGGGCCCACCCGGGGCTCGGCGTGCTGGTGCTGTCGCAGTACGTGGAGGAGCGCTACGCCACGGAGCTGCTCGCGGCGTCCAGCCGGGGTGTCGGCTACCTGCTGAAGGACCGGGTCGCGGAGGTACGGGAATTCGTGGACGCGGTGGTGCGGGTGGCGGAGGGCGGTACGGCGCTCGACCCGGAGGTGGTCGCGCAGTTGCTGGGCCGCAGCCGCAAGCAGGACGTGCTGGCGGGGCTCACTCCGCGGGAGCGTGAGGTGCTGGGGCTGATGGCCGAGGGGCGGACGAACTCGGCGATCGCGCGGCAGCTCGTGGTCAGCGACGGGGCGGTCGAGAAGCACGTCAGCAACATCTTCCTGAAGCTGGGGTTGTCCCCGAGCGAGGGGGACCACCGCAGGGTCCTGGCCGTGCTGACGTATCTGAACTCCTGACGTTCACGACGCCTGACCCCGGAAACCCGGACAAAAACGGATGCATAGCCATGCCGAAGTCGTGTCCAAGATGCGAATGACCCCAAGAACCCGACCCTTGCGGTCGTAGTGTTGATCCTGGGAGGGCCTGCGGGAAGGCCTGTCCCGGACAGCGTCCTCGAGGGAGGTCCAGTTCAGTGACCAGCCAGGTCAGTAGCCCGGAGCAGGCCGACGAAACAGTCGTGGGAGAGCAGCGCAAAGCGGCGGGCGCGAAGGACGTGCGTCGCCTCGACCGGGTGATCATCAGGTTCGCGGGGGACTCGGGTGACGGTATGCAGCTCACCGGTGACCGGTTCACCTCGGAGACCGCGTCGTTCGGCAACGACCTGTCGACACTGCCGAACTTCCCGGCCGAGATCAGGGCGCCCGCGGGGACCCTGCCGGGTGTGTCGTCCTTCCAGTTGCACTTCGCCGACCACGACATCCTCACGCCCGGCGACGCGCCGAACGTGCTGGTGGCGATGAACCCGGCCGCGCTGAAGGCGAACATCGGCGACCTGCCGCGCGGCGCCGAGGTGATCGTCAACACGGACGAGTTCACCAGGCGGGCGATGCAGAAGGTCGGCTACGAGACGTCCCCGCTGGAGGACGGGTCGCTGGACGGCTACCACCTGCACCCCGTGCCGCTGACGACGCTCACGGTCGAGGCGCTCAAGGAATTCGACCTCAGCCGCAAGGAGGCCGAGCGCAGCAAGAACATGTTCGCGCTGGGCCTGCTGAGCTGGATGTACCACCGGCCCACCGAGGGCACCGAGAAGTTCCTAAAGTCGAAGTTCGCGAAGAAGCCCGACATCGCGGCGGCCAACATCGCCGCGTTCCGGGCCGGCTGGAACTTCGGCGAGACGACGGAGGACTTCGCCGTCTCCTACGAGGTCGCCCCGGCGGCCACGGCGTTCCCGCCGGGTGTGTACCGCAACATCTCGGGCAACCTCGCCCTGTCGTACGGGCTGGTCGCGGCGAGCCGGCAGGCGGATCTGCCGCTGTACCTGGGGTCGTACCCGATCACTCCGGCCTCGGACATCCTGCACGAGCTGAGCAAACACAAGAACTTCGGCGTGCGGACCTTCCAGGCGGAGGACGAGATCGCAGGCATCGGGGCCGCGCTGGGCGCGGCCTTCGGTGGTTCGCTGGCCGTGACCACGACGAGCGGTCCCGGTGTGGCGCTGAAGTCGGAGACGATCGGCCTCGCGGTCTCGCTGGAGCTGCCGCTGCTGATCGTGGACATCCAGCGCGGCGGCCCGTCGACGGGTCTGCCGACCAAGACCGAGCAGGCGGACCTGCTGCAGGCGATGTACGGGCGCAACGGTGAGGCTCCGGTGCCGGTGGTCGCGCCGCGCACCCCGGCGGACTGCTTCGACGCCGCGCTGGAGGCGGCGCGGATCGCGCTGACGTACCGGACGCCGGTGTTCCTGCTGTCCGACGGCTACCTGGCCAACGGCTCCGAGCCCTGGCGGATCCCGGACATCGAGGAGCTGCCGGATCTGCGGGTGCAGTTCGCGCAGGGGCCGAACCACACGCTCGACGACGGCTCCGAGGTGTTCTGGCCGTACAAGCGGGACCCACAGACGCTGGCCCGCCCCTGGGCGATCCCGGGCACACCGGGCCTGGAGCACCGGATCGGCGGCATCGAGAAGCAGGACGGCACGGGCAACATCTCCTACGACCCGGCCAACCACGACTTCATGGTGCGCACCCGGCAGGCGAAGATCGACGGTATCGACGTCCCGGACGTCGAGGTGGACGATCCCCACGGGGCGACGACGCTGGTCCTGGGGTGGGGCTCGACGTACGGGCCGATCACGGCGGCGGTGCGGCGGCTGCGCAGGGCCGGGGAGTCCGTCGCGCAGGCGCACTTGCGTCATCTCAACCCCTTCCCGCGGAATCTGGGTTCCGTGCTGGAGCGTTACGACAAGGTGGTGATCCCCGAGATGAACCTCGGGCAGCTCGCCACGCTCATCCGGGCGAAGTACCTGGTCGACGCCCACTCGTACACCCAGGTCAACGGCATGCCGTTCAAGGCGGAGCAGCTCGCCGCGGCTCTGAAGGAGGCCATCGATGGCTGAGACGTCCACGCACGGCACGGGCACCATCGAGGCGCTTTCCCTCGTCCCCAAGGCCGAGGGCAGGCAGTCGATGAAGGACTTCAAGTCCGATCAGGAAGTGCGCTGGTGCCCCGGCTGCGGCGACTACGCCATCCTCGCGGCGGTGCAGGGCTTCATGCCGGAGCTGGGGCTGGCGAAGGAGAACATCGTCTTCGTCTCGGGCATCGGCTGCTCGTCGCGCTTCCCGTACTACATGAACACGTACGGGATGCACTCCATCCATGGCCGCGCCCCCGCCATCGCCACGGGTCTGGCGAGCTCCCGCCGGGATCTGTCGGTGTGGGTCGTCACCGGTGACGGCGACGCGCTGTCCATCGGCGGCAACCACCTGATCCACGCGCTGCGCCGCAACGTCAACCTCAAGATCCTGCTGTTCAACAACCGGATCTACGGTCTGACCAAGGGCCAGTACTCGCCGACCTCCGAGGTCGGGAAGATCACCAAGTCGACGCCGATGGGTTCGCTGGACGCGCCGTTCAACCCGGTGTCGCTGGCGCTCGGCGCGGAGGCGTCGTTCGTGGCGCGGACGGTCGACTCCGACCGCAAGCACCTGACGGAGGTGCTGCGCCAGGCCTCCGCCCACCAGGGCACGGCGCTGATCGAGATCTACCAGAACTGCAACATCTTCAACGACGGCGCCTTCGACGCCCTCAAGGACAAGCAGCAGGCCGAGGAGGCCGTGATCCGGCTGGAGCACGGCAAGCCGATCCGTTTCGGCGCGGACCAGGCCAAGGGGGTCGTGCGGGATCCGCAGACCGGTGATCTGAGGGTGGTGGCGGTGACACCGGACAACGAGGGCCAAGTGCTCGTCCATGACGCGCACTCCCCGTCCCCGACCACGGCGTTCGCGCTGTCCCGCCTGGCCGATCCGGACACCCTGCACCACACCCCGATCGGTGTCCTGCGCTCCGTCGAGCGGCCCGTCTACGACACGCAGATGGCCGACCAGTTGGACACCGCGATCGAGCAGCACGGCAAGGGCGACCTGGGCGCGCTGCTGGCGGGCGGCGACACCTGGACGGTCGTGGGCTGACCTGCCGGACGCCCCCGAGGCCCGGGACCGCTAGGAGGCGGCCCGGGCCTCGTCGTATGCCTGCCGCGCCTTCTCCACGTCGCCCATGCGGTCGCGTGTCCACTGCGACAGGGCCCGCACCTGCTCGGCGGCCTCGCGGCCCAGGCCGGTGAGGGAGTAGTCGACGCGCGGCGGGATCACGGGCTTGGCGTCGCGGTGGACGAGTCCGTCCCGCTCCAGGGTCTGAAGGGTCTGCGTGAGCATCTTCTCGCTCACGCCCCGGCCGCCGTTTCCGCTGATCGTCCGGCGCAGCTCGCTGAACCGGTACGGCCGGTCCAGGAGCTCGATCAGGACGAGCACGCCCCAGCGGCTGGTCACGTGCTCCAGGACCAGCCGGTACGGGCACAGGGCTTCGTTCTCACTTACCGCCATGCCAGTACCTTACTTCAAAGTGGGTACTTTCCCATAGTTAGCGCACCTCCTATGGTTAGTTACAACGCACCCCACAAGGAGAGTCCCACCATGAGCATCGTCGTCACCGGAGCCACCGGAAACCTCGGCCGTCACGTCGTGGAGCAGCTGCTGGAGAAGGTCCCGGCCGAGCAGATCACCGCGGTCGTGCGCAACGCGGACAAGGCCTCCGACTTCGCCGACCGCGGTGTGAAGATCGCCCTCGCCGACTACAACACCCCTGCCTCCTTCGACGGCCTCTTCTCCGCCGGTGACAAGGTGCTGCTGGTGTCCGGCAACGAGTTCGACAAGGGCCGTGTGCAGCAGCACAAGGTCGTCATCGACGCCGCCAGGGCCGCTGGTGTCGCCCTGCTCGCCTACACCAGCGCCCCCGGCACCCTGACCGCCGCGCTCGCCGACGACCACCGCGGCACCGAGGAGATCCTGCTGGACTCCGGTGTGCCCTACGCGCTGCTGCGCAACGGCTGGTACCACGAGAACTACACCGAGAACCTCGCCCCCGTGCTGGAGCACAACGCGGTCGTCGCCGCCGCCGGTGAGGGCAAGGTCTCCTCCGCCTCGCGCGCCGACTACGCCGCCGCCGCGGTCGCCGTGCTGACCGGTGAGGGGCACGAGAACAAGACGTACGAGCTGGGCGGCGACACCCCCTGGAGCTTCGCCGAGTACGCGGCGGAGCTGAGCCGGCAGACCGGCAAGGACATCGCCTACAACGCCGTCTCCCCCGAAGCTCTAGTGGCGATCCTGACCGGCGCGGGTCTGCCCGAGCCGTTCGCGCAGATCCTCGCGGGCGTCGACGCCTCCATCGAGAAGGGCGAACTGGTCGTCTCCACCGGTGACCTGTCGCGTCTGACCGGCCGCCCGACCACCCCGTTCTCCGAGGCCATCGCCGCGGCGCTCAAGGGCTGAACTCCCCCGGCGGGCCCTTGAGCCGCCCCACCCCCGGCTGTCATGACCGTATGCCGATACGGGCATGACAGCCGGGGGTACTCGGCGTTACCGTCGTGAACGCGGACGCACGCCAGGCGCGGAGGAGGGGCACGTGAGCGGCAAGCCGAGGGGTGAGCGGCACATAGGACTGCTGAACGGCTTCGCGGCCTACGGGATGTGGGGGCTCGTCCCCCTGTTCTGGCCCCTCCTGAAGCCGGCCGGCGCGATGGAGATCCTGGCCCACCGGATGGTGTGGTCCTTGGTCTTCGTGGGCGCCGCCCTGCTCGTGCTCCGCCGCTGGGCCTGGGCCGGTGAGCTGGTGCGCCGGCCCCGCAAACTGGCGCTGATCACGGTCGCCGCGGCGGTCATCACCGTCAACTGGGGCCTGTACATCTGGTCCGTGAACTCCGGGCACGTCGTCGAGGCCTCGCTCGGGTACTTCATCAACCCGCTGGTCACCATCGCGATGGGCGTGCTGCTGCTCAAGGAGCGGCTGCGGCCGGTGCAGTGGGCGGCGGTCGGGACCGGCGGCGTGGCGGTCGTCGTGCTGACCATCGGCTACGGCCGGCCCCCGTGGATCTCGCTCTGTCTCGCGTTCTCCTTCGCCACCTACGGGCTGGTGAAGAAGAAGGTGGGCCTGGGCGGCATCGAGTCGCTGGCCGCCGAGACCGCGATCCAGTTCCTGCCCGCGCTCGGCTTCCTGGTCTGGCTGACCGCGCAGGGCGGCTCCACCTTCGCGGCCGAGGGCGCGGGGCACGCGGCGCTGCTCGCCTCGGCCGGCATCGTCACCGCGCTCCCCCTGGTCTGCTTCGGCGCGGCCGCCATCCGCGTGCCGCTGTCCACCATCGGCCTGCTGCAGTACTCGACGCCGGTCCTGCAGTTCCTGCTCGGCATCTTCTACTTCCACGAGGAGATGCCGCCGGAGCGCTGGGCCGGGTTCGTGCTGGTGTGGCTGGCGTTGACGCTGCTCACCTGGGACGCGCTGCGCACCGCCCGCCGGGCCTCCCGGACGCTCACCAGCGAGATCAGCGTGCCCAGCACCACGAGCACGACCGGCACGGTCAGTGCCGCGCGGAACGCCGAGAGCGTGGCCTCCGGGCCGGACCCGGTGGACGCCAGGCCGTAGACCGCGGTCACCGCCGAGATGCCGATGGCGGAGCCGAACCGCGTCGCCGTGGTCAGCCCAGCGGGAAGAAGGCATTCGCAGTCACCGAGTCACTGCGCGAGCACCGTGGACTACGGCGGTGCCGATCCCTTCCAGTGGGACACGCGCGAGGACCGTCAGGTCCGGCAGATCCTCGACCGGATCGCCGGCAAGTCGCTGCTGGTCATGCGCCTGCCGGAGAACCGGCGGCTGCGCTTCACGGAGCTGCGCCGGGAGATCGACGGGGTCAGCCAGCGGGATGCCGACCGTGACCCTGCGCTCGCTGGAGCGGGACGGCCTGGTGAAACGGACGGTGCACCCGGTGGTGCCGCCGCGCGTCGAGTACGAGCCGACCTCACTCGGCAGGACGCTGCACGCCGCGATCCGGTCCCTGGTGACCCGGACGGAGAAGCATCAGGAGGAGATCGCGGCGGCCCGGACCGCGTACGACACCCGCGCGGCGCAGGCCGCGGACGCTACGGCGTCGTAGGAGCGTGGCGGGCCCGGTGCACCCGGGCCTTCTCGCGGTTCCCGCAGTGCTCCATCGCGCACCAGCGGCGGCGGCCCGGGCGGGAGGTGTCGACGAAGAGCAGGTAGCAGTTGCGCCCGCCGCACTCCCGGACGCGGTCGGCGTAGGCCCCGGTGAACAGGTCGATCGCGTCGCGGGCGACGGTCGCGAGCAGCCGGCTGCCCGTGGCGCCCGGGGCCCAGGAGCGGGTGCCGTCGGGCTCGATGCGGGCGACGAGCGGGGGCGCGGCCGCGGCGGCGTTGACGACGTCCAGGTGGGCGGCCTGCAGGGGGCGGCCGTGAGCGCGGTCGGCGGCGAGCAGGAACACGGCGTCGCGCAAGGTGCGGGCCCGCCGCAGTTCCTCCGCCGAGACGGTGAGGTCGAGCCCGTCCGGCAGTCGGCTGCGCGCGGCCCAGGTGACCAGGTCGGCGGGTTCGTGCAGCACTTCCCAGCGGGCGAAGGTCCCCGGGCCGCCCGTCGTCGTCAGCTCCAGGCACAGGGTGCCGGGGTCGAAGCGGTAGGGCTTGCCCCCGCCCGAGACCAGCATCAGGCCCGGCGCCCGATCCGGCGTTTCCCCTGCGCGTCCACTCACATAACCAGTATAAGTGGTTACATGACGCAGACACCCGCATCGCCCACGCCCGTGCACTGGAAACTCGTCATCGACGCGAACGACCCGCACGCCCAGGCCGACTTCTGGGCCGCCGCCCTGAGGTACGAGGTCGAGGACAACAGCGCCCTGATCGGGAAGCTGCTCGGCTTCGGCGCCCTGCCCGAGGAGGCCACGGTCGACTTCCACGGCCGCCGCGCCTTCAAGGACCTGGTCGCCGTACGGCACCCCGAGGACCCCTTCGAGGAGGAGAGCGGGACCGGGCTGGGGCGTCGGCTGCTGTTCCAGCGGGTGCCGGAGGCGAAGACGGTCAAGAACCGGCTTCATCTCGATCTGCACCCGGGCGAGGGGCGCCGCGACGAGGAGGTCGCTCGGCTTGAGGGGCTCGGGGCCAGTGCGCTGCGGCGGGTGAAGGAGCAGGGCGGCGAGTGGGTCGTGATGGCGGACCCGGAGGGGAACGAGTTCTGCGTGCAATGACCTGCTCGGCGGAGGCCCTGGCTCCATAACGCCTGGCCGAATACGCACCTTGACGGAGAGTCAGTACCAGCTTCACCATCCAGGCACCCCATTCACTCTGGGCGGCCCGTGGACACCCCACGGGCCTCCTGACGGAATCCGGAGCCCCCACATGAAGCTCTCCGTTTCCGCGCGCGCCGTCGCCGCGGGCGGCATGGCAACAGCCATGCTCCTGACCGGCGGTGCCGTAGCGGACGCCGCGTCATCCGCTCCCTCCAGATCCGCCGCCGCGCCGGACATCCCCGTGGCGAACGTCAAGACCCACCTGTCCCAGCTGCAGTCCATAGCCACCGCCAACGGCGGCAACCGGGCGCACGGCCGGGCCGGCTACAAGGCCTCGCTCGACTACATCAAGGCCAAGCTGGACGCGGCCGGATACACCACCACGATCCAGCAGTTCACCGCCTCCGGCCGCACCGGCTACAACCTGATCGCCGACTGGCCGGGCGGCGACGCGAACCAGGTCGTGATGGCAGGCTCGCACCTCGACAGCGTCACCTCCGGGCCCGGCATCAACGACAACGGCTCGGGCTCCGCCGCCGTCCTGGAGACCGCCCTGGCCGTGTCCCGGGCGCAGTACAAGCCCACCAA
The DNA here is from genome assembly GCF_042899705.1 of Streptomyces sp. NPDC013187. Lineage (NCBI taxonomy): Bacteria > Bacillati > Actinomycetota > Actinomycetes > Kitasatosporales > Streptomycetaceae > Streptomyces > Streptomyces sp. NPDC013187. The sequence goes on along the minus strand of NZ_JBIBAF010000008.1, from coordinate 101,638 downwards.
GCACCTGCGGTTCGCCTGGTGGGGAGCGGAGGAGCTGGGCCTGGTCGGCTCCCGCTACTACGTCAACCGACTGGCCACCGGCGACCGTTCGCGGATCAGCGCCTATCTGAACTTCGACATGATCGGCTCCCCGAACCCCGGCTACTTCGTCTACGACGACGACCCGGCGATCGAGAAGACCTTCAAGGACTACTTCGGCGGCATCGGCGTCCCGACCGAGATCGAGACCGAGGGCGACGGCCGCTCCGACCACGCGCCGTTCAAGAGCGCGGGTGTGCCGGTGGGCGGCCTGTTCACCGGCGCCAGCCGGACGAAGACGGCGGCGCAGGCGGCCAAGTGGGGCGGTACGGCCGGGCAGGCTTTCGACCGCTGCTACCACTCGTCCTGCGACACCACCGCCAACATCAACGACACCGCCCTGAACCGCAACAGCGACGCCCTCGCGTACGCGGTGTGGGGGCTGTCGGAGTAGCCCCCACCCGGGGCGGCGCGCCTACTGCCTGCGGGCACGTTCGGTGAGTCGGCCCATGCGGGCGCGGGCCGACTCCAGCTGCTCGACTTCTTCGGCGGCCGGGCCGTCCTCGGCGGCGAGCTCCGTCCACAGACCGATCAGGTCGCGCCCGAGCTCCAGCCCGAGCGCCGGGTCGCGCACCGCCCGCCAGGCGGTGGCCGCGCTCTCCACGTTGCCGTAGGCGGCCTCCGCGTCGCCGGCCCGGCGGTGGACACCGGCCAGGTCGAGCGACAGATGGAAGGCGCGGAGCGGATCACCGGCCAGATAGGCGATGTACGCGGTGAGTTCGCTGAGCCGGAGCACCTCGGGGTGCTCCGGCCCCAGCGTCCCCGACGCCTGCACGAGAGTCTGCTCCGCCAGGCCCGCGGCCTCTTCGATCCTGCCCTCCTTCACCGCCTCGTTGATCCGTCCGATCGGCTCCGCGAGGAGCGCGGGTGCGGCGGAGTCGCCCGGGGCGGTGAGGGGTTCGTCCCCGAGCACGGCCTCGGCGACGGCGTCGAAGCCGCGGGGAGGCGTGGGCTTGGGGTCGGGGTCGGCGGCGATCAGGGCGTCTTCGGGGACCGGTGCGGGACGCGGAGCCGGCCGGGCTTCGGGGACGGGCAGCGGCCGCGCGTCCATGGGCGGGGGCGGGCCGAACGCGCCGGTGGGCGCAGCGACCGTGCCGGGCGGCATCGCCGGACCCGGGGCCGGGGGCGCGTCTTCCGGCGCGGGTTCCGCAGACTCCGGCACGGCCCGCAGCTCGAACGTCGGTACGGGTTCCGCGGCGGGCTGCGGCTCGGGCACGGCCCGCAGCCGGAACGTCGGGACCGAGCCGTGGCCGGAGTCCGGCAGGGGACGCAGCAGGTGCGTGGCGCTGTCACCGGGCGGGTGCGGCGGCTCGGGCGGCGTCGCCATGGCACCGCCGCTCCGGTCGTGGAGCGGCTCGGGCGTGGTCGTCACGTCGGCGCCTCGGGCGTGCTGCGGCTCGGGCGGGGTTACGGCTCCGGCACCCCGGGCAGGCTGCGGCTCAGGAGGCGTCGCGGCGCCGGTGCCCCGGGCGGGCCGCGGCTCGGGCGACGTCGTGGCGACCGGCTCGGACGTGAAGTGGCTGGAGCCGTCCGGGTCGACCTGGAGCGGGACGACGTAACCGATGCGCTCGTCGCGGATGGTGGCGAGGACGGGATGGCCGGTGGCGAGGGCGATGTGATGGAGGCGGTTCAGGACGGCCCGCTGGATCTCCTCGCCGGGGGCCGCGAAGACCGGGACCCCGCCGACGGAGGCGCCGTCGGACACCCCACCGGCTCCCCCGCCGACATCCGTACCGGCCCCGGGGACATGGACGTCGATCGGCGCCGCCGGGGTCTCCGCGTGTGCGGCCTGCTTCTGTTCCCGCTTCTTCTCGCGGCTGAGTCGCGACATCGTCCCCTCACTCGGCGTCGTACACCTACTGTCGAGTGTGTCCGCTCGCCCCCGTTTCTCACGTCACCACGGTGTCACAGGCTCGTCCCAAGGCCCGTCGGTCCCGGCGCGGTCCTCGGGGAGGGCATGAGAACCGGACGTACGAGGGAGGAGAGGGGCATGCACACAGGCATGCGACAGGGGCCGGAGATCTGGCTGCGCGGTCCGGTGACCACCCCGGAGCCGGGGCCGCCGGAGCCCGCGCACGGCCATGCCGCGGCACGGCGTTTCTCCTGGGTCGGCACGCACGGCGGCGCGGGCGTCTCCACCCTCGCTGCGGTCTACGGCGGCCATGACAGCGGACGGTCCTGGCCCGGGCCCGGAGATCCCCCGTCGGTGCTGCTGGTCGCCCGGACCCACGCGGCGGGGCTCGACACGGTCGCCGGGGTGGTGGAGATCTTCCGGCGCGGCCAGGCCCCGCCGGGGCTCGACCTGGACGCCGTCGTGCTCGTGGCCGACGCCCCGGGCCGACTGCCGCGCCCGCTCGCCCAGCGCGTCAGATCGCTGGAGGCGGTGATCGACGTGTACCGCGTGCCGTGGGTGGCGTCCTGGCGGCTCGGCGAGCGGGGCCACCCGCCGCGCGAGACGGAGGCCCTGGCCCGGCTGACGGGAGCGGCACGCTGACGGCCGTCCCCGGGCCGGCCGCACCCCTGTCGGCCGTACCGCTGTCGGCCGGGGAGATCGCGGCGGGCGTACGGGCCCGCGAGCTGCGCGCGACGGACGTGGTCGCGGCGGCCCTGGACCGGATCGAGCGGGCCGATCCGCACCTGTGCGCGTTCGCCGAGGTGTGGAGGGAGGAGGCGTTGCGGCGGGCGGCTGAGCTGGACACCCGGCTAGACCGGAGGGGGCGGACCGGTGAGGTGGACACCCGGCTCGACCTGTGGAGAGGGGCCGGTGACGCGGACAACCGGCTCGACCTGCGGGGAGGGGCCGGTGAGGTGGACACCCGGCTCGACCTGCGGAGAGGGGCCGGTGACGCGGACACCCGGCTCGCCCTGCGGGGCCCGGGGTCATCCCTGCCGCTGGCTGGTGTGCCGATCGCGGTGAAGGGGCGGAACGGGCTGCGTGCGGCGGGTCCGCTGCTCGCGGCCGGTGGTGTGGCCGTGGGCGCCACGTCCGTGCCCGGGCCGGGGACGCCCTGGCAGACGTGGGGGCTCGGGGCAGGGGGCCGGACCGTCAATCCGTGGCGGGCCGACCGTACGCCGGGCGGCTCGTCGGCCGGGGCCGCGGCAGCTGTGGCGGCCGGGCTGGTGCCGCTGGCAACGGGCAGCGACGGAGCCGGGTCGGTGCGGATCCCGGCGGCGTGGTGCGGGGTGCTCGGTCTGAAGCCGACCGGTGGGCGGCTGCCGTCGGGTGACCGTACGGGACTCGCCGTTCCGGGGGTACTCGCCCGCTCGGCGGCGGACGCCGGGCTGTGGTGGGCGGTGGTGTCCGAGGAGCCGGTGCCGGCCGAGGCCGCCCTTCCCGTCACCGCCGTCTGGTCGCCCGACCTGGGGTTCGCCGGACCCGACCCGGAGCCCGTGGCGCTGGCCCGGGCCGCTGTGGAACGACTGGAGGCGGCAGGGGTCGTGCGGCTCGTACGGCCGCGGGTGCCGCTGCGGCTGGCGGACCCCGGGCCGGCCTGGCTCGCCCTGCGCACTGCCGGTGCGGATGCGGCCGGTGCGGATACGGCCGGGGCCGAGCGCGTCCGGGCGGAGAACGACCGCCGGCTCGCCGGAATCTTCAGCGAGGCCGAGCTGTTGCTGACCCCGACGGCGCCGACCGCCCCGCACGGTCACGACGGGCCCGGGGAGCGCTACTCCACCTCTCTCACCTGGGCGTTCAACCTCAGCGGGCACCCTGCGCTGAGTCTGCCCGCGGGGTTCGGCGCCGATGGCTGCCCGGCCGGGCTCCAGCTGGTGGCGCCGCACGGGCGGGAAGCGCTGCTGCTGGCCGTGGCGCAGGCGGCGGAGACCCGCGTCGCGGGCTGACACCCCGGGCGGAGACGCGCGCCGGGGCGCCCCGGGCGAAGACCCGCACCACCGCGCAGGGCCGCCACGGACGTAGACCCGCGCAGGGGCGCCCCGGGCGGAGACGCGCGTCGAGGGCTGGCCCCAGGGCGGAGATCCCTCGTGCGCGCACCTGACGGACACCCCCTGGCACCCCTGGCAGATTTACTTGCGTACGCATATGATGCACACGCGTGTAATTGACTACGCCGAGTTTTCAGAGGGGCACCCCATGACCCGCCGTTTCCTTTTCGTCCTGGGCAGCGCTCGCGCCGAGGGCAACTCCGAGCTGCTGGCCCGCCGGGCCGCCGAGCAACTGCCACCGGACGTCGAGCAGGAGTGGGTCGACCTCACCGAGCTCACCGTGCCGGACTTCGAGGACCTGCGGCACGACAGCGACCACGTCCGCCCGACCGAGGGCAACGTGGCCCGGCTGCTGGACGCGACGCTCGCGGCGACGGACATCGTGATCGTCTCGCCGCTGTACTGGTACTCGGTCTCCGCGCAGACCAAGCGCTACCTGGACTACTGGTCGGGCTGGCTGCGCACGCCCGGCCTCGACTTCAAGGCGACCCTGGCCGGCCGCACCCTGTGGGGCGTCACCGCCCTGGCGCACACGCAGGAGGTGGTCGCCGACCCGCTCGTCGGGACGCTCCACAACTCCGCGGCGTACATGGGGATGCGCTTCGGCGGAGTGCTGCTCGGCAACGGCAGCAAGCCCGGTGACGTGCTGAACGACGACGCCGCCCTGACCCGCGCCAAGACCTTCTTCGCGCAGGAGGCACCCCTGGCCAGGTTCCTTTACGAGGACTGAGCGCTACGCGGTGATGTCCTTCGCCGTGAAGCGCGCCCACGCCGCCGACCCGAACACCGCCGCGTACAGGGCCTGCAGGCCGAGGTTCTTCGCCAGGTCGTCCCAGTAGACCGGCTCGCGCATGAGGTCGGCGAAGGACAGCCAGTAGTGGGAGAAGAAGTACGGCTGGAGCGCGTGCAGTTGCGGGATCTGGTCGAGGATCTGGACCGTGATCAGCAGGCCGACCGTCGTCGCCATCGCCGCGATGCCGCTGCCCGTCAGCGTCGAGACGAACAGGCCGAGCGCGGCGACGCCGATCAGGGACGCGGCGACGGCCAGGGCGATCAGCAACGCCCTGCCCAGGCCCTCGGCGAAGCCGATCCGCGTACCGGAGATGGTCGTCAGGTCCCCCAGCGGGAAGAGCAGCGCCCCGACCGTCAGCGCCGAGACGGCGACCACGAGCGTGGCGGCCAGGCAGAAGACGACGACCGTCGCGAACTTGGTGAGCAGCAGGCGGCTGCGGCCGGCCGGGGCGACCAGGAGGTACCGCAGCGTGCCGGAGTTGGCCTCGCCGGCGATCGCGTCGCCCGCGACGACCCCGACCGCCATGGGCAGGAAGAACGGGAGCGTGGCGGCCAGGGCGGTGAAGACGAGGAACAGGCCGTTGTTGGTGATCTGCGAGATGAAGGCGGGTCCGCCGCCCCCGCCTCCGGGACCGGCCGAGGAACCGCCGCTGGTCTCGATCTTCACCGCGATGCCCACGAGGACGGGGACGGCCGCCAGCACCGCGAGCAGGGCCACTGTGCGCCAGCGGCGGAACGTGGTGAGCAGTTCGTTGCGGAGCAGGGTGGCACGGAAGGTGGTGCGGCGCGTGCGGGCCGTCTGTGGCCGGTCGCGCAGTTCCCCGCGCCCCTGAGGGGCGCTCGGCTCAGCCCGCGGCATCGAAGCCCTCCCCGGTCAGTGCCACGAACGCGTCTTCCAGCGAGGCCCGTTCGACCGTGAGGCCGCGCACCCGGACCCCGGCCGTCACCAGCGCGGCGTTCACCTCGGCGAGGTCGCGCTCCGGTGGTTCGCCGGTCACCCGGTCGTCGTCGACGATGACGTCGGCGACGCCCTGCTCCTTCAGGATCCGGGCCGCCTCCGCCGGGTCCGGCGTGGTCACGACCAGCCGGCCGCGCGCCCCGGCGGACAGCTCGGCGACCGGGCCCTGCGTGATCAGCCGGCCCTGCGTCATCACGGCCGCGTGCGTGCAGACCTGTTCGATCTCGTCGAGGAGGTGGGAGGAGAGGAAGACGGTCGTGCCGTCCGAGGCCAGTTCCCGGACGAGGGTGCGGATCTCGCGCATGCCCTGTGGGTCGAGGCCGTTGGTGGGCTCGTCGAGGACGAGGAGCCGGCGTGGCTGGAGCAGCGCGGCCGCGAGGCCCAGACGCTGTTTCATGCCCAGGGAGTACGCCTTGGCCTTCTTGCCCGCGGCGGCCGTCAGGCCCACCCGGTCCAGTGCGGCGGCGACCCGGGCCCGCCGGGTGCGTGGATCGGCGGCCGGGTCGGCGCTGTCGTAGCGGATCAGGTTGTCGCGGCCGGAGAGGAAGCCGTAGAGGGCCGGGCCCTCGATGAGGGCGCCGACGTGCGGCAGCACGGCGCGGGTGGCGCGGGGCATGGGCTGCCCGAGCACCCGGGCCGTGCCGGAGGTGGGCTCGATGAGACCCATCAGCATGCGGATGGTGGTGGTCTTGCCGGAGCCGTTGGGGCCGAGGAAGCCGAAGACGCTGCCTGCCGGGACGGTCAGGTCGAGACCGTCGACGGCGAGCTGTCCGCCGCGGTAGCGCTTGGTGAGCGCGCGGGTGGCGATGACCGGTTCCGCGCTCTGGTCCCGCGCCTCCCCGAGCTCCGGTTCCCCGGCCTGGTCCCGCGCCTCCCGCTGCTCCGGTTCCCCCGCGGACACCTCGCCCATCGGCTTCCTCGTTCTCTCGACGCCCCGTACGCCTACGGGGCTCACTTGCCGGCGTCGGCCGCCTTCACGAGCGCGTCCTTGGTGACCAGGCCCGCGTAGACCTTGCCGTCGTCGGTGACGAGGGCGTTGACCAGGCGGGTCGAGAAGACCGTGCCCGAGCCGAACTTGCCGTGGACCTTGTCGCCGAGCGAGTCGATGAAGCCGCCGAACTCGCCGCCGGCCTTGCCCGAGGGCACGCCCTCGCCGCCGGTGTCGAAGGTGGCTATGGCGGTCCAGCCCTCGCCGATGGTCTTCATGCCGTCGTGGCCGCCGAGGCCCTTGCCGAAGTCCTTCCCGGCCTTGGGGGCGTGACCCGGTGCCTCACCCAGGTCGAAGGACTTGCCGGGAGCCTTGCGCGGGGTCTCTCCCGAGGTCTTGCCCGCGTCCTTCTCCTCGGTGACCTTCGCGCCCTTGGGCGGGGTGAAGTCGAAGGTCGAGGCGGCCGGCTTGGCGAAGTCGACCTTCGTGAAGCCGGCGTCGACGACGGCCGCGCCGCCGCTCGCCGGGGTGAGCGTGAACTTCAGCGGCATGCCGGTCTTCGCGTCCACGGCCACGGTGATCGCGCCGACCGTCGAGCCGGACTGCTTGGGCTTGACGACGAGCTTGTAGGCGTCCCGGCCGGCGACCTGGGCCGTGCCGTCCACGGTCACGGACGTCGTGTCGTCGACCGCCTTCAGCGCCTCCTCGGCGAAGTCCTTCGGCATGGCCGGCGGCTGCTGGTCCTTGCCCCGCTCCGGGCTCTCGGAGGCGGTGCCGTGGTAGACCTCGTTGGACTTGCTGTCGTAGCCCCAGACGTCCTTGCCGTTGTGGATGACGCTGTACTCGGCGGCGTTCTCCAGCAGCGACAGCTTCTGCTTGTCCGGGCCGTCGGCGGCGACGCGCAGGGTGTGCGTGCCGGAGGCCAGTTCGGTGAGCTTGGCCGTCGGGTCGGCGGAGGAGCCTCCCTCGCCCTGACCCGCGGCGCCGGACAGCAGACCCGACTCCAGGCCGCCGAGGTCCGGCAGGCCGAGGTCCGTGCTGATCTTCACCGTGCCGGACAGCTGCTGGACGTCCGACTTGGCGATCTTCTCGATGAGCTGCTGTGCGGTGATCTTCGGGAGGTCGGGGTCACCGGAGTCGGCGAGTGCGGGGACCAGCCCGATCGTCGCGGCGGCCACCCCCACCACCGTGACCGGGACGATGTACCGCGCGGCTTTGCGCCGCCCGGAGCGCTGCTCGTCGACCTCTCCGGCGGTCGTGCTGTCGTCGGATGCGTACGGTGCCATGTGTGCCCTACCTCCGTGGTCGGCGGCGGCTGTCCGTGTCGTCCACGCACTCGTCCCTGAGCCGCCATTCTCACCCGAACGGGTGAGGAGTGGTGTTTTCCGTGGTCACCATCTGACCAAATCGGCCAGGGAGATACGTCAGACCCCGGACTCAACTCCGCGTACTGCTGGGGTATGACACGGGAGGGCGGCTTCTCCCCCGACCCGTAGGGGTCGCAGGGGGTGTCAGGGGGTCCGGGTCGCCGGGAGGGACGGGCTAGCCGGCCCGGTGCACCACCGCGTCGCACAGCTCCTGGAGCGCCGTCTTCGCGGTGCACTCGGGCAGCGGTGCCAGCGCCGAACGGGCGTCCCGGGCGTAGCGGACGGTGTCCCGCCGGGCCTGCTCCAGCGCCGGGTGGGCCCGCAGCAGGCGCAGGGCCTCGGTGTGCCGGTCGTCGTCGGTGAGGTCGGAGTCGAGCAGCTCGCACAGGGCGATGTCCTCGGCGAGCCCGAGCCGGGCCGCGCGCTCGCGCAGCCGGAGCACCGGCAGCGTGGGGATGCCCTCACGCAGGTCGGTGCCGGGGGTCTTGCCGGACTCGTGGGAGTCGGAGGCGATGTCGAGGACGTCATCCGCGAGCTGGAAGGCGACGCCGAGCCGCTCGCCGTACTGGGTCAGCACGTGCACGACGGTCTCGTCGGCGCCGGACATCATCGCGCCGAACCGGCACGACACCGCGATGAGCGAACCGGTCTTGCCGCCCAGCACGTCCAGGTAGTGCTCGACGGGGTCGCGGCCGTCCTGCGGTCCGGCCGTCTCCAGGATCTGGCCGGTCACCAGACGCTCGAACGCCTCGGCCTGCACCCGGACGGCCTCCGGGCCGAGGTCGGCCAGGATGTGCGAGGCGCGGGCGAAGAGGAAGTCGCCGGTGAGGACCGCGACGGAGTTGCCCCAGCGGGTGTTCGCGCTCGCGACTCCGCGGCGCACGGCGGCCTCGTCCATGACGTCGTCGTGGTAGAGCGTGGCGAGGTGGGTCAGCTCCACGACGACGGCCGACGGCACGATCCCGGGCGCGTGGCGGTCACCGAACTGGGCGGAGAGCATCACGAGCAGCGGGCGGAACCGCTTGCCGCCGGCCCGCACCAGGTGCTGGGCGGCCTCCGTGATGAAGGGCACCTCACTCTTGGTGGCCTCGAGCAAGCCTTCCTCGACAGCCGTCAATCCGGCCTGGACGTCGGCTTCCAGAGCCTGGTCCCGCACGCTCAGCCCGAACGGCCCGACGTCGGTCACGAGGGGTCTCCTGTCTGCTGTGTCTGCCGGTCTTTACGCGGATTGTCGATAGGTCGCTGCCCTCACTCGAGTCAGCGTATCCGGTCACGTTTCGATCACCGCCAGCGCCCGTGGTTACAGGCCGGGTGGTATCCGATCACGACCGCTATGTTTTCGATCAACCTATAAGAACAGATATTTATCGACTTACCCAGGGGTAGCGAGTTATGCACGATTTGCCGTGATGAGTCGATTAATTCCCTTTGGCGGAAATTGCCCCACGGACTCGTGATCAGTGAGTTGAATCACTCCTTCCCCTTTTCCGCCCCGCCTCCGCACCGGCCCGTACCGCCTTCCCCCGAAAGCCAGTTGAGCCTTGGCTCCCGCAAAGGATCAAGCCACCCAAACACCCCCGACCAAGGTCAACCGCGCGATATGTGACTGAGGTGCTTGTTCCCGACATGTGCTCTCGCATACGTTCCGGCCCTGTCCGGCGGACGCCTAATCCTGCCGCCGCCCGGACTCCCCACAGAAACCAACTCACTCACGCGTGGCAGGAGCGGGGGACCCAGGTAAGTCGCCGGTCCGCACAGCGGCACGGCTCGGGGTGAAGCCGCGTACGGCACACAGCGCCGTAGGCGGCCGGGCACCTCCCGGCCCGAACCCGACAGCTCACCTCGCAGGCGCCGGAGAGGAACATCGCCATGGCCGGACGAGGCAAGCACCGTCGCCCCAGAACCAACCCGCTGACCCGAGGCGTCGTCGCCGTCGGCACCGGCGGAGCCGCACTGACCCTTCCGCTCCTCGGCGCCACGCACGCGAGCGCCGCCGAACCCCAGAGCGCCCCCGCCGCCGCACAGTCCGTGCCCCGGGCGGCCCAGCCCGCCAAGTCCCTGACGTACACCGTGACCAAGGGCGACTCGCTCGCCCGCATCGCGGACAAGTACGACGTCCGGGGCGGCTGGAAGCAGCTCTACAAGGACAACCGCGCCGCCGTCGGCGACAACCCGAAGCTGATCCACCCGGGCCTGAAGCTCAAGGTGAAGACCACGAAGTCCGTCGCGCCGAAGAAGACGGCGACCAAGTCGTCCGCCCCCGCCAAGCCGGCCGCGAAGCCCGCCGGCGGTGTCGCCCAGGCCACCCAGGCGTCCGCGAAGACCTACGCGAACAACCTCGACGGGTGGATCCGCGAGTCGCTGGACATCATGGCGCAGCGGGGCATCCCGGGCTCCTACGACGGCATCTACCGCAACATCATGCGGGAGTCGTCCGGCAACCCCCTGGCGATCAACAACTGGGACTCGAACGCGGCCGCGGGCACCCCCTCCAAGGGGCTGCTCCAGGTGATCGACCCGACGTTCGCCGCCTACCACGTGCCCGGCACCTCCTTCGACCCGTACGACCCGGTCGCCAACATCACGGCGGCCTGCAACTACGCGGCCGACCGTTACGGCTCGATCGACAACGTCAACGGCCCGTACTGAGCCGCCTCGCCCAGCAGTCGCTCGAGGACGACGGCGATGCCGTCGTCCTCGTTCGACAGGGTGACCTCGTCGGCCACGGCCTTGAGTTCGGGGTGGGCGTTGGCCATCGCGACGCCGTGGCCGGCCCAGTCGAACATCGGGATGTCGTTGGGCATGTCGCCGAAGGCGATGGTGTCCGCCGGCCGCAGCCCCAGGTGCTCGGCGGCCAGCGCCAGGCCCGTCGCCTTGGTGACCCCGCACGGCTGGAGCTCGACCGTGCCGGGCCCCGACATCGTCACCGTCGCCAGTGAGCCGACCACCGAGCGGGCCGTCGCCGCCAACTCGTCGTCCGTCAGGTAGGGGTGCCGCAGCAGCACCTTGCTGATGGGCTCGCCCCACAGCTCCTCGCGCCGCTCGACCCGGACCGCGGGCAAGGTCGGGTGCGGCATCAGATAGCCCGGCTCGATCAGCGTGAGCCCGTCCACCCCGTCCTGGTCAACGGCCGCATAGACCTGCCCCACCTCGGCCTCGATCTTGCCGAGGGCGGTCTCCGCCAGCTCCCGGTCCAGGGTGATGGACCACAGCAGCCGGTCCGCGCCGGCGTCGTACACCTGCGCGCCCTGCCCGCACACCGCGAGCCCCGTGCAGGCGAGGTCGTCCAGGAGCGGCCGCACTCTCGGCGCCGGCCGGCCCGTCACCACGAGGTGCTGGGCGCCGGCGTCCGCCACCCGCGCGAGCACGGCGAGAGACCGGTCGGACAGGGTGTCGTCGCCGCGCAGCAGCGTCCCGTCCAGATCGGTGGCGATGAGTGAATATGCGAGGGGTGCGGCCATGATCAGAGAATACGGACAGCGCGCCCCTTCGTTTCATCGCACGGCGGTCGCCGATTGCCCGGTTGAAGGCCTCTGCACCAGTTGGCAACAACATGCTCCGCTACCTACCCGTGGGGCCGCATAGAGCGGTACCTTCCAAGTGTCCAGGGGGGACTTGATCGGGGGGTCGGGTTGAGCAGTGGACGCATTCGCGTGGCTGGGCCCGGGGAGCTCGGCGAAGGGGAGAGGGAGCGCTGGCGTGCGCTGCGCGCCGCCTCGGTGGCACCGCGCAACCCTTTCATGGAGCCGGAGTTCACCGAAGCCGTCGGCCTGTTCAGGCCGGGGGCCCGCGTCGCGGTGGTGTACGAGGGGCCGGAGCCGGCCGGCTTCCTGCCCTATGAGCGGGGCCCGTTGGGGCAGGGCCGGGCGATCGGGCTGGGCGTCTCGGACGCGCAGGGCGCGATCCTGCGGCCGGGCCTGGACGTCGGGACGGGCGAACTGCTGAAGGCCTGCTCGGTGTCGAGCTTCGCCTTCGACAATCTGGAGGCCGAGCAGCGGCTGTTCGTCCGGTACGCGGCCGAGGAGCACGCCACCTACGTCATCGACGTGGAGAAGGGCTACGAGACGTACGAGTCGGTGCTGCGCGCGCAGTCGCCGAAGTTCCTGAAGACGACCCTGGCCAAGGAACGCAGGCTGGGCCGGCAGGCCGGTGAGCTGCGGTTCGTCTTCGACGAACGTGCCCCGGCCGCGCTGCGCACACTCATGGAGTGGAAGTCCGCGCAGTACCGCCGGACCGGGCGCCGGGACCGGTTCGCCCAGGAGTGGATCACCCGGCTCGTCGGGCAGCTGGCCCGGACCCGGGCGCCGGAGTGCAGTGGCACGCTGTCGGTGCTGTACGCCGGTGAGCGGCCCGTCGCCGCGCACTTCGGGCTGCGTTCGGCCTCGGTACTCGCCTGCTGGTTCCCGGCCTACGACCCGGAGTTCGCGAAGTTCTCGCCGGGTCTGGTGCTGCACCTGCGCATGGCCGAGGCGGCGGCCGCCGCCGGCATCGGCACGCTCGACCTGGGGCGGGGCGCGGCCGAGTACAAGGACGCGCTGAAGACGGGCGAACTGCCCGTGTACGAGGGCGCGGTGACCCGTCCGGGGGTGGGCGCGGCGCTGCACTGGCTGAGCCGCGAGCCGGCACGCCGCGCGCACAGCTTCGTCCGCGGCAGGCCGCAGCTCGCGTCGCTGGCCGCGCGGACGCTCAAGGGCGCGGCTCGGCTGCGCCGAACCTGACACACGAGGGGGGTGGGCGCATGTCCCGTTCGGAGCGTGCGCAGGAGGAGATACGGCGGTTCCTGGACATCGGGGCGGTGCAGATCGCCGAGCTGGACCTCGACGGTGACGAGGCGGTGCTCAGACCCGGCCCGGGCAGCCCGCCCGTGACGCACGGAGAGGTGTTCGTGCTGGTCAGGAGGGGCGGCCGGCCTGTGGGGACACTGCTCGGGCGGGTGCCGGAAGGGGCGGATCCGAGGGCCGTGCTGGCGGAACGGGCCCGGGCGGAATGCGGGCCCGCCGACCTCGGCGAAGCCGGGGAGCCGCCGTTCACGAGCGTCGTCGTCGCCACTCGGGAGCGGTCCGGGCAGCTGGCCCGGGCGCTGGACTCGCTGCTGGCGCAGGACCATCCGCGGTTCGAGATCGTCGTCGTCGACAACGCGCCCGTCACGGGCGAGACACGGGAGCTGGTCGAGCGGAAGTACGCCGAGCGGGTGCGGTACGTCTGTGAGCCCGTTCCGGGGCTCGCAGCCGCCCACAACGCCGGGCTGGACGTCGTCGGCGGCGAGGTGGTCGCCTTCACCGACGACGACGTGGTCGCCGATCCGCGCTGGCTGACCGAGCTGACCGCGCCCTTCGCCGCCGACCCCGGGCTCGGGTGCGGCACCGGGCTGATCCTGCCCGCGCGGCTGACCACCCCGGCCCAGGTGCTGCTGGAGAGCCACGGCGGCTTCGCGAAAGGCTTCACTCCAAGGACGTACGACCCGGCGCGCCCGCCGGGCGACGAGCCGCTGTTCCCGTTCACGGCCGGGCGGTTCGGCTCGGGCGCGAACATGGCGTTCCGCACGGCGGTGCTGCGTTCCGTCGGCGGATTCGACCCGGCCACCGGTGCCGGGACGGCGGCCCGGGGCGGCGACGACCTCTACGGCTTCGTGCGCGTCCTGGCCCAGGGGCACCGGCTGCGCTACACGCCGTACGCCCTGGTGTGGCACCACCACCGGGAGACCTGGCGGGACCTGGAGACCCAGGCCTACGGCTACGGCGCCGGGCTCACCGCCTACCTCACCGCGGTGCTCGTGAACCGGCCCGCACTGTTGCCGGCGTTCCTCGCGAGGCTGCCCCGCGGCCTCGCCCACGCGCGCACGCTGACGGCGGTACGCGAGACGGACGGGGCGGACGGGGCGGACGGCCCCGGCACGCCGGGCGACCACGACGCCCGCACGCATCCCTGGCCGCGGCGGCTGTCGCGGCTGCAGCGCAGGGGGATGCTGTACGGGCCGGTGGGCTATGTGAAGGCGCGGCGTGCGCTGCGCGCGGCCGCTCGTGAGAAGACGGCCCGGGGGGCGAGATGAGGACGGACGGCAGAGGCCGGGCGGAGCGGGGTGCGCAGGAGGGCGAGGGGCCGATAGGCCCGCCCCCCGCCGCAGGCACTCCCGCCGTCCCCGTGTTCCTGTACCACTCCGTGATGGACGATCCGCCGGACTGGATCGCCGAGTTCACGGTCACGCCGAAGCAGTTCGCCGCGCACCTCGACGCCGTGGTCCGCAGCGGGCGTACGCCCGTCACGATCAGCGCGGTCGCCGATCATCTGGCCGGCCGGGCGCCGCTGCCGCCCCGGCCCGTGCTGCTCACCTTCGACGACGGGTTCGCCGATCTGCCCGGCCCCACCGCCGAGGCCCTGGCCGAACGCGCGCTGCCCGCCACCGCCTACCTGACCACCGGCGCCATCGCCCCGGGCGGCCGCAGTCTGCTGCCGCCCGCCCCGATGATGAGCCTGGCCGGCGCGGCGGAGCTGGAACGTTCCGGCATGGAGATCGGCAGTCACACCGTGACGCACGCGCAGCTCGACACCCTGTCCGCCAAGGCCCTGGCGTACGAACTGCGCACCTCCAAGGCCGTGCTGGAGGACGCCCTCGGGCACGAGATCCGGCACCTCGCCTACCCGCACGGCTACAACAGCCCCCGGGTACGGGCCATGTCGGCCCGGGCGGGCTACGAGACGGCGACCGCCGTGCGGCACGCGCTCAGCTCCGACCGCGACGAGCGGTACCGCATCGCGCGGCTCATCGTCCGGCGTACCCACACCGTCGCCGATGTCGAGGGCTGGCTCGCCGGGGCGGGCGCGCGGGTCGCGCCGTACCGGGACGGGCCGAAGACCATCGCGTGGCGGTGGTACCGGCGGGCCCGTGCCGTGCTCCACGGGCCCGAGTTCGCCGGCTGACCCCGGCGGGGGTCACCGCAGCGGCTGGTTGAGGTACGGGTCGGAGACGGCCTTGCGCAGGCTGTCCCAGGCCGCGCCGTTCGCCACCGCGAGGTCGCAGTGCGGTCCGGGGTCGCGGTAGTTCCACTGGAGGGCGGCCTTGACGCCGTCCAGGCCCTTCAGCACCCCGGGCACCTGCGCGTACCACTCGGCCTGCCGCTGCGGGCGGTTCGCGTCCGCAGCGGTGCCGAACTCGGAGAGCATCAGCGGCTTGTCGTCGGAGATGTTCGCGCGGATCCAGTCGTGCGTGGCGTGCTGCGTCTGCGCGAAGGTCAGCCAGCCCGCGTCGTGACAGCGGTAGTAGTTGTACTGGTTGTAGCCGATCCAGTCGACGTAGTCGTCGCCCGGGTACATCTTCTCCATCTCGTCGGCGTGGTCGAGGTATCCGGTGGTGATCCACGTCCACACCACGTTGTCCACGCCCAGGGCGCGGAACCGGTCGTGGATGTGCCGGTAGGCCTTCACGTAGTCGCCGGGAGTGCCGCTCGCCGGGGTGCGGGTGTCCATCTCCAGGTCGAAGGAGAGGAACACCTTCTTGCCGTAGTCCTTGATGCGCCGGGCCTGGACGTCGATCACCCTGTCGTCCAGCTCGCCGGCCGCGATCTGCTTCCAGGTCGGCTGCTGCCGCTTCGTGCCGCCCCACCACTTGCTCTCCCAGGAGAGCAGCAGCAGGCGGTCCTCGCCGACGCGCCGCTCCTCCGGGGTGAGCAGCCGGCCCTCCCGCCGGGTGCCCGAGGGCAGGGACATGTCGTGGTACGTGTACACGATGTCCAGCTTCCGGCCCACGTGCTTCTCGTAGGCGCGCACCTTCTCCGGCAGATCGTCACGCTCGTGCGGCACGAACGCCCCGAACCAGGCGCCGCAGGGCGGTTCCAGAAGGGCTGTCGGGCGGCAGTCCGCCCGGGACCCGGCTGCTCCCTGCTCCTGCGGTCCGGAGGCGTTCCGCAGGGCGAGTACGGCTACCAGGACCGCGCTGACGACTGTGGCGGACGTGATCAGCAGTCGGCGGCGGCTCGATGCCAACGGGCCGGCGGCCTGCGCCTGGTGCGGATCTTTTCGGTGCTGTCCTCCGGTCGTGCTCGGCGTGCGGCGAAAGGGACGGTGGGGGCGGTTGAACCTCACTGAGCGGAACCCTTCGGTGTCCTCGGTGTCGTCCTCGGCTGCGGGGAGGCGCGCAGCGGCGGGCAGAACGCGGTGAGTGTGGTCAGCAGCGTCAGCGTCAGCAGCACCCGCTGCGCGCTGAAGGTGTGCGTGGCGATCAGCACGGTCGCGACGAGCATCACGGCGCCGATGCTCAGGAACAGCGTCAGCATCAGCCGTTCCAGCAGGTCGGAGTGGCGGGCGAAGTCCGGGTCCCGGCGCTCCACGGGCCCCTCGGCGGGCCGTGCTCCCAGGGCGGGGGCGCAGACTCTGACCACGGCCGCGCCCGGCCCGGCCGCCAGGAAGAGCACGACCGCGGCGCCGCGCAGCGGTGATCCGCCGGGCAGGGCGAGCGCCGCCAGCGCCAGCCAGCCGCCGAACGGGGGCAGCATGCGGACCACGAGTTCCTGCGGTGTCATCGCTCCGCTCCCTCTGACTGCTTCAGTACGTAAAGCCATCCGGCGCTGTTCTCCGCCACGAGCCGGAACCTCGGCGATGCGGCGACGGACTTCTGGATGCGCTGCAGCTGCGCGTGGTCGAGCTGCCCGTTCATCTCGGAATTGGCCACCTGTCCTTGGGTGAGCAGGAAGTAGGCCCGGGCGGGCCGCTCCACGCCGGCCATGTCCCGCGCGAGAGTCGCGGCGGGGCTCTTGACGATCTGGTCGACGTGACCGCGGCCGTCGTCGAGGAACCAGTAGTGGTCGACGCTCCAGTACTCGGCGTACGCGTCGGGGTAGTTGCGGTTGGCCGCCACGACCAGCGAGCCGTCGGGTGCCTGGTCGAAGAGCTGCCTTACGAGGGCCACTTCCTGGGGCGGGAAGTAGTTGATCCGGTCCTTGCCGGAGTAGGCGGGGACGAACGCCAGGGTTCCGCCGAGCAGCGCGGCCAGCGGCACCCAGGTGCCGATGCCCCACCGGCGGGCCTTGGCGGTGCCGGTGGCCTGCCGGTCGCCGGTCCCCTGCGCTGCGGCGTCGGCGGCCAGTGTGCGGACCTTGGGCAGCAGTGCCGCGGCGGCGAAGAAGGCCGCCCCGGGCAGCATGAACAGCAGCACCCGGAAGATCATCTCGCTGCCGTAGCTGCTCGCCGCGAACATCGGCAGCGGGGCCGCCGCGACCAGCAGCAGGGGCCGGGCGCGGTGGCGCAGCACCCGCTGGCGCCACACGCCGACGGCCGCGAGCAGCAGGACCGAACCGGACAGCAGCCGGGCCGCCCAGGACGTCGCGATCGCCCCGGTGCCGGTCGGGGTGGCGCCGTAGCCCGTCTCGACGTTGGCGCCGACATCGCCGATGGAGCGGATCATGTCCGGCATCGCGGCGGACAGGAACGGCAGCGCGGCCGTGAGGCACCAGGCCAGGAAGATCACGACGGTCGTGACGACCGGGACCCAGTCGCGGTAGCGGCGGCTCAGGCACAGGGCGAGCAGGCAGACGACCAGCATGCCCGGGGTGAGCTGGTGGGAGATGACGATCGCCACGATCATGACGGTGATCACCACCGTCCACACCGCCTGCCGCGGCTGTCCGCGCCGCACGGCGGACCGGCCGAAGCGCCGCAGGACGACCGCGAGCACACCCACATGCAGCGCGTACGCCACGGACTGGGGGGAGAAGTAGTCCTGGCCGACCCAGTTGGCGACGTAGAAGAGCCAGACCGAGGTCCAGATCAGCCGCCGGTCCTCGGTGAAGGTGCGGTAGATCAGCAGCAGCGGGAGCAGCAGCATCAGGCTGGAGACCAGAGGCCACCAGGCCATGAACATCGCCGTCGAGTCCACGCCCAGCAGCCGCTGCAGGGCGGCCTGGGCGGCGAAGAAGCCCGGCCACTGGTCGTACACCGCCATGTCCCCGACCTGATCGGCCGTCTGCAGACCGCCGGCCGTCAGCAGATGGTCGATGACCGCTTCGTGCTTCCACGCCCACGCGTACAGCGGGGTCGGGTAGAGCACGGCCTGGGTGGCCCGCTCCATCACCAGCAGACCCAGCACGTACGCCGCCGACCAGGCCGCCGGGCGGCGCGCGTCGCGGACCGTGAACCAGAAGCCGGTGGTGAGCACCGCGAGCCCCGCCCAGAACGTCGGGTGCAGCGCGCTGACCAGACCGTAGTCGTCGAGCCGGGAGACGTCGGTGTGCCGCACGGCGTACGCCCAGAGCGCGAGCGCGACGAGCAGCGGAACAGCGGGCCAGGCCAGTGCGCTGCGCCCGGACCGGGCCGGGGGCAGGTCGGACAGATCCGTCACGGGCTCATGGGCGGGGCTGGACGACTCCGAGGAGGAGGGGCTGGAGGACTGGCTGGCCGTCTCGGGGCCGCCGGCGGGGGTGTTCGCGCCGTCCCGTGCGGGTGTGGGTTCCGGCGTGGATCTCTCCCTCGGTGTGACTGGCGGACGCACGGTGGTTCCCCCCTGGCTGTTGCTCTCTTCGGCTCTGTGCGGCTCCGGTGGGGCCTGAGCTCGGTTCGGTCTCGGCTTCGGTTCGGCTTTCGGCTTCGGTTCGGCTTTCGGCTTTCGGCTTCGGTTCGGCTTTCGGTTCGGCTTCGGGTGTGATCAGTCGCGGGGCCGGCCGGTCGTTGGTCCGTCGGCCGTTCGGTGGGCCAGGGGGCCGGTTGAGGCCGTGGTGCGGGAGCGCGCCCACGCCGACGCGGCGCGGTGGAGCAGCAGGAGCAGCGTGAGGGCGACGAGCAGGGGCGGCGCGAGGGGTGCGAGCGCGTCGCGCCACACCCAGCCGCCGACCGCGACGAGATACAGAACCCCCCAGCGCCCCGGCCACGTCAGCCGCGCGCCCGCGCTCGCGAGCAGCAGCCCCAGCGGTACGAGACACAGCAGCTGGCAGACCGGCGGCGCCCAGCGCAGCAGCGGCTCGGGCCCGTCGAGCCCCACCGCGTCCGCCAGGAAGCCGGCCGTCTTCTCGTACAACGCCCCGTGCACCGGCCCCGGTTCCCGTCCGAGGGCGACCGGTGCGGCGTACAGGGCGCACAGGACGGCGCACAGTGCCGTGCCGGGCAACCACGGGTCGCGCCGGGTGCTCAGCGTGACGGCGGCGACGAACACCACGAGCAGCAGGCCGCCCGCGGTGAGCGACGGCAGGGGCAGGCCCCCCAGCAACTGACGGCCGGTCAGGGCCGCTTCGGACGCCCGGTCGAGCCACGGCAGGTCCCGCAGCGGGGCCCAGAAGAAGACGACGGCGACACCGAGCAGGCTCCACAGGGCACCCCTCAGGCGGCGCTCCGGTGGCTCAGGGTCCGGTTCCCCCGGCTCGGGGGGCGATGGTTCCCCGGTCGGTCCGTCCGGCCGCACGATGAGCGCCAGTGTGTCGGCCTGCAGCGCCTCGCGCTCGTACCCGGGGCGCCCGATGAACAGCGTGACCGTGTCCTGGTCGCCGTCCTTGGACTGGTAGGCGGCCCGGCGGGCCCAGGTCGTGCCGTATCCGGCGGTGGCGTTGAGTTTCGCCCAGTGGGTGCCGTAGGCGGGGCCGGCCGGTGGACGCACGGCGGGGGTGCTGTCGTCGTGGCGCAGGGCCGCGCGCAGTCCGGCCATGGAGACGACGGCGATCAGCGTCATGCTCAGCAGCACCGCCCAGCCGGCGCCTGCGATCCCGGACGGGGTGAACAACATGGCCGCACTGCCCAGCACCAGGGCGCACATGGCCCCTTGGAGCGCGGCCAGCACACCCGTGCGCCCCTGGACGCGCAGTACGCCGATGTAGAGCTCCACCACCACCCGCGGCAGTGCGCCCAGGGCGAGCAGCCGCAGCACGGTCGAGCCGTGCTCGGCGTAGTCCGGGCTGAAGGGCGTGAGGATCTGCGGGGCGAAGACGACCAGCACGGCCACGACCGGGACCAGCAGCAGTGTCATGCGCCGCAGGGCGCCCCGGACGCCGTCGGCGAGCTGGCGCGGGTCGTGCGAGGCGTGCGCGGTGAGCGACGAGGCCATGTTGATGGCCATGAACTCCATCGTGCCGCCGACGGTGTAGGCCACGTAGAAGTAGCCGTTCTCGGCGGCGCTGAAGCGGACCGCGACCATCACCGGCAGCAGGTTGATCATCGCGAGGCTGAACAGGGCGCCCAGCGAGTCCCCGGCCAGGAAGCGGCCCATGTCCCGGATCTTCGGGGGTTCCTTGTCACGGTCGGCCGCCGCCTGGCGCGGGATGAGCCGACGGAAGATCAGCCAGCCCAGCGGCAGGGTGGAGAAGGCGATCGCCACCGCCCAGGAGACGAAGATGCCGAGGACCGGCAGCGTGCCGGCGAAGACGGCCAGGAGGGCCAGCTTCCCGACCGAGAAGACGGCGTTCCCGGCGGGCACCCACTCCGCCTTGCGCAGCCCGGTGAGCACCCCGTCCTGGAGGGTGAGCAACGCCCAGGCCACGCAGGCCGCGACGAACACCGCGCCCGCCATGGGCGTGCCCAGAGGGGCGTAGGACGCTCCCCACGCGTCGAGCGTGAGCAGGAAGACGGCGGCGGCGAGCGCCACGACCAGCGAACTGGCCACGTACGTGCCCCACACCAGCCGTCCGGTCTCGCGTCCCGCGCGCGGGACGAAGCGGACGACGGCGCCGATCATCGTCGTCGCCGTGATGCTGGCGAGCAGCCGCATGGCTGCGATCGCGGCCGAGCCCTGGCCGACGGCCTCCTCCGTGTAGTAGCGGGCGGCCACCAGCCAGAACCCCAGGCCCAGCACGGCCGAGACGCCGGTGCTGAGCATGAGGAAGTAGGCGTTCTTGAACAGCGAGTCGTGGGTGAGGTCGCTGTCGGCAGGCTTCGGCCCGCCGCCGTCGGTACGCGCGGCGGCGGGCTCGTGCACCTGGATCTCAGCCACGGGAGCGTCCCAGCCCTCCCGGTGTCGGCCGGTCGTCGGGCGGCTCTCCCGGTGCCGGGGCCGGTTGCGCCCCTGACCGCTCCAGCACCTCGATGGCCGTCCGCGCCCGCAGCGGGTCCACGGGCAGCGCGTGCCGCGCGAACCAGCGGGCGGCCTCGGGGGCCGGTGAGGGGTCGGTGAACTCCGCACCCGCGTAGTCGTCCAGAGGCGGGTCGTAGAGATAGCCGACGACGATGCCCTGTCGCGCCAGCGCCGCC
This sequence comes from Streptomyces sp. NPDC013187, assembly GCF_042899705.1. Taxonomy (NCBI): domain Bacteria; kingdom Bacillati; phylum Actinomycetota; class Actinomycetes; order Kitasatosporales; family Streptomycetaceae; genus Streptomyces; species Streptomyces sp. NPDC013187. The sequence goes on along the minus strand of NZ_JBIBAF010000008.1, from coordinate 80,415 downwards.
ACCGCCGCGTCCCGGTCGGCCACGAACAGCGGCACTCGGAACAGCGGCTGCGTCCCGTGGCCGTCGCGCGGCTTCGCCCAGGGGGTGGACAGCAGCAGTTCCGTGCCCGCCCGGCAGGCATCCAGCACGTCGTCCAGCCGGTCGAGCTTGTGGCCGATGCGCCGCAGCCTCAGCCGACCGGGCTTCAGGCGGTAGTCGTGCATGTCGACGCGCACCCACGGGTGGTGGGCGTCGAGCCCGGGCGTGTGGCGGGCGGCGAGGGCGAGTTCGTCCGGGCGCAGCGGCATCCGGATCTCCTCGCGGTCCGCCAGCCCCAGCAACCGGATCGCGGCCCAGGCGGCGCGCCGCAGCCGCAGCCCGCGCACCGCCGCCTCCGCGTACGGCCGGAGCAGATAGGCGAGTTCGGCGCTCGCCCGGCGTGGCGCGAGCAGTCCCTCGCAGGTCTTCTCCACCGCCTCCCGTAACCCCGGATCGGCGAGCGAGAGCATGCCTCCGGCCTTGGCGCCGACGTGCTTGGACAGGCTGAACACGGATGCCTCGCCCCACGCGCCGACCGGCCGGTCCCCCACCCGGCTGCCGATGGCGTGCGCCCCGTCCTCGAACAGCGGGATCCCCAGTGCGTCGCACTTCTGCCTGAGGCGCGGCGCCGGGTCCGGGTTCCCGTACAGGTTCGTCGTGAGCACGGCCGACACCGAGCCCCACACCTCGTCCGGCACGGCATCGATGTCGATGGACGCGTCGAGCGGGTTCAACGGCGCCTGTACCGGTCGCAGTCCGGCCGCGAGCACGACGAAGAAGATCACGTCGTCGTTGACCGGCGACATCAGCACCCGTCCGCCGGGTGGGCACCAGTGGCGCAGCGCCACGTACAGCCCGAAGCGGCACGACGGTACGTACACACATTCCCGGCCGAGCCGGACGCGCATGGTCTCTTCCAGCCGCTTCGGCTGTGCACCACGCCGTACCGAACCCGGACCGGCCTCCCCTATGGCCATCCGCCCCCCAGATGTGCCGTGGGAAAGCCCCCTCCCCGAGGCCTTCCGGCACCCGCCCAGAGTCGCCCCGTTCGCACCGCTCCGTCAAGATTGCGTCGCGTCCTGTGGATAACTTCCGGCACGCACGAATGTGACGTCCCGTCCGCCGCGCCGGAGTCGCCCCGTCCGGTCCCACCCGGGCCCACCTGCCCCGTTCGCCCGGCTCCGCCTCCTCGGACTCTGCCCAGGACCGGCGCGTCACCCGTAACGTGTGGTACGACCACGAACACGTGGCGACGACATGGCACACCCGAAAGCGAGGCAGCACCCGATGCCCCCCTTCGATGTCCCCGAGGGCGACCCCTTCGGCCCGCACAACCTGCCGTACGGCGTGTTCTCCCTGCCCGGCTCGTCCCACCGGACCGTGGGCGTCCGGCTCGGCGACCACGTGCTGGACGCGGGCGCCGCGGCCCACGCGCTCGGTTCGCCGTACGCCTCCCTGCTCGCGCAGCCGACCCTCAACCCGCTGCTGGCCGCCGGCCGCACGGCCTGGTCGGACGTCCGCCGGGCGCTGACCGCCTGGGTGACCGTGCCGTCCCACCGCGAGACCGTCGCACCGCTGTTCCACCCCCTGTCGTCGGTGACCCTGCACCTGCCGTTCGAGGTCGCGGACTACGTCGACTTCTACGCCTCCGAGAACCACGCCCGGAACGTCGGGCAGATGTTCCGGCCCGACGCCGAGGACTCCCTCACCCCCAACTGGAAGCACCTGCCCATCGGCTACCACGGCCGCTCCGGCACGGTCGTCGTCTCCGGCACGGAGGTCCCGCGGCCGTCCGGCCAGCGCAAGGCCCCCGCCGACGCCGCTCCCGTGTTCGGGCCGTCCGTCCGCCTGGACATCGAGGCCGAGGTCGGTTTCGTCGTCGGCGTGCCCTCCCGGATGGGCGCGCCGGTGGCCCTCGGCGACTTCCGCGAGCACGTGTTCGGGCTGTGCCTGCTCAACGACTGGTCCGCGCGCGACATCCAGGCCTGGGAGTACGTGCCCCTCGGCCCGTTCCTCGGCAAGTCCTTCGCCACGTCGGTGTCGGCGTGGATCACCCCGCTGGACGCCCTGGAGGAGGCTCTCGTGGCGCCTCCGGCCCGGACGCACGAGCTGCTGCCGTACCTGGACGACAGCGACGAGGAACCCGGCGGCTACGACCTGCGGATCAGCGTCGCCGTCAACGGCCACGTCGTCTCCGAGCCCCCCTTCTCCACGATGTACTGGACGGCCGCCCAGCAGCTGGCCCACATGACCGTCAACGGCGCCTCCCTGCGCACCGGCGACCTCTACGGCTCCGGCACGGTCAGCGGCCCGGCGGAACGGGAGCGCGGCTCCCTGCTGGAGCTGACCTGGAACGGCCGCGATCCGCTCGAACTCCCCGACGGCAAGCGCACGTTCCTGGAGGACGGCGACGAGGTGACCCTTACGGCCTGGGCCCCGGGACCCGACGGTGTGCGGGTGGGGCTCGGCGAGGTGACCGGGCGGGTGGTCCAGGGCTGAGTCCGGGTGGGGCCTCGTCCCGTCCGGCGACGGTCCGAGTCCTCGGAACCGGCCGGGGGACAGTCGGCCGGCGTCCTTTCCGGTTCCCTCCGTCGGTGCTCGTCCCGTTCGGATGTCGTTCGACCCCTGACGCACACCGCCCGGCCCGTCATACTGGGCGCGGGGCGGTGTGCCCGCACGTCCGCCACGCTCGTCGTGGCCATCGGTGCGCTCGGCGACCGCCCTCCCCCGCACGATCCGTAGCCGCCCCTCTTGTGACGAGGAACCGGAGCCCGTGGCCATGACCGTCTGCCTGCTCCTGCTGAGCGCCGTCGCCGTGACGGCCGCCGTCCCCGTTCCCCGTGCGCTGACCCGGGCGTCGTGGCCCGAGCGGGAACCGGTGGTCGCGCTGTGGGTATGGCAATGCCTCGTCGCCACCGTCCTGCTGGCGTGCGTGACGGCGCTCTCCCTGGGCGCCGCCGCCGTCTTCGGCACCGTCCGCGCGCAGCTCTTCGCGCCGGCACCCCCGGCGGTGACCGCGGCGTACGACCTGTCCGCCGCACCGCCGTGGGCCGCCGCGCTCACCCTGCTGCTGGCCTGCGGCGCCGCCTGGACCACCGCGATGCTCGCCCGGGAACTCGTCGAGGCGCGGCGACGCCGGGCCCGGGCCCGGGCCCATCTGCGTGAGCGCGCCCCCGACCTGCCGGCCGGCCTGCCCGCGGCCCGGGGTCCGCTGCTGGTCCTGGAGGACGAGTACCCGGACGCCTGGTGGATGCCCGGCCACCCGCCCCAGCTGATCGTCACCACGGGCGCCCTGCACCGTCTGACCGGCCACCAGCTCGACGCCGTCCTCACCCACGAGCGGGGCCACGCCCGCGCCCGCCACGACTGGTTGCTGCACCTGTCCACCGCCCTGGCCACCGGCTTCCCCCGCATCCCGCTGTTCGCCCACTTCTGCGACCAGACCCACCGCCTGGTCGAACTGGCCGCCGACGACACGGCCTCCCGCCGCTGCGGCCACCTGACCACGGCCCTGGCCCTGATCGAGCTCAACCAGCACCGCGGTGTCCTTTCCTGCGCCTCCAGCCACCGCCTGCTGGGCGAGCGGGTCGACCGGCTCCTGGAACCGCCGCCCCGGCTGGGCCGCCGGCACCGGGCCCTGACCACCACGACGGCCGCGCTGGTGCCGCTGGTGCCCCTGCTGATCGCGTTCGCGCCGGGCCTGACGGCGCTGTCGTAGCCGCATCGGCCGCGTGACGGCGGGCTGTCGGAGCCGCATAGGCCAGGAGACGGCGGTCTGTCGGAGCGGCGCCGGCCGAAAGGCGGCCGCCTGTCGGAGCCGCATAGGCCAGGAGACGGCGGTCTGTCGGAGCGGCGCCGGCCGAAAGGCGGCCGCCTGTAGGAGCCGCATAGGCCAGGAGACGG
>NZ_JBIBAF010000008.1:0-76395 GCF_042899705.1 Streptomyces sp. NPDC013187 | reverse complement strand
GCGGGCTGTCGGAGCGGCGCCGGCCGAGAGGCGGCCGCCTGTAGGAGCCGCACCGGCCGGGCGGTCGGTGGCGGATCCGGTCAGGGGCCGGCCAAACGGCCAGCTCACTCGTCGGACGCGTCACATTCCTGGTGGCGCAACATTCCTGCAACACCACTTTTCCTATCGGATAGGTATGGTCCGAACCATGCCCAGTGACCGCATCCGAGACCACGCCGGACAGGGAGCCGCGACCACCGTCGCCGCCCACCGCGCGCGGCGACGGCTGCGCGCCGACCGGGCACGGCAGCTGGCGGACCTGCTCCGGCGACTGCTGCTCACCGGTGCCTTCCCCGACGGGGTCCTCCCGCACGAGTCGACCCTCGCCACCGAGTACGGCGCGAGCCGCAACACGGTCCGCGAGGCACTCGACCTGCTGCGGGCCGAGGGCCTCGTGGAGCGTCAGCCCGGTGTCGGCACCGTGGTCGTGGCCCACAAGTACCCCCACGGCCTCGACCGCCTGATGGGCCTGGCGGAGACCCTCCGCGAGCACGGCCGGGTCACCAACGAGGTCCGCACCATGGGCCCCGCCCCGGCACCCGCGCCGGTCGCCGACCGTCTCGGGCTCGCGCCCGGCACCGACGTCCTCTACATCGAACGCCTGCGCAGGCTCGGCGGACTGCCCCTGTCCCTCGACCTCACCTACATCCCCCTCGACATCGGCACCGACCTGCTCGGCGCCGATCTGGAGAACACCGACGTCTTCCGCCTCCTGGAAGCCGTCACCGGCCAGCGCCTCGGCCACGCCGAGATCACTCTGGAAGCGGTCAGCGCGGACACTCACTCGGCCGCCGTGCTCGAGGCCCCGCGCGGCGCCGCCGTCCTCATGCTGGAACGCCTCACCCACCTCGCGGACGGCCGCCCGGTCGACCTGGAGTTCATCCGCTTCCGCGGCGACCGCATCACCATGAGCGGCCTGCTGCACCGGAACCGGTAGCCAACCCGCTCGCGCACATCCCTGGAGACAGCCATGCCCTTGGCGCCCCAGCGGGCCGACGTGCCCGTGACCATCGACGAGTCGAAGTGCATCGACGGCTGCACGCTCTGCGTGGACATGTGCCCGCTGGACTCCCTCGCCATCGACGAGCGCAACGGCAAGGCCTACATGCATGTCGACGAGTGCTGGTACTGCGGCCCGTGCGCGGCCCGCTGCCCCACCGGAGCCGTCACGGTCAACATGCCCTATCTGCTCCGGTGAGAGGCCGAAACCGTCATGTCCCGAACCACCACGCGACGCACAGCAGTCGCGATATCCGCCGTCGTCCTCCTGCTCCCGCTCAGCGCCTGCGGCGGTGACGCGGAGGCGGGCAGCGGCTCCACGGTCACCGTCACCGTCGGCTACCAGTCCCGAACGATCAACACCGTCACGGCGGGCACCCTGCTGCGCTCCCTCGGCTCCTTCGAGAAGCAGCTCAACGCCCTGCACGACGGCGTCCACTACAAGGTCGACTGGCAGGACTACGCCACCGGCGCGCCCATCACCGCCCAGATGACCGCCGGGAAGATCGACATCGGCTCGATGGGCGACTTCCCGCTCCTCATCAACGCGGCCCGCGGCAAGCAGCTGAACAGCCCCACCCGCCTGGTCTCGGTCACCGGCTACAACCTCCGCGGCGGCCTCAACACCATCGTCACCGCGCCGGACTCCAAGCTGGCCTCCCTGAAGGACCTGAAGGGCAAGAAGGTCTCCACGAGCGTCGGCTCGGCCGCCGACGGCACCCTCGTACGGGCCCTGCAGCGGGCCGGCATCGATCCGAACGGCGGCATCGAGAAGCTCAACCAGCAGCCGTCCGTCGGCGCCTCCGCCCTCGCGGCCGGCAGCACGGACGCCCTGTCCCAGTTCGTCGCCTGGCCGGGCCTGCTCGCCTTCCAGGGCAAGGCGAAGGCGATCTACGACGGCGCCCGGCTGAACCTGCCCACCTTCCACGGCGTCACCGCCCGCGAGGACTTCGCGAAGCAGCGCCCGGCCGTGCTGGAGGCGTTCCTGAAGGCCCAGGCGGAGGCGACCGACTACTTGAACGAGCACCCGGTGGACGCCGCCGAGAAGGTCGCGAAGGCGACGGGCCTGCCCGCCGAGGTCGTCTACCTCTACAACGGCGATCACGGCATCGCCACCTTCGACCCGGCCATCAAGCCCCAGCTCGTCTCCGCGCTGAAGCAGGACGTCTCGATCCTCAAGTCGGCCAAGCTCACCGGCGACGTGGACGTCGACTCCTTCGTCGACGACCGGTACGTGAAGAAGGCCCTCGGAACGACGGCGTACACCAAGCATCTCGCCACGAAGCCGGCACCGGCCGCGAGCGAGGCCTGGCCCAAGGGCGCCTCCAAGACCGTCACGTTCGACTCCCCCTCCGAGCTGCTGCGTTACGTCGCCGGTCACCGTGACGACCTGCGTGCCGCCTACGTCCCCGACACCACCACCGGCACCCTCTGGTTCGCCGACAAGGCCGTGTGGGTGGCCGACGGCGACCGGCTGCTGCCCTTCGTCGCGCCCGACACCGCGCAGGCCTACATCGCCGGACACGGCGGAGCGCGGGTCGTCTCCTACGCCGACGCTCTGGAGCGGGCCTCGTGAGGCGGTATGCGCTCCGCGTCCTGTCGCTGGTCGCCGCCCTCGGCCTGTGGCAGGCGCTGACCAGCCTGAACGTCGACCTGTGGCTGCGCTTCTCGCAGTTCCCGACGGTCACCGACGTGGCCCGGGCCTTCGCCGCCCGGGTGTCCGGGCCGGACTACTGGACGGACCTCACCGACAGCCTCACCCGGATCCTCACCGGCTTCCTGCTGGCCGCCGTCCTCGGTGTGGCCACGGGCGTGCTCGTGGCGCGCTCGCGTCTCGCCGAGGACCTGCTCGGCCCGGTGCTGGAGGTGATCCGCCCGATCCCGGCCATCGCCCTGGTGCCCGTCGCGATCCTGCTGTTCCCCTCCAACGAGCAGGGCATCGTCTTCATCACCTGCGCCGCCGCTTTCTTCCCCGTCCTGGTGTCCACCCGGCACGCGGTGCGCGCCCTGACGCCCGTGTGGGAGGAGGCCGTGCGCACCATGGGCGGCGGCCGGTGGCGGATCCTCGGCTCGGTCGTCCTGCCGGGCGCCCTGCCCGGCGTGTTCGGCGGGCTGTCCGTCGGCATCGGCGTCTCGTGGATCTGTGTGATCTCCGCCGAGATGATCTCCGGCCAGTACGGCGTCGGTTACCGCACCTGGCAGGACTACACCGTCGTCGACTACCCCGGCGTGTTCGTCGGAATGGTCACCATCGGCGTGCTCGGCTGGCTCACCTCCACCGCCGTGGAACTCCTGGGCCGCCGCCTCACCCGCTGGCTGCCCCGCACCGCGTACATGCCCGGTGCCCGGCCGCCCCGGCCCGCCCGGTCCGGGAAGCCGGCACCGGCCGCCCCTGCCCCCGCCGCCCCCGCCGCCGTCCCCGGCGGGGCACGATCCGAGGAGGCACGCGATGAGCACCTCGTCTGAGACCGTCCCGAACACCCCGCCCGGCGCCGCCCCGGACACGCCGTCCGACACCGCCCGGAACACCGCGTCCCAGACCGCCGGCGCCGCCCCGGACACCGCGTCCGACACCGCCCGGAACACCTCGTCCCAGACCGCCGGCGCCGCCCCGGACACCGCGTCCGACACCGCCCGGAACACCTCGTCCGGGACCGCCGCGGGCGCCGTCCCGGTGCGCGGCACCCGCCTCAGCCTCACCGGCGCCTCGCTCGGCCGCCCCGGCGCGACCGCCCTGGACGCGGTCGACCTGGACATCGCCCCCGGCGAGATCCTCACCGTCGTCGGCCCCTCGGGCTGCGGCAAGTCGACCCTGCTGCGCACCCTGGCCGGCCTGCTGCCGCCGCTCGCCGGCGAGATCGCCCAGGACGGGCACCCGCTCACCGGCCCCTCGGCCGACCGGGCGCTGGTCTTCCAGGAGGACGCCCTGCTCCCCTGGCGCACCCTGCGCGCCAACGTCGAACTCCCCCTAGCCATCCGCGGTGTGTCCCGCGCCGAGCGCCGGGAGCAGGCCCAGGCCTGGCTGGAGCGGGTCGGACTCGGCTCGCAGGCACGGCAGTTGCCGCACCGGGTCTCCGGCGGGCAGCGCCAGCGCGTCCAGCTGGCCCGCGCCCTGGCCGGACGCCCGCGCGCCGTCCTGATGGACGAGCCGTTCGGCGCGCTCGACGCGCAGACCCGCGCGGGGATGCAGGACCTGCTGGTGGAGGTGCTCCAGGGCACGGGCGCCACCGTCGTCTTCGTCACCCACGACGTGGACGAGGCCCTGTTCCTCGGCGACCGCGTGGCCCTGCTCGGCGCGGGCGGCCTCGTGGCCGTCCGGGACATCCCCCGCCCGCGCGAGCGCGGCGCACATGACGACCCGGCGCGCGTGGCCCTGCGGCGCGACGTCCTCACCTCGCTCGGTACGTGAAAGGCACCCCGGTGACCACCTCCGTGAACCCCCCTGCGGACACCCCCCTGGCCGTCCCGCCTCTCGCCGACGCCGAGGAACTGACCTGCGACGTCCTCGTCATCGGCGGCGGCACCGCCGGCACCATGGCCGCCCTGACCGCCGCGGAGCACGGCGCGAACGTGCTGCTGCTGGAGAAGGCGCACGTCCGTCACTCCGGCGCGCTCGCCATGGGCATGGACGGCGTCAACAACGCGGTCATCCCGGGCCGGGCCGAACCCGACGACTACGTCGCCGAGATCACCCGCGCCAACGACGGCATCGTCGACCAGTCCACCGTCCGCCAGACCGCCACCCGCGGCTTCGGCATGGTGCAGCGGCTGGAGTCCTACGGCGTGAAGTTCGAGAAGGACGAACACGGCGACTACGCGGTCCGCCAGGTGCACCGCTCCGGCTCGTACGTCCTTCCCATGCCCGAGGGCAAGGACGTCAAGAAGGTCCTCTACCGGCAGCTGCGGCGGCGCGAGATGCGGGAGAGGATCCGCATCGAGAACCGGGTCATGCCGGTGCGCGTCCTCACCGCCGGGGGGCAGGCCGTGGGCGCGGCCGGCTTCAACACCCGCACCGGACAGTTCGTCCAGGTCCGCGCGGGCGCGGTGATCCTCGCGACCGGCGCCTGCGGCCGCCTCGGCCTGCCCGCCTCCGGCTACCTCTACGGCACCTACGAGAACCCCACCAACGCGGGCGACGGCTACGCCATGGCCTACCACGCGGGCGCCGAGCTCACCGGCATCGAGTGCTTCCAGATCAATCCGCTGATCAAGGACTACAACGGCCCGGCCTGCGCCTATGTCGCCAACCCCTTCGGCGGCTACCAGGTCAACCGGCACGGCGAACGCTTCGTCGACTCCGACTACTGGTCGGGCCAGATGATGGCCGAGTTCGCCGCCGAGGTGGCGTCCGACCGGGGCCCCGTCTACCTGAAGCTGAGCCACCTTCCCGAGGAGTCGGTCTCGGCCCTGGAGACGATCCTGCACTCCACCGAGCGCCCCACCCGCGGCACCTTCCACTCCGGGCGCGGCCACGACTACCGCACCCACGACATCGAGATGCACATCTCCGAGATCGGCCTGTGCGGCGGGCACTCGGCCTCCGGCGTCCGCGTGGACGACCACGCCCGCACGACCGTCCCGCGGCTGTACGCGGCCGGCGACCTGGCCTGCGTGCCGCACAACTACATGATCGGCGCGTTCGTCTTCGGTGACCTGGCAGGCGCGGACGCGTCCCAGTACCAGGCCTACGACGGGGAGTTGCCGGGTGACCAGCTGCGCGAGGCGCACGAGCTGATCTACCGCCCGCTGCGCAACCCCGACGGCCCGCCGCAGCCCCAGGTCGAGTACAAGCTGCGCCGCTTCGTGAACGACTACGTGGCCCCGCCCAAGTCCGGTGCCCGGCTGTCGCTGGCCCTGGAGGCGTTCCAGCGGATGCACACCGACATCGCCGAGATGGGCGCCCGCACCGCGCACGAGTTGATGCGCTGTGCCGAGGTCACCTTCATCCGTGACTGCGCGGAGATGGCCGCGCGTTCCTCCCTGGCCCGCACGGAGTCCCGCTGGGGCCTCTACCACGAGCGCCTCGACCACCCCCGGCGTGACGACGCGTCCTGGTTCCACCACCTCGATCTGCACAAGTCCCCCTCCGGTGCGATGGAGTTCACGGCACGGCCCGTGGCTCCCTATCTCGTTCCCGTCGACGGTTTCGACCCCGTCGGCGGTCCGTCTCGTGTCCTCGGCGAGGTGCACGCCGAGCATGTGGCCATGGCCGGCCCGCGGGACGTGGCGCCGGTCGCGGCCCCGGTGGGAACGGCCGATCCGGAGCCCACTCCGGCGCCGCAGACTTCGGTCACCGCCCCTTCCGGTGAGGAGTCCTCCGCCCGCCTGCTCGAACTCGTCGCCCTGGCCGAGGAGGAGCCCGAACTCGACGCTCTTCGGCCCTACTTGACGGACCCCGCGCCCGCCGTCCGCCGCGAGGCCGTCGCCGTGCTCACCGAGACACTGCCGCCCGGGACGGGCACCGCGCTCGCCGCCGCCCTGCGCGACACCGCCGCCGAGGTACGTGCCGCAGCGGCCGCGTCACTGCGTGAGCTCGTCGAGACGCTCCCGGCCGAGCCCGATCTGCGGGACGGCCTCGCCGCCGCCCTGGCCGAGCCGGACCCGGTGGTCCGCGCGGCGGCCCTTGACGTCCTGCGCGCCCTGCGCCTCGGCGACGCCGCCCTGTTCGCGGACTCCCTCGCCGACTCCGACATCGCCGTCCGCATCGAGGCCGTACGCGCTCTGGTGTCGGTCGACGCCGCCGGCGAACTGGCCGGTGCGGCGGGCTCCGACCCCTCACGCGAGGTACGGGTCGCGATCGCCAAGGGCATGGCCACGGTGAGTGCCGAGCGGCCGGCGGGTGATGTCCCGGACGGCACCGACCCCACCGCGGGCGCGATCGAAACGGCCCTCACCGGCCTCCTCGACGACCCCGACCCTCTGGTGAGGGCAGCGGCCTACGGGTCCCTGGGCACCACCGGATGCCCGGCGCCTCTCACCGCACGCGCCGTGGCCGCGCTGTCCGACCCGGCCTGGCAGGTGCGGGCCGGAGCCGCGACGGCCCTGTCCGTCGCCGACGCCGACGTTGCGGTCCCGGCCCTCGCCAAGACCCTGGCCGACACCAACGCCGACGTCCGCAAGGCCGCCGTCCTGGCGCTGGCCCGGCACCGCACCACCGAGGAGGCCCGGGCAGCCCTCGCCACGGCGACGACGGACTCCGACGCGGATGTCAGGGCCTACGCCGGACGGGCGCTGTGACCGGGCGGGCTGCTCGGAGGCGCCCTCGCCGGTGGGGCGCGGCGACCGTCTGACCCGGCCGGAGCCCGGCCCTATATCCAGTCGTCGGGCTCCGGCTCCTCGTCCATCTCCGGCCAGTGGTCCGGCTCGCCCGCGTCCTGACCGGCGGGGTGAGCCGGCTCCTGGCCGGACGCCGTCCGGGCCGGGGGTGAATCGCTCGCGGGAGCGGAGCCTGCCGGCCCGCCCAGCGAGGCGAGCACCTCCAGCACGCCCTCGCCGTACGTCGCCAGCTTCTTCTCACCGACCCCGCTGATCCCGCCGAGCTCACCCACCGACGTCGGCCATACCGTGGCGATCTCGCGCAGTGTGGCGTCGTGGAAGATCACGTAGGCCGGGACGCCCTGCTCGCGGGCCTGTTCGGCACGCCAGGCGCGCAGCGCCTCGAAGGCCGGCAGCAGTTCCTCGGGCAGCTCGGCGGCGACCGCCTTGCCCTTGCGCTCGCCCCGCCCGGAGCCGGAGGACGAGGACCCCGACCGGGATGCCGCAGGCTTCTTCGGCTCCTTGCGCAGCGGCACGTCCCGCTCCCGCCGCAGCACCGCCCCGCTGGCCTCCGTCAGCACCAGCGTGCCGTACTCGCCCTCCACCGCGAGCAGCCCCTGCGCGAGCAACTGCCTTATGACACCCCGCCATTCGGCTTCGGTCAGCTCTTCGCCGATTCCGAACACGGACAACTGGTCGTGGTCGAACTGGATGACCTTGCCGGTCCGCTTCCCCAGCAGGATGTCGACGATCTGCACCGCGCCGAACTTCTGTCCGCGCTCCCGCTGCAACCGGACGACCGTCGACAGCGCCTTCTGTGCCGCGATGGTGCCGTCCCAGGTCTCCGGCGGGGTCAGGCAGGTGTCGCAGTTGCCGCAGCCGGACGGGTCGGGGTCCTGACCGAAGTAGGCGAGGAGCTGGCCCCGGCGGCACTGGGCCGTCTCGCACAGCGCCAGCATCGAGTCCAGGTGGGCCTGGGCGCGGCGCCGGAAGGCCTCGTCGCCCTCGCCGGACTGGATCAGCTTGCGCTGCTGGATGACGTCGTTCAGTCCGTAGGCCATCCAGGCCGTGGACGGCAGCCCGTCGCGGCCGGCCCGGCCCGTCTCCTGGTAGTAGCCCTCGACCGACTTGGGCAGGTCGAGGTGGGCGACGAAGCGGACGTCCGGCTTGTCGATGCCCATGCCGAAGGCGATGGTCGCCACCACGACCAGGCCGTCCTCCCGCAGGAAGCGGGACTGGTGGGCCGCACGCGTGCCCGCGTCCAGACCCGCGTGGTACGGCACCGCCTCGATGCCGTTGCGGCTGAGGAACTCGGCGGTCTTCTCGACCGAGTTCCGAGACAGGCAGTAGACGATGCCCGCGTCGCCCGCGTGCTCCTCGCGCAGGAAGTTCAGCAGCTGCTTCTTCGGGTCCGCCTTGGGCACGATCCGGTACTGGATGTTGGGCCGGTCGAAGCTCGCCACGAAATGGCGGGCCGTCGGCATGTTCAGCCGCTGGGTGATCTCCTGGTGGGTCGCGTGCGTGGCCGTCGCCGTCAGCGCGATCCGCGGCACGTCCGGCCAGCGCTCACCGAGCAGGGACAGCGCCAGGTAGTCGGGCCGGAAGTCGTGGCCCCACTGGGAGACGCAGTGCGCCTCGTCGATCGCGAAGAGGGAGATCTTGCCGCGGGAGAGCAGATCGAGCGTGCTCTCCAGCCGCAGCCGCTCCGGTGCCAGGTACAGCAGGTCCAGCTCGCCGGCGAGGAACTCGGCCTCGACCATCCGCCGCTCGTCGAAGTCCTGCGTGGAGTTCATGAACCCGGCCCGCACACCGAGCGCCCGCAGCGCGTCCACCTGGTCCTGCATCAGGGCGATGAGCGGAGAGACGACCACACCCGTACCCGGCCTGACCAGGGACGGGACCTGGTAGCACAGCGACTTGCCGCCGCCGGTCGGCATGAGCACGACGGCGTCGCCGCCCGCCACCACATGCTCGATGACCGCTTCCTGCTCACCGCGGAAGGCCTCGTACCCGAAGACCCGGTGCAGCGCGGCCAGCGCCTCGCTCGCGTCGGCGCCGAGGGGCCCGGCGGGACCACTGCCCGCGCCGACCCCGGCCCCGGTCGCCCCGGCTCCGGTCACCGCGTCCAGTTCCGTCATCACACCCGTCCCGCCCGTCGCGCCCATCGTTGCGTCCCCCGTGCGTCGCGCCTCGACCACTGCGTCCACCATAGGCGCCCGCACCGACAGCCCCGGTTTATCCACAGGTCCCGCCCGATGAAGGCGGTACGCATACATACGTTCGACAGGGCTCGGCAGGCAGCCGCCTGCCCGGAAACGCCGTAGGGCCCGGCTCCCGAAGGAGACCGGACCCCACGCAGCCCTACGCGGACGTCAGCGCACGAACACCCCCGCCTGTCCCGCCAGGTCCAGGAAGTACTGCGGCGCCACACCGAGCACCAGCGTGACCGCCACGCCCACCCCGATCGCCGTCATGGTCAGCGGCGACGGCACCGCCACCGTCGGGCCCTCCGGCCGCGGCTCGCTGAAGAACATCAGCACGATGACGCGGATGTAGAAGAACGCGGCGATCGCCGACGAGATCACACCGATCACGACGAGCGGTGCGGCCCCGCCCTCCGCCGCCGCTTTGAACACGGCGAACTTGCCCGCGAAGCCGGACGTCAGCGGAATGCCCGCGAAGGCCAGCAGGAACACCGCGAACACCGCCGCCACCAGTGGAGACCTGCGCCCGAGGCCGGCCCACTTGGACAGGTGCGTCGCCTCGCCGCCCGCGTCGCGGACGAGGGTCACCACCGCGAAGGCGCCGATCGTCACGAACGAGTACGCGGCCAGGTAGAACAGCACCGACGAGACACCGTCGGGCGTGGTCGCGATGACACCCGCCAGGATGAACCCGGCGTGCGCGATCGATGAGTACGCCAGCAGCCGCTTGATGTCGGTCTGTGTGATCGCGACGATCGCACCGCCCAGCATGGTGACGATGGCCACGGCCCACATGACCGGCCGCCAGTCCCAGCGCAGGCCCGGCAGGACGACGTACAGCAGTCGCAGCAGGGCGCCGAACGCCGCCACCTTCGTCGCCGCCGCCATGAAACCGGTCACGGGCGTCGGCGCACCCTGGTACACGTCGGGCGTCCACATGTGGAACGGCACGGCGCCCACCTTGAACAGCAGGCCCATCACCAGCAGGGCGGCGCCGATCAGCAGCAGCGCGTCGTTGCCCATGGTGTCGGCGAGCGCCGGGTTGATGTCCTGCACGGTGCCGTCGACGACCTGCGCGATCGTCGCGTACGACATCGAGCCCGCGTAGCCGTAGAGCAGGGCGATGCCGAACAGGGTGAACGCGGAGGCGAAGGCGCCGAGCAGGAAGTACTTGACCGCCGCCTCCTGCGACATGAGCCGCTTGCGGCGGGCCAGCGCGCACAGCAGGTACAGCGGGAGGGAGAGGACCTCCAGCGCGACGAACAGCGTCAGCAGGTCGTTGGCCGCCGGGAAGATCAGCATGCCGGCGACGGCGAACATCAGCAGCGGGAAGACCTCGGTGGTGGTGAACCCGGCCTTGACCGCGGCCTTCTCGCTCTCACTGCCCGGCACGGACGCGGCCTGCGCGGCGAAGGAGTCGACGCGGTTGCCGTGCACCACCGGGTCGAGGCGCCGCTCGGCGAAGGTGAACAGGCCCACCAGGGCCGCCAGCAGAATCGTGCCCTGGAGGAACAGGGCGGGCCCGTCGACGGCGATCGCGCCCATGGCAGCGATGCGCGCCTTGGTCGTGCCGTACCCGTCGGCCGCGAGCGCCACGACCGCGGCGAAGGCGGCCGCGAGGGCGACGACGGACACGAACATCTGGGCGTAGTAGCGCGATTTGCGCGGGACGAACGCCTCGATGAGGATCCCGATGATCGCCGCGCCGACGACGATCAGGGTCGGCGACAGCTGGCCGTACTCGAACTTCGGTGCGTCGATCTTGGTGATCGGATCGGCCGCGTTTGTCCACAGGCTGTGGACGGCTGTTGCGCTCACTTGGCCGCCTCCACCTCGGGCTGGGGGTCCTTCTTCTGTACGTCGGACATGGTCTGTTTGACCGCCGGATCGATGATCTCCGTGACGGGCTTCGGGTAGACGCCCAGGAAGATCAGCAGGACGACCAGCGGGGCGACGACCACGAGCTCACGGACCCGCAGGTCCGGCATCGCGGAGACCTCCGGTTTCACCGGGCCCGTCATCGTCCGCTGGTAGAGGACGAGGGTGTAGAGCGCGGCGAGGACGATGCCGAAGGTGGCGATGATGCCGATCACCGGGTAGCGCGTGAACGTGCCGACCAGGACCAGGAACTCACTGACGAACGGGGCAAGACCCGGCAGGGAGAGGGTCGCGAGGCTGCCGATCAGGAACGTGCCGGCGAGCACCGGGGCCACCTTCTGCACTCCGCCGTAGTCGGCGATGAGCCGCGAGCCGCGCCGGGAGATCAGGAAGCCCGCCACCAGCATCAGCGCGGCCGTCGAGATGCCGTGGTTGATCATGTAGAGCGTCGCGCCGGACTGCCCCTGGCTGGTCATCGCGAAGATGCCCATGATGATGAAGCCGAAGTGGGAGATCGACGCGTACGCCACCAGTCGCTTGATGTCCCGCTGGCCGACCGCGAGCAGCGCCCCGTAGATGATGCTGATCAGGGCGAGGACGAGGATCGCGGGCGTGGCCCACTTGCTGGCCTCCGGGAAGAGCTGGAGGCAGAAGCGGAGCATCGCGAACGTGCCCACCTTGTCGACGACCGCTGTGATGAGCACCGCGACCGGGGCGGTGGACTCCTGCATGGCGTTGGGCAGCCAGGTGTGCAGCGGCCACAGCGGCGCCTTCACCGCGAAGGCGAAGAAGAAGCCGAGGAACAGCCAGCGTTCGGTGTTGGTCGCCATGTCGAGCGTGCCGTTGGCGCGGGCCTCGGCGATCTCCTGGAGCGAGAAGTTCCCGGCGACCACGTACAGGCCGATCACCGCGGCCAGCATGATCAGACCGCCGACCAGGTTGTAGAGGAGGAACTTGACGGCCGCGTACGACCGTTGGGTCGCCGCCGCCTTCTCGCCGTGCTCGTGGGCACGGTCCCCGAAGCCGCCGATGAGGAAGTACATCGGGATCAGCATGGCTTCGAAGAAGATGTAGAAGAGGAAGACGTCGGTGGCCTCGAAGGAGAGGATCACCATCGCCTCGACGGCCAGGATCAGGGCGAAGAAGCCCTGCGTCGGCCGCCAGCGGCTGCTGCCGGTCTCCAGGGGGTCGGCGTCGTGCCAGCCCGCGAGGATGATGAACGGGATCAGCAGCGCCGTGAGCGCGATGAGCGCCACGCCGATGCCGTCCACGCCCAGTTCGTAGCGGACGCCGAAGTCGGCGATCCAGGCGTGGGACTCGGTGAGCTGGTAGCGGTCGCCGCCCGGGTCGAAGCGGACCAAGACGGTGATCGCCAGGGCGAGCGTGGCGAGCGAGAACAGCAGCGCCAGCCACTTGGCTGCGGTGCGCTGCGCGGCCGGGACGGCGGCGGTGGCGATCGCCCCGACGGCCGGGAGCGCCGCTGTCACTGTCAGCAGAGGAAAGGACATCGGTATCAGACCGCCCTCATCAGCAGGGTCGCGGCGACGATGACCGCCGCACCCCCGAACATCGAGACCGCGTAGGAGCGGGCGAAGCCGTTCTGCAGCTTGCGCATCCGCCCGGAGAGGCCGCCGACCGAGGCCGCCGTGCCGTTGACGACGCCGTCGACCAGGGTGTGGTCGACGTAGACCAGGGACCGCGTGAGGTGCTCGCCGCCGCGCACCAGGACGACGTGGTTGAAGTCGTCCTGGAGGAGGTCGCGGCGGGCGGCCCGGGTGAGCAGCGAGCCGCGCGGGGCGACGGCCGGGACCGGGCGGCGGCCGTACTGGGCCCAGGCGAGGGCGACGCCGATGATCATGCAGGCGACGGTCGCGCCGGTGACCACGCCCGCGCTGATCGGCGGGTTGCCGTGGCTGTGTCCGGTGACCGGCTCCAGCCAGTGCATGAACCGGTCGCCGATGCTGAAGAACGCGCCGCCGGCCACCGATCCGACGGCCAGCACGATCATCGGGACCGTCATGACCTTCGGCGACTCGTGCGGATGCGGCGGGGTGTACTCGCCGCGCGTCTCGGCGGCGGGCTCCGCGCTCGGCTCGGCCGGGGACGGCGTCGGGGCGTGGCGCCAGCGCTCCTCGCCGAAGAACGTCATGAGCATCACGCGCGTCATGTAGAACGCCGTGATGGCCGCGCCGAGCAGGGCGCAGGCGCCGAGGATCCAGCCCTCGGTGCCGCCCTTGGCGAACGCCGCCTCGATGATCTTGTCCTTGGAGAAGAAGCCGGACAGGCCTGGGAAGCCGATGATCGCGAGATAGCCGAGGCCGAAGGTGATGAAGGTGACCGGCATGTACTTGCGCAGTCCGCCGTAGCGGCGCATGTCGACCTCGTCGTTCATGCCGTGCATGACCGAACCGGCGCCGAGGAAGAGCCCGGCCTTGAAGAAGCCGTGCGTCACCAGGTGCATGATCGCGAAGACGTAGCCGATGGGGCCGAGGCCGGCGGCGAGGATCATGTAGCCGATCTGCGACATGGTCGATCCGGCCAGCGCCTTCTTGATGTCGTCCTTCGCGCAACCGACGATCGCACCGAACAGCAGCGTGACCGCGCCGACGATGGTGACGACCAGCTGCGCGTCCGGGGCGCCGTTGAAGACGGCCGCGGAGCGGACGATCAGGTAGACGCCCGCCGTCACCATCGTCGCGGCGTGGATGAGGGCCGAGACCGGGGTCGGGCCCTCCATCGCGTCCCCGAGCCAGGACTGCAGCGGCACCTGGGCGGACTTGCCGCAGGCGGCGAGGAGCAGCATCAGCGCGATCGCGGTCAGCTTGTCCTCGCCGGCGGCACCGGCGAGCCCGGCCTCCCCGTGGTCGCCGAGCACCGGCCCGAAGGCGAAGGTGCCGAACCACAGGAACATCAGCATGATCGCGATGGACAGGCCCATGTCGCCGACGCGGTTGACCAGGAAGGCCTTCTTCGCGGCCGTGGCGGCGCTGGGCTTGTGCTGCCAGAAGCCGATCAGCAGGTAGGAGGCGAGACCGACGCCCTCCCAGCCGACGTACAGCAGCAGGTAGTTGTCGGCGAGGACGAGGATCAGCATCGCCGCGAGGAACAGGTTCAGATAGCCGAAGAAGCGGCGGCGCCGCTCGTCGTGCTCCATGTACCCGATCGAGTACAGGTGGATCAGCGATCCGACGCCCGTGATCAGCAGCACGAACGTCATGGACAGCTGGTCGAGCTGGAAGGCGACGTCCGCCTGGAAGCCCTCGACCGGGATCCAGCTGAACAGGTGCTGGCTCAGGACGCGGCTCTCGGCGTCCCGGCCCAGCATGTCGGTGAACAGCACCAGGCCGAGCACGAAGGAGACGGCCGCGAGCAGGGTGCCGAGCCAGTGACCGACGGCGTCCAGCCGCCGCCCGCCGCACAGCAGGACCGCCGCTCCGAGCAGGGGCGCCGCCACCAGCAGCGCAATGAGGTTCTCCACGATTCTTCCGACCCCTTACAGCTTCATCAGGCTGGCGTCGTCGACCGAGGCCGAGTGGCGGGCACGGAACAGGGACACGATGATCGCGAGCCCGACCACGACCTCGGCGGCGGCGACCACCATCGTGAAGAAGGCGATGATCTGGCCGTCGAGGTTGCCGTGCATCCGGGAGAAGGCGACGAACGCGAGGTTGCAGGCGTTGAGCATGAGCTCGATGCACATGAACACCACGATCGCGTTGCGCCTGATCAGCACGCCGGTGGCGCCGATCGTGAACAACAGGGCCGCGAGGTACAGGTAGTTGACGGGGTTCACTTCGACGCCTCCTCGGACCGCTGGAACTTCGCCGGCCCGACCGCCCTGCGCTCAAGGCGCTCCTCGGACCGCTGCTCCAGGGCCTTGAGGTCGTTGAGCGCCTCCTGCGACACGTCGCGGATCTGGCCGCGCTCGCGCAGGGTCTTGCTGACGGTGAGGTCGGACGGTGTGCCGTCGGGCAGCAGGCCCGCGATGTCGACCGCGTTGTGCCGGGCGTAGACACCGGGCGCCGGCAGCGGCGGCAGCTGCTTGCCCTCGCGCACGCGCTCCTCGGCGAGCTCCCGCTGCGTCTTGGCGCGCTCGGTGCGCTCGCGGTGGGTGAGCACCATGGCGCCTACGGCGGCCGTGATGAGCAGGGCGCCGGTGATCTCGAACGCGAAGACGTACTTGGTGAAGAGGAGGGCGGCGAGGCCCTCCACGTTGCCCCCGGCGTTCGCCTGGCCGATGCCGTTGAACTCCGTCAGGGACGCGTTGCCGATCCCGGCGACCAGGAGGACGCCGAAGCCGAGCCCGCACAGGGCGGCCAGCCAGCGCTGGCCCTTGATGGTCTCCTTCAGGGAGTCCGCCGCGGTGACGCCGACGAGCATCACCACGAACAGGAACAGCATCATGATCGCGCCGGTGTAGACGATGATCTGGACGACGCCCAGGAAGTAGGCGCCGTTGGCGAGGTAGAACACCGCCAGGATGATCATGGTGCCGGCGAGGCAGAGCGCGCTGTGCACGGCCCGCTTCATGAGGATGGTGCACAGGGCGCCGATGACCGCGACGGTGCCGAGGATCCAGAACTGGACGGCCTCCGCGGTGGAGGTGGAGTAGGCGGCGAGCTGGGTGGTCATCGGCCGGCCACCTTCCCCGACGCCGGTTCCGTCCCGCCGAAGGTCGAGTCGGCCTCCTGCACGACCTCGCCCTTGGAGTGGGCGACCTGCTGCTCGGTGCCGGGCGCGGCCTCCGTCACCAGGCCCCGGTAGTAGTCCTGTTCGTCCGTGCCGGGGTAGATGGCGTGGGGCGAGTCGACCATGCCGTCCTCGAGACCGGCGAGCAGCTGCTCCTTGGTGTAGATGAGGTTGGCCCGGCTGGAGTCGGCCAGCTCGAACTCGTTGGTCATCGTGAGCGCCCGGGTGGGGCAGGCCTCGATGCACAGGCCGCACAGGATGCAGCGGGCGTAGTTGATCTGGTAGACGCGGCCGTACCGCTCGCCCGGCGAGTAGCGCTCCTCGTCGGTGTTGTCCGCGCCCTCCACGTAGATCGCGTCGGCGGGGCAGGCCCAGGCGCACAGTTCACAGCCGACGCACTTCTCCAGGCCGTCCGGATGGCGGTTGAGCTGGTGCCGTCCGTGGAAGCGCGGAGCCGTGGTCTTCTGCTGCTCCGGGTACTGCTCGGTCAGCCGCTTCTTGAACATGGCCTTGAAGGTCACGCCGAAGCCGGCCACGGGGTTCTGGAAACCGGGCTTGGTGTCCTTGGGTTCCTCGGCCTTCGAACGCTCGAGTTCCTCAGCCATCGGACGCCTCCTTTCCATCCGTAGATCCGCCCAGAGATCCGTCACTCTGAGTATCGGGCCCGCCACTGACAATCAGCTCCCGCTCACGGCGCGAGCGGCGGCGCGGGACCGGCGGTAGTTCCTGTCCGGGCAGCGGCGGTACGGGGAATCCGCCCGCCATCGGGTCGAAGGCGGCCGGGGTCTCGGCCGGCTGTTCGGCCTTCTTGGCCTTCTCGCGGAACAGGTCGGCGACGAAGGAGAGCAGGAGCAGGGCGAGGACACCGCCGCCCACGTAGAGGGCGATGTCGGCGAAGTCGTAGCCCTCGTTGCGGAAGGCCCGCACGCTCGCGACGAGCATCAGCCACACCAGCGAGACCGGGATGAGGACCTTCCAGCCGAGCTTCATCAGCTGGTCGTAGCGGACGCGCGGGAGGGTGCCGCGGATCCAGATGAACATGAACAGCAGCAGCTGGACCTTGACCGTGAACCACAGCAGCGGCCACCAGCCGTGGTTGGCGCCCTCCCAGAAGGTGCTGATGGGCCAGGGGGCGCGCCAGCCGCCGAGGAACAGCGTGGTGGCGACGGCCGAGACGGTCACCATGTTGACGTACTCGGCGAGCATGAACATCGCGAACTTGATCGACGAGTACTCGGTGTTGAAGCCGCCGACCAGGTCGCCCTCGGACTCCGGCATGTCGAAGGGGGCGCGGTTGGTCTCGCCCACCATCGTGACGATGTAGATGATGAAGGAGACCGGCAGCAGCACGATGTACCAGCGGTCGGCCTGCTGCTCGACGATCGTCGACGTCGACATCGACCCCGAGTAGAGGAAGACGGAGGCGAAGGCGGCGCCCATCGCGATCTCGTAGGAGATCATCTGCGCGCAGGAGCGCAGGCCGCCCAGCAGCGGGTAGGTCGAGCCGGAGCTCCAGCCCGCCAGGACGATGCCGTAGATGCCGACCGAGGCGACCGCGAGGATGTAGAGCATCGCGATCGGCAGGTCGGTGAGCTGCATCGTGGTGCGCTGGCCGAAGATCGAGATCTCGTTGCCGGCCGGGCCGAAGGGGATCACCGCGATCGCCATGAAGGCCGGGATCGCCGCGATGACCGGCGCGAGGACGTACACCACCTTGTCCGCGCGCTTGACGATCACGTCCTCCTTCAGCATCAGCTTGATGCCGTCGGCGAGCGACTGGAGCATGCCCCACGGGCCGTGCCGGTTGGGGCCGATGCGCAGCTGCATCCAGGCCACGACCTTGCGCTCCATGACGATGGAGACCAGCACGGTCACCATCAGGAAGGCGAAGCAGAAGACCGCCTTGATGACGACCAGCCACCAGGGGTCGGTGCCGAACATCGAGAGGTCTTCAGCGGCGAGGAACGGGCTCATGCCGCTGCCTCCTTGGGGGCTCATGCCTCCACCTCCTTGGTGGCCTCGGCGGCGAGCGTCGCCGGGCCGATGCGGACGAGGGAGCCGGGCCGCGCCCCG
This sequence comes from Streptomyces sp. NPDC013187, assembly GCF_042899705.1. Classification (NCBI taxonomy): domain Bacteria; kingdom Bacillati; phylum Actinomycetota; class Actinomycetes; order Kitasatosporales; family Streptomycetaceae; genus Streptomyces; species Streptomyces sp. NPDC013187. The sequence goes on along the minus strand of NZ_JBIBAF010000008.1, from coordinate 58,258 downwards.
GTGTCGGAGGCGACGCCGCCGCCGGTGGAGTTGAGCGGCAGCCACACCACCCGGTCGGGCATGTCACTGATCTGGAGCGGGAGTTCCACGACCCCCTGGGGGCCGGTCACGGCGAGCAGGTCGCCGTCCTTGACGCCCGCCTCGGCGGCCGTCGGGGCCGACACGCGCGCGCGTGCCGCGTGCCGGGTTCCGGCGAGCGCCTCGTCGCCCTGCTGGAGGAGGCCCTGGTCGAGCAGCAGCCGGTGCCCCGCGAGGACGGCTTCCCCGACGGCCGGCCGCGGCAGCGCGGCCGCCGTCTCCAGGGGTTCGCCGGCCCGCGGGCCGTCCCAGGCGCCGAGCCGGTCGATCTCGCCGCGCACGGTGCGCAGGTCCGGCAGTCCGAGGTGGACGTCCATGGCGTCGGCCAGCATCTGCAGCACACGCGCGTCGGTGGGCGCGGGGCGGCGGGTCATCTGGTCGGGCTTGAGCGCGGCCTCGAAGAAGCGGATGCGGCCTTCCCAGTTGAGGAAGGTGCCGGCCTTCTCGGCCACCGCGGCCACGGGCAGGACGACATCGGCCTTGCGGCTGATCTCGCTCGGCCGCAGCTCCAGCGAAACCAGGAAGCCCACCTCGTCCAGCGCCGCACGCGCGCGTGCCGGGTCGGGCAGGTCGGCGACCTCCACACCCGCCACCAGCAGGGCCTGGAGCTCTCCGGTCGCCGCGGCCTCCACGATCTGGCCGGTGTCGCGGCCGTAGCGGTGCGGGAGACCGGCGACGCCCCAGACGGCGGCGACCTCGTCCCGCGCGCGCGGGTCGGTGGCCGGGCGTCCGCCCGGCAGCAGCGACGGCAGCGCGCCCGCCTCGATCGCACCGCGCTCCCCCGCCCGACGCGGGATCCACACCAGTTGGGCGCCGGTCGCGGAGGCGGTGCGCGCGGCGGCGGTGAGCCCGCCGGCCACGGCCGCAAGCCGCTCGCCGACGACGATCACCGCGCCCTCGGCGCGCAGCGCCTCGGCGGCGAGCGCACCGTCGTCCTCCAGGCCGGCGCCGCTCGCGAGCGCGTCCAGCCACTCGGTCTCGGTGCCGGGAGCGGCCGGCAGCAGCGTGCCACCGGCCTTCTCCAGACCGCGCGTGGCGTGCGTGGCCAGGGAGTAGACCTTCTGCCCGTGCTTGCGCCAGGCCTTGCGCAGCCGCAGGAAGACGCCGGGCGCCTCCTCCTCCGCCTCGAACCCGACGAGCAGGACGGCCGGGGCCTTCTCCAACGCGGTGTACGTGACGCCCGTGCCGTCGAGGTCCCGGCCCCGCCCGGCGATCTGCGCGGCGAGGAAGTCGGCTTCCTCGCCGCTGTGCACCCGCGCGCGGAAGTCGATGTCGTTGGTGTCGAGGGCCACGCGCGCGAACTTGCTGTACGCGTAGGCGTCCTCGACGGTGAGGCGGCCGCCGGTCAGGACGCCGGTGCGGCCCCGGGAGGCCAGCAGCCCCTGGGCCGCGATCTGCAGCGCCTCCGGCCAGGAGGCCGGCTCCAGCTCGCCCTCGGGGTTGCGCACCAGCGGCGTGTCGAGCCGGTCGCGCTGCTGCGCGTACCGGAACCCGAACCGCCCCTTGTCGCAGATCCACTCCTCGTTGACCTCGGGGTCGTCGGCCGCGAGCCGCCGCATGACCTTGCCGCGCCGGTGGTCGGTGCGCGTGGCGCAGCCGCCGGAGCAGTGCTCGCACACCGACGGGGAGGAGACCAGGTCGAAGGGGCGGGAGCGGAATCGGTACGCCGCCGAGGTCAGCGCTCCCACCGGGCAGATCTGGATGGTGTTGCCGGAGAAGTACGACTCGAACGGGTCGCCCTCACCGGTGCCCACCTGCTGGAGCGCGCCCCGCTCGACCAGTTCGATCATCGGGTCGCCCGCGACCTGGTTGGAGAACCGGGTGCAGCGGGCGCACAGCACGCACCGCTCGCGGTCCAGCAGCACCTGCGTGGAGATCGGGACGGGCTTCTCGTAGGTCCGCTTGCGGCCCTCGAAGCGGGAGTCGGCGTCGCCGTGCGACATGGCCTGGTTCTGCAGCGGGCACTCGCCGCCCTTGTCGCAGACCGGGCAGTCCAGCGGGTGGTTGATGAGCAGGAGCTCCATCACACCCTTCTGGGCCTTCTCCGCGACCGGGGAGGTGAGGTGGGTCTTCACCACCATCCCGTCGGTGCAGGTGATGGTGCAGGACGCCATCGGCTTGCGCTGGCCCTCGACCTCGACGATGCACTGCCGGCAGGCACCGGCCGGGTCGAGCAGGGGGTGGTCGCAGAACCGGGGGATCTCGATGCCGAGCTGCTCGGCGGCCCGGATGACCAGGGTGCCCTTGGGCACGCTGATCTCGGCGCCGTCGATCGTCAGCGACACGAGGTCCTCCGGCGGGACCGCCGCCTCTCCCCCGCCGGAGGGAGAGCTGGTGGTCACGGTCATGCGTTCACCTCCGTGCGGTCGGCCCAGGCCGTCGACTTGGCCGGGTCGAAGGGACAGCCCCGGCCCGTGATGTGCTGCTCGTACTCCTCGCGGAAGTACTTCAGCGAGGAGAAGATCGGCGAGGCGGCGCCGTCGCCGAGGGCGCAGAACGACTTGCCGTTGATGTTGTCGGCGATGTCGTTCAGCTTGTCGAGGTCGGACATCTGTCCCTTGCCGGCCTCGATGTCGCGCAGCAACTGCACGAGCCAGTAGGTCCCTTCGCGGCAGGGCGTGCACTTGCCGCAGGACTCGTGGGCGTAGAACTCCGTCCAGCGGGTGACGGCACGGACCACGCAGGTCGTCTCGTCGAAGCACTGGAGGGCTTTGGTGCCGAGCATGGAACCCGCGGCGCCCACTCCTTCGTAATCAAGAGGGACGTCGAGGTGCTCGTCGGTGAACATCGGGGTCGAGGAGCCGCCCGGCGTCCAGAACTTGAGGCGGTGCCCGGGGCGCATGCCGCCGCTCATGTCGAGGAGCTGGCGGAGCGTGATCCCGAGCGGCGCCTCGTACTGGCCGGGGCTCGCGACATGGCCGGAGAGGGAGTAGAGCGTGAAGCCGGGCGACTTCTCACTCCCCATCGACCGGAACCATTCCTTGCCCCGCTGCAGGATCGCGGGAACCGACGCGATCGATTCGACGTTGTTCACCACAGTCGGGCACGCATAGAGGCCCGCGACGGCAGGGAAGGGGGGACGAAGCCGCGGCTGGCCCCGGCGGCCTTCGAGCGAGTCCAGCAGTGCGGTCTCCTCACCGCAGATGTACGCGCCCGCGCCCGCGTGCACGGTGATGTCGAGGTCGAGTCCGCTGTCCAGAATGTTCTCGCCGAGGAAGCCGGCCTCGTACGCCTCGCGCACGGCCGAGTGCAACCGCCGCAGCACGGGGACGACTTCACCACGCAGATAGATGAAGGCGTGCGACGACCTGATGGCGTAACACGCGATGATCATGCCCTCGATGAGGCTGTGCGGGTTCGCGAAGAGGAGCGGGATGTCCTTGCACGTCCCCGGCTCCGACTCGTCGGCGTTGACAACAAGATAGTGCGGCTTGCCGTCCCCCTGCGGAATGAACTGCCACTTCATCCCGGTGGGGAATCCCGCGCCGCCGCGTCCGCGCAGACCGGAGTCCTTGACGTACGCGATCAGGTCGTCCGGCGTCATGGCGAGCGCCTTGCGCAGCCCTTCGTAGCCGTCGTGCCGCCGGTAGACGTCCAGCGTCCAGGACTTGTCCTCGTCCCAGAAGGCCGACAGCACCGGTGCGAGCAGCTTCTCGGGGCTCGTGTCTTTCAGCTCGGGTGCCAAGGTCATCACTCCCCCTCCTCGGCGGTGGGCCCGGCCGGGTGGGCAGGGTCGGAGGCCGATGTGTCCTGCGGCGCGTCGTGCGAGCTCAAGTGCTCCGTCGGCGACGGCTCGTGCGGTGCCCCGGTGCGGGCCGCCTCACCGCGGGGGTGCACCACGCGCGCGCCGGAGGCCTCCCCCTTGGCGAGCTTCAGACCGACCAGGGAGGCGGGTCCCGCGCTTCCCCCCGACTCCACGGCACCCTCCCGCTCGTCGGGGAAGCCGGCCAGGACCCGGGCGGTCTCCTTGAAGGTGCACATGCGAGCACCGCGCGTGGGCGTCACCGGCCGACCCGCGCGCAGGTCGTCGACGAGGCTCTTGGCGCTGTCCGGGGTCTGGTTGTCGAAGAACTCCCAGTTGACCATCACGACCGGCGCGAAGTCGCAGGCCGCGTTGCACTCGATGTGCTCCAGGGTGACCTTGCCGTCGCCGGTGGTCTCGCCGTTGCCGACGCCGAGGTGCTCCTGGAGCTCCTCGAAGATCGCGTCCCCGCCCATGACGGCGCACAGGGTGTTGGTGCACACCCCGACCTGGTAGTCACCGCTCGGCTTGCGCCGGTACATGGTGTAGAAGGTGGCGACGGCGGTGACCTCGGCCGTGGTCAGGCCGAGTACGTCCGCGCAGAACCGCATGCCGGTGCGGGTCACGTGCCCTTCCTCCGCCTGCACGAGGTGCAGCAGCGGCAGGAGGGCGGACCGGGAGTCCGGGTAGCGGGCGATGACCTCGCGCGCGTCCGTCTCCAGACGGGCCCGGACGTCGTCCGGGTAGGCGGGTGCGGGCAGTTCGGGCATGCCCAGGCTGACGCCCCGCTCGGAAGACGATGTGGTCACCGGTCGACGCCTCCCATCACGGGGTCGATGGACGCGACGGCGACGATGACGTCGGCGACCTGGCCGCCCTCGCACATCGCCGCCATGGCCTGAAGGTTGGTGAAGGACGGGTCCCGGAAGTGGACCCGGTAGGGACGGGTGCCGCCGTCGGAGACGACATGCACCCCGAGTTCGCCCTTGGGCGACTCGACCGCCGCGTACGCCTGTCCCGGCGGGACGCGGAAGCCCTCGGTGACCAGCTTGAAGTGGTGGATCAGGGCCTCCATGGAGGTGCCCATGATCTTCTTGATGTGGTCGAGGGAGTTGCCGAGCCCGTCGGGGCCCAGGGCGAGCTGCGCGGGCCAGGCGATCTTCTTGTCGGCGACCATGACCGGGCCGGGCTGGAGCCGGTCCAGGCACTGCTCGACGATCCGCAGCGACTGGCGCATCTCCTCCAGCCGGATGAGGAAGCGGCCGTAGGAGTCGCAGGTGTCCGCGGTCGGGATCTCGAAGTCGTACGTCTCGTAACCGCAGTACGGCTGGGCCTTGCGCAGGTCGTGCGGCAGGCCGGTGGAGCGCAGGATCGGGCCCGTCGCGCCGAGGGCCATGCAGCCGGCCAGGTCGAGGTAGCCGACGTCCTGCATGCGGGCCTTGAAGATGGGGTTCCCGGTGGCGAGCTTGTCGTACTCCGGGAGGTTCTTCTTCATCTTCTTCACGAACTCGCGGATCTGGTCCACCGCGCCGGGCGGCAGGTCCTGGGCGAGTCCGCCGGGGCGGATGTACGCGTGGTTCATCCGCAGGCCGGTGATCAGCTCGTAGATATCGAGAATGAGTTCACGATCACGAAAGCCGTAGATCATGATCGTGGTAGCGCCCAGCTCCATGCCGCCGGTGGCGATGCACACCAGGTGGGAGGAGAGCCGGTTCAGCTCCATCAGGAGCACGCGGATGATCGAGGCGCGGTCCGGGATCTGGTCCTCGATGCCGAGGAGCTTCTCGACGCCGAGGCAGTACGCCGTCTCGTTGAAGAACGGCGTGAGGTAGTCCATGCGCGTCACGAACGTGGTGCCCTGCGTCCACGTCCGGTATTCGAGGTTCTTCTCGATGCCGGTGTGCAGATAACCGATTCCGCAGCGGGCTTCGGTGACGGTCTCGCCCTCGATCTCCAGGATCAGCCGGAGCACGCCGTGGGTGGACGGGTGCTGCGGGCCCATGTTGACGACGATGCGCTCGTCGTCGGCGCGGGCCGCGGTCTCGACGACCTCGTCCCAGTCGCCGCCGGTGACCGTGTAGACGGTGCCCTCGGTGGTCTCGCGAGGAGATGCGTGCGAGGTGCTCATGAGTACGACCTCCGCTGGTCCGGAGCCGGGATCTGGGCGCCCTTGTACTCGACGGGGATGCCGCCGAGGGGATAGTCCTTGCGCTGCGGAAAGCCCTGCCAGTCGTCCGGCATCATGATCCGCGTCAGTGCGGGGTGGCCGTCGAAGACGATTCCGAAGAAGTCGTACGTCTCGCGCTCGTGCCAGTCGTTCGTCGGATAGACCTCGAACAGCGACGGGATGTGCGGGTCGCTGTCGGGGGCGCTGACCTCCAGGCGGATCACCCGGTTGTGGGTGATCGAGCGCAGGTGGTAGACGGCGTGCAGCTCGCGGCCCTTGTCGTTCGGGTAGTGCACGCCGCTGACGCCGGTGCACAGCTCGAAGCGCAGGGCCGGGTCGTCGCGCAGGGTGCGGGCGACGAGGACGAGGTGCTCGCGCTCGATGTGGAAGGTCAGCTCGTCCCGGTCGACGACCGTCTTCTCGATGGCGTTGTCCGGGAGCAGGCCCTGCTCCTCCAGGGCGCCCTCCAGCTCGTCGGCGACCTCGTCGAACCACCCGCCGTAGGGGCGGGTCGCCGGTCCCGGGAGCCGGACCGAGCGGACCAGGCCCCCGTAGCCGGTGGTGTCGCCGCCGTTGGCGGCGCCGAACATGCCGCGCTGGACGCGGATCTCCTCGCCGCCCTGGCCGCGCTGACCGGGGAGGTTGGAGGCGCTGAGGTCCTTCTCGGGGTTGGCACCGTTGCCGTTCGCGTCGCTCACCGCAGCAGCCCCTTCATCTCGATGGTGGGCAGTGCCTTGAGCGCCGCTTCCTCCGCCTCACGGGCCGCTTCCTCGGCGTTCACGCCGAGCTTGGAGGACTGGATCTTCTGGTGGAGCTTGAGGATCGCGTCCATCAGCATCTCCGGCCGGGGCGGGCAGCCGGGGAGGTAGATGTCGACCGGCACGATGTGGTCGACGCCCTGGACGATGGCGTAGTTGTTGAACATGCCGCCCGAGGAGGCGCAGACCCCCATGGAGATCACCCACTTGGGGTTCGGCATCTGGTCGTAGACCTGCCGGAGCACCGGCGCCATCTTCTGGCTGACCCGGCCGGCGACGATCATCAGGTCCGCCTGGCGGGGCGAACCGCGGAAGACCTCCATGCCGAAGCGCGCCAGGTCGTAACGGCCGGCGCCGGTGGTCATCATCTCGATGGCGCAGCAGGCGAGGCCGAAGGTGGCGGGGAAGACCGAGGCCTTGCGCACCCATCCCGCGGCCTGCTCGACGGTGGTCAGCAGGAAGCCGCTCGGCAGCTTTTCTTCGAGTCCCATGACGTGTGGCCCCTCAGTCCCATTCCAGGCCGCCGCGCCGCCATACGTACGCGTACGCGACGAAGACGGTGAGCACGAAGAGCAGCATCTCCACGAGCCCGAAGATCCCCAGGGCGTCGAAGGTGACGGCCCAGGGGTAGAGGAAGACGATCTCGATATCGAAAATGATGAAGAGCATCGCCGTCAGGTAGTACTTGATCGGGAAGCGCCCGCCACCGGCCGGCGTGGGGGTCGGCTCGATGCCGCACTCGTAGGCCTCGAGCTTGGCCCGGTTGTACCGCTTGGGCCCGATCAACGTGGCCATGACCACGGAGAAGATCGCAAAGCCTGCCCCGAGGGCTCCCAGTACGAGGATGGGCGCATAGGCGTTCACCGCTCCTCGCTCCTCTCAGTCGGCACTGACTGCTGGCGGATGGCGTCGGACTCACGTCCACCCCACCTGTCCCTCGAACCCCGCCCGCCCCGGCGAAGATCGGGAACATGTGAAGCAGGTCACAAGCCCAACCGCGTGCATCTTATGCCCGACGCTCTGTGATCTGCGACACGGGGTATTACCCAACCTTTGTGATCTCCACCACCTGACGATCGATCATGAAGTCGGATGAGCGGTGATCTTCACACGCGAAGCGTCCGAGTGATCACGAGAGGTGACATTTTGGCTCGTCAATGCAGGCCGGAGGGGGCGTCTCCATATCAAGAGGGTTCTCTTGCATGCAAATTCGCGATGGACTTGATCTCTTGATAGAGGCCCGTTCACACGTCAGGGGGTGCGCGGGGCAAGGTGTGGACGTGTGCACGCGTTCACGATCTTCGCGAGGTCGTGACACGGCCGTGACCTCTGCGCCGGGACGCGATCGACAGGACGGCCGTTCCGTGACCTCCGTCACATTGATGAGAGGTCCATGAGAACGGGGCTTGGCCAATCAACCCAACCGATGGTAGGCGCGGGGCAATTCGGGCGTATTGATCAAACGCAGTGATCACAGGCTGGTCACGGGGCGTCCGCAATGTCCGTTACGGCGTCAATAAAGGGTCTCGTTCGGGGGTTTTGGCGGCCCGATTGAGTAACTGTGGCGCAGCCCACGTTTCTTGAAGATATGAAGGAGCCCCTGGTACCGGTTATTCCCATGTCCCACACCGCTCACATACGCAGCCACCGGAAACCCCGCCGCAGCGCGACCTCTTCGATCGCCCTGCGCGCCGGCGTTGCCGGTGGCGTTCTCAGCATGGCAGCGGCGGGTGCGTCGGCTTCGGCGAACGCCGCCGAGCCGGTGACGCAGACCATCGAACTGCCCACCCTGACGGCCGATATGTCCGCTCAGGTCGCCCAGTCCGCCGCCGCCACCCAGCAGGCCGCGGCGAACTACGAGCTGCGCGCCGAGCGTGACGCCGCCGCAGCCAAGGCCGCGACGGAGGCCAAGAAGGACCTCGCCGAGGCGAAGAAGAAGGCGGAGGCCAAGAAGAAGGCCGCCGAGGCCGCCCGCAAGGCCGCCGCCGAGCGCGCCAACCGCAGCACCGAGCGCGCCACCCTCTCCGCGTCCGCGTCCGCCTCCACGTCCGTGTCGGCGCCCGCCAGCGGCAGCGTCGCGACGGTCATCGCGTTCCTCAAGGCCCAGGTGGGCGACGCCTACGTCATGGGCGCCACCGGCCCCAACGCCTGGGACTGCTCTTCCCTCGTGCAGGCCGCGTACAAGCAGGTTGGTGTGGACCTGCCGCGCGTCTCGCAGGACCAGTCGATGGCCGGCACGGACGTCCCGCTCTCCAGCATCCAGGTCGGCGACATCCTGTACTGGGGCGGCAAGGGCTCCGCGTACCACGTGGGTGTCTACATCGGGAACGGCCAGTACCTGGACGCGGCCAACCCGTCCAAGGGCGTCGTCATCCAGGACCTGTCCGGCTACCCGGCGTCGGGAGCGGTGCGCGTCCTCTGACGCCGCACGCCGTCCGGAACCTCCGCGCATACGGGCTCGAGGGCCGTTGCCACTCCAAGGCGACGGCCCTCCCGGCCTGTCCGGGGCCCTCGGGCTCCCGGATCCCTCACCCCGCCTCCCGAGGCGCTCCAGGGGCCCTCAGGGCCCTTCTGGAGGCCACTCGGCACCACGGACCGCCCCTGCGCTTCCGTCACGCTGACATCGTGCGCCCGAATTGTCCCAGCCTGGCAGGGTGTTGACGGCCAGCCGTACGCTGCGGCGGCACCTTCGCTCCCCTGACGGGCCGAAAGTCCCGTACGCCCCGGAACGAACCGCCCCGATGGCCGCGTGTGGCCGGACTGCTCCTGGGACCGGCCCCGGGTGTTCTGCTGTCATGAGTCCCGCAGGGCGGGGGTGCTCCCGCCGCCGGAGCCCGCCCTCCCGCCACCACGGCACTCATCAGAGGGAGACAACAGATGCCGAGCGTCTTCGTACAGGGACGGCCCGTCGACTCCTACCCGCGGCTTGCGCCCGGGGCCCGGAAGGGGAAGGTCCGGCGCATCACCGAGGCCGGCGAGGAGGTTTTGCACAAGCCGTGCCGGGATGTCACCGAGTTCGGTCCCGACCTCGCCGCGCTCATCGACGACATGTTCCTGACCATGTACGTCGCGGACGGGGCCGGGCTCGCGGCGAACCAGGTCGGGGTCGATCTGCGGGTGTTCGTGTACGACTGCCCGGACGACGACGGGGCTCGGCACGTCGGGCACCTCGTCAACCCGGTCCTGGAGCCGCTCGACGCCTCACGCAGGAGGCTCCTCGACGAAGCGGAGGGCTGTCTCTCGGTACCGGGCGCCACGATGGAGGTGCCGCGTCCGGACCGGGCCGTGGTGCGCGGGTTCGACCGGGAAGGCGAGCCGCTCGTGATCGAGGGCACCGGCTACTTCGCCCGCTGCCTCGCGCACGAGACCGACCACTGCGACGGACGGCTCTACCTGGACCGGCTCTCCGCACGGGAACGGAAGGCCGCGCTGCGGCAGGCGGCGGCCCGGCGGGACGAGGTACTCGCACGCCGGGCCGCCGACATCGCGGCGTTGAACGCCTGACGGCAGACCGGGGCCCCGCGGCCACCCGTGCCCGCACACGCGGGCCGGGTGCGCGCGGTGTCCGTTCGTTCAGGCCTTCGGGGCAACCCTGCTCAGCCCGTTGATGATGCGGTCCATCGCGTCGCCGCCCGTGGGGTCGGTGAGGTTCGCGAGGAGCTTCAGCGTGAACTTCATCAGCATCGGGTGCGTCAGACCGCGCTGGGCCGCGATCTGCATGACCTTCGGGTTGCCGATGAGCTTCACGAAGGCGCGGCCGAGCGTGTAGTAGCCGCCGTAGGTGTCCTTCAGGACGCGCGGGTAGCGCTGGAGGGCCAGTTCGCGGCTCGCCGGCGTCGGCCGGGCGTGGGCCTGGACGATGACGTCGGCGGCGATCTGGCCGGACTCCATGGCGTAGGCGATGCCCTCGCCGTTGAAGGGGTTGACCAGGCCGCCGGCGTCACCGACGAGCAGCAGGCCCTTGGTGTAGTGCGGTTGGCGGTTGAAGGCCATCGGCAGGGCGGCGCCCCGGATCGGGCCGGTCATGTTGTCCGGCGTGTAGCCCCAGTCCTCCGGCATGGACGCGCACCAGGCCTTCAGGACCTCGCGCCAGTCCAGCTCCTTGAAGGAGTCGGAGGTGTTGAGCACGCCCAGGCCGACGTTCGAGGTGCCGTCGCCCATGCCGAAGATCCAGCCGTAGCCGGGCAGCAGGCGGTCCTCGGCGCCGCGGCGGTCCCACAGCTCCAGCCAGGACTCGAGGTAGTCGTCCTCGTGGCGCGGGCTGGTGAAGTACGTGCGCACCGCCACGCCCATCGGCCGGTCCTCACGGCGGTGCAGCCCCATCGCCAGGGACAGCCGGGTGGAGTTGCCGTCGGCGGCGACGACGAGAGGCGCGTGGAAGGTGACCTCGCGCTTCTCCTCACCGAGCTTGGCGTGCACCCCCGTGATGCGGCCCGTGCGGTCGTCGACGATCGGCGCGCCCACGTTGCACCGCTCGAAGAGCCGGGCTCCGGCCTTCTGGGCCTGCCGGGCGAGCTGCTCGTCGAAGTCGTCGCGCTTGCGGACGAGGCCGTAGTCGGGGAAGGAGGCGAGATCCGGCCAGTCGAGCTGGAGCCGCACCCCGCCGCCGATGATGCGCAGGCCCTTGTTGCGCAGCCAGCCGGCTTCCTCCGAGATGTCGATGCCCATGGCCACCAGCTGCTTGACGGCACGCGGGGTGAGGCCGTCGCCGCAGACCTTCTCGCGCGGGAAGGCGGTCTTCTCCAGCAGGAGGACGTCCAGCCCCGCCTTGGCGAGGTGGTAGGCGGTGGTGGAGCCCGCCGGCCCCGCGCCCACGACGATCACATCGGCGGTGTTCTCCGAGAGGGGCTCGGTCACGACACTCACGAGCGGGATCTCCCCAAGGTTCGGAATTGATGTGCCGACCGGCACGGGACATGGGCAGTCTATGCAGCGGCATTCATCACCCGGCTGAAGGGCTGCCCCGTGAACCGAGTTCTCCCCGCCGTGCGGCTGCGAGTCCCCACCCACGAGGACGCATTCGTCTGGCACCGGATCTTCGACGACCCGGACGTCATGGAGTTCCAGGGCGGCAGGACCTCGGAACTCTCGGTCTACGAGGAGCTCACCGCCCGCCAGCGCCGGCACGACGCCGAGCTCGGCTTCTGCCTGTGGACCGTGCTCGACGAGTCGGGGCGGGTCATCGGCTTCACCGGCGCCCAGCCGTGGGAGCGCGGCTGGGGCCCGGCCGGCGAGATCGAGATCGGCTGGCGGCTGGGCCGGGAGCACTGGGGCCGGGGCTATGTGACGGCGGCAGCGCGGCAGACTCTGGACCGGGTGCGGGCGGCCGGCGTGCCGGGCGTGGTCGCGATGGTCGACGCCCGCAACAGCCGCTCCATCGCCGTGACGCGGCGACTCGGGATGCGCCTCAGCGAGACGTTCACGACTCCGGCAGCGCGGCGGACGGGGCACTGCTACCGGCTCGACCTCCCCGCCGTTGACGCCGCGTAGTCGACTGTCACAGCAGGCCACCTGTCGCTTCCGGGCGGTACGGGGCGGGAGTTACCCTTCCGGTACCGCTGGGGGTGACATCTGTGCACATAACCCGCAAGGCGCCCGATGTGCGCGTACCGCGTCTGGTCGGCCTGATGGCCGTGGACGCGCGGGAGACGGCCCGGGCGCAGGGTCTCCTCCTCACCACGCCGGACCGGCCCGAGCCCCCGCTCCCCGTCGTCGACTACGTCGTACGCCAGTACCCGCGGCCCGGTGCCGAGGTGCCGCGGGAGTCGATGGTCTACGTGTGGTTCGACTTCGGCCCCGGTGAGGGCGGTGGGGGTGTGCACGAACCGCGCATCCCGCGTCCGCCCCGGGGCGGCCTCCAGCGCGAACTGGACGAGCCGGGCGATACCCACATGGCCCTCAGCCCGCCTTGAAGCCCCGGTGCAGGGCGACGATCCCGCCGCTCAGGTTGCGCCAGGCCACTCGCGACCAGCCGGCCTTGCCCAGCCGCTCGGCCAGCGTGGGCTGGTCGGGCCAGGCGCGGATGGACTCGGCGAGGTAGACGTAGGCGTCGGGGCTGGAGGACACGGCCCGGGCGACCGGCGGCAGGGCGCGCATCAGGTACTCGGTGTAGACCGTGCGGAACGGCGCCCACGTCGGGTGCGAGAACTCGCAGATCACGATCCGCCCGCCCGGCCGGGTCACCCGGAGCATCTCGCGCAGGCCCGCGTCCGTGTCCTGCACGTTGCGCAGCCCGAAGGAGATGGTGACGGCGTCGAAAGTGTCGTCCTTGAAGGGGAGCCGCGTCGCGTCGCCGGCGGTGTACGGCAGCCAGGGCCGGCGCTGCTTGCCGACCTGGAGCATGCCCTGGGAGAAGTCGCACGGCACGACGTAGGCACCGGTCTGCGCGAAGGGCAGCGAGGACGTTCCCGTGCCCGCGGCCAGGTCGAGGATCTTCTGCGCGGGGCGGGCGTCGACCGCCTTGGCGACCTCCTTGCGCCATCGCCGGTCCTGGCCGAGGGACAGCACGTCGTTGGTCAGGTCGTACCGTTCCGCCACGTCGTCGAACATCGAGGCGACTTCGTGCGGCTGCTTGTCCAGGGATGCGCGGGTCACGGGCCCATTCTTGCAGCACCCCCTCCGGGCAGGAGCCGCGGCCGCTTGCGTGCCGCCACGTCCTCCACCCAGCCGCACAGCAGCACGAACACCGCGATCAGCACCCAGCCCACGCCGAACAGGAACCACTGGCTGTCCAGCGGCAGGTACACCTCGAAGGCGGGCACGTCCCAGAACCGGTCGATCAGCGGTACGGCGAGGATCAGCGCGATCTCGTGCCAGAGGTAGATCGTCACCGCCCGCGCGTTGAAGACGGTCACGAGCCGGTCCAGCCGCCGCAACCGGACCAGGTGCGCGAAGTCGGTCCCGAAGCGGGCCTTGGCGTACATCAGCAGTGTCACGAAGCCCGCGGACCAGAAGGCCTGCGCGAGCGGGTTCTCGTCGAGGTCGTACGTGCCGTACTCGGCCTGGTGCGTGAAGGCGTACCAGCCGCCGGACGCGAGGGCGGCCAGCGCGAGCGGGAGCACCGCGGTGGGCTTGAGCCGCGCCAGGACGCCCTCCCGGTGCGCGAAGCCGAGGAGCCAGCAGCACAGGAACGTCGCCAGATCCGTGAGCGCGCTGCCGAGCCGGTCGTCCGGCGGCTGCCACACGAACCGGAAGGCCAGGGCCGGCACGAGGGACGCGAGCAGCACCGGGACGGGAGCGAGCCGGAAGACCCGCAGCAGGAGCGGGGAGAGCAGCACGAACCACAGGTAGGTGCGCAGGTACCAGAGGATCTCCCAGGCCTGCTCGCCCCAGGCGCTGCCCGGCGGGTCGCCGAGCGGCACGACCCAGTAGACGATCTGCCACCCGGGCATCCAGCCGCGCACCAGCATCGCGGTGACCACGAAGACGCCCCAGAACCAGAAGGGCGGCAGCAGCCGGCGCACCCGGCTCCTGATCACCGTGGGCGCGGGGCGCTGGAGGGAGCGCGCCATGAGCGTGCCGGCCAGGCCGAACATCACCCCCATGGAGGGGAAGACCAGTCCGGCCCAGGCCCACCCGAAGGTGTGGTACGCCACGACCCGCACGAGGGCGACGGCCCGCAGGGTGTCGAAGTAGCGGTCCCGGCCGGTGGGCGCCGGAGACACGGGGGCCGCCGCCAGGGCGGCCCCCTTGCTGTGCGCCCCCATCAGCTCGCCCCCGCCGGGGTGCCGACCTCGCCGGTCCGCTTCAGCTTCTGCCAGCGCAGCCGGCCGCCGGTGAGGGCGGTGACGCAGGAGTGGATGAGGACGAGGTACATCATCTGGCGGTAGGCCAGCTGCTGGAGCGGCATCATCAGCAGGTAGCGGTACTTCTCGCCATCGAGATGGAAGGCGTAGGCCGCGCAGACCAGTTGGACGCCGAGCACCGCGAGCCATGCCAGCAGCGCCGCCCCGAAGTCGATGAAGACCATGGAGTACGCGGTGAACACGTCGATGAGCGGGGCGAACACCGGGGTGACGATCTGGAAGAGCACCACCAGCGGCATGCCGACCCGTCCGAAACGCCCCGAAGGCCCTTGGTCCGTCAAGGACTTGCGGTGCTTCCACAACGCCTGCATGGTGCCGTACGACCAGCGGTAGCGCTGGGACCACAGCTGCTTGAGGGAGCCCGGCGCCTCGGTCCAGGCGCGGGCGTGCTCCTCGTAGACGACCCGCCACCCGGCCCTGTGCATGGCGATGGTGATGTCGGTGTCCTCCGCGAGGGTGTCCTCGCTCATGCCGCCCACCTGGAGCACCGCCTCGCGGCGGAACGCCCCGATCGCGCCGGGGATGGTGGGCATGCAGCGCAGCAGGTCGTACATGCGGCGGTCGAGGTTGAAGCCCATCACGTACTCGATGTGCTGCCAGGCGCCGATGACCGTGTCGCGGTTGCCGACCTTGGCGTTGCCCGCGACGGCGCCGACCTCGGGGTCGGCGAAGGGCTGGACGAGGTGCCGTACGGTGTCCGGCTCGAAGACGGTGTCGCCGTCCATCATCACGACGATGTCGTGCCGGGCGCTGCGGACCCCGTGGTTGAGGGCGGCCGGCTTGCCCGCGTTCTCCTGGCGGATGACCCGGACGTTGGTCATGCCGAGTGCGAGGGCGGCCTCGCGCGCGATCTCCGACGTGCCGTCGGTGGAACCGTCGTCCACGACGATGATCTCGATGGGATGGGTGCTGCGCGCGAGGGAGTCGAGGGTGTTGGCGATGCACTCCTTCTCGTTGTACGCGGGGACGATCACGGTCACCGGCCGGGTGACCTCCGGCCCCCAGCTGAACCGGCGCCGGTTGCGCAGGCGGTGGTGGCGGCGGGCGAGGAGGAGCATCATCCCGAAGCGGCCCATGACGGCGACGCCGACGACCACGAGGCCGACGGCGAGCGCCGGGACGGCCCACTCGGCGACGGCGACGGCCGCGACCAGGGCCTTGCCCTCGTAGAGGATCGCACCGGTGGCCTCGCGGTGGGCGGCCTGGAGACGGGACCCGCCGGCCCCCGGGGCCGCTCCCGCAGGCGCCTGCTGTTGCCGCCGCTTCTCCAGGGCGCCGCTGATGGTGGTGAAGGTGTACCCCTTCGCCCGCATCTTCTCGATGTACTCGGGCAGCGCCTTGATCGTCTGCGAGCGCTCGCCGCCCGCGTCGTGGAAGAGGACGGAGGCGCCCTTGTTCTTCTTCGGCGTGGCCCACTGGACGATCTTCTTCACGCCCGGCCGTTTCCAGTCGTCGCTGTCGGTGTCGACGAAGACGCTGGTGTAGCCGTCCTGGCCGAGCTTTTTGTAGACGGGCCAGCTGTAGTTGTCGATGGCGTCGGTCTCGGAGGAGTACGGCGCCCGGAACAGGGTGGTCGTGATGCCGGCCGCGCCCGCGAGCGCCAGCTGGGTCTGCTCCATCTCGCGCCGGACGCGGGCGTCGCTCTGGTACGACAGGTCGACGTGCGTGAAGGTGTGGATTCCGACCTCGTGGCCCTGCTCGACCATGTCCCGCACGACGCCCGGGTAGCGCGACACCATCGATCCCACCAGGAAGAACGTGGCGGGCACGTCGTACTTCTCCAGGATCGACAGGACCTGGGGCGTCCAGGTCGGGTTGGGGCCGTCGTCGAAGGTCAGCGCGATGGTCTTGTCGGGGACGGAGACGGTCGTGGCCTGTCCGCCGCGGAAGGTGACGATCGGCCCGCCTTCGAGGACGTCGTCGGGTACGTCGCCGGCACTGGCCCCGGTGCGCACCCGCTGGTCGCCGCCGACCTCGGCGCGCAGATAGCCGTCGAGGAGCATCACGCAGACCAGGGCGAGCAGGAGCAGCAGGGCGAGGACGACGCGCGGCCGATGCAGCGCGGCGGCCTTGCCGGCGGCCCGCTCCATCCGGGAGGGCGCGGCGCCGGCCGCGGGAGGGGGTGGTCGTGGTCATGGTGCGCCCCGTCGGTTGGCGCCGTTGGACGCGGACGGGGAGGGCGTCGAAGACGACGGGGTGCCGCTCACGGCTCCCCGGGCCGGAGCCGACGGGACGCCGCTGGGCCGGGCCCCCGGGTCACCGGGGCCCCCGAAACCGCCCTGTGGTCCGCCGCCGGGCTCCGCACCCGCGAACGGCAGCAACTGCGACGGTGTCAGGGACGTCCCCCAGCCCATGAAGGCCGCGCCGAGAACGGCCGCGTACCCGAGGCAGACGACCCCCGTCAGGAGGCCGATCCGGCGCAGCAGCCTGGCTCGGCGACCGGACGTGTCAACGAACACGGGACCTTCGGGAGACCCGTTGCCGCGTTTGCGGCGGCGACCGCGAGAGGCGCGCTTTTCGATGGCAGGCTCGGAATGCATTTCCCGGACAGTAGAGTGCCTTTATGTGCCCTAAACTCGGGTTTTCATGTGAGAGACCCATGAGAAACGGCCCAGGCTGTCTTTTCTCTGAGGGTTTTCGGGAACGCCCGCGGAACGCGTCATGAGCACCGACCATCGTGAGACGTTTGCGGCCGGGAAACGTATGAGTCCTTAACCCCTGGCATGTCACGAGAACGGGAGCGCACTGTCATGAGGAGATTTCGGAGGCCGGCCGCGGGGCTCGGATGTCTGATCACCCTGGCCGCCGCCGCGGGCTGTTCGGGCCAGGACGGCCCGGCCCGCTCGGCACCCTCCGTGACGGCTGCGCCCGGCACCTCGGCCCCTTCCGGGAGCGGCACCGCGTACGCCCCGTACGTCAGTGCCGGGGAAGCCGCCGCCACCGACTCGGCCGGTTCCCCCACGACGTACAACCTGGCGTTCGTCATAGCCGACGGCGACGACTGCGTCCCGCGGTGGGACGGCACGCACGCCGTCGGCGACGCGGGGGTCGCCTCCCGTATCGCGAAACTCAAGGAGGGCGGCGGCCGGGTCCGGGTCTCCTTCGGCGGCGCCTCCGGCAGGGAACTCGCGGCGACCTGTGACAGCGCGCCGGAACTGGCAGCGGCCTACGGCAAGGCGCTCGACGCGGCCGGTACGACCCTGGCCGACTTCGACATCGAGGGTGACGAGCTGGGCGACTCCGCCTCCACCGCCCTGCGTTCGAAGGCGATCGTGCGGTTGCAGAAGGAACGGCCCGGCCTGGAGGTCTCGTTCACCCTGCCGGTGATGCCCTCGGGTCTCGGCAAGGCCGGCCTGGCACTCCTGGCCTCCGCCAACGACCACGCTGTGCAGGTCTCCACCGTCAACCTCATGACGATGAACTACGGCTCGACGTACGACGGTGACATGGGCGGCTACGCCCTCACGGCCGCCGAGGCCGCGCACGCCCAGCTGCGGAAGATCTTCAAGACCTCGGACGCGACCGCCTGGCGGGGCATGGCGCTCACCTCGATGATCGGCGTCAACGATGTCGAGGGCGAGACGTTCACGCTCGCGGACGCAGCCGAGGTCCGCGCGTTCGCCGAGGAGAAGGGAATCGCCTGGGTGTCGATGTGGTCGACGGCCCGGGACCGGCAGTGTGCGGACGGCACGGAGTCGGCGAAGGCGGCGACCGACTGCAGCGGGGTGGCACAGAAACCGGGGGCGTTCGGGCGGGCGTTCGCGGGCTGACCCGGCCGGGCCGACCCGGCCCCGGGGTCAGCGGGCCCGGTACACCAGGCGGCCGGGGTCAGCGGGCCCGGTACACCAGGCGGCCGGCCAGCACGGTCGCCACGCAGGTCACCGCGCCGCGCTCGCGCAGGGCCGTCTCGTCGGGCACGTCGAACACGGCCAGGTCGGCCCGGCCACCGACGGACAGCGGGGCGTGGACCGTGCCGCGCAGGTCGTAGCCCTCCGCGAACGGGTCGAGGTCGGGGCGCTCACCGAGGAGCATGCCGGGAGCCCCCGTGGTCCCCACGACGGTCAGCCCGGACCGGGCGACGGCCGTGGCCACCAGCGGATCGCGGAAACGGGCCCCGGGCGAGGCGACGGCCGTCGTGCCGTACCGCAGCATCCGCTGCACCCCGCGCCGTACGCTGCCCGACCAGCGGGTCTCGGTGAGGTCGCCCAGGGCGGCCAACTTCTCGCCCCACAGGGGCTCTTCGCCCAGCTCGTCGGCTTCGCGCGGGTCGGGGTGGTAGCAGTGGCGCAGCAGCCACAGCGGGTGCCACTGGCGCAGACCGGGGGTGAGCACGCCCGGCCAGCGCCGCACCCGGGCTCCCGGTGCCTCTTCGGCGAGCTCCTCGTACGGCCCGACAGCCGTGATCCGGTCGCCGTCCACCAGGACGGCTCCGTCCGCGACGGATGCGTCCGTGCCGGGTGCGTCCGTGGCGGGTGCGTCCGTGCCGGATGCGTCCGTGCCGGATGCGTCCGTGCCGGGTGCGTCCGTGCCGGATGCGTCCGTGGCGGGTGCGTCCGTGCCCAGTGCATCCGTGCCGGGTGCCGCGCCCGCCGGGAGGACCAGCGGGGCGGCGTGGATCGTCAGCACGGTGGGTCAGTTGGGGGCCAGCAGCTTCAGCTCGGGGTGAGCCGTGCCGCCCGCGATGGCCGTGGAGGAGATGTGCGAGACCACGCGGTCGTCGACCGGGTCGTTCGCCGGGTCGTCGTGGACGACGAGGTGCTCGTAGGTCGTGGCACGCTGGGCGGGCACCCGGCCCGCCTTCCGGATCAGATCGATGATCTCCATCCGGTTGGACCGGTGCTTGGCACCGGCCGACGACACCACGTTCTCCTCCAGCATGATCGAGCCGAGGTCGTCGGCGCCGTAGTGCAGGGAGAGCTGGCCGACCTCCTTGCCGGTGGTCAGCCACGAGCCCTGGATGTGGGCGATGTTGTCCATGAACAGCCGCGCGATGGCGATCATCCGCAGGTACTCGAAGAGCGTCGCCTGCGTGCGGCCCTTCAGGTGGTTGTTCTCCGGCTGGTAGGTGTACGGGATGAAGGCGCGGAAGCCGCCCGTACGGTCCTGGACGTCCCGGATCATCCGCAGGTGCTCGATGCGCTCGGCGTTGGTCTCGCCGGTGCCCATCAGCATGGTGGAGGTGGATTCCACGCCCAGGTTGTGGGCGATCTCCATGATCTCCAGCCAGCGCTCGCCGGACTCCTTCAGCGGGGCGATGGCCTTGCGGGGCCGCTCGGGCAGCAGCTCGGCACCTGCACCGGCGAAGGAGTCGAGGCCGGCGGCGTGGATGCGCTGGATGGCCTCTTCGACGGACACCTTGGAGATCCGGGCCATGTGCTCGACCTCGGACGCCCCCAGGCTGTGGATGACCAGCTGCGGGAAAGCGTCCTTGATCGCCTTGAAGTGCTTCTCGTAGTACTCGACGCCGTAGTCCGGGTGGTGTCCGCCCTGGAACATGATCTGCGTGCCGCCCAGCTCGACGGTCTCCGCGCACCTGCGCAGGATGTCGTCCAGGTCCCGCGTCCAGCCCTTGGCGGTGTCCTTGGGGGCGGCGTAGAACGCGCAGAAGCGGCACGCCGTGACGCAGACGTTCGTGTAGTTGATGTTGCGCTCGATGATGTACGTCGCGATGTGCTCGGTCCCGGCGTACCGGCGGCGGCGTACGGCGTCGGCGGCGGCGCCCAGGGCGTGCAGCGGGGCGTCCCGGTACAGCACGAGCGCCTCGTCCGGGGTGATCCGCCCACCGGCGGCTGCACGGTCGAGGATGGGCTGAAGGTCGGCCTTCTCGGTCACCGGGCGTCCCTTTCGTAAGGGTTGTGGACGGACCAGCCCAGCGTACGCCAGCGCCTCGGTGGGCTGGACGTCAGGCCGTGCGGGCGGAGTGGGGGTAGGGGGCGGGCGGGGTGCTCGGTGCCGAGAGGCGCTGCGGCTCGCGCCGCCGGGCGAGCCACAGCACGAGCGCGGCGTAGAGCAGGTCGGTGACCATGGCGGTGAGGGCCAGCGGCCAGGGCGCGTCGGCCGCCGTCTCGTCCGACGACAGTCCGCCGACGACCGCGGCGGAGACGCCGAAGGCCAGCAGGTTGTTCAGCACGTGCAGGGCGATGGCCGCTTCGAGTCCGCCGGTGCGGATCGTGAGCAGTCCCGCCACGAGACCGTTCAGCAGCAGCCCGAGGAACCCCCACCGGGTGCCCCAGCCGTGGGCCGCGGCGAACAGCACGGCCTGCGGGATCACGGCGAGCCATGGGGAGCGCACGAACGCTCCGACCGCCTGCAGCAGCCAGCCGCGGAAGACGTATTCCTCGGCCGCGGCCTGCAGCGGGACGAGGAGGACCAGGACGGCCAGCGCCGCGAGGAAGGAGCGCCAGCCCACCCAGGTGTCGGACTCGTCCGAGCCGTCCGGCAGGAAGAAGGCGATCACTGTGAGCAGGAGGATGGGCGGCAGCCCGGCCAGCAGACACCACCCGAGCCAGCCGATCCGCAGCCGTCCGGTGACCGACGTGACGGTCCCGGCGGCCCGTCTCGCCGGCCACAGCGTGGCCAGCAGCACCAGGGGCAGGGCTATCGCGAGGGACACGAGATCCATCGCGGTGTTCCCGAGCGGCCCTAAGTCGGCACCTCCATCGGGTAGTTCGGGAGCACCGAGCGCCGTGCCGAGCCCGATGGAGACGGCCAGCAGCACGAGCAGAATCACGAAGTAGGCGAGGGCCAACAACACCGTGCCGACCAGCGGCCGCCACCAGCGGTGACGACCTGTCGTGCGGTCCAGGCGGTGGTACGGGTGAGGGGCGGGGTCCGGGAACGGGCCGACGGGGGGCGCGGTCGGGTAGGCGGGGTAGGGCGACGCGTTTGTCATGATCAGCATCATGACAGCGCCGGTTGCGTGGATCACACGCATTCGGTGAGGGTCACGCGCCGTGCACGGCATGCCGGAGACCGTGTCCGCGCCGGGCGCCGGTTCAGGCCGTGTACGCGTCGGG
Organism: Streptomyces sp. NPDC013187; assembly: GCF_042899705.1. Taxonomy (NCBI): domain Bacteria; kingdom Bacillati; phylum Actinomycetota; class Actinomycetes; order Kitasatosporales; family Streptomycetaceae; genus Streptomyces; species Streptomyces sp. NPDC013187. The sequence goes on along the minus strand of NZ_JBIBAF010000008.1, from coordinate 36,692 downwards.
CGCCGGTTCAGGCCGTGTACGCGTCGGGCGCCGGTTCAGGCCGTGTTCGCGCCGGGCGTCGGTGTCAGGCCGTGTACGCGTCGGGCGCGGGTTCAGGCCGTGTTCGCGTCGGGCGCCGGTTCAGGCCGTGTACGCGCCCACCAAAAGGCCCAGGAACGCGCCCGTGATCAGGAACGGGCCGAAGGGGATGGCTGTCTTGCGGGTGGCTCGACGGGTGATCACCAGGGCGGCGCCGTACAGCGCGCCCAGGAGGAAACCGGCGAACGTGCCGAGCATGACCGTCGGCCAGCCGTACCAGCCGAGGGCCGCGCCGGTGCCGAGGGCGAGCTTGACGTCGCCGAAGCCCATGCCGGCGGGGTTGATGAGGAACAGGACGAAGTAGCCGCCGCCCAGGGCGAGGGAGCCGAGCAGGGCGGTCGTCCAGTGGCCCGCGTGTTCGGGGACGAGGGCGGTGAGGCCGAGCAGGGTCAGAGCGGCCGCGGCGAACGGGAGGGTGAGCGGGTCGGGCAGGCGCCGTACCCGGAAGTCGACGACCGTGAGCAGCACGCCGACCGGGGCGAGCAGCAGCCAGACCCCCAGCTCGGGGCGGGTGCCGGTCGCTGCGGCGAGGACCGCGCAGACCAGGGCGGTGGCGATCGTGAGGGGCGTCGTACGCGGTCCGTATCCGGACTCCGCACACTCCCGGCATACCGCCCGCCCCAGCCAGCCCTCGACGGCGTGCCCGCCGGGGCACTCCTCCCGCCACGACTCCCCCGACGGCGTCGAGAACCGGTAGGCCGCGCGCGGCAGCAACCCGCCCGCCGCCGCACCCCACAGCGCGGCGACGAGGACCAGCAGCCCGGTGCTCATCCCACCGCGGCGATCGCGTCACGCCACGTCGGCAGCAGCTCGTCGAGCAGCGCCTCGGTGCGCGGCGGCAGCCCACGGGCGCCGCTACGGCCGATGAGGTCGGTGGCGAGTCCGGTCAGCCGCTCCGTGTCACCGGTGGCGTGGGTGGCGCGCAGCAGCTCGTGCCACAGGCGCTCGTCGGCCGGAGCGGTGCGCAGGGCCGCGTTGAGCGCCTCGATGGCCTTCTCCGCGCGGTCCTTCTCCATGTGGAACTCGCACAGCGCGAGCCCCGTGTCCGCGACGAGCAGCGGCAACTGGGCGTCCACGATCTCGTGGGAGAGCCACTGGTAACGGCCCTCCGGCCGGTCGGCGAGCAGCGGCCCGCGCACCAGCACCAGCGCGTCGGTGAGCAGCCGCCCGCGCACGGCCCGGCTGTCGACGCCCCGGCCCTGCGTGGCCTCGTGGTACAGGGACCGCAGCACGTCCAGGTCGGAGACGACCGTCTTGGCGAGCGTGAGCCGGCCGGAGCCGTCGGTGGCGAGGCGGGGCGTGCCGTCGGGGTCGGTACCGAGCCAGTCGCGCAGCCGGTCGAGCAGCGCGCCGCGCACGTCGTCGGTGACACCGCGCGGCCACAGCGCCGAGGACAGAACGCGCGGGTGAACGCCCTCGCGGTGCAGGAGCAGCAGGGCGAGCGCCTCGTGCAGCAGCGCGCTGCGCTCCCCGTCCGGATTGTCCAGCCCGATGATCTCGTACGGCCCCACGAGCCGGGCGTACACGGCCGGACGCCCCTGCTCGCTGATGTCGACGAGGAACGGCGGGGCGGTCGCGGGCCCGTCGCTCTCGCGCTCCGGGTCGGCCTCGACGAACAGCTCGACGACGGCCCGTTGTTGGGCGACGGGCAGCAACTGGGCGTCGAGTTCGAGCCCGAGGAGGGGCGCGAGCAGCTTGCCCTGACCGGTGATCTCCATCTCCCAGGCGGCGCCCGGCAGATCGCCGGTCTCGGTGCCGACGAAGTAGCCGATGCCGAGACGGCCAGCGTCGGCGGCGAGTTCGGCGAGCTTGACGGCGTCCTCGGCGGACGGCTGGGCGGCGAGCAGGACCAGGTGCGGGGCCCAACGGGTGTGCTGGGCGGGCCCGGTGCGCCCGGTGAGGACGGAGTCGTGCCCGGCGGCGCCCAGCGCTCCGCGCCGCTGCCGCGTCTCGGCCTCCATGGTCTCGACGAGGGCCTCGACGTCCTCCAGGTGCCGGATCCGGTTCGGGGCGAGGGGCGTGAGGTCTTCGCCGAAGCCGACGAGCGTGATGGTCATGCGGTCCGACCAGCCGTTGGTCGCCAACTCGGCGGCCACGGACGCGAAGACGGCGGCCCGGTCGGCCTCCCGGCCGCTCAGCGAGACGATGCCGGGCACGGCCTCCAGGTTGAGCAGCAGCCGCGAGTCGTCCATGGTGCCGAGGCTGACGAGGCCGGGGTAGGGCGCGGCCGTGTCGACGTCCTCGTAACGCTCGGCGTCGGCGCGGGAGAGCATCCAGAACGTCTGGTCCTGCCCCTGCTGCCAGGGGGCCGGGGGCTTTCCGGCGGGCTGGGCGAGCTGGAGGTGCAGGTCGCCGTTGCTGAGCCAGGCCGCGTACACGACCGGCAGCGCGCGCGACTCCTCGGCGAGGGAGGCGGCGAGACCGCGCAGGCTCCGGTCGAGCAGCCGTACGCCCTCGGGGTCGGCGCCGACGAGCAGCGCGTCCTGGACGTCCTGTGCGTCGCCGCTCGGCGTGGGCGGCTCCATGCCGCGCCGTCCGCCGGTGGATCCGAACGCCGACTGCCACAGGGCCTGCCGGCGGCGCCGCCCCAGGGCGCCGAGGAGACCGGCGGCGAGGAGGGGCGCGGTGAGGAGGGCTTCGGGCAGGCCGAAGGAGCTGTCGGACTCGGCGCCGACGGAGGTGGCCTGCTGGTGCCCGGTGTCGTGGTGGGCGGGCCGCTGCTGGTCGGGGACGGACACCTGGGTGGCGCCGCCACCTGCGTGCTCGTGTCCGCCGCCCTGGGCACCTGCGCCTTGCGCATGGTCGCCCGTCCGGGCGTAGTCGCTGATCTGCTGCTGCACTTCGGGCGACACGTCGGGTGCCTCGTCGGGCATCTCGACGAGGTCGCCGCCGCGGGCGTCGCCCGGCATCTCCATGATCCAGCCGGGCCGGATGAGGCTGGCCTCGGAGAGCTTGGACCCGTCCGGCTGCACGCGGTCCTTGTTGAGCTCGAAGATCTCCTTGTAACGACGCCCATCACCGAGGTGCCGTTGGGCTATCTCCCAGAGGGAGTCGTGGTGACGGCCCTCGGGCGGCTGGATCCGGTAGAACTTCGTGTCGCCCTGCTTGGCGGTGCTGCCGCCGGCGTCGGCGTGGGCGGCGGCGTGCGAAGCCTGTTCGGCGAGGGCGGCCGCGGCGCCGGAGGCCTGCTCCTGCTGCTGGGCGAAGATGCCCGGGGTGGCCTGGGCGGCTGCGACGGTCGGCTTCTGGTTGGCGTCGTAGCTGTTCCCGAGCTGCGACAGCCCCGGCGTGAAGCTGGCGGCGGTGGCGCCGACGAGCAGCAGGGCGGCGACGAGCTGACGTGCGAGCAACTGACTCGGTCCGGCGCCGGGCACCCGCCCCGGCACGCCGACACCCGACAGCGCGGCCTTCATCTCCACGAGCACGCACGCCGTGAACTGCGCCCACGCCAGCCACACGATGACGGTGAGGATGTTCAGGAACGTGTGAACGGTGATCTCTTGCTGCAGCCAGTCGAGACTGGGCACCCCGTTCGGCAGCGGCCACCCGATCTGCGTGGCCAGCGCGCCCGGGACGCCGAGGAGCAGCACGGCCAGGGCGACGAAGGCGAAGAACGCCTTGACGATGTCCCCGAACGACCGCCGCCGCATCCTCACCGGCTGCGGGGTCCGGTTCCTGGGGGCGGCCGTGGCTCCCGTCGGTCCCGTCGTACTTCCGGACGTACTTCCCGTCGAGCTTGACGAGCTTGAGGTGCGGCGTCGCGGCATGGCGGGTGTCCTGGGGTCGTGTGTGGAGTGGGGTGGGGCTGGGGAGTGGGGTGAGGGTGTGCTGAGCCTACAGAGATCTTATGGACTCTTATTGAGGTCGTCGAAGGGCAGCCGTAAGGAACCTCACTGGCGTCCGATTTGCCCTTGTGGCCGCGGGCGTCGAACCCGCGGCCGAACTTGACGATCAACCTTCTTCGCGAGTGCCACTCGCACCCCTCACACTCTCCACACAATCGCCCATGGTGGGCGGAGGACCCAACACGCCCTCCTGATAGCTTCGTTCTCAGTTGCACACGTCGAACTTCGGGGGAGAAGCCGTGGCCCGCCGCGCTCTGACCACCACAGCCACCGCGTTCGCCGCGGCGGCGGCACTGCTGCTGACCGCGTGCGGCGGGAGCGGCGACGACAAGTCGTCGGACGACATCAAGGGGGCGAGTGACGGGTCGAGCCGCCCGTCGGCGTCCGCGTCCGGCCCCGCCGGGGACGACCGCCCGGACGTCAGCGTGCCGAAGGACCTGAAGCTGGTCTTCGACTTCGACAAGCCGTCCGACGCGAAGCAGGCAGCGGCACTGTCCGACGCCGAGAATTACGTCCGTGCGCTGAAGCACGGCATCGCGGCGCAGGATCCCGACGACCCGGCGTACCGGTTCTACTCGGGCGCGCAGGCAACGCAGTACGCCAAGTCGCAGATCGAGGCGTGGGTGAAGGGCGGGTGGACCGTCTACGGGACGGACAAGTACTACGACGAGGATGTCGCCGCCATGAGCGACGGCAAGGGCGTCGTCGTCTCGTTCTGCAGGAACCAGGCCAAGTCCTACAGCAAGGACATCAAGACCGGGAAGGTCCACTACACGGAGGAAAGCGCCGATAGCTACCAGAAGTTCAGGCTTCTGATGGTGCCCCCGTCCGCCGACTCCGCAGTCTGGAGGACCGTGACAATCGAGGTGCTCGGGAAGGCACAGGAATGCCGGTGATGGCGTCGCTGCGCCGAGCGATGTGCTTGGGTGCGGCTGTCGGCGTGGCGACGGCGCTGGCGACCACCGGGGTCGCCCAGGCGAACGACCTCCCCGGGAACACGACCGCTCCCGCACCGCCTCCTGCGACGGGCAACGCGAGCAACCAGGAACTCTCCGCTGCCGTATCCCGCATCAAGGTCACGCAGACGAGTGGCCCCACCGGCGGCAAGCGGGGCACTCTGTCCTCCACCGACGTCAACTGGGAGCCCCCGCCCTGTTGGTACGAACCCGCCATGACGCCGGAGCAGTTGAAGAAGTTCTCGGAGACGGGCCTGGCCCTGGGCCAGGTCAGCCCCCACGCGTCCTGGGGTGGTCAGAAGCTGTGGACGGATCACTACCGGGACGGCAAGGACGCCTACAACTACGAGGACGGGTCCCTCATCACCCGCAAGGGCTATGACAACTACAACCTCGGCGAGGACGGCTACTTCTGGCGCGGAGTGGCCACCGACCTCGAGGACCCGGACTCGTACGGCTGCGAACGCGTCATGTTCTGGCAGGACGCCGGCGAGATCCCCGACGTACCGAACGCCCCCACGGCCCGAACCCTCGCCGAATACGCATACAACAAGGTCAAGGTCCCCGACACCGAGATCGAGTTGAGGCCGACGACCAAGTCCACGGTCAACCTGCCCACCTGGGTCTGGCTCGACAAGGGCACCTTCAAGGACGTCAAGGTCCGCGCCGCTCTGCCGAACACGGGCCTGTGGGCGGAGACGACGGCCAAGCCGGTCGCCCTCCACCTGGACCCGGGCACCGAGGACGCCGAGGTCTTCCCCGCCTCCGGCGACTGCGCGATCCACGACGACGGCTCCATCGGCACGCCCTACACCAAGGCCAACGCCGACAAAACGCCCCCGTGCGGCATCCGCTACCTCCGCGCGACCGACGGCACGCCGTACCAACTCTCCGCCAGCGTCACCTGGCAGATCACCTGGCAAGGCTCCGACGGCACCGACGGCGACCTCCCCGACGGCACCTTCGAAACCACCCAGGACATGAACGTCCAGGAGATCCAGTCGATCAACCGCTGAGCGACTCCAGCGGAACCAGGCAGGAAGGCATGCTCGAAGAACCCGTGCGTTAAACCGGGTCGAGTTCGCGAGTGGTACAGCCGCCCCGTTGGCGAGGCGCCGTTCCTTCCGCGACGTCGAACGAAGGGACATCGACGTGGACTTGCCCGGCTGACCGGCACAACGGCCGTTCAAGGTCCAAGGGTTCCTCGGGCAGTCCCCGGAGGAGCGAGGAAAGGTGGAGGAGCGTGAGTACGCGGCCGACGACTTCCCCGTCATCTGGGCGGGCGTGCGCCGCCACCCGGTCGTGAGCTGCACCGTTCGCAACTGCCACGCCACACTCCTCACCTCCCCCACACAATCCACCACTGCCTCTCATGGAGCCATGACCGGCCCCTGATAGCTTCGTTCCCTAGCGTGTACACCGAAACAACGGGGAGATCAACAGTGGCCCGCCGCGCACTGACCACCACTGTCGCAGCGTTCGCCACGACGGCGGCGCTGCTTCTGACCGCCTGTGGCGGGGGCGACGACTCGGCGTCGGACGACATCAAGGGCGCGGGCACCGGAAAAGACGCCCCTTCGGCTTCCCCGTCTGCTGCCTCGGGCCGGCCTGACGTGAGTCTGCCGAATGACCTCGAGGTCGAGTTCGACGTCGCGAAGCCGTCCGACACGCGCCACGCGGCAGCTCTGGAGAGCGCGCAGAACTACATCCTGGCTCTCGACCACGGCATCACGACCCAGAACCCGGACGACCCGGCCTACCGGTTCTATTCACTGGGTAGTGCCACCAAGTACGCGAAGTCGCAGATCCAGGCATGGGTTGACGACGACTGGACCGCGACAGGATCCGACCGCTACTACCGGGGCAGGACCGACGACGTCGGCACGTCGAAGGGCGTCCTGGTCACGATGTGCCGAGATCAGAGCAAGTTCTACGGCAAGAACGTGAAGACGAAGAAGATCCGGTACACGAAGGAAAGCCTCAACGACTTCCAGCAGTTCCGCCTTCTGATGAAGTCGCCACAGGGATCCCAGAAGGTATGGAAGGTACTGCAGATTGAGGTGCAAGGGCGCGTGGAGGACTGCCGTCGATGAGTCACCTGCGACGCTCTCTGACCTGGTCCACCGCACTGACGGTGGCCGCCGTGCTGGGATGCGGAAGCACAGCGTACGCAGCGGGGCCGGAAGACAACACGAACGTGCCACCGGCCGACAAGAAGAGCGGCGGCGGTACCGACGGCAAGGGAGGCCTGTCGGCTTCCGTCTCCAACATCAAAATCACGTACCCGAGTGGTGGTGACGGCGGTGGCAAAGAAGGCAACCTCGGCACGGTCGACCCCAACTGGAAGCCGCCGGCCTGCTGGTACGAGCCCGCGTTCAGCCCGGAAGAGTTGAAGAGGTTCGTGGACACGGACGGCGGCGGCGACGTGGGCATCCACGAGTCGTGGATCGGCAAGGGCCTGTGGACCGACCACTACCGGGACGGCAAGCCTGCGGACAACTTCGATCTGCACGCGCCGACGAACAGCTCCGCCGAGGGCTACAAGGACTACAACCTCGGCAAGGACGGCTACTTCTGGCGAGGTGTCGCTCCCGACCCCGACGACCCGGACACCTGGGACTGCGGCCGCATCATGTTCTGGGTCGACGCCGGCGGAATCCCGGACGACCCGAACGCTCCCACCCCGAAGACCCTCGCCGAATACGCCTACAACAAGGTCAAGGTCCCCGACACCGAGATCGAGCTGAAGCCGGCGGCCAAATCCACGGTCAACCTGCCCACTTGGGTCTGGCTCGACAAGGGCACCTTCAAGGACGTCAAGGTCCGCGCCGCTCTGCCGAACACGGGCCTGTGGGCGGAGACCACCGCCAAGCCGGTCGCCCTCCACCTGGACCCGGGCACCGAGGACGCCGAAGTCTTCCCCGCCTCCGGCGACTGCGCGATCGACGACGACGGCTCCATCGGCACGCCCTACGCCAAGGGCAACGCCGACAAAACGCCCCCGTGCGGCATCCGCTACCTCCGCGCGACCGACGGCGCCCCCTACCAGCTCTCCGCCAGCGTCACCTGGAAGATCACCTGGGAAGGCTCCGACGGCACCGACGGCGACCTCCCCGACGGCACCTTCGAGACCACCCAGGACATGAACGTCCAGGAGATCCAGTCGGTCAACCGCTGACCCGGCAGCTGCCGGTCACGGACCGACGACCGCGTTCGCAACCGCCACGCCATACCTGACGACGATCGGACAATGGAGAGATGCGCCTGTGACTCGCCGCGCTCTGAAGACGACACCCGCCGTGCTCACTGTGGCAGCGGCCCTGCTGCTCACCGCCTGCGGCGGGGGTGGCGACGGCTCGTCGGACGGCATCGAGGGAGCGGGCAAGGTCGCAGGCAGCCCTTCCGGATCGCCCTCGGGCCCGGCCTCGACGGATACCGAGCGGCCTGATGTGAGTGTCCCGAAGGACCTGGATCTGGTCTTCGATTTCGAGAAGCCATCGGACCGGGACAGCGCTGCAGCCCTGGAGGACGCCGCCAACTACATCCGCGCACTGAACCACGGCATCACGAAGCAGGACGCGGCCGATCCGGCCTTCCAGTTCTACTCGTCGGGCCAGGCCGCCCGGTACGCGCACTCGCAGATCAAGGAGTACGTGGACGGCGGTTGGACACTTACGGGCACGGACCGGTACTACGACGCCGAAATCAGCGCTCACGACGAGACCGAGAAGATCAAGACGGTCAGCGTCACCTTCTGTGAGGACCAGTCCAAGGTCTTCGGCAGGGAAGTCACGAGCAAGAAGGTCCACCGTACGAAGGAAAGTCCGGCCAGCTACCAGAAGTTCACTCTTCTCATGGCCTCCGTGAAGGACAACCCGGTGTGGCGTGCCCAGCGGGTCACCGTCGAGGGGAAGGCAGCGGCATGCGTCCGATCGGCGGCGATGTGACACCGACGGGGGGATCGATCGTGGTCCGCGGCGCACTGACCACCACTGCCGCAGCGTTCGCCATGGCGTCGGCGTTGCTTCTGACCGCCTGTGGCGGGGGCGACGACTCGCCGTCGGACGACATCAACGGCTCGGGCAACAGCTCGCGTACACCGACGGCCGCGGAATCGTCCGCGACGCCCGGCGTGAAGCGCCCGGTCATCACACTCCCCAGCAGCTTCCAGCTGACCTTCGAGCAGTGGACGAGCAGCGACCCGGTGGAGCAGGCGGTACTCAACGACGGCAAGGAGGAACTCCGGGCCGGCTACGCGGCGATCACCGCGAACGATCCCGACAGCGGAGCCATCGCCTTCTACGACACCGAGGGCGTCCGCCGACAGACCAAGCAGTGGGTCAAGTCCTACACGGACAAGGACCTCACCGTCGTCGGCAAGCTGCCCGCCTTCGACCCCAAGATCGTCATGGCCGGCAACGGCAAGGGGGCGGCGCTCACCTACTGCACGGACGAGACCGACGCGAAGACCAGAAACCGCAAGACCGGCACGGTCGAGGGGAACCCGGCAGGCACCGACCCCTACGTCCGCTACTCGCTCTCTCTGGTGAAGAACGAGCAGGGCGTGTGGCAGAACTCGTCGGTGCGCGGTGAAAGAGGAAAGTGCTCCAGGTGAGGGCGCCGCACCGAGCATGACCCATACGCACGCCGAACCGGGGAGAAACAAACCGTGCCTCGCCCTCTGACCGCAACCGCCTCCGCGCTGACCATGGCGGTGGCGGTTCCGCTCACCACGTGCCGCGGGAGCGGCGACCCGTCGTCGGACTCCGTCAAGGGAGCGGGTGCGGAGCACATTCCGTCCGCGACCGACCCGCATGTGGCCTACGTCGTCACGCTGCAGAAGAGCGAGCAGGGCGTGTGGCGGACCGTGTCCACAGCATCCGACAGGGGCGGTTGCTCCTGATGACCCGGCATCGACGGATCCCGAGACCGGTCGTCCCTACGGCTTCGACGGCCGCTCTCTCCTCCTCGTCGGCTCACGCCATCGACGTAGGAAACGACATCAAGCCGGCCGACGAGACCAAGGAAACGTAGGGCATGAGTGAGGAACGCGAGCGCTATCGGGTCGAGTTCGCGAGTGGCACCGCCGCCTCCGTGGCCGAGCGGCGCTCCTATCGTGATCTCGAACGCAACGACATCGAGCGGGACTTGCCAGGATGGCCGACCCGACCGGCCTTCGGAGCCCGAGGGTTCTTCGGCAAGCTCGGCGTGCACGTGCTGTCCGCCACCACCGGGCTCTTGATGCTGCCGCTCTACATCCTTGCCGACGCCCTCGGCAGTCCGGCGGCGCCGGAGGAGCGGGGAAAGCTGGAGGACCGCGAGAACGAGGTCGACGACTTCCCCGTCATGTGGGCCGGGGTGGGCGGGACGGCACGCACGCTGCCCTGGCAGCTCGACCCCTCCCGGCGTTCGTGGCGCACCGTGACCGATATCGAACTGGCCGAGCCGGATGGGCTGATACGCATCCTGTCGTACGAGGACACCGCGCGGGGCAGCCGGTTCCTTTCCTGGGGCGGTGGCGAGAAGACGCCGGGATCCGAGGCCGTCCTCTGGTCGGTTCCTCGTGAGGAGATCGCCGACGCGGAGATCAGGCGGTTCAGCAAGGCCGAGTCCGACTTCACGGTCTTCTTCCGGGATGGTTCGTGGGCCCGGCTGACGAGTTCGCCGTCCGGTGCCCGGAGGATCGTCGCCCTGCTCAGCCGAAATCCCCTCGACGCAGACAGCGGCCTCACTGCTCCACAGGCGTGAAACACACTGTTCGCAACCGCTACGCCACACTCCTCACCTTCCCCACACAATCCCCCACTGCCTCTCATGGAGCCATGACCCGCCCCTGATAGCTTCGTTCCCTGTCGCGTACACCGAAACAACGGGGAGATCAACAGTGGCCCGCCGCGCACTGACCACGACTGCCGCAGCGTTCGCCATGGCGTCGGCGCTGCTTCTGACCGCCTGTGGCGGGGGTGACGACTCGGCGTCGGACGACATCAAGGGCGCGGGCAACGGCTCGCCCAGCCCGGCGGCCTCGCAGTCGTCCGCGACGCCCGGCGTGAAGCGCCCGGTCATCAAGCTCCCCAGCAGCTTCCAGCTGACCTTCGAGAACTGGACGAGCAGCGATCCGGTGGAGCAGGCGGTGCTCAACGACGGCAGGGAACAGCTGCGGGCAGGGTACGAGGCGATCATCGAGAACGATCCCGACAGCAAGGACCGTGCCTTCTACGACACGAAGAACGGCTTCCTGCAGAGCCGGCAGTGGATCAGGACCTACACGGACAAGAACCTCACCGTCATCGGCAAGTTGCCCGTCTTCGATCCCAAGGTCACCCTCTCCAAGGACAAGGCGGCGGCGTCCCTCTCCTACTGCACCGATGAGAGCAAGGCCTCCACGAGGAACCGCAAGACCGGTGAGGTCAAGGGCAACCCGGCGGGTACCGACCCCGAGGTCTTCTACATGATCTCCATGGGCAAGAACGCCCAGGGGGTGTGGCAGGCAGTGTCCGCCCGTTCGGAGAGGGGCGGCTGCGCACAGTGAGGTCTTCACACGCCTCCCGTCACCTCACGCTCCTCTCGCTCACCGTCGCCCTCCTGGCACCCGTGCCGGCCGTCGCCCTCGGCGGCGAGGACAGTTACGGCGGCGGGGCCAAGAACAACGAGATATCCGCTTCCGCCTCGCACTCCCGCATCAAGGTCACCCAGACCAGCGGCCCCACCGGCGGCAAGCAGGGCACCGTCTCATCGACGGACGTGAACTGGAAGCCCCCGCCGTGCTGGTACGAGCCTGTCTTCACCCCTGAGCAGCTGAAGAACTTCTCCGAGAACGACGGCAACGGTGACGCCGGTCTGCGCGACGGCTGGTACGGATCGAAGCTCTGGACCGACCACTTCCGGGACGAGAAGGACGCCACCACCATCTTCACGAAGCCGGCGACCGTGAAGGGGTACAAGAACTACAACCTCGGCAAGAAGGGCTACTTCTGGCGAGGAGTCGCGCCGAACGTGACCGGACTCGACGACACGTCCTTGTGCAGCCGGCTGATGTTCTGGCAGGACGCGGGCGAGATCCCCGACGTGCCGAAAGCCCCCACCCCGAAGATCCTCGCGGAGTACGCCTACGACAAGGTCAAGGTCCCCGAGACCGAGGTGGAGCTGAAACCGGCGGCCAGGTCGACGGTGAACCTCCCGACCTGGGCGTGGCTGGACAGGGGCACGTTCAAGGACGTCAAGGTCCGCGCGGAACTCCCCGGCACGGGCCTGTGGGCGGAGACCACCGCCAAGCCGGTCGCCCTCCACCTGGACCCGGGCACCGAGGACGCCGAGGTCTTCCCCGCCTCCGGCGACTGCGCGATCGACGACGACGGCTCCATCGGCACGCCCTACACCAAGGCCAACGCCGACAAAACGCCCCCGTGCGGCATCCGCTACCTCCGCGCGACCGACGGCGCCCCCTACCAACTCTCCGCCAGCGTCACCTGGAAGATCACCTGGCAAGGCTCCGACGGCACCGACGGCGACCTCCCCGACGGCACCTTCGAAGCCACCCAGGACATGAACGTCCAGGAGATCCAGTCGGTCAACCGCTGACGCCCCGACCTCTCGTGCCCGTGATCGTCAGGCGCTGGCCGTAAGGGCTTCGAGCGCCCGGTCGTAGGAGCGGAACGCCGCTTTGCCCCGCTCAGGCGTGGCCGCGTCGGGGCGGAGGATGCCGGGAAGGTGACCAACCCGCCACATCCTGAAGACCAGGGCCGGGGCACTCCGCTCCGTCGCGTCCGCGATGCCGGCCACGACCGTCAGCGCTTCGGCGATCCTGGCCGCTCCCTGGCGGACGTCCCCGCCGGCCACCACCGCAGCGGTGACGAGGGCCTGCAAGAAGGACGTCAGCTGCACGTCGGCTGCCATGTGGCACATGCGGCGCACGATGTCCGGCTGCTCGAGATCCTCGAGCCGCGCGGGAATCCCCTCGATCGCCCCCGACCACAGCAGCAGGGCTGCTGCCGTCACCTCGTGCTCGCGCACGTAGCCCAGTTCTTCTGCGATGCGCATGGTGGCCGGTGAGAAGCCGCCGATGTCACGGACGAGGTCGAGCAGTCGGTCGACCTCGCCGCGACGACCGCTCACCAGCTCACCGACGGAGGCGGCACCGACACTCCATGTGCCGGTCGCCGACACTCCGTCCGCTCCACCACCGTTCGGCCGTCCCCGTGCAAGGCACAACCGTGCGACGGGAAGATCCGACGGGGTACGGTTCCTCCGAGATCAGAGCGTCGGACGTTGGGGGCTGCCGCATGGGCAAGGGCAAGAGCGACCTCGCGCTTCCGCTGACCGAGTTGGAGAGCTACGGGCGTCGACTGCGGTCCATCAAGACCCGGCTGAATCACACCAAGAAGCTCTTCGAGTCGTACAAGGACGACATCGGCGACGGCAGCGTCAATGACGCGCTCGACGATTTCGAGTCCAACTGGGAAGACGGGCGCGAGGACATCACGCAGCAGCTGGACGCGCTGGCGAGCATGTCCGATGCCGTGGTGCGCGAGTTCAAGAAGCTGGACGACGAACTCGCCAAGAAGGTGAACGACGCCATGAAGACCGAGGACAAGCGGGGCGGTAAGGGCGGTAGAGCCGGTAAGGGCGACGAAGGCGGCGAGTGACGCCGTCGGAGAGACGCACGAAAAGGCCCCGGGTCCGAAGATCCGGGGCCTTTTCCATGCGTTCGTCAGTGAGCGACGGCCGCGTTGAGGTGCAGGTCCGCCGCGATGCCCTGCGGCGAGACGGAGAGGCCCACGCCACCGCCGACGCCGGTGGTGAGGCCCGCGGCCGTGGTCTCGACGTAGAGACCGGCAGCGGCGCCGGCACCCGCGGAGGCACCGCCCGCCTGGCCGCCGGCGATGGTGTCCAGCTCGGCGTCGGACATCTGGGCGGTCTCGATCTGCGGGGTGAAGGCCATGAGGGGCGGTTCCCTTCGTTTCATTCATTTCAATTGCTCGAGCGTGACCGATCAAAGCACGCCGAAGTAGGGGCAGCCAGTCGGTGGCCAGTCCGTGGGAGGGAAAGCGGACGGAAAGCAACCGGCGAATTCACGGGTGTGACCATACGGTCACCGGCAGCCTCGCGACCTTCACACCTTCTGCCGTTTCGCGATACAGGAATGCAGTCCGCGGCGCGGAAAACGGTCCGGGCCCGGCTGCTTCCCCGCCGCATCCCGACCTCACAGTGAACGGTGTGCAGATCCACGGGATGTTCGGGACCGGCTCAGCCGACCTCGTTCTCCGCGACCGCCTGCCCGTGGACCACCACGTCACCGCCGTAGAACATGCCCGTGAAAACCGGGGAGTACGTGAGCTGCACCTCGACCTCGACCTGCTCGGCGTTCGCCACCACGCAGTGGGTCGCGCCGATGTCCGCGCCCGTCATGTCCATCTCGCGGGCGAACGCCTTCACGCGGGCGTTGCAGTTCTCGAAGTTGATGGGGGCGGGGCCGCCCTCGTTCTCGTACAGTGCGTCGCGGTCGATGTCCTGGGCCGCGTAACGGGCGGCCTGTTCGGCGATGTCGGCGGCGCGTTCGCGCTTGGAGATGGACAGCCCGCCGTCGATGACGAACGCGGAGAGGGAGAGGAAGACGAGCGTGAAGATGATGACCGCTCCCGCGCCGGAGCCACGGTCGTCCAGACGTGCGCCACGGGCCGCCCACCAGGACGACCAGGAGGACCGAAGGTGTCTCACGCCGACCTCCGGAACGGGTCGAGGGGGGAGCTGAAGCTAGACGACAGGGTCGTCGGGACGTCGAGGCCGAGCATGGCGAGGCCCCGCACCTGGCAGCTCACCTCGACGGTGAAGATGGTGTCCGGTTCGAAGCCCTGGCTGGTCTGCGTGACGGACACCGGGCCCGAGCAGACGTCCGCGAGGTTCGCCTCCGCGGCCTTCTTGGCCTCGGCCATGGCCGTCGCGTGGTCCTTCTGGATCGAACCGGCGCGGGCCGCGTCCCTGGCGGCGCCGTCGAGTGCTCCGCGGCCGTCCACGAGCTGGCCGAAGGCCACCAGGACCAGGATGAACAGGATCATCACCGGGGCGAGCATCACGACCTCGACGGTGGACAGGCCGCTGTCGTCCGCTGTCCGGCGGCGCTTCGGGACAGGAGGGACGGACATTCAGTTCCCCTCTTCCTGGACGAAACGCTCCACCGGCCCCGCCGACTGGGCGTGCACCGTCAGGTCCAGCCCGGGAAACACCGTCGGGACCCGGGCCGCGATCTCCACGCCCACCGTGTTCTGCTCGGGCTGGAGCATCGTCACGTTCGGGGACAGCACCAACTGCGGGCCCAGCTGCTGGATGTAGCTGTCCACCACGTCCCGTGCCTCGCCCCGCCACGCGCCCGGCTGCTCGTCGGCCGTGGCGCGGGCCTTGCGGGCTCCGGCCTGAGCCGCCGCCTGGGCGACGTGGTCCGCGAAGAAGTACAGGGCGAACTGCACGGTCGCGAAGATCATGAAGAACAGGACCGGAGTGAGCAGCACGAACTCGATCGCGGTCATGCCTGAATCGCCGCGTGCGGCCGCACGTTCCCGTGCGGCCCGCACCCAGCGGCGTGCCCGTCTGCCCACATCTGCCGGCATCCCGTGAACCCCGTTGCTCCTGATGCTTTTGACGCTCCCGAGGGCGATCAGCAGGTCTTGCCCGCGTCCGCACCCTTGATGCAGTCGCCGACCTTGTTGGCGCCCTCGCTCAGCGCGGCGTTGATGATGGCGGCCACGACACCCACGATCGCCACGACCACCGCGGAGATGATGACCCACTCCACCGCGGAGGCACCGCGGTCCAGCTCGCCCGAGCGGGCCCGCTCGGTGCGCGCCTGGAGGAAGGTGACGAGGAAGTCCACAGCGGGGATGCCGGTGTGGAAGGTGCGTCCGTTCATGACGTCTTGTCCTTTCGAAATCAGGTCACGGAGTTCTGGAGTTGTGAAGGTCGCTCACTGCGAGCTCACCGCAAGGCTCATGCACGGCTCACTGCACCTGGAACACCCGCATCGCCGCCGGAAAGATCAGGAACACCAGGAACCCGGCGCACAGCAGCAGCTGGGCGACGAGCATCGACTGGGACTTCTCGCCCGCACTGCCCTCGATCTCGGCGAGTTCGCGGTGCCGCATGGTCTCGGCGCGGGAGGCGAGGGACTCGCGGACCTTGGCGCCGTCGTCCGCGACCAGGGCCAGGGAGGCGGAGAGGTCCTTCAGCTCCTCCACGCCGATCTCCTCGCCGAGCGCGCCGAGCGCCTGCCACTGGCTGACGCCGGTGATGCGGGCGTCGGACAGGGCGTTGCGGATGCGCTGGTTGGCCCAGCCGTCGGACACCTCGGCAGCGGCCATCAGGGCCTCGGGCAGACCGCGACCGCCGGCGAGGCTCATCGACACCAGGTCGAGGTAGGCGCCGATCACGCGCCGCAGGTCGCGCCGCTTCTCGGCCGCGTCCCGGCGTACCTCCAGGTCGGGCAGGAAGAAGAAGACGACCGCGAAGAGCAGGGCCAGCCAGACCGGGATGATCGGGCTGCGGCCGAAGCCCAGCGTGTAGACGATGGCGAACAGGAACGGGCCGAAGAACAGACCGGCCACACCCAGCAGCACCTTCGTCGCCAGGAACTTCTCCCAGCTGCGGTCCAGCACCGCGAGGTCCGCGCGCAGCGAGCGCTGCTCCCAGCCCTGCTGGAGGTAGAACTCCGAGACGCGCAGGCCGACTTCGGCCCGCAGCGCGCCCAGGCGGCCCTTCTCCCGCTCCACGCGGGCCGACTCGTAGGCCGAGCCGCGGGCGCGCATCGCGTCGATCCGCGCGACCTGCGAGATCGCGCTGCGCTTGCTGGGCATGAGGGCGCGCACGAGGGCGTAGATGCCCAGGCCGAGGACGGCGCCGACGACGAGCGGCATCGTGAGGTCCATCAGCGCGCCCCCTCTTCCTGCGGCAGCCGCTGCTGGGACTGCGCCCCCGACGGCGTCCTCGGGCGGACGAACTGGACGGAGGCCTCGTCGCGGACGAGGAAGCGCTCGGGCGTCTCGATCGTGGACAGCTTGCGCAGCCACCAGAAGCCGAGCGCGAACAGGCCGCAGACACAGGCAAGGACGAGCTGGCCGACGGCCGTTCCGTACGGCTCCACGAAGTCGCGGTTGAAGATCGACAGGCCGAGGACGAAGGCGATGGAGACCGCGACGACGATCTGCACCGACCTGCGGGTCGAGGCGCGCTGGGCCATGACCCGCTGGCGCATGTCGACCTCCTCGCGGGCCGACTTGGCCAGGGCGCCCAGCACTTGGCGCAGACCCGGGCCGCGCAGGCGGGCGTTGAGGATGAGGGCCGCGACGATGATGTCGGCGGAGCCGTCGTCGATCTCGTCGGCGAGCTGCTGGAGCGCCTCGGGCAGCGGGGTGCGGGCGCGCAGCCGGTCGACGAGGGCGTCGAGGTGGGGGCGCAGGACGGGGGCCGCGGCGCGGGCGGAGGCCGGGATGGCCTGCTCCAGGCCCACGGCGCCGGCGATGGTGTCGCGCAGGGACTCCGTCCAGGAGGCCAGGGCCTCCACGCGGCGCATGGCGGCCCGTTCCTCACCGGCTCCGCCGAACAGGCGGTCCCAGAAGAAGACGAGGACGCCGGCCGCGATGCCCGCGACGGCCCAGCGGGTGAGGACGAGGACGACCAGGCCGACGATGGCGGCGAGCGAGCCGCGCTGCCCGGCGAAGCGGATCAGTTCGCTCGCCCGCTCGGCGGCCTTCTGCTTCTCGTGGTCGGGCTTGACGGGCAGTCCGCGGATGGCGATGAGGAGCAGGGCGAGCCCGCCGCCGACGGCGACGCCGCTCCCGATCGAGTACAGGACGGTGGTGGAGAACAGGCCGCCCATGGAGCCGAGCGAGCCGATTGCCGCGAGGTTCGTGGTCATTCCCGGCTCACCCCCAGGTCCCGGACGGCCGGTAGCCGTGTGCCATCAGTTCCTCCAGGCAGGCTATGGGGGCGTGCGGCACGATCCGGCCGTCGGGGGCCTCCGCGAACACCTCGCTGGACAGCACGCGTCCGTCGACGCCGTTGACCTCGCGGACGGAGGTGACCATGCGCTGGAGGCGGCCGCCGTTGCCGTAGTTGTTGCGCCGCTGGATGAAGACGACGAAGTTGACCGCGCCCGCGATCAGCATCTGGCTGGCCTCGATGGGCAGCCGTTCCGTGGCCTGCAGCGCGTAGGTGGAGATACGGTTGAAGACCTCGTGCGAGCTGTTGGCGTGGATCGTGGACAGGGAGCCGTCGTTGCCCTGCGACATCGCGTTGAGCATGGTGACGATCTCGTCGCCGAGGACCTCACCGACGATGACGCGGGAGGGGTTCATACGCAGCGAGCGCCGTACCAGCTCCGCCATCGAAATGGTGCCCTGGCCCTCGGAGTTGGGCAAGCGCTCCTCGAAGGCGACGACGTTGGGGTGCAGGTCGGGGAAGGTGTCGAGGCCGAGCTCCAGGGCCCGTTCGACGGTGATGAGGCGCTCGTGCGGCGGGATCTCGTTGGCGAGGGCGCGCAGGAGCGTGGTCTTGCCGGCGTTGGTGGCCCCGGCGATCATGATGTTCTTGCGGGCACGGACCGCGCAGGCCATGAAGTGGGCGACCTCGGGCGACAGGGTGCCGTTGCCGACGAGGTCGGAAATGAAGACCTTGCCCATGCGCGCGCGGCGGATGGACAGGGCGGGGCGCCGGGTGACGTCCATGACGGCCGACAGACGCGACCCGTCGGGCAGGCGCAGGTCGAGCTGCGGGTTGGCGGAGTCGAAAGGGCGGGAGGACAGACCCGAGTAGGCGCCCAGTACCTGGATGAGCTCGATGAGCTCCTCGTCGGTCTCGGCGACGGGGTCGCCCTGCACCTCACGGCCGTCGGCGTAGCCGATGAACACCTGGTCGCAGCCGTTGATGTCGATGTTCTCGACCTCGGGATTGTCCAGCAGCGGCTGGAGCCGGCCGACGCCGAACAGCGCGGCGTGCACGGCGGCCGCGTACTGCTCCTCGGTCTCGGCGTCCAGCGGCGTACGGCCCGCGTTGATCTCGGCGCGGGCGTACTCCTCCAGGATCTGGGCTATGACGGCGCGGGCGTACTGCCGCTCGTCCTCCGTGGACATCGGGGTGACGCCCGCGGCCTGGTCCTGCCGGCGCTGCTCGGCGATGCGGTCGCCGGCGTCCTGGCGGAACCGCTTGACCAACTGGTGGTCGACAGCGGTCATGCGCCGGCCCCCGCGTGGCCCTGCATCTGGCCCGGGGCGTGCGGGGCGTGGTGGGCCTGGTCGGCCTGGGCGGAGGCGGCCCAGGCGGCGCCGTACTGCTGGTAGAGGTCGGCGGCGACCTTGCGGGCCGAGCGGATCAGCAGCGACTTGTCGAGGCGGCCGCGCTTGCGGCCGGCCAGCATGTCGGCGCCGGCCGGGTCGTCGGCGATGGTGCCGACCACGCGGGCGCCCGTCTGGGCGTGCACGAGCATGTCGTTGACCTGCGAGGCGAGCTTGCCGGCCGTGCCGGTGTCGGCGATCAGGACGACACCGATCATCGGGATGCCGAGGCTCGCGGCGCCACGCGATCCACCGTGCAGCTTGGTCGCGAGGGCGGCGGCGCGGTCACGGACACGGGCGATGGCCTCCGGCTCGGTGCGCGAGACGAGCAGCACGAGCGCGGCGTGCGGGAACAGTTCGACGGCCGGGGTGTCGCCGCTGATGCGTCCGCAGTCCGCGATGACGTCGGCGGCGGCGTGCGGGGAGTCGGCGAGGGAGCTGAAGGCGTGCCCGAGCGTCGGCCACAACCCCGCGAGTCCGGCGGCCTGTTCGGCGATCCCGAGCCCGACGAGGACTTCGAGCCCGCCGCTCAGCGGCTGTACGTGGTCCCAGAGCTGGTCGGGCACGAGGCCGCGGCGGGCCGTGGCGGCGATGGACAGCATGCCGGTGTTGGGGTTGAGCGGTCCGCCGTGCGCGGCGGCACTGCGGTAGACGAGGTCACCGCCCGCCGGGTCCGCCTCGGCGAGCAGGACACGCCGCGGCCAGACCGCCGCGAGGGCGACGGCCGCGGTGGTGACGCCGGGGGAACCCTTGTCGGCGGCGAGAGCGATGAGCGCCATGGGGTGGGTGCCGCCTTCTAGTTGCCGGGGACGTGCACGATGGCGACTTCGTTCGCGGCCGCCGCAGAGGCGAGCGCGGCCGCGTCGGCCTGGTCGACGAGGACGGTGATCGAGAGGTTGCCCGTGCTCACGGTGGCATCGTCGTCCGCCTCGACGGTGTTCACGCGCGCGTCGTCGACGAGGGCGCCGCCGGAGGAGGAGGTGCCGCTCGAACCGCTGTTGCTGTCGGAGCTGTTCGAACCGGAGCCGGTGGAGCCGACGCGGTAGGCGGAGACGACGTCGCCGGCCTTGATGTCCGCGGGGTACGTGCCCTCCTTGAGCGCGAGGCCGACGGAGGCCTTGCCCGCGGGCAGGCTGGCCTTCTTGGCGAACATCTGACCCATCACGACCGTGTCGGAGTAGATCGTGGACTTGGCCTTGAGGGTCTTCAGCGTGGCCAGCTGGTCCCACGTGACGTAGTTGATGCTGTCGTCGGCGGCGACCATCACCGAGGTCACGTTGTCACCGACGGACTCCCCGGCCTGGATCTCCTTCGTCACCTTGACGACCTCGACCCGGTTACCGACCTGCAGCACGAGCATCGTCACACCCAGTGCACCCACCAGGATCAGCAGCACCGCGAGCGCGGCCAGTGCCGGTTTGCGCTCGCGAGGCGGGGTGGGAAGCCGGTCGCCGACCGACGGCTGAGCCGGAGCGGCAGAACGACCTGCGCCCGCCCCCGTACGCTCTTGGATCTTCACGCAACCGCTCCCCGTACACCCAAGAAGATGCCTGTCATGTACCTTCAAATTCGGACACTTCACCCGCGTCGGCCCGCACGGAAAGGTACGGGACGGGCCGGACGTACTCGCCCGACCTGGGCGAATAGCCAGCACTGGGGGTGAGTGTCAAGCCATCGCACCGTATCAGCCGCACATAAGCCCCTCAAGACGCGTCCGGCCCCACGGGCCGCAGGGTGCGGCCTGTTATCCATCTGCAACGCCCCGCCCGCTCAACCCGGCCGGAACCAGCCCCACATGACGTCAGCACCTGTGCGCGAGCGAATCGCCACGAGCCCCAACAGGTTTCGTCCACGGGCTGGTTCGTCACCTGTCGGCCATCAGGCCTGCACGATTCACTCACGAAGCCGGGGGCGGTGCACCGCATGGTCTTGCCTTCGTGAGGGTGACGCTTCTGGTGAGACGCAGAACGCGAAGCCGGGCTGAAGCTACCGATACCAGTCCTCTCCCCCGCTCTCCAGCGCCCTGCGCACATAGCCGGCGAGGTCCGCTGCCACGAGACCGCGTTCGTCCGTCTCGTGGTCCCAGACATGGACCCCGGCCTGTACGGAGGCCTGCACGAGCGCGAACTGGTCTCCCCCGCCGTTGTCGCCGATGAACAGCAGAGAGTCGAACGGTCGGTAGAGCGAGCGGATCTCGGGGTCGTTCCGGAGGGTCCGGTTGTTCTCCAGAATCTGTTCAGCGGGCCAGACGACGGCCTCGCCGTACGGGCCCTCGATGCCGTCCGTCTCCAGGAGCAGGGCGCTCAGGTCGGGCGGCAGGAGGTGACCGAGGGACTGCTCGACCCGGTGGAGGACGGCAGGGTCCGCCGGAGGGCGCGACGGCACTGCTCCGGACTCCTCGATCAGGCCACGCCACATATCGGCCCGCACTCCCTCCGCCTCACCGCCGCGCCCCACCCCCAAGCTCCGGCAAACCCTCCCCCATCTCCCCCTCAAGCAACGCCCATCCTTCCACCAGCAGCGGTCACGCGCCGTGAACCGCTGCCTAAGATCGCGAACGCCCCACCACCGGACCGCCGGGAACGCGACGTGAGTGATCTGCGGCTCGAGGACACCGTCTTCGAGGACCTGAAGCGAACCTTCTCGACGATCTCCGACCGTATGGACGGCGCCCGGCGGACGTTGCGCGGTACCGACGGGTCGGTCGTCGGAGCCCCCCGGCTCGTCGACGACGTGCACGACTTCGCCGACGACTGGGCCTACGGCATCAAACAGCTCGGCAAGCACACCCAGAACGCCGTCAAGATGATCAACAAGATCGGCGAGACCTTCGACAAGCTGGACCTGGAGCTCGCCGAGTCGATGAAGGCGTCCAAGACGTCCAAGGCCCCCAAGGCTTCCAAGACCGCCGGGAAGGGGCGCTGAAACGCCCATGGGACGTCCCTCCTTCCCCCACATAGGCTGGGACCCCACCCCCGGCGACGTCGAGCAGACCCGTGAGCTGGCCAAGCGGATCGGCGGCCTGGCGAGTGAACTCGGCACCGCCGTGAGGGAACTGGAGCGCATCGAGTGCGGCGCCTGGAAGGGCAAGACCGCCGTCGCGTTCAGTGAGCACATCGCCACCGACGTCACGCCTCTGATCAGGAAGAGCTACGAGTCCTTCGACAAGGCCTCCCGCGCCCTGCACCGCTGGGCCGGCCAGCTCGACGGCTTTCAGGACGAGGCCGACCGGCTGGAGAAGGAGGCCGGGGAGAAACTCGACGCGCAGGCGGACGCCCAGGAGGGGACCGAGGCTTACGGGCAGGCGTCCGGTGACGTGAACGGGGTCATCCAGAAGGTGCACGGCCTGGAGGAGCGGTACCGGCACGCCGCCGGTCTCGTCGGCCGGGACCTCGACAAGGCCGCCGGCATCGCCCCCGACGAGCCCGGTTTCTGGGACAAGCTGGGGCACGGCATCACCGACGCGTGGGACGCCACCGGGGAGTGGTTCAAGGACCACGCCGACCTCATCAAGACCATCGGCGACGTGCTGAGCCTGGCCAGCGGCGTCCTCGGCATGCTCGCCATCATCACCGCCCCCTTCGAACCCCTCGGCGCGATCTTCGCCGCCGGCGCGATGATCACCAGCGGCGCGGCCCTTCTCAGCCACGCCGTCGCCAAGGCCGCCGGCGCGGACGTCTCCTGGACCGAGATCGGCTTCGACGCCCTGGGCATCCTGCCGGGGGTGAAGGGTCTGACGGGCAGTGCCGAGCTGGCCAAGGGGGTCAGCGCGACCGCGCGGGCCGCGGAGCTCGGCGAGGGCTACCGCGGAGTCACCAGCGTCGGCAGGTCGTTCGTGCTCTTCGGGCCGTTGAAGGCCGCGCCCGTGGTGAAGCTGGGCGAGGGCGGCAGCCGTCTGACACTGGCCGTCGAGAGCGGGCTGCAGAACGTCCGCAAGGGGCAGGTCCTCGGCACCCAGGGCATCAACACCATCGCCTCGAAGCTGCCGTTCATCAAGGGCGAGGAGGCCATAGCCCCGATGAGCCGGGCGGGACGCGCACTCGACGCCTCGATCAAGGGCGGCCTCAACGCCCTGAAGCTGCACACCATCGCCACGCACGACTTCGGGGCCCACGCATGACCGCCCTGACCGTGGCCGACGCCACCCTGCCGCCCTTGGCGTTCCGCCTTCCCACCGGCATCCACGCCATCGAGGTCTCCCTCGACCCGGAGGAACGCGCCGACGCGGCACGGCGCCTGGTCCGGGACCTCTTTCCACAGGGCGAGGAGCCGCTGTGGAACGCCATAGGCTCCCTCTACAGCGCCATGGCCGACGAACTGCTGGCCGACGGGGTCGCGTTCTTCGGGATCGGGCTCTACGAGATCGAGGACGGCGGCGGTATCGCCCACTGCGCCCTCACCATCGCCGTCCACGAGCGCGGGGACGCGGACCCCGACGTCGTCGCCGAGGGCACGAGGGCCGCGCTGCTGGGTGATCCGTTGCGTGAGGTGTCCTGGCTCGACCTGCCGTGCGGCCCGGCCGTCTGCGGGATCACCTTCCGGAAGCTCGTCGTGGACGGCGCGTACACGACGTCCGGCAGGGACGAGGACCTGGTCATGGGGCAGATCCAGGTGCACATTCCGTTCCCCACGGCCCCTTACACCGCCGTGCTCACGCTCGACACCGCGTCGGTGGCGCAGTGGGAGGAGTTCTCGCACGCCCTGGCGGACATCATCGGGTCGGTGGAATTCCCGCGGAGAGAAGTGGCGCACTGATGG
Source organism: Streptomyces sp. NPDC013187 (assembly GCF_042899705.1). Classification (NCBI taxonomy): domain Bacteria; kingdom Bacillati; phylum Actinomycetota; class Actinomycetes; order Kitasatosporales; family Streptomycetaceae; genus Streptomyces; species Streptomyces sp. NPDC013187. The sequence continues at coordinate 12,737 of NZ_JBIBAF010000008.1, read as the reverse complement.
ACTGGTACCCCAGCGCGGACGAGGATCTGCTGCTCCGGACGTCGGCCCGGTTCGCCGCCGGTCTGGCGGCCCCGGTCGCCGGATGCCGCTGGTTCCGCGACCCGCAGCGCGGCGACATCCAGGGCGAACTCCCGCACTGGCCCCCCGGCCCGGTCCACACCCCGCGCGGCACGGGCGACCGGGCCGCGCGCCGCACCGGCCGGGCGCTGGCCTTCGGGATCCCTCTCATCGCCAACCTCGTCGCCAACATCGGTGGCGCCGCGGGCAGCCCCTTCGGCAGCGTGCCCACCACCGGCAAACCCGAGGAACGGGAGAACGAGGTCGACGACTTCCCCGTCATGTGGGCGGCCCCCGGCGCCCTCGCCCGCACCGTCCCCTGGCAACTCGACCCGGACCGCCGCCCCGAGGGCTACACCACCGACCTGGTGCTGACCAGCCGCCGCCTGCTCTTCCTGGGCACTCGCACGGGCACGATCGCCAAGGCCGACGTCCTGGCGGAGTACCCGCGGGACGCCGTCGCGGGCGCCCGGCGGATGCGCTTCAGCGAGGTCGAGGCGGATGTCAGGCTGACCTTCGCCGACGGCTCCTGGATCCGCCTGTTCACCGGCAACCCCGACAGCGCCGAGCGCCTGGCGGAGCTCCTGGCAGGGACCGCCGACACCATCGGGGAGAGCGACCTCACCCCCGGCCAGCGCGACCGCGTCACCCGTTTCCTCGCCGACCTCCCGGCCGACGCCCGGCCCCCCACCTTCCGGCGCCTCCCGAGCGGCGTCGTCCTGGCCGAGGCCCGTGTCCCGTCGAAGGCGGGCGAGGACCTCCACGAGACCCACGGCATCCTGATGGGCCCCTCCGGCGAACCGGCCAAGCCGCAACCGGGCGACCTGTAGCACTCGCGAAGCCCCGAGTAGAGTGCGGCGCGGACAGCGATCGGACGCGCGGGGGCTCACCGGTGAGAGCAGTCAGGACGAACAACGCCTGCACAGCACGGACATGGGCGCGGAGCACGGGCCGCGCACGCGTGCTCCGGCTGCTCCTCGCGCTCTGTTCGCTGACAGCTCTCTTCGCAACCGCCACCCCCGCCGCCCCCGCCGCCCCGGCACGCGCCGTGAACACCGTGGATGCCGTGGACGCCGTGGATGCCGTGGACGCCGTGGACGCCGTGGACGCCCCCACCCAGGCCGCCTACCTCGCTGACCGCCTCCGCGAGAATCCGGTCTACGTCACCGACCAACTCCCCCGGGAGGTCCTGCGGTCCAGCGCCCCCGATTTCGCCAGGCTGGCGAAGAAGACCGGCGTCCCGACCTACGTCCTGGTCCTGCCCATGTGGGGTGGGACGGACGGCAAGCAGCTGCTCGGCGCGGTGCACGACCGGCTCGGGCGCGACGGGCTGTACGTGCTGATCGAGGGGACGGATGTCACGCAGGCCACGGCCTACGGGGTGCAGGCCCCCGCCGAGGCTGCCGTGACCGTCGCCCTCTACGAACTCCCGTCCGACGCGGGACCGTTGCGGAGCTTCGAGCGTTTCGCCGACGTCATCGCCCAGGGCGGCCCGAAGGCCACGGCGAGGGCGGAGGCGGCACGCGAGAAGTACCGGGACGACCAGCCCGCCGAGATGTACATCGGCCCGTCCGACCGCCGCAACCAGTCGTTCCTCACGGGCATCCTGCTCACCGGCGTCCCGCTGTCGATCGTGCTCACGGCCGGGTACGTGCGGCGTCGCCGTCGGCGTTCCGGGGCCGGGCGGCGCGTCCCCCGGTGGATCGTGCCCGCCGCGGCCGTCCTTACCGCCGCCGCGATCGCCCTCACCACCCCCGTCGTCTTCGACCAGACCAGGTCGAGCGCGGCGGAACCCCCCAGCCCCGCGGACCTGTCGGCCCGGGTGGAGCGGGTCGCGGCCGGGCTGAAGCAAGACCCGGTCTACCCCGATCCGGAGAGCCCGCGCGTCCTCGACACCCGGCAACTGGACCGGCTGCACGAGCGGATTCGGGACTTCCGACGCTCCGAGGGCGGCGGCCCGGTGTACGTCTCCGTCGTACCCCAGACGCCGGAGAGCGAATCGGCCGGTGACAGCTGGCTGTTCACGGCGGCCGTGCACGCCAAGGTGGGCGAGGACGGGGTGTACATCGTCGCCGACCCGGACGACGGCACGATCGACGTTTACAACTACGGACTGCGCCTGGACTCCAGCCGCCTGTCCTTCGACCTGCCGGACTCTGTCTCGTTGGGTGACAGCAGCACGGACGAGGCCGACGACCACCGCCTCGGCGAGCGTCTCGACACGCTGATGACCTTCCTCGACAAGGCCCCGCGCACCGACCGGCCGCAGTCCGAGCCCGCCCCGCCCGCCGCCCCGAACGCCGAGGCCGAGGACTCCCTCCCGCCCCTGTTCTCCACCGACTTCTGGCCCGGCCTGTTCGTGGGAGCCGTCCTGGCCCTGCTGCTGTCGGGTGCCGTGGCCGGGGCGACGTGGATCGTCCGGCGTCTGCTGCGGCGGTCCTCCCCCGCGCCCGAGCCCTCCGACCGCCTGCCCCTCACCTCCCCGGCCGAACCGTCGACCTCCTACCTCCGACGCACCGCGTACGCCGAACTCAGCGCCCTTCGCGGCGAGTTCACCGGCCATGAGGAAAGCGGCCGCGCCTGGGACCACCTGGACGCCGCGATGCTCCTGGTCGACGGCGACCCCGACCGCGCGCGGCAAGCAGGGACGGACCCCGCGACCCTGGTCGCCGTCATCGTGCTCGCCCGGGCGGGCCGGGCCGCCCTCACCGGTGAGGCAGCGGACCTGTGCTGCGGGGTCAACCCGCTGCACGGCCCCGCAGCCCACCGCCGCCACGTCCGCGTCTCGGCCGAGGGCAACGCCCGCCGCCTGCTTCCCGTCTGCGAGCCCTGCCGCGACACGGCCGTCGCCGAACCGGGCGGTATCCCGGCCCGGTTGCTGAAGCTGCCCGGCCCCTCCCTCGGCAGCACCCGCCTCCCCTATTACGAGGCGACCGACGGCCCGCTGACCGCCGTACCCCACGGAATCGCCCGGCTCGTCGACAAGGTGAGGGAGACCGCAGGTGTCCACTGAGGTGAAGCGCGTGTTCACCGCCCTCGCGGCACTGCTGCTGGCGGCCCTGACCGCCACCGGCACCGCCACCGCCGCGGACGGCGACACCCCTAGGGCCTGTCGTTTGGATCATGCCGGCGTCGCGGGTCGTGGCACGCACATCTGCCGCGTTGTCGTCGGTTGTCAACGCTCCGCGTTGACGCCCTCCTCCGCCTTGCATCTGCACGCACCACGCCCCGCTCGGGTCGGCCGAGAGGCGCTGTCACTCTCGGCCGACCTGATCCAAACGACAGGCCCTAGCACCGGGCAGCGCATCGCGAACGCTCTGCGCACCTCCCCCGTCTACGTCGACGAGGCCTATGCCGATGCCGTACCGCCGTCCCGGCAACGGCAACTGGCGGACCGCATCAACCGCACGGGCCTGCCCATCAAGGTCGTGCTCACCCCGCTCACCAAGGGCGACGCCTTCGACGGCGACTCCGATCTCCTGGCCGGGACGGTCCGCGACCGGCTCCCGGAACGGCGCGACCTCGTCCTCATCACGTCGGACGGCGACTTCCCCGACTCCCTCCGGGGCTACGAGTGGCCCGCCGACACCCATCAGACGCGCAAGGCCGTGGCAGCAGCCGGCTTCCTGGACGAGACGCGGGACGCGGGGCTGGCGGCCCTGACCGCGAAGGCCGTGGACCTGGTGGCGGAGGGCAAGGGCGAGCAGCGCTACGAGGAGGCGACCAAGGACCTGGCGTCTCCACGGGACCGGGCCGAGCGGGCGTCGGACGGCACGGGCGGGTGGCTGTGGCCGGTCATCGGCGTACCGGCCCTGGCCCTGACCGTTCTCGTGGCCCGCGTCGCCCTGCTCCGTTCCCGGCGGACCTCCCCGGCCGTCCCCCAGCTGGTGTTCGCGGCGGCCCGCGCGGCCGACGAGGCGCGGGTGCGGCGCCGTGCGGAGGCGGAGGTGCTGGCGCTGGGCGAGGCGGCCCGGGCCGCCGACGTGGCCACGACACCCGGCCTCCAGCAGGCCCTCGACGCGTACGCCGCGGCCGGCACGGTCCTCGACGGGGCCCGGGGCCTGCCGGACCTGGCGGGCGCCCTGGCCCTGGCGCAGGAGGGCCGCGACGCCCTGGCCGGCTCGCCCGGCCTTCCCCTCTGCTTCTTCAACCCCCTGCACGGCCGCGCGGCCCTCCGCACCGGCTGGCGTCCGCTCGGCCACCGGGACCGGCTCGACGTGGCGGTGTGCCAGCAGTGCGCTGACGCGCTGCGGGACCGCCGCGCCCCGGAGGTGCTCCCCGACACGGACGAGGAGGGCCGTAGGGTGCCCTACTTCGAGGTCCCGGCCGGACGGAGCACGTGGGCGGCGTCCGGGTACGGTTCGCTGATGTCCCCGTCGGCCGGGCTCGCCAGGGCCCGTTGACCGGCCGGGCGACCGGCCGGCCCTCGTGTCGTCACACCCTTGCCATCGCTCCCCCCCATGAGCCCCCCCCCCCGGGGCCGCCACACCATGATCTCCGCTCGAATCAGCACCGAGGAGCCCCCTTTGAAGCGCGCCGCCCTGGCCGTCGTCTCCGCCCTGGCCCTGACCTCCGCACTGACCGCCTGCTCGGGCGGCGAGGACACGCCCTCCGGTGGGAGGACGACAACAACACCGAAGGCCAAGCAGATCACTCCGGAACAGCGGCTGGCGAAGGCCATCGTGACGAAGGACGACCTGCCCGGATACAACGTGGACGAGTTGGACGCCGAGTACGCCTTCGCCACCTCCTCCGACCAGGTCACGGTCGACAGGCCCGGTTGCGCCCCGCTGGCCCTCGCGATGAATCAACTCCCGCTCGGTGAGCCCCAGGCCGCCCTCACACGCAGTGCCGGGGCGGGCTACGGCAAGGAGAGCACTTACATCACACTCGCCTCTTACGAGCCGGCGGCCGAGGCCGGGTCGTTGCTGGCCGGGCTGGCGAAGGCCGTATCGGGGTGCGGCGGCGGGTTCACCGCGAAGGCGGGCAAGAACAGCACGGTCTACGACTCGGTCACCGCCGAGAAGGGGACGGCGCCCGGTGCCGTGGCCTTCCGCGCGACGACGCCGTTCCGGGGTATCACCCACACGGTGCGCACCCAGGTCGTCCGCGACGGTGACGTGCTCGCCGTCTACTTCTCGGTGAACGGCTTCGCCATCGCCGACAGCAGGCGGTCCAGCGACGCCAGGATTCCCGCGGAGGTGGTGAAGGCGCAGGACGGCAAGCTCGCGAAGTGAGCCGGGGGCCGGGGGCCGGGACGCATACCCAGCCGGGCGGCCCGGCCGCCTTTCGCCGATCAGCCGCCCGGCGGCCGGTCCTCGCGCAGGGCGTCGAACAGGGCGCGGGCCCGCCGGTCGTCCCACTTCACCGCGCTGCCCTTAGGGGTGCGCAGGTCAGGGTCGGCCACGGGCACGCTGAGCTGCCGGCCCCCGCTGCCCCGTCGCCTTGCGCATGGCCTCGAACAGCGCCATGAGGTCGGGCAGTTCCGTGCCGTCGTCGACGATGAGCGTGTCGAGTCCGGCCCGCAGGGTCGGAAAGGACTTGGACGGGTCGGCGAGGGTGGAGGGCGTGGCCGCCTTGCGGGCGAGGGCGGCGAGGAATCTCTGCTGGTTGCGGGTGCGGCCCAGGTCCCCCTGGGCCTCCTGCTTGCGCTGCCGTACGAAGGCCAGCGCCTCGGCGCCGTCGAGGGTCTGGCAGCCGGCGGGCAGGTTCGCTCCGGAGTCCTTGTCCCGCACGGGCCGGCCCAGACACAGGTCGACGCCGCCGACGGCGTCCACCACCCCCACGAACCCGGCGAAGCCGATCTCCGCGTAGTGGTCGACACGCACCCCGGTGTTGCGTTCCACGGTCCGCACCAGCAGGTCGGGACCGGAGGAGCGTCCCTGGTCCTGGCCCTCCTGCTGACGTCGTCGTCCCCGGAACTGTTCGAGAGGACCCGAGCCGAGGACGAAGCCTTCATCTTCGTCTGGGCCCTGATCGCCCTCCCCGTGGCCGGCCTGCTCCACACACCACACGCCCTGGTACGCCGGGCGCGGATCAGCGCGGGCTGGACGCTGATCGCCGGGTACTGGCTGTACGTCGTGCTGATGGCGGCGCTCGCCTGGCAGGTGCAGGGCTTCTTCCCCGCCCAGGGCGTTCCCGGCAAGAACGGAGGTCTGTTCGGCGCGGCGATCTTGCTGGTGATCGGCACGCCGCTCTTCGCCGTCGGCTCGGGAGCTGTGTTCCGAGAGGAACCCGACGCCACCACGCCCCGCCTCCGAGAGTACATCGCGGCGGTCACGATCCTCTGCTGCACGCTGACCGGCCTCGTCGCGGCCTGACGTTCGGCTTCAACTTCGCCCTCCCCCGCAACGGCTTCCCGGCCATGTCCCTGCCGGGCGGGGCGCTGTGGTGCCTCCTGGCGGGAGCGGCCCTGGGCATGCGTGCCGGTGCGCTGCTCACGGGTTCGGCGAACAGCAGGCGCACGATGACCGGCGACGCGAAGTCCTTCGCCCGCGCGTCGACGGCCATGCTGGGATGCTGCCTGTGCGTCTCCCAACTGGGTTGGTTTCTGCCGACGTGGGCGATGGTGGCAGTCGGAGTCCCGGCGCCGTTCGTGTTGTTCGTGGTGGCGGCGCGCTTCGAAGGGCGACTCGGGCGCTGGGTCCAGCTGAGGCAGATCGAGCTGCCGCGGAGAGCACTGTACTGACGCACACCGGCTCGCACCGGAACGACCTGTGCATCCGGCAATGCCCGTTCCTGGGAAGTTCGCGCTGGTGAAACCAGCAAGCTCACCGATACCGTCAGCGCTCTTGACTAGAGTTCTGTCTCACGGGGAGTAACTGTGAAGTGCCGCTCATTGCCCGTTGCTGCCGCGTCGATGGCGACGGCAGCACTGCTGTTGACGGCCTGCGGCAGCGGGGACGACAAGTCCGGCGACAAGGACAAGATCGCAGGCACCGGCCAGACGGCGGAGTCCACGAAGGAGTCTGCTGATCCCTCGGCGGTACCGGCGGAGAACAAGCCGGACGGCGTAGACGTGTCTCTGCCCAGCGGCATGAACCTGGTTTTCGACTGGGACAAGCCGAAGGACAAGAACGAAGCGGCGGCGATGGATGATGCCGCGAACTTCCTCCGCGCCATTTACCGGGGCGTTGCCAAGCGCACGACCAAGGACGCGGCCGTCACCACCTACTCCACCGGCGAAGGGCGCCACTACGCCGAGGTGCAGATCAACGAATGGATCAAGGGCGGCTGGACCGCCGAAGGCACACGACGCCACTACGACTTCACCACACGCTCGGCCCCCAACGGCAAGTCCGTTGAGGTCGCGTTCTGCGCGGACACCGGGAAGTTCTACGGCAAGGAAGTCAAGACGGGGAAGGTCCTGAAGACCAGGCCGAGCCTTAAGGACTTCGGCTACTACAAGATCGTCATGGTCAAGGTGCCGACAAGCGAAAGCCTGTGGCAGACCTCCGAAGTGTTCGTCGAGACGAGCGCGGAGAAGTGCCGGTGAGCCTTTTTACACTCCTCGACCCTCGGTTCGGCACTGCTGCCGTGCACCTTGCGGCGAGTGCCCTCTTGCTCACGGCGCCCGACGCCGCGCGGAACCCTTGGACTTCGGCATGAGGGGTGGCAAAACAGGAGACGGGCGACAACATCGAGAACGACGGCAAGGGGCGGTGAAGCCCCGCCGCCTCATGCTGACGGGGCGCTACGAGTGGCTGCAACGTCGGTGAAGTACCGGCAGATCGATGGGCCGAAGGCAGCGATGTTCTGAGCACCTCCGTCCACTCACCCAGGGACGTATTCCCTGTCCCACCGGCTCTGCCGCACACCTCCCCAGGTGCCCATCACGACGGCGAGGACGAAGAGAACCGCCAGGAAGGCCGCGTTGGAACTCTGCTCCACATCGCTGGTCGGACTGGCAACTCCTGCGGGGTCGTACCGGACACGCAGCTTGTCGCCCGCCTCCACCGAGTCTCTGCACCCTTCGCCTTCCGCGAGCGAGGGTGAGATCGCACGACCGCCGACGGCACGCAGGTCACAGTAGTTGGTCTTGGCACTGTCCTTGCGCACGACCACGACGTCGGCCCACTCACCCCGCCCCGCCAGGGCAACCTGATCACCGCCGTCGTTACCGAATACGCCCAGCGCCACCCCCGCGACGACGGGAACGACGAGTTGCCAGGCGACTTTCCGCTGCCTGCGCGGAACTCTCCGCAACATCAGCAGTGGCACGAGAACCGATGCCAGCGGCAGCACGATCCAGGCAAGGAGCAGGGCCACCCCACGAACCGGGCTCCACAACGGCACGACAGGGCTGAGCCAGGAGAGTCCCAGCGAACCGCCGGCACACAGGGAGCTGAACGCCGCCCATCGGGCCAAGTCGGTCTGCCACCAAGCGCCTTGAACACTTCGTCTGGTCCGCAGAAACCCCTCAGACATGCACTCCACCACGCGCGCGGTTCACGGCCTCGGCCTCCGATACGGTCACGTCTGCTCGGACATGGACAGCCCCGTCCGGCCGCTACGATCGGCCTCTGGATCGGCCAAGTCAATCAACGTCACCTTCAAGGTGCCCTCAGGGCCCCAGCCGGCGTCCCCCGAGGCAACCTCCAGGCCGACCCCTCGATGAAGCCGCCCTCCACCCGCACGGTAGGCGGGGCCCGACACTACCAAGCTCATGATCGGCGGGCGGAACGGCCGAGCTTGTGCCGTTCACGTCGAAATGCCTACCTAGCGGCTGCCTGACATGCAGCGCGCTAGGCGATAGCAAAACGAAATCTCGGAGGAGCTGCGGTCCGAGACAGTGAACCTGCGTCCTCGAACGCCTCCCGCCTGAGCAGGGCACAGCCTCACATCAGCAGGCCTCATTTGCCCCAATTACCCATTTCTTACCCGAGTTCGCTCTGGTGAAAACAGCAACTTCCCCGATAGCTTCAGTGCACTCAACTGATCTCATGTCTCACGGGGAGTTCACTGTGAAGCGCCGCTCTATGCCCGTTGCTGTCGCGCTCGCTGCGTCCACAGCCCTACTGCTCACCGCGTGCGGCAGCAGCGACTCGGGCTCCAAGGACAACGACAAGATCGCGGGCTCCGACACCGGCTCCCAGGAGGCGACTTCGAGCCCCAGCACGTCGGAATCCGCCGAACGGCCCGACATCAAGCTGACCGGCGGTGTGGACGACGTCTTCGAGGGCTGGGAGACGGGCAACGCCAAGAAGGATGCGGTACTGGCGGACGCCGCGCGAGCACAGACCGCGATCAACGACGCCATCCTCAAGGGCAAGACGGACACCCCCGGCCTCACCTTCTACTACCAAGGTGAGGCCCTCACGACGTCCGTGAAGTGGGTTCAGAAGTGGGTGAAAGCGGGACTGACCTACACGGGCACCACCCGGTACTACAACCCCAAGATCGAGTTGTTCGACGACACGTCGGCAGGAGTCTCCTTCTGCGCCGATGAGACCAAGGCATACAACAAGGACCGGAAGTCAGGAACGGTCGACAGGTCCCCGGCCTCGGACGATTCCTACGTGCTGTACAACACCCGCCTGGAGAAGACCTCGCAGGGAGTGTGGCAGACGACCAGCGGGACGTCAGTGCGCGGGAGCAAGGGATGCGTTCAGTGACCAAGGTCGGTTCCGCTGCCACAGTAGGCACGCTCGTGATCGCCTGCGCACTTCTGACGACCAGCACAGCCTTCGCCAAGGATCCCGGCGGATCTCAGTTCGACGTCTCGGGGAGTAACGAGACGGACAGTGGTCAGACTCTCGAGTCGCGCATCATCTTCCGTGGATCTACCGGTGGCACTGGAGCGAAGGAAACCGGACAGTTCACGCCCGTCGGCGACTGGACGCCACCGGCTTGCTGGTACGAGCCGAAGTGGAGTCCCGCCGAATTTTCCAAAGAATTTCAGAAAGAGTGGAACATCCCGCACGCTAGTGGTGTGGGAGAGGCATATGCCTTGTCCAAGGACTACTACATCAACGGGGAACCATACAAGGACTTCAACAAGTCCGAAACGGGCAAGGGTATGTGGTGGGACGCCGTTCGGGACAAGAGCCGAGAGGAATCGGGAGACCCGGCAGCCTTTGCTTGCGACACGAAGACATTCTGGGTCGAGAACGGCGAAACTCCTACGGTGGAGAACGCCGTAACCCCAAAGATTCTCGCCGATCTCGCCTACAGCCGAATCAAAGTGCCCGACACCGAGGTAACCCTCGCCCCTGCGAACACCACCAAGGTCAACCTCCCCACTTGGGCCTGGCTCGACAGGGCCAAGTTCCAGGACGTCTCAGTCACCGCCTCACTCGACGTCGGCGGTGTGAACCTTCAGGCCACGACCACCGCCAAGCCCATCGCGCTCAAGCTGGAGCCAGGAACATCGGATGCTGAGGTCTACCCCTCCTCAGGGGAGTGCACCTTCAACGACGACGGTTCAATCGGTGAACCGTACGCAAAGGGAAAAGCCGACCAGACTCCGCCCTGCGGAATCAGGTACCTGCGTTCCTCCGGTGACGGCTCGTTCAAACTGCGAGCGACCATCACGTGGGAGGTGTCCTGGACTGGGACGGGCGGCGCCGGCGGGGACCTCCCCAATGGGACCTTCGGAACTGAGCAGAACGTAACCGTCCAGGAGATCCAAGCCGTCAACAGGTGAGAGCCAAGCTTCAGCGGCATTCACCAGCCCGGCCAGAGATCCAAGCATGGCGAGCGGCTCAGATCTCAAGGTGAACGTCGGGACCAGCCCCACACACTCCGGACCGCCCTGGTTCAAGCGGAGTTCGCACTGGCGACCGGAAGCCGCACCGGTACCGTCAGTGGGCATACTGATCTTTTGTCTCTCACGGGGAGTCACTGTGAAGCGCCGCTCATTGCCCGTTGCTGCCGCGTCGGTGGCGACGGCAGCACTGCTGTTGACGGCCTGCGGCAGCGGAGACGACAAGTCCGCCGACAACGACAAGATCGTCGGCGCCGACCAGGCGGCGAAAAAGCCGAAGGAATCGGCATCCGCCTCGGGAGCACCGACGGAGGACAAGCCGGACGGCGTGGACGTGTCCCTGCCCAGCGACATGGACCTGGTCTTCGACTGGGAGAAGCCGAAGGACAAGAACGAAGCGGCTGCGATGGATGATGCCGCGAACTTCATCCGGGCCATCTACCGAGGCGTCAACAAGCGCACGACCAAGGACGCCTCGCTGGTCGCGTACTCGACAGGCGATGGAACGAAGTACGCGAGGACACAGATCAACGCCCGGCTGGACGGCGGCTGGACGGCACAGGGCACGCGACGCCACTACCGGGCCGCCACCCGGTCCGCACCGAACGGCAATTCGGTCGAAGTTACCTTCTGTGTGGATTCGAGCAAGTTCTACAGCAGGGAAGTCAAGACCAACAAGGTCCTCAAGACCGAGCCCAGCATTGCGGGCTTCGACTACTTCAAGATCGTTATGACCAAGTTGCCTACGGGGACCGATCTGTGGCAGGCGTCCAAGGTCTTCGTTGAGACGAAGGCGTCGAAGTGTCGGTGAGCCAATCACACCGTAGACCCCTCGGCACCAGTACTCCGGACGACGCACACTGCGGCGTCCGGGCTCATCCCCCCATAGGAATGATCAGGACACAAAAGGCGTTCCGAGAGTCCCTTACGCGCAGTTGCTCCGGCACTCGCTGAAGTTCGCTCTGTCGAAACCAGCAACCTCATCGGTACCGTCAGTGCTCTTGACTGCACTTCTGTCTCACGGGGAGTCACTGAGGTCTTTCAGCGTTGCCGCTCCAGAGTGAGCACCGCCGCGGAGATTGACGACATTCGATTCGGACTGCACCGGGACTTGCGGAAGATCCGCCAGGACTTCAGTCGTGCGACGCCACGTTCGACCGGTGCCCTGCCGTGGCCAGCGCTCGGCTGATGGTTTGCTGGGTCGGGGTGAGGTCACGGCCCGGCGGGCGTCTGAGGGGTGTTGTCACCCATGGGCCAGCTCCCATGTAGGCGCGGTCGGCGAGGATCGGGACGCCCTGGCGTTCACAGATCCGGATGATCCGGTGGGCGCGGGCCGCAGTGAGATCGTGCGCGCGGCCGGGCATCGTCGGCGAGATCCACAGCAGCCGTCCGGCGGGGTCGGTCACCACCTGCACGTTCACCCCGTGTCGGCGGTGCTTGTGGGAGTAGTCGGCCCGGCTGTCGCCGACCCGGTCGCACTCGGCAAGGGTGCCGTCGAGCAGGACGTAGTCCGGGTCCGTCTCGCGCAGAGCACGCAGCAGGCCGGGAGCCCGGTCGGCGAGCAGGTCAACGACGGCTGTCGTGTAGGCGTGGGCGGTGCCGACGGAGATGCCGAACCCGGCAGCGAGCTGGGCGATGGTGTCGTGCCGGCGCAGGTACACCAGGCCGACCAGGGCACGCTGGTGCGGTGGGAGCTTGCAGCGGCGGTCACCCTCGCGGGTGACGATGAGCATGGTGACCCACTCGACCAGGGCGTGAGGCAGGTCGAGTGCGGCAGAGTACGGAACCAACGCGGCTCCTGTGCTTGTGAGTTGAGACTTCGAACACCTCCCTCAACGGCACGGGAGCCTCGCGCGTTGCGCAAGGGCTCACTGACACCAAAGTCGCTCCGACAATCGGCCGCCGACGCGGGCATGACGATCACCACGCGAGTGGTGAAGACTGGATAGATGCGACCTCACGCCCCAGGCGGACT
>NZ_JBIBAF010000007.1:127103-466452 GCF_042899705.1 Streptomyces sp. NPDC013187 | reverse complement strand
CGGGGTATCAACATATCTGGCGTTGACTTTTGGCACGCTGTTGAGTTCTCAAGGAACGGTCGCTTCCTTTGTACTCACCCTCTCGGGCTTTCCTCCGGGCGCTTCCCTTCGGTCTTGCGTTTCCGACTCTATCAGACCCTTTTCGATCCGATTCCCTGTCGGCGGGATTTGTCGTCCGGCCCGGACTTTCGCCTGTCGGCCTTTCGACATTCACTACGTTAGCCGATTCCCCGTCCAACTCATAATCGAGTCTTCCGGCGCCGAATTCAGGCATGCGGGCACGCCGAATTCGCCCCTGCTGAGGGGAGTAGCTAGGTAGTTGGTTTGGCCGCTTCCGGCTGCTGGCGATCGCCATACCCGGTTCAACGGCTCGGGCTACATTACGCATCTCGGCAGGGCGCGTCAACTTCGGCGGCGCCTCGGCGTATGGGCTCGATACGGGCTCACCGTCGGGTCGTTGGCGACCCAGAAGCGCCACGGGTGGACGGCCCCCTCGCCTCCGACGCCGGTCCGGGGGCCGTTGAGCACCTGGTCGGAGGGCACGGGCGTGCCGGTCAGCATGCGGAGCGGGGTGTCTTCACAGGTGCACGCGTCCGTGCCGTCCATGGAGCGGTCCACGTTCAGGGCGGTGGCCAGACGGGCCGGGCCTTTGGCGAGTTCCTTGTCGTTGCGGGCCGAGAGTCGACGGGTGCGGGCCAGTTCGGCGCCCTCGATGATCTCGCCGGCGCGGAGCAGGACCGCACTCGCCTTTCCCTCGGGGCCGCAGACCAGGTTCATGCAGAACCACATGCCGTAGGTGAAGTAGACGTACACGTGCCCGGGCGGGCCGAACATCACGTCGTTGCGGGCCGTACGGCCGCGATAGGCGTGGGATCCGGGATCGTCGGCGCCGTCGTAGGCCTCGACCTCGGTGAGGCGGAGGGCGATCGGACCGTCCGGGGTGCTGCGTACCAGGATGCGGCCGAGGAGGTCGGGGGCGACATCGAGGACGGGCCGGTCGAAGAACTCCCTGGACAGGGGCGTACGGTCAGGGGTCGCGATCATGCCGTCCGAGGGTACTGGAGATGAGTGGTGCCGCGGGGTGGCCGTCGGGCACCGGCCTTGCCAGGGTGGGGCATGGAACCGGCCACGGCCGGATCGCGTTTGTATGGATCAAGGATCCACCCGTTGTGGGCGAGAGGGAGAGACATGGCGTTCAAGAAGCTGCTCGCGAGCCTGGGGGCCGGCGGGGCTTCGGTCGAGACGGTGCTGCACGAGGTCAACGTCGTCCCGGGCGGTGTCGTCCAGGGTGAGGTGCGGATCCAGGGCGGCTCCGTCGACCAGCAGATCGAGGGGCTCTCGGTCGGGCTGCAGGCCAAGGTCGAGGTGGAGAGCGGCGACCAGGAGTACAAGCAGGACATCGAGTTCACGAAGTCGCGGCTGGGCGGCGCGTTCGAGCTGCAGGCGGGCGCGGTGCACGCCGTGCAGTTCGGGCTCGAGATCCCGTGGGAGACGCCGATCACGACGATCGACGGGCAGGCGCTCCGTGGCATGAACATCGGGGTGTCGACCGAGCTGGAGATCGCGCGTGCGGTGGACTCCGGTGACCTGGACCCGGTCAACGTGCATCCGCTGCCGGCGCAGAAGGCGATCCTCGACGCCTTCATCCAGCTGGGCTTCCGGTTCAAGAACGCGGACATGGAGCGCGGTGTCATCCGGGGTACGCGGCAGAAGCTGCCGTTCTACCAGGAGATCGAGTTCTTCCCGCCGCAGCAGTACCGCGGGCTGAACCAGGTCGAGCTGAGCTTCGTGGCCGACCAGAACGCCATGGACGTGGTGCTGGAGATGGACAAGAAGCCCGGGCTCTTCAGCGAGGGCAGCGACACCTTCCGGTCCTTCCAGGTGGGTCTCAACGACTACCAGGGGACCGACTGGACGGCGTATCTCAACCAGTGGCTGTCCGAGGTCGGCAGCAAGCGCAACTGGTTCTAGGCTCGGGGGCGACTGCAAGAAACGATCAGGAGGTACCGAGGTGACCGAGCTCAAGCGGCGGCCGCTCCCCCACGACTTCCATCCGCCCGTCGCGTCGTTCACAGTGACGAGCGAGGACATCGAGGAAGGCGCGACGCTCAAGGACGCTCAGGTCCAAGCGGCCGGCAACACTTCGCCGCAGTTGCGGTGGGAGGGTTTCCCGCCCGAGACCAAGAGCTTCGCCGTGACCTGCTACGACCCCGATGCCCCCACGGGCAGCGGTTTCTGGCACTGGGTGCTGTTCGACATCCCGGCGTCGGTGACCGAGCTGCCGGTGGGCGCGGGCAGTGGCAAGTTCGAGGGTCTGCCGGAGGGCGCTGTGCACGCGCGCAACGACTACGGCGGCAAGGAGTTCGGCGGGGCCGCGCCGCCTCCCGGGGACGGGCCGCACCGCTACGTCTTCACGGTGTACGCCGTGGATGAGGAGAAGCTCGGGCCGGACTCGGACGCGTCGCCCGCCGTGGTCGGCTTCAACCTGCGGTTCCACACCATCGGGCGGGCCCAGCTGATCGGCGAGTACGAGGTGCCCGCCGAGGGCTGAGCAAGTCGCCCGGAATCCCGGCGTTCACGGAACGTTTGCCCGCTCCTGGTCTTGGAATTGATCAGGAGCGGGCATTTTTGTTGCCGGGGGTCGCGGGGGTCACCCCCCGTGAGAGCAGCAGATATTGCGTTGTCCATCTCGGCGTGCCCGGCCAGAGTTGATCCCAGCCCGCCAGGGGGTGGGCCGGTGCACGGGAGGTGGGCTGGTATGCGGGACACGCTGGTACTGAACGCGAGCTTCGAGCCGCTGTCGACGGTGACGTTGAACCGAGCCGTCGTTCTGGTGCTTCAGGACAAGGCCGTCGTCGAGCAGGCCCACCCCGAACTGCGGATGCGGGGAGCCGCGGTCGACATACCGGCGCCCCGGGTGATCAGGCTCTGCCAGTACGTACGGGTGCCGTTCCGAAGACGAGCGCCGTGGTCGAGGCGGGGTGTGCTGGTCAGGGACCGGCACCGGTGCGCGTACTGCGGGAGGCGGGCGACGACCGTGGACCACGTGGTGCCGCGGTCGCAGGGGGGTCAGGACACGTGGCTGAACACGGTGGCCTCGTGTGCGGAGGACAATCACCGGAAAGCGAATCGGACTCCTGTCGAGGCGGGTATGCCGCTGCTCCGGGAGCCGTTCGAGCCGACGCCGGCTGATGCGATGCTCTTGGCTCTGACACAGGACGACTTCGCCGCGCTGCCGGATTGGCTGGCACTGGACGCGGCGTGACCAGGCGCCCTGGGGCCTTGCCGGTTCATCGGCTGCGGGTCGAGTGGGGTTGTTCGCGCAGTTCCCCGCGCCCCTGAAGGAAGGGGGGTGCGGGGAACGTTGCGTCCTGGGTGCTGTCAGTCGATCGACGGCTTTTCGCGGCGTTCCTGGGCCGGGACACCCGCTCCGCCGTTGCCGCCGGAACCGCCGCCGATGCCGCCGAAGTTGCCCATGGCGCCGGAGAGGCCCTTGAGGGCGTCGCCGATCTCGCTGGGGACGATCCAGAGCTTGTTGGCGTCGCCCTCGGCGATCTTGGGGAGCATCTGGAGGTACTGGTACGACAGGAGCTTCTGGTCCGGGTCGCCGGCGTGGATGGCCTCGAAGACCGTGCGGACGGCTTGGGCCTCGCCCTCTGCGCGCAGGGCGGCGGCCTTGGCCTCGCCCTCGGCGCGCAGGATCTGGGACTGCTTCTCACCCTCGGCGCGCAGGATCTCGGACTGCCGGACACCTTCGGCCTGGAGGATCGCGGCGCGCTTGTCGCGGTCGGCGCGCATCTGCTTCTCCATCGAGTCCTGGATGGAGGTGGGCGGTTCGATCGCCTTGAGCTCGACGCGGTTGACGCGGATGCCCCACTTGCCGGTGGCCTCGTCGAGGACGCCGCGCAGGGCCGCGTTGATCTCCTCGCGGGAGGTCAGGGTCCGCTCCAGGTCCATGCCGCCGATGATGTTGCGCAGCGTGGTGACGGTGAGCTGCTCGATCGCCTGGATGTAGCTGGCGACTTCGTAGGTGGCGGCCCGGGCGTCGGTGACCTGGTAGTAGATGACGGTGTCGATGTTCACGACCAGGTTGTCCTGGGTGATCACCGGCTGCGGCGGGAAGGGGACGACCTGTTCACGCAGGTCGATGCGGTTGCGGATGGTGTCGATGAACGGGACGACGATGTTGAGGCCCGCGTTGAGTGTCCGCGTGTAGCGCCCGAAGCGCTCGACGATGGCCGCGCTGGCCTGTGGGATGACTTGGATCGTCTTGATCAGGGCGATGAAGACCAACACCACCAGAATGATCAGGACGATGATGACCGGTTCCATCGTCGTTCCCCGTGTCCCTTCTCCGCTTCGGCGTCTTCGGCAGATCTTATGGTTGTCGAAGATCTTGCTGGTCGAGTCTGACAGACCGTCGCGTGGCTGGCGAGGAGTTCCGCTCCAGTTACGTCCTGCGAGGTCACATGACGATCGCGGTGGCTCCTTCGATGTCCACGACATCCACTGCCTGGCCGACTTCGTAAGCGTGGCCGGTGTCGAGAGCACGGGCCGACCAGACCTCGCCGGCGAGTTTGATCCGGCCGCCGGAGCCGTCGACGCGTTCCAGGACGACGGCTTGTCTGCCCTTTAACGCGTCCACGCCGGTGGCGAGTCGGGGTTGCTGGGCGCGGTGCCGGTTCGCGATGGGCCGTACGACGGCGATGCCCGCTGTCGAGATGACGGCGAAGACCACGACCTGGGCGACGGCTCCGCCGCCGAAGACGCCGGTGACCACCGCCGCGGCGATGGCGCCCACCGCCAGCATGCCCAGTTCGGGCATGGCGGTCACCACGAGCGCGATGCCGAGCGCTGCCGCGCCGATCAGCCACCACAGCCATGCGTCGATGTCCACATGGTCATGGTAGGTCCGGGGGCCCTGTCGACGACAGGGCGCCCGTGGTGTGAAATCCCGTTCTTACCCCGGCAATTGCGGGTTGGTGGGCCGGGTCAGGAGAGCGGGAGGCCCTGGGCGGTCCAGCGCTCGCCCGACTGTTCGACGACGAGCGGGAGGCCGAAGCAGAGGGAGAGGTTGCGGGAGGTGAGTTCGAGCTCCAGCGGGCCGGCGGCGAGGACCTTGCCCTGGCGGATCATGAGGACGTGGGTGAAGCCCGGGGGGATCTCCTCGACGTGGTGGGTGACCATGAGCATCGAGGGAGCGATCGGGTCGAGGGCGAGGCGGCCGAGGCGGCGGACGAGGTCCTCGCGGCCGCCGAGGTCGAGGCCGGCGGCGGGCTCGTCGAGCAGGAGCAGCTCGGGGTCGGTCATCAGGGCGCGGGCGATCAGGGTGCGCTTGCGCTCGCCCTCGGAGAGCGTGCCGAACCTGCGGTCGAGGTACTCGCTCATGCCGAGGCGGTCGAGGAAGGCGCGGGCGCGCTGTTCGTCGATGTCCTCGTAGTCCTCGTGCCAGGTGGCGGTCATGCCGTACGCGGCGGTCAGGACCGTCTCCAGGACCGTCTGGCGCTTGGGGAGCTTCTCGGTCATGGCGATGCCGGCCATGCCGATGCGGGGGCGCAGCTCGAAGACGTCGGTGCCGGGCCGGCCGAGGGTCTCGCCGAGGATGGCGGCGGTGCCCGCGCTGGGGAAGAGGTAGGTGGAAGCGAGGTTGAGGAGGGTGGTCTTGCCGGCGCCGTTCGGGCCGAGGATGACCCAGCGCTCGCCCTCCTTGACCGACCAGGAGACCTGGTCCACCAGAGCCCGGCCCTCACGGACCACGGATACGTCCTGAAGCTCCAGAACATCGCTCATGAGCGCGTTGTCTCCCCTTGCAGTGTGGCCGGTCTCGGCTGTCGCGTAAGCCTGTGGCTCGGTCCGCCGCGCCGGTGGGCGCAGCCCTCCATGAAATCTACGCCACCGGTCGTAGCGGGCGTTCCCTCGGTCCGGTCCTTGGAGGGTTCTAGGGTGGAGGCATGCTCTCGGAACCACGTGCTGGACGTCTCGCAGCTTGGGGAAATGCCCTTTTGGCCGGACTTGTCTCGCCTGATGACGCCGTGCTGGCCGTCGTCGGCGGTGACGCGGTGCACCGGGTGGAGGGGCTGCCGGGTGAGCCGGGGCAGGTCGGGCTGACACTCGCGCTCGGGCGGCTGCGGACGCTCGGGGTGGGCGGGCTGCGGGTGGCGTTGCCCGCGCCGGGGCATCCGCTGGGGCTGAGCGGGCCGCCGGAGTTCAACGCGCGGGCGCTGGAGGCCGAGGAGGCGGTGGTGTGTCACGGGGCCGCGCTCGGTTTGGTGCCGGACGTGTATGAGGCCGGGCCGGAGGGGGTGCAGGTCGAGGTGGTGTGGCATGTGCTGCCCGTACGGGAGGCGCCGCCCGCGGATGTGCCGTCGCTGAGTGAGGCGGAGCGGGAACTGGCGGAGGCCCTGCGAGAGGCCACCGAGGTGTTGACCCGGCTGGATGTGGCCGGGTCGGGGCCGGTGGCGGAGGCGGCGATCGATGCGTACCGGGCGCGGGCCGAGCGGGGGCGGGAGGTGCTGGCGCCGGGGTATCCGCCGCGGGCGGTCCGGGTGCTGGAGCTGGCGCAGCGGGTGGGGACGCTGATCGCCGTGGCGACGGAGAGTGGGCACGGCGGTGCGGTGAGTTCGTCCGAGATCTCCGCGCGGCGGGAGGCTTTGCGGCCGGTGGAGCGGACGGCTCGGCGCGCGCAGGTCGCGGCGTACAACTCCGTTGTGGAGGAGCGGGAGCGGGGAGTGCGGTGACGGTTCTTTGTGCGGTGCCCCGCGTGGGGGCTGAGCCTGGGTGGGTTCGCAGCCCGGAGTAGCGGGGCGCTGGCGTTGGTGCTGGGGCCGGGTGGGTCCGCAACCCGGCGTGGCGGGGTGCCTCCCCCAAGCTCTCGGCTTCGCTCGAGCAGGGGGGACCCCCACGCCCACCCGTGCCGCCCCCAGCGGCACGCATGCCCGCAGCTAGGGCGAGCGGCACGGCTGCCCGCAACGGGGGCGGCACGCATGTCTACAGCTAGGCGGCTGAGCGTGCCCGCAGGGATGCCGAAGGGCCTCCCGGTGGGGGCCGGGAGGCCGGTGTCACCTCCGGCTCGGAGACGGAGGTGGGGCGTCAGTGGTTGACGGCGAGGTTGCCGAAGGCCGGGTTCAGGATGCCCACGACGTTCACGCTGTTGCCGGAGACGTTGACCGGGACGTGCACCGGGGCCTGGACGACGTTGCCCGAGCCGACACCCGGGGAGCCCACGGCCTGGCCGTCGGCGTGGGCGCTGGTGGCGGAGGCCATGCCCGCGCCGGCGGCCAGCAGGCCACCCGTCACCATCGTCACGGCCGCTGCCTTCTTCAGGTTCTTCACTTCTGAGCCCTCCTAGCGATTGCCGCGGCAGGCGCCGCAGCACGCACTGGAGAACGGCGGAGATCCACCGAGGTTGCGCCATCCGGGGGACGTTCCCACGACAGTATGAATCTCGGTCCGGAGCGCAACCTTCCGGGTTGCCTGGGGTGAGCGTGTCAGCCGGTCACGCCGTGGCGAACGGCCCACAGAGCCGCCTGCGTTCGGTCGGACAGGTCCAGTTTCATCAGGATGTTCGACACATGGGTCTTGACCGTCTTCTCGGAAAGGACCAGCGCACGGGCGATCTCCCGGTTGGAGCGGCCGTCCGCTATGAGGCCGAGGACCTCACGCTCCCGCTCGGTGAGCGAACCGGCCCTCGTGGTGCCCGCGTTGGTCTCCTCCTGCGCCAGCAGCGCGCCGGCGACCTCCGGCTGGAGGAGGATGTGCCCGGCGTGGACCGAGCGGATGGCTCCGGCGAGGGCGTCGGGGTCGATGTCCTTGTACACGTATCCGGCGGCGCCCGCGCGCAGGGCGGGGACCACCGTGCGCTGTTCGGTGAAGCTGGTGACGACCAGCACGCGTGCGGGGTTGTCCAGCTCGCGGAGTCTGCGCAGGGCGTCGACGCCGTCCATGCCCGGCATCTTGACGTCCATGAGGATGACGTCGGGCCGCAACTCCTCGGCGCGGTCCACTCCTTCGGCGCCGTCCGCCGCCTCTCCGACGACCTCGATGTCGTCCTGCACTTCGAGGAAGGTGCGCAGGCCCCGGCGGACGACCTGGTGGTCGTCGACGAGCAGCACCCTGATTGCGTCAGCCACCGGGGACCTCCATCTCGATCACGGTGCCCTTGCCGGGCGCCGATTCCACGGTCAACGTGCCGCCGGCACCGCTCGCCCGGTCCCGCATCGACACCAGGCCGAGGTGGCGTCCCGCGCGGCGGACCGCGCTCGGGTCGAAGCCGCTGCCGTCGTCCGTGATCCGCAGGACGGCGCCGCCGCCGCGGCGGTCCAGGGTCACGTCGACGTGGCCGGCGCCGGAGTGGCGAAGGGCGTTGTGCAGGGCTTCCTGGGCCACGCGCAGGAGGGCTTCCTCCTGGGAGGCGGGCAGGGCCTTCACCCCGTGACCGGCGAAGGTGACGCGGGCGCTGTGGGCCCGGTCGAGGACCTGGATCTGCGTGCGCAGCGTCGCGACGAGGCCGTCCTCGTCGAGTGCGGCGGGGCGCAACTCGACGACCGCCGCGCGCAGTTCGTCTGCGGCTTCGGCGGCCAGGGCGGCCACCTGCTGGAGTTCGCCTTTGGCGCGGGAGGGGTCGCGGTCCACCAGGCGGGCCGCGGCCTGGGCGGTCAGGCGCAGGGAGAACAGCTTCTGGCTGACCGCGTCGTGCAGTTCGTGGGCGAGGCGGGAGCGCTCCTCGGCGATGGTGAGTTCGCGGCTGCGTTCGTAGAGGCGGGCGTTGGTGAGGGCGATCGCGGCGTGCTGGGCGAGAATGCCGAGCAGTTCCTCGTCGTCCTCGGTGAAGCCGCAGCCGCCTTCGGGCCTCTCGCAGTTCTTGTTGGCCAGGAACAGCGCTCCGATGACCTCGTCGCCGTCGCGGATCGGCAGGCCCAGGAAGTCGACCAGGTCGGGGTGGGCCTTCGGCCAGCCCTCGAAGCGGGGGTCCTTGCGGACGTCCGCGAGGCGCTCGGCCCTGGCCTCGTGCAGCATCGCGGCGAGGATGCCGTGCTGGCGCGGGAGGGGGCCGATGGCCTTCCACTGCTCCTCGCTGACGCCGTCGACCACGAACTGGGCGAAACCGCCGTGGTCGTCCGGGACGCCCAGTGCGGCGTACTGCGCGTCGAGCAGCTCGCGGGCCGAGGCGACGATCGTCTTGAGGACGTCGCGCACCTCGAGGTGCCTGCTCATGGCCAGCAACGCGGAACTCACCGCGGCGAGGCCGGACCGGGGGGCGTGACTCATGACCTCACGGTACCGGCGGGCTGTGACAGTGCGGATCGGACCGGTGGCGGCGGAGCGCCCGGTCGGTGGGCCTAGGTCGCGGGGCCGAGAGGCCGGACGCCGAGGTCTAGGTCCCTGGGCGCCGGGCCCGTGGCGTAGGGCGAAGGGACCCGGTGGAGTGCGGCCCGCGTCCGAGGCGGTCGGGGCGGGCCCGTTCCTAGGTTGAGGGCACGCGATCACGACGAGGGAGCTGATCATGCCGGTTGCGATCATCACCGGGGCCTCGAAGGGCCTGGGCCGTGCCCTGGCCGGGGGCCTGGCCGGGCGGGGCTGGGACCTGGTGCTCGACGCCAGGGGTGCCGAGGCGCTGGCGGACACCGCCGGAGCCGTCTCCGGGCACGGCACGCGGGTGACCGCCCTGCCCGGGGACGTCACGGACGCCGCTCACCGGGCCGAGCTGGTGGCGGCGGCCCGGCGGCTGGGCGGCGTCGACCTGCTGGTGCACAACGCGAGCGCGCTGGGTGCCGAGCCGCTGGTCAGGCTGGCGGAGCTGCCCGTGGAGGGGCTGCGCCGGGCGCTGGAGGTGAACCTGGTCGCGGGGCTGGGCCTGGTTCAGGAGGCGCTGCCGCTGCTGCGGGCCGCGAGGGACGGCGCCGTCATCGCGGTCAGCTCGGACGCGGCCGCCGAGGCGTACGAGACCTGGGGCGGATACGGGGCGTCCAAGGCGGCCCTGGACCATCTGATGGCCGTGCTCGCCGTGGAGGAGCCGGGGCTGCGGGTCTGGGCGGTGGATCCCGGGGACATGGCCACCGACCTGTACGCGGCGGCCGTACCGGACGACCGGGAGCCGCGGCCCGAGCCGGCGGCGGTGGTGCCGGCGTTCCTGCGGCTGCTGGACGAGCGTCCGGCGAGCGGGCGCTACGGGGCTCCCGCGCTGCTGGACGGAGCCCGATGACACTGAGGGTGCGGGTACCGGAGGAGTTGTCGGCACGGGTGCCGGTCGAGCAGCGGGGCCCGGGGCTGGAGCGGGACGCCGTACGGATGCTGGTGTCGCGGGGTGCCGAGGTGGCGCATCACACGTTCGCGGAGCTTCCGCGGCTGCTGCGGGCCGGGGACCTGCTCGTGGTCAACACCTCGGCCACGCTGGCGGCGGCCGTGGACGGACGGACCGGGCACACGCGCGTGGTGGTGCATTTCTCCACCCGGGGGGACGACGGCCGCTGGGCGATGGAACTGCGGGAGCCCGACGGGCGGGGCACCACACGCGCGCGTGCGGGCGGGCCCGCGGGGAGGGAGGTGTGCCTGCCGGGGGGCGTACGGCTGGTTCTGGAGGAGCCGCTGAGCGGGCGGAGCGAGCGGCTGTGGTGGGCGCGGGTGTCCGGAGCCGGGGTGTCCGGGGCCGGGGTGCCGGGGCTGCTGCGGGAGTACGGGCGGCCCGTTCGCTACGCCTATACGGAGCGTGACCAGCCGCTTTCCGTCTACCAGACGGTGTTCGCGCTGCCGTCGGCGGACGGGACGGGCAGTGCGGAGATGCCGAGCGCGGCGCGGCCCTTCACGGCGCGGATGGTGGCGGAGCTGGTGAGCCGGGGGGTGCAGTTCGCGCCGGTCACCCTGCACACGGGGGTCGCCTCAGCGGAGGCGCACGAGCCGCCCTACCCGGAGCGGTTCGCGGTGCCCGAGGCGTCCGCGCGCCTGATCAATGCCGCGAGGGCCGGTGGGGGCCGGGTGGTGGCGGTGGGGACGACCGCGGTGCGCGCGGTGGAGTCGGCGTCGGGCACCGACGGGGCCGTACGCGCGCGTGCGGGGTGGACGGATCTCGTCGTCACGCCGGAGCGCGGGGTGCGGGTGGTGGACGGGCTGCTGACCGGGCTGCACGAGCCGGAGGCCTCACATCTTCTGATGCTGGAGGCGGTCGCGGGGCGGGTGGCGATCGAGCGGGGATACGAGGCCGCGCTGCAAGGCCGCTATCTGTGGCACGAGTTCGGGGACGTGCACCTCGTGCTGCCCTGAGAAGGGCTCACAGAGAGCATCGCTTGTGCAACGGGTCGTGAGGCTGATCTAGGGGCGATGTGAGCCCTCGCATAGGACCCACGTCACGTACGAAAGTGCGTAGGAGACAAAGCCCCACCTTTTGAGCGGCGCAGACAGTCCAATCTGCCCCGATTTGACCCTCCCTGATCCACTATCTCCTTTCGTACGTCACACCTTTGCCACGCCATTTTGCGGCCGCTAAGAATTGCTGACGTCGCTCAGCGCCGTGGGTTCACCTCCGCGGCGTTCGTGTCGGAAACACACCGAGTCCAACGCCGGACGCCGAGCGACTCCCGCGCTATTCGAAGAGGTCCACGCAGCATGCCCAAGAACATCTTCAGCCGTGTTCAGAGTCGTAGCCTGACCCGTCACCACAAGATCGCCATGGCCGGTATCGCCACCCTCGGCGCCGCCGCCATCGGGTTCTCCGCGGTGCCGAGCGGCGCCTCGACCAAGACCACGACCGAGGCCGCTCAGCCGGCTGCGGTGGCGTACAGCACCCAGCAGATCAAGGACGTCAAGGCGAGCGTCACGGACCAGATGGCCGGCGCCACCCTGAAGGCCGAGCAGATCGCGGCGAAGAAGAAGGCCGACGCCGCGGCCGCCGCCAAGAAGAAGGCCGCCGCCGAGGCCGCGAAGAAGAAGGCCGAGGCCGAGCGCAAGGCCAAGGAGGCCGCGAGCCGCGCCGCCAAGCGCGCCGAGGCCAAGAAGGCCGCCGTCAAGTCCTACCCGAACAACCTCGACGGCTGGATCCGCGAGTCGCTCGACGTCATGAAGAAGCACGGGATCCCGGGTTCCTACGACGGCATCAAGCGCAACATCATCCGCGAGTCCTCGGGTAACCCCAAGGCGATCAACAACTGGGACATCAACGCCATCAACGGCATCCCGTCGAAGGGCCTGCTGCAGGTCATCCCGCCGACCTTCAAGCACTGGCACGTCCCCGGCACCTCCTGGGACATCTACGACCCGGTAGCCAACATCACCGCCGCCTGCAACTACGCGGCCGACAAGTACGGCTCGATGGACAACGTCGACAGCGCGTACTGAGGCCTGCGCGGACCTCTCTGCTTCGCTGAACGGAACGCCGAAGGGCGGCACCCACCTGACGGGGTGCCGCCCTTCGGGCATCGCGGAGCGGGGACTACTTGCGCATGACCTCCGGCTCGTGGCGACGCAGGAAGCGGG
Source organism: Streptomyces sp. NPDC013187 (assembly GCF_042899705.1). Classification (NCBI taxonomy): domain Bacteria; kingdom Bacillati; phylum Actinomycetota; class Actinomycetes; order Kitasatosporales; family Streptomycetaceae; genus Streptomyces; species Streptomyces sp. NPDC013187. The sequence goes on along the minus strand of NZ_JBIBAF010000007.1, from coordinate 453,987 downwards.
CCACGAAGAAGCCGCAGATCACGCCGAGGACGAGCAGGGCGCCCATGTCCATGGCCCAGGCCCCGACCGTGTGCTCCCACAGCGGGTCGTTGTCGCCGGCCGTCTCGGGCGGGCTGATCTTGTTGAAGTCCAGCGTGGCGCCGGCGGCGGCGACCGCCCAGCGCGACGGCATCAGGAACGAGAACTGGTTGACGCCGATCGAGCCGTGCAGCGCGAACAGGCAGCCGGTGAAGACGACCTGGATGATGGCGAACATCACCAGCAGCGGCATCGTCTTCTCCGCGGTCTTCACCAGCGAGGAGATGATCAGGCCGAACATCATCGACGTGAAGCCCAGCGCCATGATCGGAATGGAGAGCTCGACGAGGGTCGCGCTGCCGAGGACCAGGCCCTCTTCGGGGATCTCGCGGCTGGAGAAGCCGATGACGCCGACCAGCAGGCCCTGGAGCACGGTGATCATGCCGAGCACGAACACCTTGGACATCAGGTACGCCGAGCGCGAGAGGCCGGTCGCGCGCTCCCGCTCGTAGATGACCCGTTCCTTGATCAGCTCTCGGACCGAGTTCGCCGCACCGGCGAAGCAGGCGCCGACCGCGAGGATCAGCAGGACCGTGGTCGCCGTGCCGTTCGGGATGATCCTGCCGGTCTGCGGGTTGGCCGGGTTCGGCAGCAGGCCCCGGTCGGCGTCGATGAGCAGACTGACCGCGCCGAGCACGGCCGGCAGGATCACCATCAAGGCCAGGAAGCCCTTGTCGGAGGCGATCACCGAGACGTAGCGACGGACAAGCGTCACGAACTGGGACATCCAGCCCTGCGGCTTCGGCGGCTTCATCGCCTGCATCGGCGGAACCTGTACGGACTGCGGCGCGACGGCGTCGATGTCCGCGGCGTACATCTGGTAGTGCTGCGAGCCCTTCCAGCGGCCCGCCCAGTCGTAGTCGCGGTAGTTCTCGAAGGCGGAGAAGACGTCGGCCCAGGTGTCGTAGCCGAAGAAGTTCAGCGCCTCGTCGGGCGGGCCGAAGTAGGCGACCGAGCCGCCCGGCGCCATCACCAGCAACTTGTCGCAGATCGCCAGCTCGGCCACCGAGTGGGTGACGACCAGGACCGTGCGGCCGTCGTCGGCCAGGCCGCGCAGCAGCTGCATGACGTCGCGGTCCATGCCCGGGTCGAGGCCGGAGGTCGGCTCGTCCAGGAAGATCAGCGACGGCTTGGTGAGCAGTTCCAGGGCGACCGAGACGCGCTTGCGCTGGCCGCCGGACAGTGACGTGACCTTCTTGTCCTTGTGGATGTCGAGCTTGAGCTCGCGCAGCACCTCGTCGATGCGGGCCTCGCGCTCGGCGGCGGTGGTGTCCGCCGGGAAGCGCAGCTTGGCCGCGTACTTGAGGGCCTTCTTGACGGTCAGCTCCTTGTGCAGGATGTCGTCCTGCGGGACCAGACCGATGCGCTGACGCAGCTCGGCGAACTGCTTGTAGAGGTTCCGGTTGTCGTACAGCACCTCGCCCTGGTTGGCGGGGCGGTAGCCGGTGAGCGCCTTGAGCAGGGTCGACTTGCCGGAGCCGGACGGGCCGATGACCGCGATCAGCGACTTCTCCGGGACGCCGAAGGAGACGTCCTTGAGGATCTGCTTGCCGCCGTCGACCGTGACGGTCAGGTGGCGGGCGGAGAAGGACACCTCACCGGTGTCGACGAACTCCTCGAGCCGGTCGCCGACGATGCGGAACGTCGAGTGGCCGACGCCGACGACGTCGGCCGGGCCGAGCAGTTGCGAGCCGCCCTTGGCGATCGGCTGGCCGTTGACGTACGTGCCGTTGTGGGAGCCGAGGTCGCGGATCTCCATGCGCCCGTCGGGCGTCGCGTGGAACTCGGCGTGATGCCGGGAGACCTGCAGGTCGGAGACGACCAGCTCGTTCTCCAGGGCACGGCCGATGCGCATCACACGGCCGAGGGAGAACTGGTGGAACGTGGTCGGGCTGCGGTCCCCGTGGACCGGCGGCGCCCCCGCGGCACCGCCGGAACCCTGCTGCTGCGGAATGTGCGCCGCGGCCTGCTGCGGCTGCTGCCAGCCCGCCTGCGGAGCCTGCTGCGGCGGCTGCTGGGCCGGAGCCTGCTGGCCCCAGCCGGGGTTCGCGCCCTGCGCCGCGTACGGCTGCTGCTGGGGCTGGGCCTGCGGCGTGGCGACGGAGGCCGCGGCGCCGGAGAGGTTCAGGCGCGGGCCGTCGGTCGCGTTGCCCAGGTTGACGGCCGAACCGGCGCCGAGCTCCATCTGATGGATGCGCTGGCCCTGCACGAATGTGCCGTTGGTGCTGCCGTGGTCCTCGATGACCCAACTGCGGCCGTTGAAGCTGACCGTGGCGTGACGCCAGGAGACCCTGGCGTCGTCGAAGACGACGTCCCCCTGCGGATCACGTCCGAGGGTGTATGCCCTGGACGGATCGAGCGTCCAGGTACGTCCGTTTGATTCCAGTACGAGTTCCGGCACTCCATGCCCCACTGAGTTGTCCCCCGAGTTACCCCCGACATGGGGAGTCTAGGGATGTCGAACATCGGGGGGAACTATTTCAGTAGCGGCCCCCTGACCGAAAGTCGGGCCTTGTGAAGACCGCGTTCGGACGCATCGGCCGATTCCGTTGACGGGGTTGAAACCGGGCCGGAGAGTGGTATTTCGACGCGAGGGGGACATGCGCGGTGTTCCCGTCGTGCAGCGGATCGGGGGGTCTGCCATGAGTGCTGCCGCAGGGGTCGAGACGGCGAAGGGGCACACGCGCGTCCCGTGGGGGGATGTGCTGATGTCCGCCGTGGCCGCCGTGAGCTGGGCGTTGATCGGGATGGCGGGGACGGCGGCGCTGGGGTTGCGGCTGCTTCAGGCGGACACCGCGGGGTCGTTGGGGCCGATGACCGCGGCGGTGGTGGCCCTCGGGGCGGGTGGTTCGGTCACTCCGTCCGGTGATGTGTCGGTGTTCGGCCTGTCGGGCGCCGAGGCGGACACGGCCATCGAGATCACGCCACTGGGGGTGAGCCTGGTCGGGGCGGTGCTGCTGTCGTGGTTCTTCCTGCGATCCCTGCGGGGGGCGGGAGTTGTGATCGCACCGTCCGAACTGTTCGCGCGGGCGGGGTCGGTGGTGGTGCTGTTCGTGGCGATGCTGGGCGGGCTGGCGTGGGCGGGACACGACGTCATCACGATCGACGGGGGGTCGCTGGGGCTGGACGACGTCACCGGCGGGAGCGGCAGCGTGGAGGTCCCGGGGCTCGGGGACATCGGGGGGCTGCTGCCCGACCGGCTCGGCGACCTGGTCGACGCGCGGGCCGCGGTCGGGTTCACGGTCGACACCGCCCCGACGCTGCTCGGCGGCTTCGGCTGGTCGGCCGGGATCCTCCTCATCGCCCTGCTGGCCTCGCGCCGCACACCGTTGCCGCGGGGCTGGGAGGCCGTGCACCGGGTCGTGCGGCCGGCCGTGTCCGCGCTGGTGACCGTGCTGCTGGTGGCGGTGGTGGCGGGATGGGCGGCGGCGGCGTACGCGGCGGCCGGCGACGACCATCCCCGGCGCGTCGCCGGTGCGGCGCTGCTCGGGGCGCCGAACGGGGTGTGGCTGGGTGTGCCGCTCGGCCTGTTCGTGCCGTGGGACGGTCGCGCGACGGGTGAACTGACCCGCTTCCTGCCCGACCCCCTGGACGATGTGCTCGGCGCCGGGGCCGACCGGTCGGTGACGCTGGGCCGGCTGGCCGAACTGGACGGACCGGTGTGGCTGCTGGGGGTGGCTGCCGCGTTGACGGTGCTGCTGGCAGGGGTGCTGGCAGGGGTGCGGACGCCGGTCGGGGCGGCGGACGGTGCCCTTCGTTTCGCGGGGCGGTGTGCGCTGTGGCTGGGGGCCGCGACCGCCCTCGCCCTGCCGCTGCTGGCCTGGCTCACGGACGTCTCCGTGACCGCGTCCCTGTCCGTGTTCGGCTTCGACGCCTTCGGCGCGGGCATCGAACTGCACGGCCACCTCGGCACGGCCCTGCTGCTGGGCGGGGTGTGGGGCGCGGGGGCCGGGGCGTCGGGGGCGTTGCTCGCGTGGGGGTGCGGGGCAGCGGGGCGCAGGGCTACGACGTCGGCTCGGGGGGAGGGGGTGACCGGGGCCGGTGGGGCGACGGGATCGCTGAGCACCATGGGGGCCGGGCCCGGGCAGCCCGGGGAGCGAGGCGAGTGGGTGCCATGGGGTGAGGAGGCCGGGCCGTACGCACCGGGTACGCCGTACCGGCCGCCCGATCCGGGCACCAACCCCTACCTCCGGGTGCCGGAGGAGCTGCGCGAGCCGCAGGACGCACGGCCTCCCGGGACGGAAAGGCCCTTCGGGACGGAGCGGCCCGGGGAGGAACGGCCCTCCGGGGCGGAGCGGCCCGGGGAGGAACGGCCCTCCGGGGCGGAGCGGCCCCGCGGGACGGAGCGGCCCCGGGAGGAACGAGCCTTCGGGGAGGAACGACCCCAGGGCGCGGAGCACCCGTCCGGCGCGGAGCGGCCCTCCGGCGCGGAGCGGCCCTCCGGCGCTGCGCCCGGGCCCGAGTACGGCGCAGCCCGGGACGACGAGCCCCCCGCCCCGGGCGACGTCTACAGCGCCCCCACCGTCGTACGGCCGGTCGGGCCGCCCCCGCGTGGCCCGCGGCAGTCGCCCGGGCCGCGGAACGGGAACGGGCCGCCCGCGCGTCCGGACGACGGCCCCCCGCCTCCCCCGCCACCACCGCCACCGCCGCGGAAGCCGCGGGGCGGGAGGTGACCGGTGAAGGCGCCGGGCACCGTACCGGTACGCAAGATCCACTTCATCCACGCGCCATGCGGTGTTCGCTGTCCGCCAGACGGACCTCGGGGGCGACAGGCGCCGCACGCCGGATACGGTGGAACCACCATGAGCGCTTCACAGACCTCGTCTTCCGACGTCCCTGCCGACGTCCCCACCCTCCTTGTGAAGATCTTCGGCAAGGACAGGCCTGGCATCACCGCAGGCCTCTTCGACACCCTCGCCGCCTACTCCGTCGACGTCGTCGACATCGAGCAGGTCGTCACCCGTGGCCGGATGGTGCTGTGCGCGCTCGTGACCGAGCCGCCCCCGGGCATCGAGGGAGATCTGCGGGCGACCGTCCACAGCTGGGCCGAGTCGATGAAGATGCAGGCGGAGATCATCTCCGGCCTCGGCGACAACCGGCCGCGCGGCCTGGGCCGCTCCCTGGTCACCGTCCTCGGGCACCCGCTCACCGCCGAGGCGACGGCCGCGATCGCCGCCCGGATCACAAAGACCGGCGGCAACATCGACCGCATCTTCCGGCTCGCCAAGTACCCCGTGACCGCCGTCGAGTTCGCCGTCTCCGGCGTGGAGACCGAGCCGCTGCGCACCGCCCTGGTGACCGATGCCGCACGGCTCGGTATCGACGTGGCGGTCGTCGCCGCCGGTCTGTACCGGCGCGCGCAGCGCCTGGTCGTCATGGACGTCGACTCGACGCTCATCCAGGACGAGGTCATCGAGCTGTTCGCCGCGCACGCCGGCTGCGAGGACAAGGTCGCCGAGGTGACGGCGGCCGCGATGCGCGGGGAACTGGACTTCGAGCAGTCCCTGCACGCGCGCGTGGCGCTGCTGGAGGGGCTGGACGCCTCGGTCGTGGACAAGGTGCGCAGCGAGGTGCGGCTGACCCCGGGCGCCCGCACCCTGATCCGTACGCTGAAGCGACTCGGCTACCAAGTCGGCGTCGTGTCCGGTGGATTCACCCAGGTCACGGACGATCTGAAGGAGCGGCTCGGGCTGGACTTCGCGCACGCCAACACCTTGGAGATCGTCGACGGCAGGCTGACGGGCAAGGTCACCGGCGAGATCGTCGACCGCGCGGGCAAGGCCCGGCTGCTGCGCCGGTTCGCGGCGGAGGCGGGCGTGCCGCTGTCGCAGACGGTGGCGATCGGTGACGGCGCCAACGATCTGGACATGCTGAACGCGGCGGGTCTCGGTGTCGCCTTCAACGCCAAGCCGGTGGTGCGCGAGGCCGCGCACGCCGCGGTGAACTTCCCCTTCCTGGACACGGTCCTGTACCTGCTGGGTGTCACGCGTGAGGAGGTCGAGGCGGCGGACACGCTCGACATCGTCTGATCCGCCCGCTTCGCATCGTCGATCGACCAGGAGGGGCCCGGCGCCGCACCGGTGCCGGGCCCCTCTGTCACGCGGTCACGCGATCACGTGGAGGCCGTCACTCGGCCGGTGCCCAGTAGTCCTGCAGCGTGGCCACCCCCGGCTCCAGGCTCTTCCACGGGCCGCCGAACGACAGCACGGCGAAGGCGGCGGCCGGGAACCCGCGGCGGGTCATGCGCTCCCTGGCTTCGTCCTCGCCCGAGCCCGCCAGGATGTCGGCGAGTCCCTGGATGCCCGGGTTGTGCCCGATCATGAGGACGTTCTGCGCGTCGTCGGGGGTCTCGTTGAGCAGGGCGATCAGTTCGCCGGGCGAGGCCTCGTAGATCCGCTCCTCGTAGACGGTTTTCGGCCGCTGCGGGAACTCCTGGACGGCGAGCTTCCAGGTCTCCCGGGTCCGGACCGCGGTGGAGCACAGCGCCAGGTCGAAGGCGATACCGGTGTCGGTCAGCCTGCGCCCGGCCTCCGCCGCGTCCATTCGGCCCCGGTCGGCGAGGGGACGCTCGTGATCGGTGACCTGTGGCCAGTCGGCTTTCGCATGGCGGAAGAGGACAATCCTGCGGGATTCTGCGACGCTCATGAGATCCAGCTTCGCATGAAACACGCCACCTGGCGCAGGGAGTTGACCACCGGCCTTTGCCGTGATCAGCGGGCTGTCAGCTGCTGGATCCGCTCGAAGAGGTGGGTGATCACCGGCTCACCGGTGGCCGCGTGCGCGTCGGACGGGTTCAGGATCAGGGCGAGCAGTGCGGAGAAGGCGAGCACGGGCAGGGCGAGAGCCCACCAGGGCAGCCGGCCGGCGGCACCGGCCCGGGTCGCCGGGTGGGGCCGGGTGTGCGTAGGGGCCGACATGGGTGCCTCCGCTCTTCGAGTGGTCGGTGACCGTCTCGCGGTCACACCCTTGAAGTTACGGAATCCGCGGCTGCCAACCCATCCGGTGATCCACCCACTTGACCCTGACCCTCACCCCCTAGGGGACAGGGGGGCTACCCCCACCACGGGCCGCGCGGGCGGACGGTCATGGCGAGGCGAGGGTCGCGATGACGGCGATGACGATGAAGATCGCGAAGAAGGCGCCGAACACGAGCAGCATCTTCTTCTGACCGTGCTGGGGATTCGGGTCGAGCACTGGCATGGGGAAAGTGTCCCACTCCCCGTGCAGGCCGGGTGCTCCGGGGTCCGCCCTCCCCCGGGGACGTGGCTCAGCGGGCCGCCTCGTCCTCCACCGTGCGGTCGCGGCCGGCCAGGAAACCGACGGCCATCTGCGGGATCATCAGGGCGCTCATCAGCGCGATCGGCAGGCCCCAGCCGCCGCTGTGCTGGTAGAGGACGCCCACCAGAAGCGGTCCGGGAATGGAGATCAGGTAGCCGGTGCTCTGCGCGAACGCCGACAGCTGGACCACGCCCGGGCCGGTCCTGGCCCGCATGCCGACCATGGTCAGGGCGAGCGGGAAGGCGCAGTTGGCGACACCGAGCAGCAGGGCCCAGGCCCAGGCGCCGGCTGCGGGTGCGAGGTACAGCCCGGCATAACCGGCGAGACCGCACAGGCCCAGGGCGAGCACGATGGGGCCCTGGTGGGGCAGCCGGGTGGCCAGGCGGGGGATGACGAAGGCGAGGGGCACGCCCATCACCATGGTGACCGCCAGCAGCAGCCCCGCGGTGCCGGCGGGCACACCGGCGTCCCGGAAGATCTGCGCCATCCAGCCCATGGTGATGTAGGCGGCGGTGGCCTGGAGCCCGAAGAAGACGGCCAGGGCCCAGGCGGTCCGGCTCCGGGCCATGCGCAGCCGAGGCGCCTCCACGCGCGCGTGCTCCGTCGCGGCGGGAGCCGGGCCCTGCGCCGGCGTCACCGTCTCTGCGGCCTTGTCCCCCGCCCCGGGCGGCGCGACGTGCCCCCGGACGAAGGGCAGCCACGGCAGGACGGCCGCCACGGCGAGCCCCGCCCACAGAGCCAGGCCGGTCTGCCAGCTGCCGCCGAGGGCGTCGGTCAGGGGCACCGTGACCGCGGCCGCGAGGGCCGTGCCGAGGGCGAGTGCCATCGAGTACAGGCCGGTCATGGAACCCACGCGGTCGGGGAACCAGCGCTTGACGATGACCGGCATCAGGACGTTGCTGACCGCGATGCCCATGAGGGCCAGGGCGCTCCCGGCCAGGAAGCCGGGCGTGCCGCCCGCGAACGGGCGGATCAGCAGGCCGGCGGCGATGGCGGCCATACCGGCGCACACCACCGCGCCGGGGCCGAAACGGCGGGCGAGCCGTGGGGCCATGACTCCGAAGACGGCGAAGCACAGCGGCGGCACCGAGGTGAGCAGCCCGGCCACGCTGCCGCTCATGCCGAGCCCGTCGCGGACCTCTTCCAGGAGGGCGCCGAGGCTGGTGATGGCGGGACGGAGGTTCAGCGCGGACAGCACGATGCCGAGGACGAGCAGTCGCATCGTCCACGCGCGCGGAGAGGCGCCGCCCGGTGTCCCGGGCTCGTGCGCGGCCGAGCTGCGTACGGTCGGGGGTGTCGTCGTCCGGGTTTCCTCACGAGGCATGAGGCCCATCATAGAATCATAGGATGATTGACTGTCCACTCCCCGGCTGCCCCCGGGCGCCCCGGCCGTGCGAAGGTGAGCCATGCCCCTGAGCCATCCCCGTCGCTCGGCCTTGTCCGAGCAGGTCATCGCCGCACTGCGGGCCCAGATCACCTCGGGCGAGTGGCCGGTCGGCTCCCGGATCCCGACCGAGCCGGAACTGGTCGAGCAGCTCGGTGTCGCCCGCAACACGGTCCGTGAGGCCGTCCGCGCCCTGTCACACAACGGGCTGCTGGACATCCGCCAGGGTTCGGGCACGTACGTCGTGGCGACGAGCGAACTGGCGGGTGTGATGCAGCGGCGGTTCGCCGAGGCCGACCCCCGGCACATCGCCGAGCTGCGCTCCACGCTGGAGTCGGCCGCCGCCCGGCTGGCCGCCGAGCGGCGTACGGAGAAGGACCTCAAGCAGCTCGACGCACTGCTGCTGCGGCGCGAGGAGGCCTGGGAATCGGGTGACAAGGAGGCGTTCGTGACCGCGGACGCGACCTTTCACCTGGCCGTCGTGTCGGCCTCCCACAACGACGTCATGACGGCCATGTACGCGGACCTGGGCGAGGTGCTGCGGGACTGGCTGCGCGAGGACGTCGGCGAGAAGCTGACGCCGGAGACGTACATGGACCACGGGCGGCTGCTGGAGGCGATCCGCGCGGGCGAGGCGGACAGGGCCGCCGCGGAGGCGGCCCGCTACCCGTTCCTGTGCCGTCTGGGCGGGCTCGGCTCTCCCGCCGGGGACTGATGCCGCCGGGCAGGGTCAGCTCCCCGGCCTGTGACTGCGACCGCCGGCTGTCAGCTCCCCGGCCTGTGACTGCGACCGCCGGCTGTCAGCTCCCCGGCCCGTGACTGCTACCGCCGGGCAGGTCAGCTCCCCGGCCCGTGACTGATACGCGCGATCAACCCCGCCCGTGACTGACCCACACGTCGGCGACTTCCTTCCAGCACCGTCCCGTCAGCCGCACGGTCTGCGCGGGACCTGCCTCGATCGGTGAGCTGTCGGTGTCGATGTCCCACCAGCGGGCGCACTCCACGTGCAGGCTCACCCGGTCGGTCTCCGGGTAGGGGTTGTGGCAGTACGCGGTCACTTTGGAGCCGGTCACGCGGATCCGGCACGCGGCGCCGAAGGGATCCGCCGACTCTCGCTCGCCGCCGGGCACGCGCGCGTGGGGCACCGCCTCGTAGGCCAGGGTCAGCACGAGCGCGACGGCGAGGGACACTGAGGCCGTTCGGCGGGACAAGCGCACAAGGGGGACCTCCTCGGCCGTGCTGGGGAGGGGCTCGCGTGGTGAACGCGTACTCAACAGTGCCCGGTTGAGGGCCTCCCCCGCCCGGCCGGCTGAGCCGAACGGGTGACGCCCCGCTCCCCGCGCGCTGCGGGGAACGGGGCGTCGAGGACGTGCGGAAGATCAGGCCCCGATGGCGTGCAGACCGCCGTCCACGTGGACGATCTCGCCGGTGGTCTTCGGGAACCAGTCGCTCAGCAGGGCGACGATGCCGCGACCGGCAGGCTCGGGGTCCTTCAGGTCCCACTCCAGCGGGGAGCGGCTGTCCCACACCGAGGCCAGCTCGCTGAAGCCCGGGATGGACTTGGCGGCCATGGAACCGATCGGGCCCGCCGAGACGAGGTTGCAGCGGATGTTCTGCTTGCCCAGGTCACGGGCCATGTAGCGGCTGGTGGCCTCCAGCGCGGCCTTGGCCGGGCCCATCCAGTCGTACTGCGGCCAGGCGAACTGCGCGTCGAAGGTGAGGCCGACGACGGAACCGCCGTTCTGCATCAGCGGCAGGCAGGCCATGGTCAGCGACTTCAGGGAGTACGCCGAGACATGCATGGCGGTGGCGACGGACTCGAACGGCGCGTTGAGGAAGTTGCCGCCGAGGGCGTCCTGCGGGGCGAAGCCGATGGAGTGCACGACGCCGTCGAGGCCGCCCAGCTCCTCGCCGACGAGGTCGGCGAGCCGCCCGAGGTGCTCGTCGTTCGTCACGTCGAGCTCGATGACCTTGGTGGGCTTCGGGAGCTTCCTGGCGATGCGCTCGGTCAGCGTGGGCCGCGGGAACGCGGTGAGGATGACCTCGGCGCCCTGCTCCTGGGCCAGCTTCGCGGCGTGGAAGGCGATGGAGGCCTCCGTCAGCACACCGGTGATCAGGACGCGCTTGCCCTCGAGAATTCCGCTCATGGTGATCAGTGACCCATTCCCAGTCCGCCGTCAACGGGGATGACGGCTCCAGTGATGTACGAGGCGTCGTCCGAGGCGAGGAACCGCACCGTCGCGGCGATCTCCTCCGGCTGCGCGTACCGGCCGAGCGGGACCTGCTTCACGATGTTCTCGCGCTGCTCGTCGGTGAGCGCCTTGGTCATGTCGGTGTCGACGAAGCCGGGCGCGACGACGTTGAAGGTGAGGTTGCGCGAGCCCAGCTCACGGGCGAGGGAACGCGCGAAGCCGACCAGGGCGGCCTTGGAGGCTGCGTAGTTCGACTGGCCGGGGCCGCCGTACAGACCGACGACCGACGAGATGAGGACCACACGGCCCTTCTTGGCGCGCAGCATGCCGCGGTTGGCGCGCTTGACGACGCGGAAGGTGCCGGTGAGGTTGGTGTCGATGACCGAGGTGAAGTCCTCCTCGGACATGCGCATCAGGAGCTGGTCCTTGGTGATGCCGGCGTTGGCGATGAGGACCTCGACGGGGCCGTGCGCCTCCTCGATCTCCTTGTAGGCCTGCTCCACCTGCTCGGCGTCGGTGATGTCGCACTTGACGGCCAGGCAGCCCAGTTCCGTCAGGGCGGCCGGCGGCTCACCCGAGCGGTACGTGATGGCGACCTTGTCGCCGGCATCGGCGAAAGCGCGGGCGATGGCGAGGCCGATGCCCCGGTTGCCTCCGGTGACGAGAACCGAGCGGCTCAACGGATCACCCTTTCGATAGCGGTCTGGATACCCCGCCCGGGCGCCTGGACGACAGGCGGTGAGGACAGGCGGCTTCCTCGAAAACCTATCGGTCCCGGCAGGCCCGCGGACAATCGGGCACCGACAGTGGCGTAGGGGACTACCTGTCGGGTCTCTACAGAAAGCCGCGAACCCGGCTCGGGAAACTCGTGGCCCGCGCGGTGGATGGGCGACATGATCGGAGCAGTCACCACGCATGGCAACCACGCTCACCTCGACAGAAAGAGACGGCGGTGCCTCATACCATCGACGAGGCCTTCACGGCCCTCCCCCTACGCCCCCTGGCCGACGCGGCCCTCGCACGCGCGCGTGCGCTGGGCGCCGAGCACGCGGACTTCCGGTTCGAGCGGGTGCGGGGCGCCTCCTGGCGGTTCCGGGACGCCAAACCCGCCGGGTCGTCGGACACCACCGACCTCGGCTACGCGGTGCGGGTGGTGCACGGCGGTACGTGGGGCTTCGCGTCCGGCGTCGACCTCACCCTGGACGCCGCCGCCAGGGTCGCCGGGCAGGCGGTGGCGATGGCCAGGCTGTCCGCCCAGGTGATCAAGGCGGCCGGTTCGGACGTGGGGGCACCTCCCACGCCTTTCGGGCAGTGGGGGAGGGTGGAGCTGGCCGCCGAGCCGGTGCACGCGGACAAGACGTGGATCTCGTCGTACGAGATCGACCCCTTTTCCGTGCCCGACGAGGAGAAGGCCGGGCTGATCGCGGAGTGGAGCGCGCGGCTGCTGGCGGCCGACGGGGTCGACCACGTGGACTCCTCGCTGCTGACGGTCCACGAGAACAAGTTCTATGCCGACACCGCCGGGACCGTGACCACCCAGCAGCGGGTGCGGCTGCACCCGGTGTTCAACGCGGTGTCGGTGGACGAGTCGAGCGGCGAGTTCGACTCCATGCGCACCCTCGCGCCGCCGGTGGGACGCGGCTGGGAGTACCTGACGGGCACCGGCTGGGACTGGGAGGGCGAGCTGGAACAGATCCCGGAGCTGCTCGCCGAGAAGATGCGCGCTCCGAGCGTGCGCCCCGGTCTGTACGACCTGGTCGTCGACCCGTCCAACCTGTGGCTGACCATCCACGAGTCGATCGGGCACGCCACCGAGCTCGACCGGGCGCTCGGCTACGAGGCCGCCTACGCCGGCACCTCCTTCGCCACGTTCGACCAGCTGGGCAAGCTGCGCTACGGCTCCGAGCTGATGAACGTCACCGGCGACCGCACCGCCGAGCACGGCCTGGCCACCATCGGGTACGACGACGAGGGCGTCGCGGGCCAGTCCTGGGACCTGGTCAAGGACGGCACACTCGTGGGCTACCAGCTGGACCGGCGGATCGCGAAGCTGACCGGCTTCGAACGGTCCAACGGCTGCGCCTACGCCGACTCCCCCGGGCACGTGCCGGTGCAGCGCATGGCCAACGTGTCGCTGCGGCCGGACCCGGCCGGGATGTCGACCGAGGACCTGATCGGTGGTGTGGAGCGCGGCATCTATGTCGTCGGCGACCGGTCCTGGTCCATCGACATGCAGCGGTACAACTTCCAGTTCACCGGGCAGCGCTTCTACCGCATCGAGAACGGGCGGCTCGCCGGGCAGCTGCGCGATGTCGCCTACCAGGCGACGACCACCGACTTCTGGGGGTCGATGTCCGCGGTGGGCGGGCCGCAGACCTATGTGCTCGGCGGTGCCTTCAACTGCGGCAAGGCCCAGCCGGGCCAGGTCGCCGCCGTCTCGCACGGCTGCCCCTCGGCCCTCTTCAAGGGCGTCAACATTCTGAACACGACCCAGGAGGCCGGTCGATGAGCCCTCTCACCAGCAAGCCGCACGAAGTGGTCGAGCGGGCCCTCGAACTGTCCCGGGCGGACGGCTGTGTCGTCATCGCCGACGAGCAGTCCACCGCCAACCTGCGCTGGGCGGGCAACGCGCTGACCACGAACGGCGTCACGCGCGGGCGCACACTCACCGTCGTCGCCACCGTCGACGGCAAGGAGGGCACCGCCTCCGGGGTCGTGTCACGGTCCGCCGTGACTCCCGACGAGCTGGAGCCCTTGGTGCGGGCGGCCGAGGCCGCGGCGCGGGGCGCCGGACCCGCCGAGGACGCGCAGCCGCTGGTCACGGGCGTGGAGCGGTCGCCGGAGTTCACGGAGGCCCCCGCCGAGACCTCCTCGGCCGTGTTCGCCGACTTCGCCCCGGCGCTCGGCGAAGCCTTCGCACGCGCGCGTGCGGGCGGCCGCGAGCTGTACGGCTTCGCCAACCACGAACTGGTGTCGTCGTACGTCGGCACGTCCACCGGACTGCGGCTGCGGCACGACCAGCCGAACGGGACGCTGGAGCTGAACGCCAAGTCGCCGGACCGGACCCGGTCGGCGTGGGCCGGGCGCTCCACGCGGGACTTCAAGGACGTCGACCCGGCGGCGCTGGACGCCGAGCTGGCCGTGCGGCTGGGCTGGGCCGAGCGGCGCGTGGAGCTGCCCGCCGGGCGCTACGAGACGCTGCTGCCGCCGACGGCCGTGGCGGACCTGCTGATCTACCAGATGTGGTCGGCGTCGGGCCGGGACGCGGTCGAGGGCCGCACGGTGTTCTCCAAGCCGGGCGGGGGCACGCGGGTCGGCGAGAGGCTGACCGACCTGCCGCTGACCCTGCGCAGCGACCCGAACGAGCCGGGCCTCGAATCGGCGCCCTTCGTGATCGCGCACTCCTCCGGCGGCGACCAGTCGGTGTTCGACAACGGGCTGCCGCTCGCTCCCACCGAGTGGATGCGCGAGGGCGAGCTGCGGCACCTGACGACCAGCCGGCACAGCGCGGGCCTGACCGGCCTGCCGGTGGCGCCGGGCATCGACAACATCGTCCTGGACGGGGGCGAGGACCGTTCCCTGGAGGAGATGGTCGCGAACACCGGGCGCGGGCTGCTGCTGACCTGCCTGTGGTACATCCGCGAGGTCGACCCGGCGACGCTGCTGCTGACGGGCCTGACCCGGGACGGCGTGTACCTCGTCGAGAACGGCGAGGTGACGGGCGAGGTGAACAACTTCCGGTTCAACGAGTCGCCGGTCGGGGTGCTGGGCCGGGCCACGGAGGCCGGGCGGACGGAAAAGACGCTGCCCCGGGAGTGGAGCGACTGGTTCACCAGGGCGGCCATGCCCGCGCTGCGGGTCCCGGATTTCAATATGAGCTCTGTCAGTCAGGGCGTATAACCTCGTAGTCGGCTGTCACCCGACTGCCCGAAGATCATCGAGGAGACACGAGAACCGTGACGGACATCGTCGACGAGCTGAAGTGGCGCGGGCTGTTCGCCCTGTCCACTGACGAGGACGCTTTGCGCAAGGCGCTCGCGGACGGTCCCGTCACGTTCTATTGCGGCTTCGACCCGACGGCACCGTCGCTGCACGTGGGGCACCTGGTACAGGTGCTCACCGTGCGCCGGCTCCAGCAGGCCGGTCACCGGCCGCTGGCGCTGGTCGGCGGTGCCACGGGCCTGATCGGCGACCCGCGCCCGACCGCGGAGCGCACGCTGAACGACCCGGAGACGGTCACCGGCTGGGTCGCCAAGCTGCGCGCCCAGATCGAGCCGTTCCTGGACTTCGAGGGCGAGAACGCGGCCGTCATGGTCAACAACCTCGACTGGACGGAGAACCTCTCCGCGATCGAATTCCTCCGCGACATCGGCAAGCACTTCCGCGTCAACAAGATGCTGACGAAGGACTCCGTGGCCCGCCGCCTGGAGTCCTCCGAGGGCATCAGCTACACGGAGTTCAGCTACCAGCTCCTGCAGGGCATGGACTTCCTCCAGCTGTACCGGCGCTACGGCTGCACCCTGCAGCAGGGCGGCAGCGACCAGTGGGGCAACCTCACGGCGGGCCTGGACCTGATCCACCGCCTGGAGCCCGACGCGACCGCGCACGCGATGGCGACGCCGCTGATGACCAAGGCGGACGGCACCAAGTTCGGCAAGACCGAGGGCGGCGCCGTCTGGCTCGACCCCGAGATGACGACGCCGTACGCGTTCTACCAGTTCTGGCTGAACGTGGACGACCGGGACGTCTCGAAGTACATGCGCATCCTGTCCTTCCGCTCCCGCGAGGAGCTTGAGGAGCTGGAGCGGCAGACCGAGGAGCGTCCGCAGGCCCGGGCCGCGCAGCGCGCACTGGCCGAGGAGCTGACGACCCTGGTGCACGGCGCCGACCAGACGGCCGCCGTGATCGCCGCGTCGAAGGCCCTCTTCGGGCAGGGCGAGCTGGCGGAGCTCGACGAGAGGACGCTGGCCGCGGCCCTCTCCGAGGTGCCGCACATCCAGGTCGCCGAGCTCGGCCCGGCCGTCGACCTCTTCGCCGAGGTCGGTCTGGTGGCCAGCAAGTCGGCCGCGCGCCGCACGGTCAAGGAGGGCGGCGCCTACGTGAACAACGTCAAGGTCGCCGGCGAGGACGCCGTCCCCGCCAAGGAGGACCTGCTGCACGGCCGCTGGCTGGTGCTGCGCCGGGGCAAGAAGAACCTGGCCGCGGTCGAGGTCACGGGCGGCTGAGAGCGCGGGGAAGGGGGCGGTCTCCGGTGCCGGAGGCCGCCCCCTTCGCCGTGCGCCCCGTTATGCCCTGCGTCTGTCTCCCCTGGCCGCCGTCCAGGCCCGGTCGCCGAGACCGACGAGGATGAGCGCGGCCACCAGTTGGAAGACGTGCCGCCACCAGTCGATCCCCGATGTGGCGTCGACACCGGCAGCCCGGGCGATGGCATTGCCGGCGATACCGCCGATCATGCCCAGGATGACGGTCAACCACAGCGGAATATGCTGTTTGCCCGGAATGATCGCCTTGGCGAGCAGACCTAGTACCAGTCCTACGATGATCGCCCACAACCAGCCCATCACTGCCTCCTCGTGCGGCTCGACGTGAGCACTACGGCCAGTGTCGGCCCAGGTGCCGTACGCCGCATGCCGACGAGGGCCGTACGCGGGACGGCGCAGGCCGTTCGCCCGGCCGCGCGCAACCCGGTCTCGTGGCCGGCGCAGCCGCGGCGTAACGTAAGAGCTGTCCTGGTCAGGTCCCCGGCCGGCCGGGGACGGCTACGGGGCGGGTGAGAGTCCGATACGGGCGGATGGTGGAATGCGATGCGGAAGCAGCATGGCGGCGGCAACGTCCAGGTTTTCCGGATCACCGGCGCCCGGACGGGGCTGCAGGAGGACGTACGCGGGCGGCAGCGCCGGTACGTGATCTCGATGACGGTCCGCACGATCTCCGTGATCCTGGCGGCCACCCTGTGGAACGTCGAACGGCACGTCGCCATCGTGGCGTTGGTGCTCGGGCTGGTGCTGCCGTACATCGCGGTGGTGATCGCCAACGCCGGGCGTGAGAATGCGCCGTCTCTGCCGTCGACGTTCGTGGTGTCGCAGTCGCGTCCGATGATCGGCCCGCCGGGTGCGGGTGACGGGTCGGGGGAATCGGTTGCGGAAGATGCCGTGCCCGGGCCGGGGGCGGGTGCGCGGAGCGAATCGCACGAGCGGTAGGCGCGCCCCTGCGCGATTCCGCGGCAGATCGCGGGAGAGCGGGACGGGAGGTCAGCTTCCCGCCAAGCTCAAGAAAAGCTCAGATCAATCATGTTGTTCCAGTGCCGGGGCCGGGGTTACCCGTGACATACTTCGTACGCGCTCCGCATCCCCCGTCGGAGCGACGGACCGACGCCGGGCAGCTCCCCCCGTGGCTGCTCGGCGTCGCCTTTTCTGTGAGACGAAAGCCGTGAGTGACGAGACGCCCATCTGTTCCGCGAAGGGCTGCCGTGTCGACGCCATGTGGGTGCTGGCGTGGAACAACCCGAAGATCCATACGCCGGAGCGGCGCAAGACGTGGCTCGCCTGTGAGGAGCATCGCGAGCATCTGTCGCAGTTCCTCGGGGTGCGGGGGTTCTTGAAGGACGTGGTGCCCTTCGAGGAGTGGGAAGCCAAGGACGCCTGACGCCGGCTGCGCGCCGGTGGGGGCTGTTCGGGCGCACGCGGCGGAGCCGCACTTCGACACAGCCCCGCGCCCCTGAGGGCGGCGCACTAACCCCCGATGGCCGACATCGGCCGGTCGGGCTGTACGAACGTCGGGTCGTCCAGGCCGGCTCCCGCCTTCTTGCCCCACATCGCCAGGCGCCAGATGCGGGCGATCTCCTCGTCCGGGGCGCCGGAGCGCAGCGCGGCGCGCAGGTCTGTCTCCTCCTGGGCGAACAGGCAGGTGCGGACCTGCCCGTCGGCCGTGAGGCGGGTGCGGTCGCAGGCCGAGCAGAAGGGGCGCGTGACGGAGGCGATGACGCCGACGACATGGGGGCCGCCGTCGACGATCCAGCGCTCCGCCGGGGCCGAACCGCGCTTCTCCTCGCCCTCGGCGGTCAGCTCGAAGCGGGTGCGCAGGGAGGTGAGGATGTCGCCGGCCGTGATCATGCCGTCGCGCTTCCAGCCGTGCTGGGCGTCGAGCGGCATCTGCTCGATGAAGCGCAGCTCGTAGTCGTGCTCCACGGCCCAGGCCAGCAGGTCGGGGGCCTCGTCGTCGTTGAGCCCCGGCATCAGGACCGAGTTGACCTTGACCGGGGTCAGGCCCGCGTCACGGGCGGCGTACAGGCCCTCGATGACGTCCTTGTGGCGGTCCCGGCGGGTGAGGGTCTTGAAGACGTCCGGGCGGAGCGTGTCGAGGGAGACGTTGACCCGGTCCAGGCCCGCCTCCTTCAGGGCGGTGGCCGTGCGCTTGAGGCCGATGCCGTTGGTCGTCAGCGACATCTGGGGGCGCGATTCCAGGGCCGCGACGCGCTCGACGATGCCGACCAGGCCCGGGCGCAGCAGGGGCTCGCCGCCGGTGAAGCGGACCTCCTCGATCCCGAGGGACGTGACCGCGATGTCGATCAGCCGGACGATCTCGTCGTCGGTGAGCAGATCCGGCTTGGCCAGCCACTGCAGGCCCTCCTCGGGCATGCAGTACGTACAGCGCAGGTTGCACCTGTCGGTCAGTGAGACCCTCAGGTCGGTGGCCACCCGGCCGTAGGTGTCGATGAGCACGTGGGCCCCCTCCCTCGTCGCGGATCATGCGTGCGGCACTGCTTCTCCGACACCTGCGAGCCTACGTGACCCCACCGTCAACGCCACAGACCCGATCCCACGACGCGCGGCGCGGCCGGGCCGCAGGGACCTGGAGGTTCCTACGACCCGGCCGCGCGGGAGGGGTCGTGCTCAGTGGGCTCCGGTGCCGGTCAGGGACCGGACCTCCAGCTCCGCGTACTTCTTGGCGTCGGGCTCCTCCTTGGACAGGATCGTGCCGAGCCAGCCCATGAGGAAGCCGAACGGGATGGAGATGATGCCCGGGTTCTTCAGCGGGAACCAGGCGAAGTCGACCTCGGGGAACATCGCCTTGGGGTCGCCGGAGACCACGGGTGAGAACAGCACCAGGCCGACGGCGACGATCAGGCCGCCGTAGATCGACCACAGGGCGCCCTGGGTGGTGAAGCGCTTCCAGAACAGGCTGTAGAGGATCGTCGGCAGGTTGGCGGAGGCCGCGACCGCGAAGGCGAGGGCGACCAGGCCGGCCACGTTCAGGTCGCGGGCCAGGGCGCCCAGGCCGATGGAGACGACGCCGATGAAGACGGTCGCCCAGCGGGCCGCGCGCACCTCCTCGGCGCCGGAGGCCTTCCCCTTGCGGATGACGTTGGCGTAGATGTCGTGCGCGAAGGACGACGACGAGGCCAGGGTGAGGCCGGCGACGACGGCGAGGATGGTCGCGAAGGCGACCGCCGAGATCGTGGCGAGCAGGATCGCGCCCCACGTCGAGTCGACGCCGCCCAGGTGCAGGGCGAGCAGGGGTGCCGCCGTGTTGCCGGACGGGTTGGAGGCGAGGATCTCCTCCTGCGAGATGAGCGCGGCGGCGCCGAAGCCGAGCGCGATCGTCATCAGGTAGAAGCCGCCGATGATGCCGATCGCCCAGTTCACGGACTTACGGGCGGCCTTGGCGTCGGGCACCGTGTAGAAGCGGATCAGGATGTGCGGCAGGCCGGCGGTGCCCAGCACCAGGGCGATGCCCAGGGAGATGAAGTCCAGCTTGGAGGTGCCGGTCGCGCCGTACTGCAGACCGGGCTCCAGGAAGGCGGCGCCCTTGCCGCTGTTCTCGGCGGCGGTGCCGAGCAGGTCGGAGATGTTGAAGTCGAACTTCAGCAGCACCAGGAAGGTGATCAGGATGGTGCCGCCGATGAGCAGTACGGCCTTGACCATCTGGACCCAGGTGGTGCCCTTCATGCCGCCGATGGAGACGTAGACGATCATCAGGATGCCGACGAGGGCGACGATGAGGATCTTGCCGGCGTCGGAGGTGATGCCGAGCAGCAGCGAGACGAGGACGCCCGCGCCGGCCATCTGCGCGAGCAGGTAGAAGATCGACACGACGATCGTGGAGGTGCCGGCGGCGGTGCGCACCGGGCGCTGGCGCATGCGGTAGGCGAGGACGTCGCCCATGGTGTAGCGGCCGGAGTTCCTGAGCGGCTCGGCGACCAGCAGCAGGGCGACCAGCCAGGCGACCAGGAAGCCGATGGAGTACAGGAAGCCGTCGTAGCCGAAGATGGCGATCGCGCCCGCGATGCCGAGGAACGAGGCGGCGGACATGTAGTCGCCGGAGACGGCGAGGCCGTTCTGGAAGGCGCTGAACTGGCGGCCGCCGGCGTAGAAGTCGGCGGCGTCCTTGGTCTGGCGGCCCGCCCAGATGGTGATGCCGAGGGTCGCGAGGACGAACAGCGCGAACAGGGTGATGATCAGCGGGCGGTGCTCGCTGGCCTCGTTCGCGGCGAGGAAGGTCTGCTGTACGGGGCTCATGCGCCGCTCTCCATCCGGGTCTTGATGGCCTCGGCCTTGGGGTCGAGCTTCGCGGCGGCGTGCCGCGAGTACCACCAGGCGATGAGGAACGTGGTGACGAACTGGGCGACGCCGAGGACGAAGGCGACGTTGATGTTGCCGAACAGCTTGGTGCCCATGAAGCCGCCCGCGTAGTTCGAGAGCAGGACGTACAGCAGGTACCAGGCGATGAAGCCGACGGTCAGCGGGAAGGCGAAGGAACGGTAGGAGCGGCGCAGTTCACCGAACTCCGCGCTCTCGTGAACCTCGGCGAACTCCTCGGGTGAGGGGAGCTTGTGTTGCTCTTTCGAGGGGGGCGGTGCGTCGGTGGCCACGAAAGTCTCCTCGCAAGGACGGCAGCGGTTGTGAACATGGGCGGAGGCGCGTGTCCTCGCGCTCCTTGTTCAACGTCACGGCGCCGCGTGAGAACCGGTTCAAACGCCCGGCGTTGTTTCCGAAGTCGTTTCGACAAAGCGTTGCTGGCCAGCGAGAAGCCGGGATAGCTTCACCCTGCACCACGTCATGTACCTGCCCGGGCGCCACCTGTGTCTCGGGCCGGTTTCGTTTCCGGAGGATGTGGAGACCCCATGTCTCACTTGCGTTCCAGACGCCGGCTCGCTCTCGCCGTGCCGGTCGTGCTGTCCCTGACTGCCTCGCTGGGCTTCCTGCCCGCCGCCGCGTCGGCGGCCCCGCAGGCGGAGTCGGCCGTCCGGACTGCGGACGCGCCGAAGCTGGCGTACGTCGTCAACACCAAGGTGGACCGCCGCACGATCGCCTCGGTGAAGAAGGCGATCGGGAAGGCCGACGGCTCGGTCGTGGCCACTTACGAGCGGATCGGCGTGCTCGTCGTCCACTCCTCGAACGCCGACTTCGCCAAGACGATCCGCAAGGCCCGCGGGGTTCAGTCCGCCGGCGCGACACGGACGACGCCGCTGACCGTCGCGGGGACGAAGGAGGAGGGCGCGGTCGAGTATCTGACGGCCGCCCAGGCGAAGCGCACCGAGGCCGTCTCGGCGACGACGCCCGAGAGCGAGCCCCTCGAAGCGGACCAGTGGGACCTGCGCGCGATCGGCGCCGACAAGGCCGCGCGGATCAACCCGGGCAGCCGCAAGGTGACCGTCGCCGTGATCGACACCGGCGTGGACGACACCCACCCGGACATCGCCCCGAACTTCTCCGCGTCCCAGTCCGCCAACTGCGCCGGCGGCAAGCCCGACACCAGTGAGGGCGCCTGGCGGCCGTACACCGCCGAGGACTACCACGGCACGCACGTCGCGGGTGAGATAGCCGCCGCCCGCAACGGCGTCGGCGTATCGGGCGTCGCTCCCGGCGTGAAGGTGTCCAGCATCAACGTGACCGACCGGGCGAACGGCCTCTTCTACCCGGAGAGCGTCGTGTGCGCGTTCGTGTTCGCCGCCGACCACGGCGTCGAGATCACCAACAACAGCTACTACGTCGACCCGTGGCTGTACAACTGCATGGACGACCCGGACCAGCGGGCCATCGTCGACGCGGTCAACCGGGCGCAGCTGTACGCCCAGAAGAAGGGCACGCTGAACGTCGCCGCGGCGGGCAACTCCAACCACGATCTGGACTCGGACGCGATCGTCGACGACTCCAGCCCGGACGACTCCACCCCGGTCGAGCGCACGATCGACCCGCACGAGTGCTTCGACGTGCCGAACCAGCTGCCGGGTGTCGTCACGGTGAGCTCGACGGGCGTCGACAACGTCAAGTCGTACTTCTCGACGTACGGCAAGGGCGTCGTGGACGTCGCCGCGCCTGGCGGTGACCGCCGCTACCAGATCCCGGACACGCCGTCGAAGGACGGCCGCATCCTCTCCACCCTGCCGAACGGCACATGGGGGTTCCTGCAGGGCACCTCGATGGCCTCGCCGCACGCCTCGGGCGTCGCCGCGCTGCTGAAGTCCAAGTACCCCTGGGCGTCTCCGGCCCAGCTGCAGGCGCTGCTGAAGGCGCAGGCCGACGAGACCGCCTGCCCCGCCTCCTACGACCAGGACGGCGACGGCACGCAGGACGCGGTCTGCAAGGGCGGCAAGCACCTCAACGGCTTCTACGGCCACGGCATCGTCAACGCGCTGCGCGCGGTCAAGTGACGCGGCCCGCCACCCCCTTCGCAAGATCAGCTCGTACCGTGAACGAACTGGAGACAGCATGACTGCGCCGTACGCGCGCTACCGTCGCGCCGTCGCGATCCCGGCCGGGATGGCCGTGGCAACGGCCCTCGCGTTCCTGCCGAACACCGTGGCCTCCGCCACCGAGGGCGCCCCGGCCCCCACCGCGGCCGAGGCGACCCCCCTCAGCTACGTCGTCAACGTCAAGCCGGGGCACGGCACTTCGGCGCATGTGAAGAAGGCCGTCGCCAAGGCGGGCGGCACGATCGTGACGTCGTACGACCAGATCGGCGTCATCGTCGTCCACTCCTCGAACGCCGACTTCGCCAAGGCGATCCGCAAGGTGCGCGGCGTGCAGTCGGCGGGGGCCACCCGTACCGCGCCGCTGCCCTCGGCGTCGACGGGTGACCTGGGCGCGCCGAGGGTGCTGAGC
This sequence comes from Streptomyces sp. NPDC013187, assembly GCF_042899705.1. Taxonomy (NCBI): domain Bacteria; kingdom Bacillati; phylum Actinomycetota; class Actinomycetes; order Kitasatosporales; family Streptomycetaceae; genus Streptomyces; species Streptomyces sp. NPDC013187. Next base: position 430,951 of record NZ_JBIBAF010000007.1, on the reverse strand, counting down.
GCGGCCGAGGTCGCAGCGGCCGACGCCCCGGCCGGGCAGGACCCGCTGCAGCCCCAGCAGTGGGACCTGCCCGCCATCAAGGCGGACAAGGCGCACGAGAAGACGCTGGGCAGCAAGAAGGTCACGGTCGCCGTGATCGACACCGGTGTGGACGACACCCACCCCGACATCGCGCCCAACTTCGACCGCGAGGCGTCGGCCAACTGCGTGTCGGGCAAGCCGGACACGGCCGACGGGGCCTGGCGGCCGGGCGCCGCGGAGAGCCCGCACGGCACCCATGTCGCCGGTGAGATCGCCGCCGCCAAGAACGGCGTCGGCATGACCGGTGTGGCGCCCGGGGTGAAGGTCTCCGGCATCAAGGTGTCCAACCCGGACGGCTTCTTCTACACGGAGGCCGTGGTCTGCGGCTTCGTGTGGGCGGCCGAGCACGGGGTCGACGTGACGAACAACAGCTATTACACGGACCCCTGGTACTTCAACTGCAAGAACGACCCGGACCAGAGGGCGCTCGTGGACGCCGTCACCCGGGCCTCGCGGTACGCGGAGAAGAAGGGCGCGGTCAACGTCGCCGCGGGCGGCAACGAGAACTACGACCTCGCCTCCGACGAGATCACCGACCCGTCGTCCCCGAACGACAGCACGCCGGGCGACCGGGTCGTCGACCCCTCGAAGTGCCTCGACATACCGACCCAGCTGCCGGGTGTCGTCACGGTCGCCTCGACGGGCGCCAAGGGCATCAAGTCGTCCTTCTCCAACTACGGTCTGGGCACCATCGACATAGCCGCCCCGGGCGGTGACTCGACCGCCTACCAGAAGCCGGAGGCGCCGGCCACGAGCGGCCTCATCCTGGGCACGCTGCCGGGCGGCAAGTGGGGCTACATGGCCGGTACGTCGATGGCGTCCCCGCACGTCGCGGGCGTCGCCGCGCTCATCAAGTCGACGCACCCGCACGCCTCTCCTGCCCTGGTGAAGGCCCTGCTGTACGCGGAGGCCGACGCCAAGGCGTGCACGGACCCGTACGACATCGACGCCGACGGCAAGATCGACGCGGTGTGCGAGGGCTCGAAGAACCGCAACGGTTTCTACGGCTGGGGCGTCGCGGACGCGCTGGACGCGGTGACCAAGTAGAGCTCGTGTGACGGTGATCCGGGCCGGGCGGGGGCATCCGTCCGGCCCGCTCCGCGTCTGCGGCAGGATTCCTTGCCATGGGCGTGTACGAGAGTCCGGCGACCTGGACGCCCCGGCCCGTGCGGCCGCAGTGGCAGCCGGCCCGGGACCGGGCTGCCTCATAAGGGCGACGTCGCATATGACAAGGCGCGGGTGGACAGGACCGTGGCGAAGTGGACCGCCCGGGCCTCGGCACCTGTCGTGCCGAAGAGGCCGAAGCCGCCCGTGGAGTGCGCGACACCCGTGCGAACGTACCGGGGGGGTCGACAGCTGGTACGTCGCCGAGGTCGCCCTCGCACGGGGGTGGGAACTGCGGCCGACGGACGAGTACAAGGGGGTGCGGCTGTGGTGGTCGGCCGCACCGAAGGTGGCTTGAGGTCCCTGTGCCGACTTGCCCGGCCGTGTGAAGGTTGGTGAAGATCCTGGGGTGACCCTGACACAACCCCCGCCCGGGCCGGCCGATCGGCACGGGCCCGTGCGGCGCACCGGTGCGGGCCGGGCCGTCGCCGTCCTGGTGCTGGTGGCCGTGGCCGCGCTGACAGCGTTGCTCGGCCCGTCCGCCGCGCTGCACGGCACCGGGGAGGCCGAAGCGCCCGGCGCGGGCGGCACAGCCCTGCTCCGCACTGTGCTGTTCGCGGCGCTGTGCATATGCGTCGGCGAACTGTTCGTGAACCGCCTGGCGCGATCACTGCCCGGCGCGGATGCCGCTCCCCGGCTTCTGCCCCGCAGTTGGTCCCCGCTCGCGGCCGGCGCCGGTTTCCTGTCCGCCCTCGGGCTCGCCGCGATCGTGGCCGCCGGCAATCTCGTGCCGGGCGATGGAGCGGACATCGACGTCGGGGGGCTTCACGCCTCCCGGGACGGCAAGCTCGCCCTGCTGGAGGTCAACGCGTTTGTGGTGGCGGGGCTGTGCGCCGCGTCGCGCCGGCCGGTCACGCAAGTGTGGCCGCTGGCCGCCGTGGTCGTCGCCGAGGCGCTGCGCGCACACCCCACGACCGAGCACACTCCGCTGACCGGCGCAGGACTGACGCTCGTCCATCTGACCTGCGCGGCGCTGTGGGCGGGCGGCCTGTTGCACGCGCTGCGCGTCCTGCGGCTGTGGCACGGCCGGCCGGACGCGGCGGCGGGCGCGGCCCTGCTGGGTCTCTACGCGCGCGTGGCGGTCGTCCTGCTCGCCGCCATCACCGCGACGGGTGTGTGCAGTTCACTGCGCCGGATGCCGCCGGAGACGATCCTCGAGCAGCTGACCGGGACGGCGTACGGGCGTGCGCTGCTCGCCAAGGTGCTGCTCGTGGCGGTCGTCACCGCCCTCGCGGTGTGGGCCCGGCGACGGCTGCGCCGGGCTGCGGATCCGCTGACCGCGTGTACTCCGGCCCGGGCGGAGGTCGTCGCCCTGGGCCTGGCGGTCGCGGTGTCCGGGGTCCTGACGGCGCTTCCGGTGCCGATCCGCTGGTGACGCCGGTGTGTCCGGGGAGCCGACCCGGCCGGAGCCGGAGCGGTGGCGACGCGACCGGGCGAGCACGACGACCGCGAACAGTTCCCCGTCGGAGTCGACATCTTCCTTGCCGGGGTCGCAGCCCCGCGTTCCGGCGAGCGCCGGCAGATCTCAGACGGCGCGCATCTCGCCGTAGGTGGCGGCCGGTGCCCTGCGCGCGTCGAGCGCCCCGAGCGTGCCGACCGTCAGCAGGGTCTGCGCGGCGATGTACGTGAGCATGATCCAGAAGTCCGGCGCGGGCAGCTGCGGCCACTCGGCCACACCGGTCGCGATGAGCGTGTCGGACAGCAGGAACAGCGCCCCGCCGAGCCCTGCGAAGAGACCGAGCCGGATGGCGGACCGGTACGCCATGGCGGTCAGCAGGAGGCTGTAGCCGGCGACCGGCACGCGCAGGTCCGCGGGCAGGTCCGGCCAGAGCAGCGCGACGGTCGTCACGAGGGCGGCGGCGTAGCCGAGGGCCAGGAAGCCCGCACGCGCGCGTGGGACGGCGTTCCGGCTGCCGTACGTCGTGAAGAGCACGAGGTAGCAGACGTGGCCCGCCGCGAAGGAGGCCATGCCCGCGAGGAAGGCGGGCTCGGCGTCCGACAGCAGCAGGACGTCCCCGCCCCAGCCGAACAGCAGGGCGGCCAGGAGCGGTCGGGGCGCCTTGCGGAGGGCGGCCCACAGGGCCAGGAGCGGCATCAGCAGGGGCTTGGCGACGGTGTGCCCCGCGTCGGCACCGGTCGCGAGGCAGACGAGGTCGACGGCGACGGCTGGGCCGAAGGCGGCCAGGAGGAGACGCGCGGGGTTCACGCCGGCGTGCTCTTCCCGGCCGGGGCGCTCCCGGCACCGGGGGCGGCGTCGGCGATCGGCACGGCCTCGGCGAGGGACAGGGTCTCGGAGGCCGGGGACGGAGCCGGCGCGGGGGACGGGGACGGAGCCGGCGCTGGGGCCGGGGACGGAGCCGGCACCGGCGCTGGGGCCGCCGGTCCCGGCCCCCAGCCCGGTCCGCGGAACACGCGTCCCGCGCGCTCGCGCCAACTGCTCGCCGCCCGCAGGTCCTTGGCGATGGCCACGTACTCGTGCGTGGCCACCTTGAACAGGTTGTACGTGGTGATGTTCTTGGTCAGCCCGTACCGGGGCCGCTCGGTCTCCGCGACGAACGAGCCGAACAGCCGGTCCCAGACGATGAGGATGCCGCCGAAGTTGCGGTCCAGATAGCCGCCCTGGGAGGCGTGGTGGACGCGGTGGTGGGAGGGGGTGTTGAAGACGAACTCGAACCAGCGGGGCATCTTGTCGATGCGCTCGGTGTGGATCCAGAACTGGTAGACGAGGTTCGCCGAGGAGCAGAACGCGAGCGCGGCGGGGTGCACGCCGACGACGATGAGGGGGACGTAGAACGGCCACACGGTCAGGGACGTCCAGGGCTGGCGCAGCGCGGTGGTGAGGTTGAACTTCCGGCTGGAGTGGTGGACGACGTGGCAGGCCCACAGGATCCGGATGACGTGGTGGCCGCGGTGGGACCAGTAGTAGAAGAAGTCCTGCCCGAGCAGCATCAGCGGGACGGTCCACCAGAGCACGGGTACGCGCAGCGGCGTGAGTTCGTAGAGGGCCGTGTAGATCGCCAGAATCGGGATCTTCCATATGAAGTCGAAGGCGAGACTGCCGAGCCCCATACCCACGCTCGTCGCGGCGTCCTTCGCCTCGTAGCCCTCCGCGTCCTCGTCGGGATGGAGGCGGTAACTCACCATTTCGACCACGGTGAGCAGCACAAAGGCGGGGACGGACCACAGCACGACATCGGGCAGGTTCGGCATGCAAGCACCGTAGGACCGGAGTCCCGCCCCCACCAGACGTTGTTACCCACAAGTATTACCGACGGTACGCGCTTGCTTCTTGGCGATCTCCGCCAATCCGGTACGGGGCGAATTCAGACGTCGTAGGAGGAGGTGCCCGGCTGATCGACTGAGGACCGATCAGACGTACACCCCTCGAACGGACAGACCGGACAACACGCCTGAGGGGGTGTCGGAAGAGCCCGCCCGGCGCACCTGACGGACGGCGGTGTCAGTCTCGGCCCGTATCCTCGGTGACCATGCTGGAAGACCTGACGACCGCAGTGTTCTCGGCCACACCGTGGCCGGCCGCGTACCCCAAGGGGTACGCGGTCGTTGACGTGGAGACCACGGGCCTGGCCCGGGACGACCGCATCATCTCCGCGGCGGTCTACCGGCTGGACGAGCGCGGCGAGGTCGAGGACCACTGGTACACGACGGTCAACCCCGAGCGCGACCCGGGCCCCGTGTGGATCCACGGACTGACGAGCGAGGCGCTCGAAGGGGCGCCCCTCTTCCCGGACATCGCCGAGGAGTTCACGGCCCGGCTGGCGGGACGCGTGCTCGTGGCACACAACGCCGTCTTCGACTGGCAGATGATCGCCCGGGAGTACGCGCGCGCCGAGCGCGAGGCTCCCGTGCGGCAGCGGCTGTGCACCATCGCCCTCTCCAAGGAACTGGGGCTGCCGTTGCCCAACCACAAGCTGGAGTCCCTCGCGGCGCACTTCGGCGTCGTCCAGCAGCGGGCGCACCACGCCCTGGACGACGCGCGCGTGCTGGCGGAGGCGTTCCGGCCGAGCCTGCGGGCCGCGGCGGCGAACAACGTACGGCTGCCACTGCACGAGTGCCGGCCGCTGACCGAGTGGACGGACCGTCCCGCCACACCCCGCATCGGGCAGCAGGCGGGCCCCGGAGGCTACGGCGGTTACCGGCCGAGCAGTTGGCGCCCGTCCCGCAAGCGCCCCGCCTGCCCCTACCCCAACCCCGGGCGCTACGAGGCGGGCGGGCGGCTCAAGCAGGGCATGCGGGTCGCCTTCTCCGGTGACACCTCCACCGAGCGGGACCTGCTGGAGGACCGCGCGACCGAGGCGGGGCTGCACGTGGCCACGAGCCTGTCCCGCCTGACCAGCCTGCTCGTCACGAACGACCCGGACTCGGGCACCTCCAAGGTCGTCAAGGCCCGGCAGTTCGGCACACCGGTCGTGGACGAGGCGGCCTTCGGGCAGCTCCTCGCCGATGTGGAGCCGGCCTCGGAAGGGTGAGTCGCGGGGGGGCGATCCACTTCGCAGGGGGGGGTGATCCGCGTCACAGAGAGGTGACCCGTGTCGCGGGGTGACCGTACGGACGGGTGATTGCCGGGCGACTCGCCCGGCGCCCGCTCGCTCGCACGGGGACGACGGCTCACCCTGTGGCGCATGGCGACCTGTGAGGTATGTGGCAATCAGTACGGAATGACCTTCGAGGTGCACGCGCAGGGCGCGGTGCACGTCTTCGACTGCTTCTCCTGCGCGATCCACCGCATGGCCCCCATCTGCGAGCACTGCCGGGTGCAGATCATCGGCCAGGGCGTCGAGGTCGAGGGCCACTGGTACTGCGGCGCCCACTGCGCCCGCGCGGAGGGAAAGGCAGGAATTGTCGACAAGGTCTGAACCCGTACCCGACTGAATGCACCCCACGACCGAGTTGTACGGTCGTGGGGTGTACCGCTTCCTGATGTCCCGGCAGTGGGTGATCCTCACGTTGATCGCCCTGCTCCTCATCCCCACGATGATCAGGCTGGGCATATGGCAGATGCATCGCTACGAGGAGCGCACCGCCCGGAACCAGCTGGTCACCGACGCGCTGTCGGCCGATCCGGTGCCCGTGGAGAAGCTGACAGCGCCCGGGCACACCGTGACCAGCGCCGAGCGGTACCGCACCGTGACGGCGAAGGGCCGTTTCGACACGGAGGACGAGGTCGTCGTCCGGCGCCGCACCAACTCCGACGACGAGGTCGGCTACCACGTGCTCACCCCGTTCGTCCTCGACGACGGCAAGGTGCTGCTGGTCAACCGGGGCTGGATCCCCTCCGCGGGCCCGAGCCAGACGACGTTCCCGAAGGTTCCCGCGCCGCCCGGCGGCGAGGTCACCGTCGAGGGGCGGCTGATGCCCGACGAGACGACCGCGGCGAGCGGCATCAAGAACCTCCAGGGCCTGCCGGACCGGCAGATCATGCTGATCAACAGCGAGCAGCAGGCCCGGCGTCTGGACGCCCGCGTGCTCGGCGGCTACATCGCCCAGACCGCCCCCGAGCCCCAGGGCGACGTCCCCGAGCTGCTGGGCAACCCCGGCAAGGAGGACGCGGCGCTGAACTACGCGTACGCCGTCCAGTGGTGGCTGTTCTCGGCGGCCGTCCCGGTCGGCTGGGTGGTCCTGGCCCGCCGGGAGGCCCGCGAGCGGGCCCAGAAGGCGGCCGAGGAATCCGACACGACGGAGACCGAGCCGGCGGCCGTGTAGACACCGCTGCCGACGCCGCGAGGCGGGACCCGACGCCCCGCGCGCCGCCGCGGACGACGGCCGCGTGCCCATCGGCCGCCCCGGCCCGGCACCGCGGCGCCTGCCGGCCAGGACACGTCACTCCCCCGGCCCCGCCCTGATTGCCGCGCCGACTTGCCGGGAACCCGCACTGGGTGCCCAGCATCGAGGACTACGCGCTCATCGGCGACGAACAGACCGCGGCCCTGGTCGGTACGGACGGATCCGTCGACTGGTTGTGCCTGCCCCGCTTCGACTCGGCCGCCTGCTTCGCCAGACTGCTCGGCGACGAGGACAACGGCTTCTGGCGCATCGCCCCCGTGGGGGCGGACCGCTGCACCCGGCGCGCCTACCGCCCCGACACCCTCGTCCTGGACACCGAGTGGGAGACCGAGCAGGGAGCGGTACGGGTCACCGACCTGATGCCCCAACGCGACCGCGCCCCCGACCTGGTCCGTGTCGTCGAGGGCCTCGACGGCGAGGTGACGCTGCACAGCGTCCTCAAGCTGCGCTTCGACTACGGCTCGATCGTCCCCTGGGTGCGCAAGGCCGACGGCCACCGCGTCGCGGTGGCCGGACCCGACTCGACCTGGCTGCGCAGCGAGCCGGAGGTGACCAGCTGGGGCGAGGACTTCGGCACGCACGCCGAGTTCACCGTGAAGAAGGGGGAAAAGGTCGCCTTCGTCCTGACCTGGCACCCCTCCCACGAACCGCGCCCGCCGCTCGTCGACCCGTACGACGCGCTGCGCCACAGCGTGGAGGACTGGCGGGCCTGGGTGTCGCGCTGCCGCTACGACGGCCCGTACCGGGACGCCGTCGTCCGCTCCCTGATCACCCTCAAGGCGCTCACCTACGCCCCCACGGGCGGCATCGTCGCCGCCCCCACCACCTCGCTGCCCGAGGAACCGGGCGGGGTGCGCAACTGGGACTACCGCTACTGCTGGCTGCGCGACTCCACCCTCACCCTGAACGCGCTGCTCGCCGCGGGCTACCAGGAGGAGGCGGAAGCCTGGCGGAACTGGCTGCTGCGCGCGGTCGCGGGCGACCCGGCCGACCTGCAGATCATGTACGGCGTGGCGGGCGAGCGGCGGCTGCCCGAGTTCGAGCTGCCGTGGCTCTCCGGCTTCGCCGAGTCCGCCCCGGTACGCGTCGGCAACGACGCCGTGAACCAGCTCCAGCTGGACGTCTACGGCGAGGTCATGGACTCCCTGTCGCTCGCCCGCGAGTCGGGCCTGTCCCCGCAGCCGGACGTGTGGGCGCTGCAGACGGCCCTGCTGGACTTCCTGCGCACCCACTGGCAGCAGCCCGACGAGGGGCTGTGGGAGGTGCGCGGCGGCCGGCGCCAGTTCGTGCACTCGAAGGTGATGGTGTGGGTGGCCGCCGACCGTGCCGTACGCACCCTGGAGCACCATCCGGAGCTGGACGGCGATCTGGACGGCTGGCGGGCGCTGCGCGACGAGGTGCACGAGGAGGTGTGCGAGAAGGGCTACGACGCCGAGCGCAACACCTTCACTCAGTCCTACGGTTCACGCGAACTGGACGCGGCCCTGCTGCTCATCCCGCGCGTCGGGTTCCTGCCGCCGGACGATGCGCGGGTGATCGGCACGATCGACGCGGTCCGCGAGGAGCTCGCCCACAACGGCTTCCTGCGCCGCTACAGCACGGACCACGCGGAGGTCGACGGGCTGCCCGGCGGCGAGGGCGCCTTCCTGGTGTGCTCGTTCTGGCTCGCGGACGCCCTGTACATGACCGGCCGCACGAAGGAGGCCCGGGAGCTGTTCGAGCGGCTGGCGGGACTCGCCAACGACGTCGGGCTGCTGTCCGAGGAGTTCGACCCGGTGACCGGACGGCATCTCGGCAACTTCCCGCAGGCGTTCAGCCACATCGGGCTGGTGAACACCGCCCTCGCCCTGTTCGGTGGGGACGGGGCAGGATAGGGACCATGGATCTTGGACTGAAGGACCGGGTGTACGTCGTCACCGGGGCCACGCGCGGCCTCGGCAACGCCACCGCGCGTGAGCTCGTCGCGGACGGGGCGAAGGTGGTCGTCTCGGGGCGTGACGAGAAGAGTGTCGCCGAGGCGGCCGCCGAGCTGGGACCGAACGCGGTCGGGGTGGCCGTCGACAACGCCGACCCGGAGGCGGCGGCCCGGCTGATCGGGGCCGCCCGGGAGCACTTCGGCCGTTTCAACGGAGTGCTCGTCAGCGTGGGCGGGCCGCCGGCCGGGTTCGTCGCGGACAACACGGACGAGCAGTGGCAGACGGCGTTCGAGTCGGTGTTCCTCGGTGCGGTGCGGCTGGCCCGCGCCGCGGCCGCCGAGATGGAGGCCGGGGGCGTCATCGGGTTCGTGCTGTCCGGGTCGGTGTACGAGCCGATCCCGGGGCTGACCATCTCGAACGGGCTGCGGCCGGGGCTCGCGGGATTCGCCAAGTCGCTCTCCGACGAGCTGGGGCCACGGGGCATCCGGGTGGTCGGCGTCCTGCCCGGGCGGATCGACACCGACCGGGTGCGGCAGCTGGACGCGCTGTCGGCTGATCCCGAGGCGACCCGGGCCGCGTCGGAGTCACGGATTCCGCTGCGACGGTACGGGGCTCCGGAGGAGTTCGGGCGGGTGGCGGCATTCCTGATGTCGCCGGCGGCTTCCTATCTGACCGGGGTCATGGTCCCGGTCGACGGTGGGGCGCGGCACGGGTTCTGACGGGCCGCAACCGGCCCGCGCGCCCTCAACTCACCCGTTCGGCACCGTGCTTGACGCCCTTGAGCCTCACCTCCGCCGGAAGTGAGGCGAGGCCCGCCGACGTCTTGGCGTGAGTGAGGGCGCCCGTCGTGAAGTCGGTCAGTGCCGTCCCCGGGTCCACGTGTGGCTCCAGCGCGAGGCGTACGTGGGCCTCGGGGGCGCCGCGGCGGCCCTTCAGCTGCGCGTGTGCTCCGCCCACGCCGTCGATGTGGGCCGCCTCCTGGGTGAGGACGTTCTCCAGGGCCCGGCCTCGCAGGAGCGCGCCCTCGCCGTCGCCGGTGTCGACGAGGACCTCGGCCAGGCGCCGCCTGCGCAGCACCGCGACGAGCCACCACAGGGCGAGCAGCAGCAGGACCGCGAGGACGGCGATGACGACCGGCCACCACCAGCCGGCGTCGCGCCAGCGGGTGCGCTCGGCGTAGCTCAGCAGCACGTCGTGCTTGCTGTCGTGAATCCACCACGAGGGCGCCGAGACGCTGAGGCCGACGGCGAGGACGGAGCCGCCCAGCACCAGCAGGATCAGGCCCACCAGGCCGAGGAACACGCGGTTGACGGTCCTGAGCATCGCTCTCACCCCTTCCGGCCGGGCCGCCGGACCCGCACCGACAGCGAGGGCGGTCGGGACAGCCCCAGCCCGCGGACCGCGTCGGCGAGCACGTCGTCCAGCTCGGTACGTACGTCGTTCAGTTCACGGAAGTGCGACACGGCACGGACGTTCGCCCGCCTCCGGCGCACCCGCACCCGTGCCGCCTGCACGCCGGCCACCTCCATGGCCCGGTCCCGCAGCGCGGTGGCGGCGGCGTCCCGGTGCAGCCCGGCTCGGACCTCGGTGTGGGTGCGCCGCATGGGGAGCACGGCCCGAAGGCCGGGTGTGGCGGCCAGGATCAGCAGCCAGAGGCCGAGGACGGCGGCGACCCCGGCGCCGACGAGCACCCAGGTGTCGTCGAGGGGCCGTTCGGAGAGTTGCCGGGCCAGTTCCCGCCGCCAGTACATGCCGGGCCGGCCGGCGCGCACGGAGACGATGTCGTAGAGGAACAGCCCGGTGAGGCCCAGGAGCAGGAGGGCGACGCCCCCGGCGGGGACGCGGCGCGCCGACCAGAAGCGGCCCTCGCGGCCGCCCTTGCCCTCGGGTTCGGGCGGTGGCCCGGAGGCGGCCGACGACTCGGACCGGTCCGGTCCGTCGCCGTTCTCCGTCTCCCCCTTGTCGAGGACGGGCAGGCGCTGCGTGCTGTCCTCGGGGGGCTGAGCGCCCTGGGGTTCGCTCATCGCGTCCTCCCCTGTGCCGCGCCGAGTGCCGCGTCCAGGTGCAGCCGCTCCACCTGGACGACGACCTCCGGAACCTGCATGCCCGCCAAGGTGCTCACCCGCTCGACGACTTGGTGGCGCACCGTGCGGCAGCGGTCGCCGATGTCGCAGGGGTAGCCCAGTTCGAGCTGGACCCGGACACGGGCGACCTCGTGGTGGACGACGACGGACGCGGAGGGCCGGTCGGCGCCGGGCGGCAGTGTGCCGACGGCCTCGCGGGCCGCCTGCGAGGCGATCTTCGCGACGACCCGGTCGGCGATCCGGGTCGCGCCGCGCTCGCCGGGCGGAACGACCGCCAGGGGTCTGTCGAGTTCACCGGCCCCCGTGCTCACGGGCGTCACCGCCGCCGTTCACGTTCGCGAGGGCGGAAGAAGTCGCCGAACTCCAGGTCCCCGTCCAGGAACCGGCCGACGACGAAGCCGACGGCGCCCAGCGCCGCCACCAGCACGAAGGCACCGAATCCGCCGAAATATCCGGCGAAGGCCAGCGCCATGCCGGCGATCATGCCGACCACGGCCATGCTCATGCGCTCCTCAGCTCCTCAGCCGCTGTGTCGTTGTCCGATGGTCCGTGCCTCACTGGATCCGGCGCTCCGGTTCCTCTTCCTCCTCGTCCGGCAGCTTCACGTCGCTCACCGCGATGTTGACCTCGACGACCTCCAGGCCGGTCATCCGCTCCACGGCGGTGATGACGTTCTCCCGCACGTCACGGGCCACATCGGCGATCGACACGCCGTACTCGACCACGATTTCCAGGTCGAGGGCCGCCTGCACTTCGCCGACCTCGGCCTTCACGCCGCGCGACACCGACTTGGTGCTGCCGGGCACGCGGTCGCGCACTGCTCCGAACGTGCGGGACACGCCGCTGCCCATGGCGTGCACGCCGTCGACGTCGCGCGCGGCGAGGCCGGCGATCTTCTCCACGACGCCGTCCGCGATGGTCGTCCGCCCGCGCGAACCGGCGTCTCCGCCGCTGTGCTTGGCCAACGGGCTCCTGCGTACCGCCGCGGTCTCGCTCTCCCCGCCCCGCTTCTCGGTCATGTCAGTCATCGCCGTACGTCCTTTTCGTCGTCCTTGGACCACCGTAAGCACGGTTGCGTGGAAGCGCGCCTCTGATGCGGCAGGCTGGAGGAATGACGGCCGATCGATGGACGCAGGCAGTGAGACATCAGCTGGGAATCGGCAGGCTTCTGCCGCTGGGTGACGCGCGGGACGGCGCGTGGATCGCGGAGCGGGCCGCGGAGGAGGTGCTGCGAAGTGCGGCGTGGGACGCGCCGGGTGTGCGCCTCGGCGCGCTCCGGGTCGCGGTCGCCGACACCGCGGACACCGCCGAGCCGGCCGTACCGGCTCCTCCGAGTGCGCTGCCGCCCGGGCCGCTGCGGGTGACGGCGGAGTTCGCCGCGACGGCCTCGCAGCCCCTGCCGGCGACGGCGACCCTGCTGCGGGAGACGCTGGCGACCGCGGCGGAACAGCGGCTGGGCCTGACAGTGACGGAGGTGGACCTGCGGGTGACGGGGCTGCTGGACGAGGAGGAAGGGCGTGCGGAACGCACGGCCGCGGGCCTTCCCGAGCCGCCGGGTGCCGCGCGGGCCGAGGGCTCCGACGAGGCCCGGGTGGCCGCCGCCGCGCTCGGCGTCCCGGGTGCCCTCCATCTGACCGGCACGCTGGGTCACCCCGTGCACATCGAGCTGCTGTTCCCCGAGGGCGCCGCGCTGCCCCACCGCCATGTCCGGCTGGAGCTGGCGGTGGGCTCGGACCGGCGGGCCCGGGACGTGGCCCGCGAGGTCCGGACGGCGGTCAGGCGGACCCTGCCGGATCACCCGACGGTGGCGGTCGTGGTGAGCGCGATCGGCTGACCGCGCGGTCCGGGTCGCTCGGTGCGGCCGCCGCCCTCGGGCCGACTGGCCCCGGCCCGGCGGTACCGCTCGGCCCGAGGCGGCGGCCGGAACGTGCCCGGCGCGGCTCCCGCCCCGGCGCGGCTCAGTCCTCGATGCCCGCGAGGTCCCGCAGCCTGCGGGCCTGGGACTGGCGCTCGGCCGCGCGCTGCTCCTCGTACGTGCGGTCCTGGGCGCCGCGCAGCAGGGCCTTGGTCTCGATGACCGCGTCGCGGGGCGCGGCGAGCACGGCCGAGGCGAGGTCGCGCACGGTGTCGTCGAGCTGGCCGGCGGGCACGGCGAGGTTCGCGAGACCGGTGTTCACGGCCTCCTCGGCCGTGACGAAGCGCCCGGTCACGCAGATCTCCAGCGCGCGGGCGTAGCCGACGAGTCCCACCAGCGGGTGTGTGCCCGTCAGGTCGGGCACGAGTCCGAGGCTGGTCTCACGCATGGCGAACTGCACGTCGTCGGCGACGACGCGCAGGTCGCAGGCGAGGGCGAGCTGGAAGCCCGCCCCGATGGCATGCCCCTGGACAGCGGCGACGGAGACGATGTCGCTGCGCCGCCACCAGGTGAACGCCTCCTGGTATTCGGCGATGGTCGCGTCCAACTCGGCGTCGGCGCCGCGCGCGAGGTCGATGAACGACGGTTCGCCGTCGAAGCCCTCCGGCGTGAACGCCTGTCGGTCGAGCCCGGCCGAGAAGGACTTGCCCTCGGCCCGCAGCACCACGACGCGGACGGAGCCCGGCAGCTGCCGCCCGGCCTCGGTCAGCGCCCGCCACAGAGCGGGGCTCTGCGCGTTGCGCTTGTCCGGGTTGGTCAGCGTCACCGTGGCGATCGCGTCGTCGACGGTGAGCCGTACGCCGTCCTTGTCGAGTACGGGAACGAGGTCCTTGTCGGGCGAAGCCATGGGACGCCTCCGATGTGTGCGGTCTTACGTGCCCCGCGACGGCTTCACCGCCGCAGCAGGCCACGCTTAAGTGACTGCACAGTAACCACCCGGCCGATCAGTCGACCGACCGGGTGGCCACCATCGGAGCCGAGGGGCCACCCGGGGTCAGGCCGTGGCCTTTTTGCCCCGGGTAGCCCCGCCACGCCCTCGCAGCGTGACGCCCGACTCACTGAGCATGCGGTGCACAAAGCCATACGAGCGGCCGGTCTCCTCGGCCAACGCCCGGATGCTCGCACCGGCGTCGTACTTCTTCTTCAGGTCTGCCGCGAGCTTGTCGCGCGCGGCGCCGGTCACCCGGCTGCCCTTCTTCAGAGTCTCGGCCACCCGTGCCTCCTCATGGGAAGTGCGCTCTGGTCTCCTCATGATCACCCCTCCGGGCGTTCCTGGCCACCCATTCGGCAAGGTCCGTGAGACAAGGTTGTGACGACGGGAGCACATCCCCACATGCGGAATGTGGAATTCCGAAGAGCGGTGTCCGTACGGCCGAACGGATGGTGGAGGAAAACGCCAGGTCAGAAAGGCGGCGCGGCCGAGCCCGGAAGAATCGGGGGCTCGGCCGCGAAATCGATGTAGGACACACCTCGGTACGAGGAGATCTCACACAGATGATGGATCACCGCTGGGCCGAATGATCCATACGCCGTTGATCACGCATTCGATCAAGCGAGGGCGACAGGCGATCAGGCGAGGGCGACGAGATCCGCGTAGTCGGCGCCCCACAGGTCCTCGACGCCGTCCGGCAGGAGGATGATCCGCTCCGGCTGGAGCGCCTCGACCGCGCCCTCGTCGTGCGTGACGAGGACGACCGCGCCCTTGTAGGTGCGCAGGGCGCCGAGGATCTCCTCGCGGCTGGCGGGGTCGAGGTTGTTGGTCGGCTCGTCGAGGAGCAGCACGTTGGCCGAGGACACCACGAGGGTGGCGAGGGCGAGGCGGGTCTTCTCGCCGCCGGAGAGGACCCCGGCCGGCTTGTCGACGTCGTCGCCGGAGAACAGGAACGAGCCGAGCGTCTTGCGGACCTCCACCAGGTCCAGGTCGGGTGCGGCGGAGCGCATGTTCTCCAGGACCGTGCGCTCCGGGTCGAGGGTCTCGTGCTCCTGGGCGTAGTAGCCGAGCTTGAGGCCGTGGCCCTCGATGACCTTGCCGGTGTCGGGCTGTTCCGCCCCGCCGAGGAGGCGGAGCAGGGTCGTCTTGCCGGCGCCGTTGAGGCCGAGGATGACGACGCGCGAGCCCTTGTCGATGGCCAGGTCGACGTCGGTGAAGATCTCCAGCGATCCGTAGGACTTCGACAGGCCCTCGGCCATGAGGGGGGTCTTGCCGCACGGGGAGGGCTCGGGGAAGCGCAGCTTGGCGACCTTGTCGGACTTCCGCTCGGCCTCCAGGCCGGCCAGCAGCTTGTCCGCCCGGCGGGCCATGTTCTGCGCGGCGACGGTCTTGGTGGCCTTGGCCCGCATCTTGTCGGCCTGCGAGTGCAGCGCGGAGGCCTTCTTCTCGGCGTTCTGCCGCTCGCGCTTGCGGCGCTTCTCGTCGGCCTCGCGCTGCTGCTGGTAGAGCTTCCAGCCCATGTTGTAGATGTCGATCTGGGCGCGGTTGGCGTCCAGGTAGAACACCTTGTTCACGACCGTCTCGACAAGGTCGACGTCGTGGGAGATCACGATGAAGCCGCCGCGGTAGGTCTTCAGGTAGTCCCGCAGCCAGACGATCGAGTCGGCGTCGAGGTGGTTCGTGGGCTCGTCGAGCAGCAGGGTGTCCGCGTCGGAGAAGAGGATGCGCGCCAGTTCGATACGGCGGCGCTGACCGCCGGAGAGGGTGTGCAGGGGCTGGCCGAGCACGCGGTCGGGCAGGTTGAGGGCGGCGGCGATGGTGGCGGCCTCGGCCTCGGCGGCGTACCCGCCCTTGGTGAGGAACTCGGTCTCCTGGCGCTCGTACTGCTTGAGCGCCTTCTCGCGGGTTGCGCCCTGGCCGTTGGCGATGCGCTGTTCGTTGTCGCGCATCTTGCGGAGCAGCACGTCCAGGCCGCGCGCGGACAGGATGCGGTCGCGGGCGAGGATGTCGAGGTCGCCGGTGCGGGGGTCCTGCGGGAGGTAGCCGACCTCGCCGGAGCGGGTGATGGTGCCGCCGGCGGGCATGCCCTCGCCCGCCAGGCACTTGGTGAGGGTGGTCTTCCCCGCGCCGTTGCGGCCGACCAGGCCGATGCGGTCGCCCTTGGCGATGCGGAACGAGGCGTTTTCGATGAGGACGCGGGCACCGGCGCGCAGCTCGATACCGGAGGCGGAGATCACGGACAGACTCCAGGGCGGATACGGGGGCGGGATGGACGAATCAGAGGGTGCCGCGCGTAGCGCGCCGTCAGAAGGGCGGTGGCGGGCGACGGGCGGGCGTTCCCGCCGTCTAATGCGCGAGGAGAATGGCCATGGGGGACAGTCTAACGGGGACGTGCAACCACTTTTTCTGTGTGCGGGAGTTCGATCACCGGTGGCCGGACGCGGGGCCGTTGTCGGTGGCCGATGGAACACTGAGGGGGACAGCCCCGCGAGACACGAGGAAGTGATCGCCATGGCAGGCACGTCCGGCGGGCGTCCGAGCATCTACCCGACGCTGTTGTACGCGGACGCCAAGGCGGCGATCCGGCAGCTCACGGAGGCCTTCGGCTTCACGGAGCTGTCGGTGTACGAGGGCGAGGACGGCTCGGTGCTGCACGCCGAGCTGGCGCAGGGCAACGGCGCCGTGATGGTCGGCAGCAGGGGCCGGGGCGGCCTGTTCGACACGGCCATGAAGAACGCGGGCACCACGGGGGTGTACGTGGTGGTGGACGACGTGGACGGGCACCACCGTCACGCCGTGGAGCACGGAGTGGAGGTGCTGATGCCCCCGACGGACCAGGACTACGGCTCGCGGGACTACATGGCCCGGGACCTCGAGGGCAATGTGTGGAGCTTCGGGACGTACGCGCCGGAGATCACGACGGGCTGACTGACGCCCCCTGGCCCTGGGGCCTGCCGTTCGGATCAGGTCGCAGACGCGGGGTCAGCGGCGTCGAGAGGCACCGCCGGTTCCCTGCGACCCGATCCGAACGACAGGCCCTAGCTTCCGCCGGTGTGCACCTGGAAGGCGGCCCTGCGGACCGCCTTGGCCAGCGCCGGGTCGGGGTGTGCGGCGGCGAGGGCGACCAGCACCTGCACGGTGCGCGGGTGCCCCACCGCGCGTACCTCGTCCAGCAGCCTCGGGATGGTCGGCTGCACCGCCGACTCCAGGTGGCGCACCAGCAGCGGCGCCTCACCGTGGTCGGCGACGGCGGCGGCGGTGTCCACCCACAGCCAGGTCGCCTCCTCGCGGGTGAGGACCTCGTGGGCGTCCTCGGGGTCGGCGCCGTCGTGCTCGGCCAGCCACAGCAGCGCGTACGGCCTCAGCGTGGGCTCGTCCAGCACGCCGCGGACGTCCGGCTCGGCGGGGGCTCCGACCACGCGCAGCGCCTCGAAGGCGAGGCCGCGCAGCAGGGCGTCCTCGCCGCGGGCGGCGCCGAGGAGTTCGGTCACGGCGCTCCCGACCGGGCGGGCCGCGAGCCAGGCGCGGTACTCGGCGCGGGCCGCGTTCGGGCGCAGCTGGGCGCAGCCGCGGAGCATGTCGTCGGCGGCCTGCTCGATGTTCCCGGCGGGGCTCTGCGCGGCGACGCAGATCTGCTCCAGCTTGACCCAGACGGCCCAGCTGCCGAGGGGGGTGAGGGTGGCCTGGCCGTCTCCGTAGGTGAGGGCGCCGACGGAGGCGAGGGCGCGCAGGGCCCAGTCGAGCAGCGGAGCGAGCGGGGCGTCGGTGGGCTCCGGTTCGGCCGACGGCTCGGGCTGGGGGCCGTAGGGGATTTCGCAGCGGGCGGTCCGCAGCTCGGTGACCCGCTGCTCCAGGAGGTCGAGGAGCTGCTCCACGGGGACGGGCCCGGCGGACAGCTGGAGGAAGGAGAGCGCCTGCGGCATGGCCGAGACGACCTCGGCGACGGCGGCCGGCTCGTGCTCCGCGGGCTCCGGGTGGGCGAGGGACCAGGCGTCGAAGAGCGCCACCCAGCCGCGCAGCACGGCACTGTCGTCGCGGTCCCAGGCGCGCAGCCGCCACCCGGGCCGGGCGCTGTCGCCGTGCACCTCGACGAGGCCGGCGAGTCGGGCGGTGTCCCAGTCGGCTCTGACCTGAGCCGGGGTCAGGCCCAGATCGCGGGCGGCCCGTTCGGCGGTCGCGTCGGAGAGGGTGGCCTTGCCGTCGTCGGTGGCGCTGTCCCGGCCGGGGCCGAGCGCGGCGTCCGCCCAGCGGGCGACGCGGGCCGCGTCGGCAAGACCTGAGCGAGCCATTCTCGCCAGCTCCGCCGGTGCCGGGGTGCCCTCCGGGGGGCGCGGCGCGGGGCGGCGCGAGCGCCGCTGGTTCATCGCTGGGGGGGCGGCGGCCAGGGGTCGCGGGCGGACGAGTCGAAGCCTGGAGTCGCGCGGGATACGGGACGTCACGGGGGCAGTCTTCCGGTTGACGGTCCGAAAACCCAAACGGAATGTCACGGCGGGCGACGGGGATGGCCAACGCACCGGCTCACGGGAGTGCTCGAGGGCCGGGAACCGGCCAGTGGTACGACGCTAAACGGAATCGCGGCGACCGGTCCTCGGGGAGCGGAAGGAGACGTGGTTGCGGCAGGGCGAAGGAGGCGTGAACGGGGGGTGTGAGAGAGACCGCCGGGAGAGGCGCGGCGGCAGGTGGCCCGGACAGGAGTCAGCCGAGGGGCGTCAGAAAGCGCCGGAGCGCCTCCTCGTAGCCTTCCGGGTCGGCGTTCCACATGGCGCCGTGGGGGGCGTCGGCGACGGTGCGGAGGGCGACCAGGTCGGGGCGGGCGTCTGCGAGCCGGCGCGACAGCCCCCAGGGGGCGACGGTGTCGTCCGGTCCGTGGAGCACGAGCGCCGGGACGCGCAGCCCGTCGGACGCGACCGTGCCCGCGACGCGGTCGCCGGTCAGACCGGTGCGGCCCTGGGCGGCGCGGACCGCGAGGGGCAGCAGCGCGCCGGGGGTGCGGCGGGCCGAGGCGAGGGCGCGCAGGGTGGTCTCCCAGCTGAGCACCGGGGAGTCCAGGACGAGCCCGGAGACGCGGTCGCGCAGCCCCGAGCGCGCGGCGGCGTGCAGGGCCATGGTGGCGCCGGTGGACCAGCCGTGCAGGACGACCTGCCGGGCCCCGTGGCGCACGGCGTAGCGGATGGCCGCGTCGAGGTCGCGCCACTCGGTCTCGCCGAGGTGGTTCAGGCCGTCGGGGGGACGCGGTGCGCCCAGGTCGCCGCGGTAGGCGAGGGCGAGCACCGGGAAGTGGCCGCGGTGCAGGAACCCCATGACGTTCATGGCGAGTTCCCGGGTGGTGCCCAGGCCGTGCACGGCGATCACCCAGGTGGCCCGCTTGCCCGGCACGAACCACGCGGGCAGGGGACCGAGTTCGCCGGGGACGTCGACGTCGGCGTGTTCGAGTCCGAGGGCCGAGCCGGGGTTGCCGACGTACACGTTCGGCGTGAGCCAGACCTTGTCCCCGGACCTCAGCGTGCCGTGCGTGACACTCTCCAAGCGGCGCACGACGGCGTCGGCGGGGTGCTGGGCACCGGTCAGGACGGGGCCGACGACGGCGTGGGAGCCGTCGCCGGAGAGGCCGTAGCGGCCGGGGCGCAGGGCGGCGAGGTCCCGGGTGAGGCTGATCTGCCCGGCGGCGGTGCCGTGCACGGTGAGCCGGGGTTCGGTGGGCAGGGGCCTGCCGGGGGGCGCCTTGAGTGCGGCGTCGCTGGCGAGCCGGCCGGCGGCCACCGCGGCGGCCCCGGCCCCGATCACGGCGGTGACGGCAGCGGCCGTCGCTCTGACAGTGCGCACGGCTCCAGTGTCCCGGCGGACGGCGCGGGCGACCAGTGGGAGGGAGCCGGGAGTGATCTCCGCGGCGGGCGTGCGGAGGCTCAGCCGCGCTGGCCGTAGCCGCGCAGGCGCTCCTCCACCTCCGTCAGCTGCTCCCGGGACAGCAGGCTCGGGGTCAGGCCGGGCACCGAGGAGGCGGTGAGCCACAGGCGGCACATCCACTCCAGCTGGGCGGTGCGGTCGTAGGCCTGGGCGAGGGTGCTGCCGTGGGTGAGGGTGCCGTGGTTTTGGAGGAGGCACCCGGAGCGGCCGGCGAGGGCCTGGAGCATGTTCTCGGCCAACTCGTCGCTGCCGTAGGGGGCGTACGGGGCGACCCGGACGGGGCCGCCGAGCGCGGCGGCCATGTAGTGGATCAGCGGGAGCTCGGTCACGAGCGTCGAGACGGCCGTCGCGTGCACGGCGTGGGTGTGGACGACGGCCAGGGCGCCGGTCGTGCGGTAGACGGCGAGGTGCATGGGCAGCTCGCTGGTCGGGACGAGGGTGCCGAGGACCTGCCGGCCGTGGAGGTCGACGCCGGTCACGTCGTCCGGCGTCAGCCGGTCGTAGGGGACGCCGGACGGCGTGACCAGGACGGTGTCCCCGACGCGCACCGAGACGTTGCCGGACGTGCCGACGACGAGTCCGTCCGAGACCGTCCGGCGGGCCGTCGTGACGAGATCGTCCCAGGCGCGGGCCTCCTCGGGGCGCGCGGCCCTGCGGGGCGGCTCCCCCGCATCCGCCGCGCTTCCCTCTACGTCCGCGCTCCCCCGTACGTCCGCCGTGCGCCGCTCGTCGCCTCGCTGCTCAGCCATGCCGCGATCCTGCCAGGCGGCGCTTCGCAGCGCCGGAGAAGTGGGGTACTTCGTACACAACGGCGGCGGCACCCCGCCGGGTGACCGGAACCCCCTCGGCGGGTCACTCGACCGGGTGAAGTGGTTCGTCCCCGGCGGCCGGGCGCCGGGGCGCCGGGCCGCCGTTCCTGGGCGGAACTCCGACCCTCCGTTGCGGTCACCCCTGCGCCCCTCCCAGTTCATCTTCCGTTCACTCAGGTTGCTTACGGTCGTCCAGCCAACGACCTCGAACGATTGCCTGGGTAAATGGAAAGCTTCTCGCTGATCCTCGCGATTGTGGTGGTAACCGCACTCGCGTTCGATTTCACGAACGGTTTCCACGACACCGCGAACGCGATGGCCACAACCATTTCCACGGGCGCCATGAAGCCCAAGGTTGCGGTGGCCATGTCCGCGGTCCTCAACCTGGTCGGCGCCTTCCTGTCCGTCGAAGTCGCCAACACGATCTCCAAAGGCCTCGTCGACGAGGCCGGCATCCGGCCCGAGGTCATCTTCGCCGCCCTGGTCGGCGCGATCCTCTGGAACCTGCTGACGTGGCTGGTCGGTCTGCCCTCCAGCTCCTCCCATGCCCTCATGGGCGGTCTGATCGGCGCCACGATCGCCTCGGCGGGCGTCGGCGCGGTGCACGGGGACGTGCTGGTCACCAAGGTGCTGATCCCGGCGATCGCCGCCCCGCTGGTCGCGGGCATCGCGGCGATGCTCGCCACGCGGCTGACCTACTCCCTCGGCAGCAAGGCCGACAGCCAGGCGTCCAAGAAGGGCTACCGGGCCGGCCAGATCGCCTCCGCGGGCCTGGTCTCCCTGGCCCACGGCACCAACGACGCGCAGAAGACCATGGGTGTCATCACCCTCGCCCTGGTCGCCGGCGGCGCCGTCGCGCCCGACTCGGACCCGCCCATGTGGGTCATCCTCTCGGCGGGTCTCGCCATCGCGCTCGGCACCTACCTGGGCGGCTGGCGCATCATCCGCACCATGGGCAAGGGACTGACCGACCTCCAGCCGCAGCAGGGCTTCGCCGCCCAGACCTCCGCGGCCACGGTCATCCTGGCCTCCTCGCACCTCGGTTTCTCCCTCTCCACGACGCACTCCGTGTCCGGTTCGGTGATGGGTGCCGGGCTCGGCCGCAAGGGCGGCGTGGTCCGCTGGTCCACCGCGACGCGGATGTTCGTCGCCTGGGGTCTGACGCTGCCGGCGGCGGCCCTGGTGGGTGCTCTCGCCGAGTACGTCACCGGCTTCGGCAGCTGGGGCACCGCCGTGGTGGCCGTCTTCCTCGTCGCCTCCAGCGCGGCGATCTGGAAGCTCTCGCGGCGTGAGGTCGTCGACCACACCAACGTCAACGACACCGAGGACGCCGCGGCCGCGGAGCCGGCCGGTGTGGTCACCGCGGCGATCGCCGCGGTGACACCGCCGCCGGCGGGTGGCACGGCCACGGCGTCGGAGGACCCGGTCCCCTCGTTCCCGTCGCAGGCCACCGCCGAGCGCACGCCGACCACGACCACCACGGTCTGACCCGCCACCGGTTACAAGGAAGAGTCTCCGATATGAAGATCGACTGGGCGGCCCTCGGCTCCGTCTTCGGCGTCAGCCTCGTGGTCACCGTGGCCCTCGTCGGCCTGTTCACCCTCGGCATCACCGGCCTGTCGCGCCGCGAGCGGGCGGTGGCGGAGGGCGGGTCCGCGGGGCTCGCGGTCACCGGCGCGTACGCCTGCTTCGCGGCGTGTGCGGCGGCCGTGGGGTACGGGATCTATCTGATCGTGGCCTGAGGGCCCGACCGACCGCACGTCGTGTCCGCCGGGCGGCACGGGACTTCGGTCCTGTGCCGCCCGGTCGTCGTGTGGGGGGCGGGGGCGATGTGGGGTTCTCCACACTCTCCCCGCGCAGGTCAACGGCAAGTTGACGGCGGTTCGCGGCCGTGGTGGACTGCCGGGGCCAGTACGGCGGCAGGAGAGGAAGCCGGTGCGAGTCCGGCGCGGTCCCGCCACTGTCACCGGGGTAGTGATCCCCGGGAGCCAGGAACTCTCACCGCCGGTCTCGTCGAACCAGGGCGTGGACACCCTGAGTGAGGACACATATCGCCATGCGCGGCTGCCGACCGAGGTTCAACACCCCACCCCTGCCCGCCCTTCTGGCCGGCTGAGCCCATGGGTGCCGGTCGCGTCTTCGCGTACGGCGCCGCCGCCGGTCTGATCGGTGACCTGCTGCTCGGTGATCCTCGCCGGGGGCATCCGGTCGCCGCGTTCGGACGGGCCGCGGGCGCCGTGGAACGGGTGCTGTGGCGGGACCATCGCGGGTGGGGCGCGCTGCACACCGCCGTGTGTGCCGGAGGGGCCGTCGCCCTCGGGTCCGCCGCCGCGCGGGCCGTGCGGACGTCCGCCGTCGCCTCCGTCGCACTGACCGGCGCCGCCACCTGGGCCGTGGTCGGGGGGACTTCACTCGCCCGGGAGGCACGGACCATCGGGCAGGCCCTGGAGGACGGGGACGTCGAGGCGGCCCGGGCCCGGCTGCCGCATCTGTGCGGGCGGGATCCGCAGGCCCTCGACGCCGACGGCATGGCCCGGGCCGTGGTCGAGTCCGTCGCCGAGAACACCTCCGACGCGGTGGTGGGGGCCCTGGTGTGGGGGGCCGTCGGCGGGGTGCCGGGGCTGCTGGGCTTCCGGGCCGTCAACACCCTGGACGCCATGGTCGGGCACAAGTCGGCCCGGTACCGGCGCTACGGCTGGGCCTCCGCGCGGCTGGACGACCTCGCGGGGTGGCCGGGAGCGCGGCTGACCGCCGTCCTCGCCGTGCTGGCCGGGCCGGATCCGCGGGGGGCCGTGCGCGCCTGGCGGGCCGACGCGGTCCGGCATCCGAGTCCCAACGCCGGGCCCGTGGAGGCCTCGTTCGCCGGGGCGCTCGGGGTGCGGCTCGGCGGGACCCTCTCGTACGGCGGGCGGGTGGAGCACCGGCCCGTGCTGAACACGCGGGGGCGGGCCGTCGGCACGCACGACGTCGAGCGGGCCGTGCGGCTGTCGAAGCGCGTCACCTGGCTCGCGCTCGGGGTGTGCGCCGGTGCGCGGTTGCTGATGAGCGCGCGGTCATCGAGAAGGGGGAAATGACATGAGTGGTGGGCTTCTCGTCGCCGGTACGACCTCCGACGCCGGCAAGAGCGTCGTGACCGCCGGGATCTGCCGGTGGCTGGTGCGGCAGGGCGTCAAGGTGGCGCCCTTCAAGGCGCAGAACATGTCCCTGAACTCCTTCGTGACGACGGAGGGGGCCGAGATCGGGCGGGCGCAGGCCATGCAGGCGCAGGCCTGTCGCATCGAGCCGACCGCGCTGATGAACCCGGTGCTCCTCAAGCCCGGTGGCGAGCAGAGCAGTCAGGTCGTGCTGCTGGGCAAGCCGGTCGGGGAGATGAGCGCGCGCGGCTACCACGGCGGCCGGCAACAGCGGCTGCTCGGGACGGTGCTGGACTGCCTGGAGCAGTTGCGGGGCACGTATGACGCGGTGATCTGTGAGGGGGCCGGTTCTCCCGCCGAGATCAACCTGCGGCGGACGGACATCGTGAACATGGGGATCGCCCGGAACGCCGGGCTGCCCGTGCTCGTCGTCGGCGACATCGACCGGGGCGGGGTGTTCGCCTCGTTCTTCGGGACGGTGGCGCTGCTGTCGCCCGAGGACCAGGCGTGTGTCGCCGGTTTCCTCGTCAACAAGTTCCGCGGGGACGTCTCCCTGCTGGAGCCCGGGCTGGAGATGCTCCAGGGCCTCACGGGGCGTCATACCTACGGTGTGCTGCCGTTCCGGCACGGGCTCGGGATCGATGAAGAGGACGGACTCAGGGTCTCCCTGCGGGGGGCCGTGCGGGAGTCCGTCGTCGCCCCGCCGGTCGGTGAGGACGTGCTGCGCGTCGCGGTCTGTGCCGTGCCGCTCATGTCCAACTTCACGGACGTGGACGCGCTGGCCGCCGAACCGGGCGTCGTGGTGCGGTTCGTGGACCGGCCGGAGGAGCTGTCCGACGCCGACCTCGTCATCGTGCCCGGCACCCGCGGGACGGTACGGGCGCTGGAGTGGCTGCGGGAACGCGGGCTCGCCGAGGCCCTGGTCCGCAGGGCCGCCGAGCAGCGGCCCGTGCTCGGCATCTGCGGCGGCTTCCAGATCCTCGGCGAGCACATCGAGGACGACGTGGAGAGCCGCCGGGGCCGCGTCGACGGGCTCGGGATCCTGCCCGTGCGGGTGCGGTTCGCCCGCGAGAAGACCCTCACCCGGCCGTCCGGGGAGGCCCTCGGGGAACACGTCGAGGGCTACGAGATCCACCACGGGGTCGCCGACGTCACCGGCGGCGCTCCCTTCCTGGACGGCTGCCGGGTCGGCCAGACCTGGGGCACGCACTGGCACGGCTCACTGGAGTCGGACGGCTTCCGCCGGGCCTTCCTGCGCGAGGTGGCGGCCGCCGCGGGCCGCCGCTTCGTACCCGCGCCGGACACGTCGTTCGCCGCGCTGCGCGAGGAGCAGCTCGACCGGCTCGGCGACCTGATCGAACAGCACGCGGACACGGACGCGCTGTGGCGGCTCATCGAGTCCGGCGCGCCGCAAGGACTGCCCTTCATTCCACCGGGAGCA
The DNA here is from genome assembly GCF_042899705.1 of Streptomyces sp. NPDC013187. Taxonomy (NCBI): domain Bacteria; kingdom Bacillati; phylum Actinomycetota; class Actinomycetes; order Kitasatosporales; family Streptomycetaceae; genus Streptomyces; species Streptomyces sp. NPDC013187. The sequence continues at coordinate 405,767 of NZ_JBIBAF010000007.1, read as the reverse complement.
CCCGCATGAGCACTGTGTTGTTGTTGTCGACCGCCGACACGGACCTGCTGGCGGCCCGGGCCGCCGCCGGGGCCGACTACCGGATCGGCAACCCGACCCGCGTGGACGTCCGGGAGGAGCTGCCGGCCCTGCTGGACGGGGCGTCCATCGCCGTCGTCCGGCTGCTCGGCGGCAAACGGGCCTGGGAGGACGGGCTCGCCGCGCTGAAGGCCTCCGGCATCCCGACCGTGCTGCTGGGCGGCGAGGCCGTGCCGGACGCGGAGCTGATGGCCGAGTCGTCCGTCCCGGCCGGTGTCGTCGCGGAGGCGCTGAAGTACCTCGTGGAGGGCGGGCCGGAGAACCTGACCGAACTCGCCCGGTTCCTCTCCGACACCGTGCTGCTGACGGGCGAAGGATTCGTCGAGCCGCGGAAGATGCCCGAGTACGGCGTCCACGGCGAGCGCACCCGCGTGGAGGGCCGTCCGACCGTCGGCGTGCTCTTCTACCGGGCCCACGAACTGAGCGGGAACACCGCCTTCGTCGACACCCTGTGCGACGCGATCGAGGCGCACGGTGCCAACGCGCTGCCGGTGTACTGCGGTTCGCTGCGCGGGGCGGACGCGGGGCTGTACGAGATCCTCGGGCAGGCCGACGCCGTGGTCGCCACGGTCCTCGCGGCCGGCGGCACCCACGCCTCACAGGCCTCGGCGGGCGGTGACGAGGAGGCCTGGGACATCGGCGCCCTCGCCGAACTGGACATCCCCGTGCTGCAGGGCCTGTGCCTGACGTCCTCGCGGCAGGCCTGGGCGGACTCGGACGCCGCCCTCTCCCCCATGGACGCCGCGATGCAGGTGGCCATCCCGGAGTTCGACGGACGGCTGATCACCGTGCCGTTCTCCTTCAAGGAGCAGGGTCCGGACGACGTGCCCGTGTACGTCGCCGACCCGGAGCGTGCGGGGCGCGTCGCCGGCATCGCCGTACGGCACGCGCGGCTGAAGCACAAGGAGAACGCCGAGAAGAAGCTGGCGCTGGTCTTCACCGCGTACCCGACCAAGCACTCGCGGGTCGGCAACGCGGTGGGGCTGGACACCCCGGCCTCGGCGGTGCGAGTGCTGGACGCGCTGCGGGACGCCGGGTACGTCGTCGAGGGGCACCCGGACGAGGGTGACGAGCTGATCCACCGGCTCATCAACGCCGGTGGGCACGACGTGGAGTGGCTGACGGAGGAGCAGCTGGCCGCCGCGCCCGCGCGGGTGCCGCTGGCCGACTACCGGGCCTGGTTCGAGAAGCTCGACCCGGAGCTGAAGGACGCCATGACCGAGGCGTGGGGCGAGCCGCCGGGCAGCCTCTACGTCGACGGCGACGACATCGTGCTGGCGTCCCTGCAGTTCGGGAACGTCGTCGTGATGATCCAGCCGCCGCGCGGCTTCGGCGAGAACCCGATCGCGATCTACCACGACCCGGACATGCCGCCGTCCCACCACTACATGGCGGCCTACCGGTGGCTGGAGAACAGTTTCGGCGCCGACGCGATCGTCCACATGGGCAAGCACGGCACCATGGAGTGGCTGCCCGGCAAGGGCCTCGGCCTCAGCGGCGGCTGCGCCCCGGACGCGGTCCTCGGCGACCTGCCGCTGGTCTACCCGTTCATCGTCAACGACCCGGGCGAGGGCACCCAGGCCAAGCGGCGCGGGCATGCCACGGTCGTCGACCACCTCGTGCCGCCGATGGCCCGCGCCGACACCTACGGCGACCTGGCCAAGCTGGAGCAGCTCCTCGACGAGTACGCGCTCGTCTCCGACCTGGACCCGGCGAAGGCCCCGACCGTGCGCGCCCAGATCTGGACGCTGGTCAAGGCCGCCGAGCTCCACCACGACCTGCACGTCGACGAGCAGCCGGACGACACGGAGTTCGACGAGTTCGTCATGCACATCGACGGCTATCTGTGCGAGATCAAGGACGTGCAGATCCGCGACGGACTGCACATCCTGGGCGGCGGGCCGGTCGGTGAGCCGCGCGTGAACCTCGTGCTGGCCGTGCTGCGCGCCTCGCAGGTGTGGGGCGGGCAGGCCAACGCGCTGCCGGGCCTGCGGGCGTCGCTGGCGCAGCACTTCGGGCTGGTGGAGAAGGAGCTGCTCGCCGAGCCGGGCGCCCCGGTAAAGGTGCCCGTCGAGCTGACGGACCTGGTGGACGGTCCGGCCCGCAGCGCCGCCGACGCGATCGACCTGCTGGAGCAGCTGTGCCGGCGGATCGCGGAGGGCATGGAGGAGCGCGGCTGGGCGGTCGCCGAGAGCGCGCCCCTGGTCCGGGAGGTCCTCCGCACCGAACTGCCCGACGCCGTCGCCGTGCTCGAATTCGCCTGTACCGAGGTCGTGCCCCGACTGGAGAAGACCACCGACGAGATCGGGCACATCCTGCGGGCGCTGAACGGCGGTTACGTCCCGGCGGGCCCCTCCGGTTCGCCGACTCGTGGGCTGGTCAACGTCCTGCCGACGGGCCGCAACTTCTACTCCGTCGACCCCAAGGCCATTCCGTCCCGGCTGAGCTGGGAGGTCGGGCAGTCGCTCGCGGACTCGCTGGTGCAGCGGTATCTGCAGGACACCGGCGACTATCCGAAGTCCGTCGGCCTGACGGTGTGGGGCACCTCGGCGATGCGCACCCAGGGGGACGACATCGCCGAGATTCTGGCGCTGCTGGGCTGCCGGCCGGTGTGGGACGACGCCTCGCGGCGCGTGACCGGGTTCGAGGTGGTCCCCCTGGCGGAGCTCGGCCGGCCGCGCATCGACGTGACGGTCCGCATCTCGGGCTTCTTCCGGGACGCGTTCCCGCACGTGGTGGGCCTGATCGACGACGCCGTGCGCAAGGTGGCCGAGCTGGACGAGCCGGCCGAGTCCAACTACGTCCGGGCCCACGCCGACCAGGACACCGCCGAGCACGGCGACCGCCGCCGGGCCACGGCCCGCATCTTCGGCTCCAAGCCGGGGGCCTACGGGGCCGGTCTGCTGCCGCTGATCGACGCCCGCAACTGGCGCTCCGACGCCGACCTCGCCGAGGTGTACGCGGTGTGGGGCGGCTACGCCTACGGCCGCGGGCTCGACGGGCGGGCCGCGCGCGGGGACATGGAGACGGCGTTCAAGCGGATCGCCGTCGCCGCGAAGAACGTCGACACCCGTGAGCACGACCTGGTCGACGCCGACGACTACTTCCAGTACCACGGCGGCATGGTCGCCATGGTCCGGCACCTCACGGGCGCGAGCCCCGAGGCGTACGTCGGCGACTCGGCCACCCCCGACCAGGTGAAGACCCGCACGCTCGGCGAGGAGACGCACCGCGTCTTCCGCGCCCGGGTGGTCAACCCGCGCTGGATGGCGGCCATGCGGCGCCACGGCTACAAGGGCGCCTTCGAGATGGCGGCGACCGTGGACTACCTGTTCGGGTACGACGCCACGGCCGGGGTCGTGGACGACTGGATGTACGAGAAGCTCAGCGCCGAGTACGTCTTCGACCCCGAGAACCGGGACTTCATGAAGAAGTCCAACCCCTGGGCGCTGCGCGGCATCACCGAACGGCTGCTGGAGGCCGCGGAGCGCGGACTGTGGGCCGAGCCGGACGCGGAGACGCTGGAGCGGCTGCGCGCCACCTATCTGGAACTCGAAGGCGACCTGGAGGGCGACGAGAAGTGACCACCCCCTTTCCGTTCACGGCCGTCGTCGGCCAGGACGACCTGCGGCTCGCGCTGCTGCTGAACGCCGTGTCACCGGCGGTCGGCGGTGTGCTGGTGCGCGGCGAGAAGGGCACGGCCAAGTCGACGGCCGTGCGGGCGCTCTCGGCGCTCATGCCGACGCTGGACGTCGTCTCCGGCTGCCGCTTCTCCTGCGACCCCGGCTCCCCCGACCCCGGCTGCCCGGACGGGCCGCACGAGCCGGGGGCGTTCGAGACCCGGCCCGCGCGCATGGTCGAACTGCCCGTCGGCGCCTCCGAGGACCGGCTGGTCGGCGCGCTGGACATCGAGCGGGCCCTCTCGGAGGGCGTGAAGGCCTTCGAGCCGGGCCTGCTGGCCGACGCGCACCGCGGGATCCTCTACGTCGACGAGGTCAACCTCCTCCACGACCACCTGGTCGACCTGCTGCTGGACGCGGCCGCGATGGGCGCCTCGTACGTCGAGCGCGAGGGCGTCTCGGTGCGGCACGCCGCCCGTTTCCTGCTCGTCGGCACCATGAACCCCGAGGAGGGCGAACTGCGGCCGCAGTTGCTCGACCGGTTCGGGCTGACCGTGGAGGTCGCGGCCTCCCGGGAGCCGGACCAGCGGGTGGAGGTCGTCAAGCGGCGGCTGGCCTACGACGACGACCCGGCCGCCTTCGCCGCGCGCTGGGCCGAGGAGGAAACCGCCGTACGGGCCCGGATCGTCGCCGCGCGGGAGCTGCTGCCGTCCGTGCGACTGGGCGACGGGGCGCTGCGGCAGATCGCGGCGACCTGTGCGGCCTTCGAGGTCGACGGCATGCGCGCCGACATCGTGATGGCGCGGACCGCCACCGCGCTGGCGGCCTGGGCCGGGCGCACGGACGTGCTCGCGGAGGACGTCCGGCAGGCGGCGCTGCTCACGCTGCCGCACCGGCGGCGGCGCAACCCCTTCGACGCGCCGGGTCTCGACGAGGACAAGCTCGACGAGACGCTGGAGGAGTTCGGCGGCTCGGACGACGACGACCCGGATCCGGACCCCGGCCCGGACGGGCCCGGCGGGGGCGGCGGCGGACAGCCGGAGCCCGACGACGCGCCCCAGGGCGGCGACGACGCCGCCGCCCGGCCCGAGGCCGGCGAGGACGGGCAGCCGCAGCCCTCGGGCGCCGGCGAGCAGTCGCCCGCACGCGCATCCGAGCCGTTTCGCACCAAGGTGCTGAGCGTGCCCGGGATCGGCGAGGGTGCCGCCGGGCGGCGTTCGCGGGCGCGGACCGAGCACGGGCGGACGACCGGGGCCCGGCGGCCCCGGGGCGCCCTCACCAAGCTGCACCTGGCGGCGACCGTGCAGGCGGCGGCGCCGCACCAGCGGGCGCGCGGGCGGTCCGGGCCGGGCCTGGTGGTGCGCCGGGACGATCTGCGGCAGGCCACCCGTGAGGGGCGCGAGGGCAATCTCGTCCTGTTCGTCGTGGACGCCTCCGGGTCGATGGCGGCCCGGCAGCGGATGAGCGCCGTGAAGGGCGCCGTGCTGTCACTGCTGCTGGACGCCTACCAGCGGCGCGACAAGGTGGGCCTGGTGACCTTCCGCGGCACGGGCGCGGACGTCGCGCTGCCGCCGACCTCGTCGGTGGACGCGGCGGCGGCCCGCCTGGAGACGCTGCCGACGGGCGGGCGTACGCCGCTCGCGGCGGGACTGCTGCGCGCCCATGACGTGCTGCGCGTGGAGCGGCTGCGCGATCCCGCGCGGCGGCCGCTGGTCGTGCTGGTGACGGACGGGCGCGCCACCGGTGGCCCCGAGCCGGTCGCCCTGGCCGGGCGTGCGGCGCGGCTGTTCGCGGCCGACGGGGTCGCCTCGGTCGTCGTGGACTGCGAGTCGGGGCCGGTGCGGCTCGGGCTCGCCGGACAGCTCGCCGGTGAACTGGGCGGTACGGCGGTGACATTGGACGAGCTGCGCGCGGACAGCATCGCCGGGCTCGTGAAGGACGTGCAGAGGAGGGCCGCGTAATGCCGCAGGGACAGCCGAGTGTGGTGCCGGACGACGGACTGACGACCCGGCAGCGCCGGAACCGGCCGCTGGTCGTCGTGCACACGGGCGTCGGCAAGGGCAAGTCCACCGCCGCCTTCGGGCTCGCGCTGCGGGCCTGGAACCAGGGGTGGCCGATCGGGGTGTTCCAGTTCGTCAAGTCGGCGAAGTGGAAGGTCGGCGAGGAGAACGCGCTGCGCGTGCTGGGCGCCTCCGGCGAGGGCGGGTCCGTCGACTGGCACAAGATGGGCGAGGGCTGGTCCTGGGTGCAGCGCGACGCCCAGATGGACAACGAGGAGAAGGCCCGGGAGGGCTGGGAGCAGGTCAAGCGGGACCTGGCGGCTGAGACGTACAAGCTGTACGTGCTCGACGAGTTCGCCTACCCGATGCACTGGGGGTGGGTGGACACGGACGAGGTGATCTCCGTGCTGCGGGACCGGCCCGGGACCCAGCACGTCGTCATCACCGGGCGGAACGCGCCCGGGAAGCTCGTGGACTTCGCCGACCTCGTGACCGACATGTCCAAGGTCAAGCACCCCATGGACGCGGGCCAGAAGGGCCAGAGGGGCATCGAGTGGTGAGTGCTTCCGTCCCACGGCTGGTCATCGCCGCGCCCTCGTCGGGCAGCGGCAAGACCACCGTCGCCACGGGGTTGATGGCCGCGTTCGCCGCGCGGGGGCTCGCCGTGTCCCCGCACAAGGTCGGGCCGGACTACATCGACCCCGGGTACCACGCGCTCGCGACCGGGCGGGTGGGACGGAACCTCGACGCGTACCTGTGCGGGCCCGAGCTGGTCGGGCCGCTGTTCCTGCACGGGGCTCAGGGGTGTGACATCGCCGTCATCGAGGGTGTGATGGGGCTGTACGACGGGGCCGCGGGCGAGGGTGAGCTCGCGTCCACCGCTCATGTCGCGAAGCTGCTCGGGGCGCCGGTGGTGCTGGTCGTGGACGCGTCGTCGCAGTCCCGGTCGGTGGCGGCGCTGGTGCACGGGTTCGCCTCCTGGGACCCTGAGGTGCGGGTCGGGGGCGTGATCCTGAACAAGGTCGCCTCGGACCGGCACGAGGAGCTGTTGCGGGAGGCGTTGGAGCAGGCCGGGGTGCCGGTGCTGGGGGTGTTGCGGCGGGCTGCGCAGGTGGACACGCCGTCGCGGCATCTGGGGCTGGTGCCGGTCGCCGAGCGGCACGCCGCCGCGGTGGAGGCCGTGGCGGCGATGGGGGCGCAGGTCTCCGAGGGGTGTGATCTGGACGCGTTGGCCGGGCTGGCGCGGAGTGCGGGCGCGCTGTCGGGGACGGCCTGGGATGCGGCCGAGGCCGTTTCCTCGCCCCCGCCGCCCCTACCCTTCCCGTCCTCCAGGGGCTCCGCCCCTTCGACCCCGCCGGGGGGCGGAGCCCCCTGGACCCCCGGTCGGCCTGAACGGCCTCGTCCTCAAGCGCCGGACGGGCTGGTGGTCGCTGTTGCCGGCGGGGAGGCGTTCAGCTTCTCCTACGCCGAGACCACCGAACTCCTCACCGCCGCCGGTGCCCACGTCGTCCCCTTCGATCCGTTGCGGGACGAGGAACTGCCCGAAGGGACCGCCGGGTTGGTGATCGGGGGCGGGTTCCCCGAGGTGTACGCCTCCGAGCTGTCCGCCAACGAACCTCTGCGGAAGGCCGTGGCCGCGCTCGCGGAGAGTGGTGCTCCCGTCGCCGCCGAGTGCGCCGGGCTGCTGTACCTGTGCCGGGAGCTGGACGGGCTGCCGATGTGCGGCGTGCTGGACGCCGGGGCGCGGATGACCGAGCGGCTCACGCTGGGCTACCGGGACGCCGTGGCCGTGGGCGACAGTGTGCTCGCGGCGGCCGGGACGCGGTTGCGGGGGCACGAGTTCCACCGGACCGTCGTGGAGCCCGGCTCGGGGGCGGAGCCCGCCTGGGGGGTCCGCGGGCCCCGGCCGCGGGTCGAAGGTTTTGTACAGCGCGGTGTGCACGCGAGCTATCTGCACACGCACTGGGCGTCCGAGCCCGGTGTCGCCCGTCGGTTCGTGGAGAGGTGCCGGACGTCATGAGCAGCAGGCTGGTCGGAGTCGGGGTGGGCCCCGGGGATCCGGAACTGGTGACCGTCAAGGGCGTGAACGCCCTGCGGGAGGCGGACGTCGTCGTCGTGCCCGTGATGGACACCATGGAGCGCGGCCGGGCCGAGGCGACCGTGTTGCACTACGTGCCCGAGGAGAAGGTCGTCCGGGTCGTGTTCGCGCTGAACGAGCGCAGCGACCGGGGGCGGCGCGAGGCCGCCTGGGACGCGGCCGGCGAGCGGGTCGCCGAGCTGCTGCGGCGGCACCCGTCGGTGGCCTTCGCGACCATCGGGGACCCCAACGTGTACTCGACGTTCACCTACCTCGCGCAGACCATCGCCGAACTCTTGCCGGGAACCGTCGTCGAGACCGTGCCCGGTATCACCGCCATGCAGGACCTCGCCGCCCGGTCGGGTGCCGTGCTGACCGAGGGGACCGAGCCGCTCACGCTCGTGCCCGTCACCGCCGGGTCGGCCGTGCTGAAGGACGCCCTGGCCGGGCCCGGGACGGTGGTCGCCTACAAGTTCGGGCGGCAGGCGCACGAGGTCGCCGAGGCGCTGCGGGAGACCGGACGGCTCGCCGACGCCGTGTGGGGATCGGCGCTGGGCCTCCCGGAGGAGTCCGTGCGCCCGGCCGCCGAGCTCGACGAGACGCCCCTGCCCTACCTGTCGACGCTCATCGCACCCGCCCGGCGCGAGGGCGGCCGGGGCGGCAAGCTCTGACCCGCCCGTCCGGCATCACCCCCCTTCACCCCCTGTACGAGAGGACCCATCCCATGGCCGACGCCCCCGCCGGCAAAGTGACCTTCGTCGGTGCCGGCCCCGGCGCCGCCGACCTGCTGACGTTCCGTGCCGCGCGCGCCATCGCCGAGGCCGACGTCGTGATCTGGGCGGCCAGCCTGGTCCAGGAGGAGGTCCTCGAACACGCCCGTGAGGACGCGGAGATCCTCGACTCGGCGACCATGTCCCTGGAGGACGTCGTCGCCGTGTACGAGCGGGCCCGCGGCGAGGGGCTCAAGGTCGCCCGTATCCACTCCGGTGACCCGGCCCTGTGGGGCGGTACGCAGGAGCAGGTCGACCGGTGCGCCGAGATGGGCATCGCGACCGAGATCGTGCCCGGGGTGTCCTCCTTCTCGGCCGTCGCGGCGCTCGCCCAGCGCGAGCTGACCATCCCGGAGGTCGCGCAGTCGGTCGTGCTGACCCGGCTCGGCGGCGGCAAGACGCCGATGCCGCCCGGCGAGGAGGTCCGGGAGTTCGCCAAGCACGGCACCACCATGGCGGTGTTCCTCTCCGCCGCCCGCAGCGGACAGCTCGTGCGGGAGCTGCTGGAGGGCGGCTACCCGACGACGACGCCGGTCCTGGTGGCGTACCAGGCGACCTGGCCGGAGGAGCTGGTCGTGAAGTGCACGATCGGCACGCTGGAGGAGACGGTCAAGGAGCACAAGCTCTGGAAGCACACCCTGTTCCTGGTCGGCCCGGCGCTCGACGCGCACGGCACGCGCTCGCACCTGTACCACCCGGGTCACTTCCACGGGTACCGCAAGGCGGACCCGGAGGCCCGGCGGGCGCTGCGGGAGCGGGGGGCGAGTACGTGATCACGGTGGTCGGCACGGGGACGGGGGCGGCGCCTTCCGACGACGTCCTCGCCGGTGCCGAGCTGGTGGTGGGCGGGCGGCGGCATCTCGACGCCGTACGGCTGCCGGAGACGGCGGAGCGGGTCGTGCTGGGACCCCTCGCGCCGGCCCTGGACACCATCGGCGAGTACATCGCGAAGGACCGTCCCGTTCTGGTGCTGGCCTCCGGCGACCCCGGGTTCTTCGGGATCGTGCGGGTGCTGGCCGAGCGATTCGGGACGGAGCGGCTGGACGTGCGGCCCGGAGTGTCGTCGGTCGCCGCCGCGTTCGCCCGGATCGGGCTGCCGTGGGACGACGCCGTGGTGGTGAGCGCCCACGGGCGGGAGCTGCGGACGGCCGTCAACGTGTGCCGGGCGCAGGCGAAGACGGCCGTGCTGACCGGTCCGGGCGCGGGTCCCGCGGAGCTGGGTGCCGCGTTGCGGGAGGCGGCGCGGGTGCTGGTCGTCGCCTCCGGGCTCGGCTCGGACGCGGAGCGCGTGGAGCGGGTGACGCCCGCCGAGGCCGCGGCACGGGACTGGGGTACCGGGGTGAACGTGGTGCTGTGCCTGGACGAGGCGCGGGCGCTCGGGCCGGTTCGGACGGTCGCGGGGCCCGGGGAGCAGCCCGCTGGCTGGGCCCTGGAGGAGGCGGAGTTCGCCCACCGCGACTCGATGATCACCAAGTTCGAGGTGCGGGCGCTGGCCCTGGCCCGGCTGGGGCCGCGCCCGGGCGACCTGGTGTGGGACGTGGGCGCGGGCTCGGGGTCCGTCGCCGTGGAGTGCGCGCGGCTCGGTGCGGCCGTGACCGCCGTGGAGAAGACCGCGGACGGGGTCGAGCGGGTCCGTGCCAACGCCGCAGCGCACGGTGTGGACGTGCGGGTGGTGCGGGGCGCGGCGCCGGAGGCGCTGGTGGAGCTCGCCGAGACCCCGGACGCCGTGTTCGTGGGGGGCGGCGGGCGCGAACTGCCCGCGATCGTCGCCGCGTGCGCGCGCCGCGCCCGGCGCACCGTGGTCGTCGCCATGGCCGCGCTCGACCGCGTACCGGCCGCGCGCGAGGCCCTGACGAGCGCCGGTTTCACCTGCGACGGCGTGCTCCTGCAGTCGTCGCGGCTCGCGCCGCTGCCCGGGGACGTGACCCGGCTCGCGGCGACCAACCCCGTTTTCCTGCTGTGGGGCGTCCGGCCCCCGGCAGCTGTCGAAGAAGGAGTCGCCCAGTGATCGGCCTCATTTCCGCCACCGCGGCGGGAGCGGCTGCCCGGGACCGGCTGGCCGCCGCGTGGCCGGACCGCACCCGGGTGTACGAGGGTCCCGTCGGGGACGCCGTACGGACCGCGTTCGCGCAGTGCGAGCAACTCGTGTGCTTCCTGGCGACGGGCGCGGTGGTGCGGCTGGTGGCACCGCTGCTGTCCGGCAAGACCGAGGACCCGGGCGTGGTGTGCGTCGACGAGGGCGGGCGGTTCGCCGTGTCCCTGCTGGGCGGGCACGCGGGCGGCGCCAACGAACTGGCCCGCGAAGTGGGTGACTTGCTGGGCGCCGAGCCGGTGGTGACGACGGCCACGGACGCCGTGGACCTGGCGGGCCTGGACACCCTCGGCCTGCCCGTGGAAGGCGATGTCGCCGGGGTCTCGCGGGCGCTGCTGGACGGCGAGGCGGTGGCGCTGCGGGCCGAGGTGGCCTGGCCGCTGCCGCCGCTGCCGGTCGCGGACCAGGGGTCGTACACGATCCGGGTGACCGACCGGCTCGTCGAGGCGGCCGAGCGCGAGGTCGTGCTGCGTCCGCCGACGCTGGTCGTCGGGGTCGGGGCGTCCAAGGGCGCGCCCGTGGAGGAGGTCCTCGGACTGGTCGAGGACGCCCTGCGGGAGGCCGGGCTGTCCGTGGCGTCCGTCGCGGAGCTGGCCACCGTCGACGCCAAGGCCGAGGAGCCCGGCATCGTCGGGGCCGCGCGGCGGCTCGGGGTGCCCCTGGTGACGTACTCCGCCGAGGAGCTGGCCGGGGTCGACGTGCCCAACCCGTCCGACGCGCCGCTCGCCGCCGTCGGGACGCCGTCCGTGGCGGAGGCCGCCGCGCTCGTCGGCGGTGGCGAACTCCTCGTCCCGAAGCGGAAGTCGGCCGCGAGCCCGGCCATGGCGACCTGTGCCGTCGTACGGCGTCCGGGGCGCGGGCGGCTCGCAGTGGTCGGGCTCGGGCCGGGCGCCCGGGACCTGCTCACGCCCCGCGCGAAGGCCGAACTGCGGCGCGCTTCCGTGCTCGTCGGGCTCGACCAGTACGTCGACCAGATCCGCGATCTGCTGCGGCCCGGCACCCGGATCCTGGAGTCGGGGCTCGGGGCCGAGGAGGAGCGGGCGCGCACGGCCGTCGAGGAGGCCCGCAAGGGGCAGGCCGTCGCGCTGATCGGCAGCGGGGACGCGGGCGTCTACGCCATGGCCTCCCCGGCGCTGGCCAAGGCCTCGGACGACATCGACGTGGTCGGCGTGCCCGGCGTGACGGCGGCGCTCGCGGCCGGTGCGATCCTGGGCGCCCCGCTGGGCCACGACCACGTGTCGATCAGCCTGTCCGACCTGCACACGCCGTGGGAGGTCATCGAGCGGCGGGTGCGGGCGGCGGCCGAGGCGGACATCGTGGTCACCTTCTACAACCCCCGTTCGCGCGGCCGTGACTGGCAGCTTCCCAAGGCGCTGGGCATCCTCGCCGAGCACCGGACACCGCAGACGCCGGTTGGTGTGGTGCGCAACGCCTCGCGTCCGGACGAGTCCAGCCGGCTCACCACCCTGGGCTCCCTCGACCCGGCGACGGTCGACATGATGACGGTCGTGACCGTGGGCAACACGGCGACCCGGGACATCGCGGGGCGCATGGTGACCCCGCGCGGCTACCGCTGGCAGTCGGCGCAGGAGGGCTCCGAGTGAACCGTGTCGTCCATCCCATCGAGGTGGAGTCCTACCGGCGCATGCGCGCCCGGCTGGACACCTCGCACTTCCCGCCCCTGACCCGGGCGGTCGTGGAGCGGGTCGTCCACTCCGCCGCCGACCTCGACTACGCCGGCGACCTCGTCATGGACGAGGCCGACCTGGAGAAGGCGCACGCGGCGCTGCACGCCGGGGCGCCCGTGGTCGTGGACGTGGCGATGGTCGGCGCCGGCATCACGCGGCGCGAGACCGTCTGCCGCCTCGGGGACGCCCAGGCCGGTCCCGGGCTGACCCGGTCCGCGCACGCCATCCGGCTCGCGTACGAGCAGGTCGGCCCCGGCGCCCTCTGGGTGATCGGCAACGCGCCGACCGCGCTGGAGGAGCTGCTGACGCTCGACGCCGACCCCGCGCTCGTCATCGGACTGCCCGTCGGTTTCGTCGGAGCCGTCGAATCGAAGGCCGCGCTGCGCGAGAGCGGCCTGCCCGCCGTGAGCAACGTGTCCGAGAAGGGCGGGTCGGCGGTCGCCGCCGCCGCGCTCAACGCCCTGCTGTACCACCCCACTTCCGCCGAGGAGAAACTGTGACCACCCCGCCCGCCCTGCTCATCGCCGGCCACGGCACCCGGGACGACGCCGGAGCCGAGGCGTTCCGCGACTTCGTACGGCAGCTGGGGGCCCGGCACCCCGAACTGCCCGTCGCGGGCGGCTTCATCGAGCTGTCCCCGCCGCCGCTGGGCGAGGCCGTCACCGAACTGGTCGAGCAGGGCGTGCGGCGCTTCGCCGCCGTCCCGCTGATGCTGGTGTCCGCCGGGCACGCCAAGGGCGACATCCCGGCGGCCCTGGCCCGCGAGAAGGAGCGGCACCCGGGCATCTCGTACACCTACGGGCGTCCGCTCGGCCCGCACCCGGCGCTGCTGAACGTGCTGGAGCGGCGGCTGGACGAGGCCCTGGGGTCGGCGGGCCGCACGCCGGGTGACCGGTCCGACGTGACGGTGCTGCTGGTGGGGCGCGGCTCCACGGACCCGGACGCCAACGCCGAGGTGCACAAGGCGGCCCGGCTGCTGTGGGAAGGGCGCGGGTACGCGGGCGTCGAGACGGCGTTCGTGTCGCTGGCGGCGCCGGACGTGCCGAGCGGTCTCGACCGCTGTGTGCGGCTGGGCGCGCGGCGGATCGTGGTCCTGCCCTACTTCCTGTTCACGGGCATCCTGCCGGACCGGGTGCGGCACCAGACGGAGGGCTGGGCGGCCGCCCACCCGGAGGCCGAGGTGCTGTCGGCCGACGTCATCGGGCCGGAGCCGGAGCTGCTCGACCTGGTGTGGGAGCGGTACGAGGAGGCCGTCAAGGGCGATCTGCGGATGAACTGCGACTCGTGCGTGTACCGCATCGCGCTGCCGGGCTTCGAGGACAAGGTGGGCATGCCGCAGCAGCCGCACTTCCACCCGGACGACGACGACCACCACCACGGGCACGGTCACGGGCACCACCACCACGGCGCTCACTCGCATGCGCACTGAGAGCGGGCACGATCTGCGTCACCACGGGGACGCGGAGGTCCGTGACGACGGCCGTGCGCTCGTCGACCTGGCCGTGAACGTCCGTGCGGACACGCCGCCGGTCTGGTTGCGGGAGCACATCGCCGCGTCCCTCGGCGGGCTCGCCGCCTACCCGGACGGGCGGGCCGCGCGGGCGGCGGTGGCCGCGCGGCACGGGCTGCCGGTGGAGCGGGTGCTGCTGACGGCGGGTGCGGCGGAGGCGTTCGTGCTGCTGGCGCGGGCGCTGAAGGTGCGCCGGCCGGTCGTCGTCCACCCCCAGTTCACGGAGCCGGAGGCGGCACTGCGGGACGCGGGGCACACGGTCGGCCGGGTGCTGCTGCGGGAGGAGGACGGTTTCCGGCTGGACCCGGCGGCCGTCCCCGAGGACGCGGACCTGGTGGTCATCGGCAACCCCACGAACCCGACGTCGGTGCTGCACCCGGCGGACGCGATCGCCGCACTCGCCCGGCCCGGGCGGGTGCTGGTGGTGGACGAGGCGTTCATGGACGCCGTGCCGGGCGAGCGCGAGGCCCTGGCCGGGCGCGTCGACGTGCCCGGCCTGGTGGTGCTGCGCAGCCTGACCAAGACGTGGGGGCTGGCCGGGCTGCGGATCGGGTACGTGCTGGCGGCGCCCGAGACCGTCGAGGACCTTCAGCGGGCCCAGCCGCTGTGGCCGGTGTCGACCCCGGCGCTGGCCGCGGCCGAGGCGTGCGTGGGGCCCCGGGCGCTGGCGGAGGCGGCCCACGCGGCGCACCGCGTCGCGGCGGACCGCGAGCACCTGCTGGCGGGCCTCGCCCGCTTCGCCCCGGCCGGACTGCGGGTGGCCGGGCCCGCGCAGGGCCCGTTCGTCCTGCTCCGCCTGCCGGGGGCGTCCGCCGTCCGCCGGCGCCTGCGCGACCTCGGCTACGCCGTGCGCCGCGGGGACACCTTCCCCGGGCTGGACGGGCAGTGGCTCCGGCTGGCGGTGCGGGACCGCGGGACGACCGACGGGTTTCTGCGGGCGCTGGAGCAGGCGCTGCAGCTCTGAGGACACCTGCCGTCGCGCCCCGGGCCGCCGGGTCGGCCGCGGCGGCGGGCCAGGGCCACCGCTCCCCCGACGTGGCGAGACCCTGCGTCCATGCCGGTTGCCACGGCACACGGCGTTCCCCACCGCTCCCCCTCAGGGCCGGTCGCGCGATCGGCTCCCGGGGCCCTACCCGACCACGCGCCCGTTCAGCACCACCCGGCGCGGCGACGCCAGCACCCGTACGTCGGCCCGCGGGTCCTCGTCGTAGACGACGAGGTCGGCCGGGGCGCCCTCTTCCAGGCCGGGGCGGCCGAGCCAGCGGCGTGCGGTCCAGGTGCCCGCGGCGAGGGCCTCGACGGGCGGGATGCCGGCCGTGACGAGCTCACCCACCTCGGCCGCGGCCAGCCCGTGGGCGAGACCGCCGCCGGCGTCGGTGCCGACGAAGACGGGGATGCCGGCGTCGTAGGCGTTCCGCACGGTGTCGTAGCGGCGTTCGTGGAGCCGGCGCATATGGGCCGACCAGCGGGGGAACTTGCTCTCGCCGCCGTCGGCGAGCTGCGGGAAGGTCGCGATGTTGACCAGGGTCGGGACGATGGCGACACCGCGCCGCGCGAACAGCGGGATGAGGTCCTCGGTCAGGCCCGTCGCGTGTTCGATGCAGTCGATGCCCGCCTCGACGAGGTCCTGCAGGGAGTCCTCCGAGAAGCAGTGCGCGGTCACACGCGCGCCCAGGCGGTGGGCTTCGGCGATGGCCGCCTCGACGGCGTCGCGTGGCCAGCAGGCCGAGAGGTCGCCGAGGTCGCGGTCGATCCAGTCGCCGACCAGCTTGACCCAGCCGTCGCCGCGGCGGGCCTCCTGGGCGACATAGGCGACCAGGTCCTCCGGCTCGATCTCCCAGGCGTAGTTGCGGATGTAGCGGCGGGTGCGGGCGATGTGCCGCCCGGCGCGGATGATCTTCGGCAGGTCCTCGCGGTCGTCGATCCAGCGGGTGTCGGAGGGCGAGCCGGCGTCTCGGATGAGCAGGGTGCCCGCGTCCCGGTCCGTCAGGGCCTGCTTCTCCGCGACGTCCTCGGGGACCGGACCGTGCCGGTCGAGCCCGACGTGGCAGTGTGCGTCGACGAGGCCGGGCAGGGCCCAGCCGACGACCGTGCGGATGTCGCGGGCGCCGGCGGGACGGTCGTAGGAGACGCGGCCGTCGACCACCCACAACTCGTCCCGGACGTCCTCCGGTCCGACGAGCACCCGCCCCTTCACGTGCAGCACCACCTGATCGCTCATGCACCGCACCTTAGTGAGGCGGGCGCGGTCCATCGACGGGGGCCGGTGGTCGCGGGACTCGCCGCGCAGGGGGCCGAGGGCCGCCGGTTACCCTCGATGCGGCCGAACCTGCCGTGAGTGAAGAGAGCATTGCCGTGACGCATCCGTTTCTGGACCTGGCCCCGCTCGGCGCGGACCGCTTCGCCGCGATCGAGGACCGTGTGGCGCGGCTGCTGAGCACCGGGCAGGACGTCGTGATCATGCAGGGCGAGGCGCTGCTGCCGCTGGAGGGCGCGATCCGTGCCACGGCCGGTCCGGGAACGACGGCGCTGAACGTCATCACGGGACCGTACGGCCAGACCTTCGGCGACTGGCTCCGGGACTGCGGCGCCACGGTGATCGACCTGGCGGTGCCCTTCCACACGGCGGTCACGGCCGAGCAGATCCGGCAGGCCTTCGCCGAGCACCCGGAGATCGACTTCGTGTCGCTGGTGCACGCGGAGGCGGCGACCGGCAACACCAACCCGGTCGCGGAGATCGGCGCGGTCGTACGGGCGCACGGGGCGTTGTTCTACCTGGACGCCGTGGCGTCCATCGGGGCCGAGCCGGTGCTGCCGGACGCGTGGGGCGTGGACCTGTGCGTGATCGGGGCGCAGAAGGCGATGGGCGGCCCGGCCGGGGTGTCGGCGGTGTCCGTGAGCGAGCGGGCCTGGGCGCGGATGGCCGCCAACCCGCAGGCTCCGCGCCGGTCGTACCTGTCGCTCCTCGACTGGAAGGAGCGGTGGATCGACGGCGGCCGCAAGGCGCTGCTGCACGCGCCCGCCCAGTTGGAGATGCTGGCGCTGGAGGCGTGCGTGGAGCGGATCGAGGCGGCCGGCCTGGACGCCGTGATGGCCCGGCACGCGTCCGCCGCGGCGGCGACCCGGGCCGGGGCGGTCGCGCTCGGCGGCGGCCTGGAGCCGTACGTGTACGAGGCCCGGGACGCGGCGCCCGTCGCCACGACGTTGCGGGCGCCGTCCCAGGTGGTGGCGTCGGAGCTGGTCCGGCGGGCGCTGGAGGCGGATCCGGCGGTGCCGCTCGCCGCCGGCGGGGGTGCGCTGGCCAAGGAGATGATCCGGGTCAACCACTACGGCGGGGACGCGACGCAGGGTGCCGTGCGGGCGAGTCTGGCGGCCCTGGGTGCGGCACTGTCCGAGCAGGGTCTGCCGGTGGACGTGGAGGGCGCGCTGCGGGCCGCCGAGGAGGCGTGGCGGTAGTCCTCGGCAGGGACGCGCCGGGGCACTGTTGTCGGTGCCCCGTGCCATGCTCCCCGTATGACCGCCAACACACCTGCCGACGCCCCTCCTGTTCTCCCCGACGGCCGCCCCGTCCCTCGCCTCACGGGCGATGAGCGGGCCATGCTCGAGAGCTGGCTGGACTTCCACCGGGCCACGCTGGAGCTGAAGTGCGCCGGGCTGGACGACGCGCAGGTGCGGATCGCGGCGGCCGAGCCGTCGTCGCTGACCCTGCTCGGGCTGGTGCAGCACCTCGCCGAGGTCGAGCGGAACTGGTTCCAGCGGGTGGCCGGCGGGCTCGCCGTACCGCCCGTGTACGAGGACGCGATGGGCTACGCGCTGGATCCGGCGCGTGGGCTCGACGAGGCGCTCGGGAACTGGCGGCGGGAGATCGCGCGGGGGCGGGAGCTGTGCGCCGGGCTGCCGCTGGACCACATCGGGCGGGTCGCCGAGGGGCCGGTGCCGGGGATGGAGGTCAGTCTGCGCTGGGTGTTCATCCACATGATCGAGGAGTACGCACGGCACAATGGTCACGCCGATCTCCTGCGGGAACGCATCGACGGAGTGACCGGGGCCTGAATTCCACGTGCTTTCCGCAACCCCACATGTAAGCTGGCACACAATTAAGAATTTCCTCAAGAAAAGCTTCCCGTATTCTTCTGCCCGCTTTTCCCGGTCCTAAACGCGCAGATTTTGAGGACACTCGGCGGGGAAATTCTGACAGCCCTCGCGAGGCTTACACGGTTGTGACGCGTTACACATCGTGACCACTTTGCCCGGTATTACCCGGACAATACCGGGCATCTCGCCGCCCTTCTGTGTGATCCCTCGCGCTCGCGTGATAACACAGACGAGGTCCATATGTAACCCCGATCGGCGATGCAATTTCGAATTTCGCTGGGTAAGTTCAATTTGCATGACTGCCGTACAAGCAGATCCGCAAATCGACCGCCCCACCGTGGCTGACGGAGCCGCACTCTGGCGGATGGCGAAGGACTCGAAGGTTCTCGACCTGAACTCGTCCTACAGCTATCTGCTGTGGTGCCGGGACTTCGCCGCCACCTCGGCCGTCGCCCGCGACGAGCAGGGCGAGCCGATGGGTTTCATCACCGGGTACGTGCGGCCGGACAGCCCGCGCACCCTGCTGGTCTGGCAGGTGGCGGTGGACGAGGCCCACCGCGGGCGCGGACTGGCCGCCGCGCTGCTCGACGGCCTGGTCGCGCGGACCGTCGCCGACCTCGGGGTGACGACGGTGGAGACCACCATCACCCCGGGCAACACCGCCTCGGAGCGCCTGTTCACGTCGTTCGCCGAGCGTCACGGCGCGCGGCTGGAGCGCGAGGTGCTGTTCGACACGGCCGTGTTCCCGGACGGGCCGCACGACCCCGAGGTCCTGTACCGCATCGGCCCGCTGCCCCACTGAGACTTCCCTCCCCACCCCACTCCCGCAGACTTCCCCCACGTACCGAGGAGCGATTCGTCGTGACCATCACCCAGCCCGACCTGAGCGTCTTCGAGACCGTCGAGTCCGAGGTGCGCAGCTACTGCCGCGGCTGGCCCACCGTCTTCGACCGTGCGGTGGGCAGCCGCATGTACGACGAGGACGGCCATGAGTACCTCGACTTCTTCGCCGGAGCCGGGTCACTGAACTACGGGCACAACAACCCGGTGCTGAAACGCGCGCTGATCGACTACCTGGAGCGGGACGGCGTCACGCACGGGCTCGACATGTCGACCACGGCCAAGCGCACGTTCCTGGAGGCCTTCCAGAACCTGCTGCTGCGCCCGCGCGACCTGCCGTACAAGGTCATGTTCCCCGGCCCGACCGGCACCAACGCCGTGGAGGCCGCGCTGAAGCTGGCGCGCAAGGTGAAGGGGCGCGAGTCGATCGTGTCGTTCACCAACGCCTTCCACGGCATGTCGCTGGGCTCGCTGGCCGTCACCGGCAACGCCTTCAAGCGCGCCGGCGCCGGTATCCCGCTGGTGCACGGCACCCCGATGCCGTTCGACAACTACTTCGACGGCACGGTCGAGGACTTCCTGTGGTTCGAGCGGCTGCTGGAGGACCAGGGCTCCGGCCTCAACAAGCCCGCCGCCGTGATCGTCGAGACCGTGCAGGGCGAGGGCGGCATCAACGTGGCCCGGCCCGAGTGGCTGCGCGCCCTGTCCGAGCTGTGCGAGCGGCAGGACATGCTGCTGATCGTCGACGACATCCAGATGGGCTGCGGCCGTACCGGCGCGTTCTTCTCCTTCGAGGAGGCGGGCATCGTGCCGGACATCGTCACCGTCTCCAAGTCGATCAGCGGCTACGGCCTGCCCATGTCGCTGTGCCTGTTCAAGCCCGAGCTGGACGTCTGGGAGCCCGGCGAGCACAACGGCACCTTCCGTGGCAACAACCCCGCGTTCGTCACGGCCACCGCGACCCTGGAGACCTACTGGGCCGACGGTTCCGCGATGGAGAAGCAGACCCGCAAGCGCGGCGAGCAGGTCGAGCAGGCGCTGATCTCCATCACCGAGGAGAACCTGGCCGACGTGAAGGAGTACCGGGGCCGCGGCCTGGTGTGGGGCATGGAGTTCCACGACAAGGCCCGCGCGGGCAAGATCGCCAAACGCGCCTTCGAGCTCGGACTGCTCATCGAGACGTCCGGCCCGGAGAGCGAGGTCGTGAAGCTGCTCCCCGCGCTCACCATCACGCCCGAGGAACTGGACGAGGGCCTGAGCACACTGGCCCGCGCCGTCCGAGAGACCGCCTGACACAGCACCGAGAGCACCACCCATCTAGGAGGCATCGCAGCACCGTGATTGTCCGTTCGTTCAAGGAGATCGAAGGTACCGACCGGCACGTGAAGGCGGCGTCCGGTACGTGGGAGAGCAAACGCATCGTCCTCGCCAAGGAGAAGGTCGGCTTCTCCCTGCACGAGACGGTCCTCTACGCGGGTACGGAGACGTCGATGTGGTACGCGAACCACATCGAGGCCGTCGTCTGCGTGGAGGGCGAGGCCGAGCTGACCGACCACGAGACCGGGCTGACCCACACGATCACGCCCGGCACGATGTACCTCCTGGACGGGCACGAGAGGCACACGCTGCGGGTCAAGCAGGACTTCCGCTGCCTCTGCGTGTTCAACCCGCCCGTGACCGGACGGGAGGACCACGACGAGAACGGCGTCTACCCGCTGCTCACCGAGGAGGTGTGACGTTTCCATGACCGCCACCACCGACACCACCACCGGTATCCCGGACCTCTATCCCAGTCGCGGTGCCGTCGAGGCGCTGACCCCGCGTCAGGACCCGGTCGTCTGGGGCGCGCCCGACGCCCCGGGCCCGGTCGACCCGGCCGACCTGCTGTCCTTCGAGCGCGACGGCTTCCTGGCGATCGACGAGCTCATCACCGAGGACGAGGTCGCGGTCTACCGGAACGAGCTCAACCGGCTGGTGCACGACCCGGACATGCGTGCCGACGAGCGGTCGATCGTCGAGCCGAAGTCCAAGGAGATCCGCACGGTCTTCGAGGTGCACAAGATCAGCGAGGTGTTCGCCCGGCTGGTCCGTGACGAGCGGGTCGTCGGACGGGCGCGGCAGATCCTGGGCTCGGACGTGTACGTCCACCAGTCGCGGATCAACGTCAAGCCGGGGTTCGGCGCCAGTGGCTTCTACTGGCACTCGGACTTCGAGACGTGGCACGCCGAGGACGGTCTGCCGCGGATGCGCACGGTGTCGGTCTCGATCGCGCTGACCGAGAACTACGACACCAACGGCGGACTCATGATCATGCCGGGGTCGCACAAGACGTTCCTCGGATGTGCGGGTGAGACGCCGAAGGACAACTACAAGAAGTCGCTGCAGATGCAGGACGCGGGCACGCCGTCGGACGAGGCGCTGACCCGGATGGCCACGCAGCACGGCATCAAGCTGTTCACGGGCAAGGCCGGTTCGGCGACCTGGTTCGACTGCAACGCCATGCACGGTTCCGGCGACAACATCACGCCGTTCCCGCGCAGCAACGTGTTCATCGTGTTCAACAGCGTGGAGAACACGGCGGTGGAACCGTTCGCGGCCCCGGTCCGGCGCCCGGAGTTCATCGGGGCGCGGGACTTCACGCCGGTGCGGTGACCGCCGTAAGCGGTGACCGGTGAACCGACCGTCGTGAGCGGTGACCGGTGAACCGACCGTCGTGAGCGGTGACCGGTGACCGGTGAAGTGACCGTCGTCGGCGGTGCTGTGGCCGCGTGACAGAGCTGCCGGGTGGGGCCTCCTCGTGTGGGACGGGAGGCCCCACCCGGTTCTGTCATGCCGCCAGGACCTTCAGAAGCCGGTCCACGTCCGCGGGCGTGTTGTAGAGGTGGAACGCCGCCCGCAGGTTGCCGGACCGGTCGGACACCTCGATGCCCTGCCGGCTCAGTTCGCCCTGCCGGTGGCCGAGTCCCGGCACCGACACGATCGCCGAGCCGGGCGCGGCGACCGGCTCGTGGCCCAGCTCCGCGAGCCCGGCACGGAAGCGGTCCGCGAGGCCGACGTCGTGGGCGTGCACGACGTCGACGCCGATTTCCTCCAGCAGTTCCAGGGACGCGCGCAGTCCCGCATAGGTGAAGAGGGCGGGGCTGACGTCGAACCGCCGCGCGGAGTGGGCGAGTTCCTCGACGGGGCCGTAGCAGCTGGCCCAGGGGACCTCGCCGGCCACCCAGCCGGCGAGCAGCGGTGTGAGTCCGCCGAAGTCCGGCGGGGTGACGAAGAAGGCGGCCCCGTGCGGGCCCATGAGCCACTTGAATCCGACGGCGGCGAGGAAGTCGTCCGCGTCGGCCGCCATCGGCAGCCAGCCGGCCGACTGGGAGGCGTCGACGTAGGTGCGGGCGCCGTGCGCCCGGGCCGCCTCGCGCACCGCGGGCAGGTCGGCGAGACGGCCGTCGGCGGACTGGGCGGCGCTGACCGCGACGAGCGCGGTGCCGGGACGGACGGACTCGGCGAGCCGCTCCAGGGGCACGGACCGCACCTTGAGGTCGCCGCGCGCGTGGAACGGGTTCACCAGCGAGGAGAAGTCGGCCTCCGCCGTGAGGACCTCGGCACCGGCGGGCAGCGAGGCGGCGATCAGCCCGCCGTACTCGGCGACCGAGGCACCCGTCGCGACCCGCTCGGCGGGAACTCCGGCCAGCCGGGCGAAGGACGCGCGGGCGGCTTCCACGTCCTCGTACAAGGGACCCAGGGGCGTGCCCTCGGCACGCATCCGCACCGCCTGCTGCACGGCGGTGACGGTACGGGCGGGCAGGAGCCCGTTGCTCGCGGTGTTGAGGTAGGTGTGCTTCGGGGTGAACTCGGCACGGACGAGGTTCTCGAAGGTCTCCATGGGACCACTCTGCGTCCCCGGGATCTCCCCGTCCATTGCCGATTTCTGCGTGATGCCGCCAAGGAGCGCTTATGGATGCGCTCCGAGCTGGGCGTTTCAGCGCTGGGGCACGGCACAGCCGTCCGGGCCGCAGGCGTCCGCGTCCTCGCCGCCGTCGACGATCTTCAAGGGCGCGTGCTCGCCGTACGCCTGGGTCAGGGCCTGGGCGAAGACCTCGGCGGGCTGGGCGCCGGAGACGCCGTACTTCCGGTCGAGCACGAAGAAGGGCACGCCGTTCGCCCCGAGCTGCGCGGCCTCGCGCTCGTCGGCGCGGACCTCGTCGGCGAACGCGTCCGGGTCGGCGAGCACCGCGCGCACGGCCTCCGCTTCCAAGCCCGCGGCTGCGGCGAGCTCCACCAGCCGCTCGTCGTCGTCGAAGACGGAGCGCTCCTCGGCGAAGTTGGCCCGGTAGAGCAGGTCGAGCAGCTGCTCCTGGCGGCCCTGCTCCTTGGCGAGGTGCAGCAGGCGGTGCATGTCGAAGGTGCTGCCGTGGTCGCGTCCGCGGGTGCGGTAGTCGAGGCCTTCGGCGGCGGCCTGGGCCCCGAGGTTGTCCTCGCCGGCCTCGGCCTGCGCGGCACTCATCCCGTACTTCTTGGTGAGCATCGTGATCACGGGCTGGATGTCGCCCTTGGCGCGGCCCGGATCCAGCTCGAAGGAGCGGTGCACCACCTCGACGTCGTCGCGGTGCGGAAAGTCCCGCAGCGCCTTGTCGAAGCGGGCCTTGCCCACGTAGCACCAGGGGCAGGCGATGTCGCTCCAGATCTCGACGCGCATGTCTCGGCTCTCTCCAGGTCGTACGGGCACGGAGACTCCCTCCGCCAGGTGCATGAACGTTCAAGCAGGCCGCTTCATTCCCCGGGCAGGCCGAACCGCATGCACAAGTGGTGATCTCCCGGCCCGGCCGGTTCCGGGACCCAGCCCTGCCGCCGGTAGAACGCCTGCGCCCGTACGTTGTCGACGTGCACGTCGAGCACGGCCGTACGCCTGCCGTCGGCCTGCCACTCCTCCACACAGGCCGCGTGCAGGGCGCTGCCGACTCCATGGCGCCAGTGGTCGGGGTCGACGTGGAACTGGAACAGTTTCACCGTGTCCGCCGGGGTGTCCTCGGGGACGCGGAAGGAGGCCAGGCCGATGATGCGGCCCGCCTCCGCGACGCACAGCACCCGGCCGTCCGGCCGGGTGAGGGCGCTGCGCCAGGAAGCGGACCAGTCGGTGCCGTCCTGCGGCAGCCCGTCGGGGTAGTACGTGGCCCGGGCCCGGGCGTGCAGGGCGACGACGTCCGCCACCTCGGCGGGCAGGACGGTGCGGATCACACGGTCGGGCGTCACTCTGTCGTTGATCATGCAACGGAGGACGGGACCGGCCGGGCCGCGGTTCCCGGCCCGGCCTCAGCTGCCGTCGCGCAGATCGTCCGGCCAGGTGGGCCGGAACTCGATGTGGTCGTACGTCACCACGCAGCCCTCCCCCATCGGCGACTGGGTCATGAAACCGACCAGGGCCGCCTCCGTCTCCTTCTCGTCGCCGAGGGTGAACAGGCGGACGAAGATCCAGCGTTCACCGTCGCGTGAGGCGTGGAAGGCGAAGGCGCGGCCCGTGCGGCTCACCCGGAGCCAGACGGAACTGCCGTCAACGGTGAAGGAGTTGGCGTCGTCGGAGTGCCCCCGGGTGACCACCGTGCAGACGGTGGGCACGTCCGGGGAGTACTCCAGGCAGAGCTTGGCCCAGGCGCGCTCGCCCACGTGGACGTAGAGCACCCCGGCGTCGAAGGCCGCGCCGAACCCGACGGTGACCTTGGCGATCAGCTGGAAGTCGCCCTCCGGCGCCCCGAGCAGCCGGGGCGCGTCGGAAGCGGGGTCCAGCCCCTCCCCGGTGGGCGGCACGAACCGGTCCTGCCGCGCCCCGGCCCATCCGGTGAGCACACCGTCCTCATGGGACCAATGGGCTTCGGGCCCGTAGCTGCGCAGGCCGAAAGGGAGTTCGGGAAGTATCAGATCCATTCGACCAAGTCTTTCAGCTCCGCCCCTCAGGGGCGCGGGGAACTGCGCGATCAACCACAACGAAGCCGGCAGCCCGCAATCCACCGCACCCCTACGGTGTCAACGCTCCAGACGCCCGTTGAACCTACGAGGCAGCCCCAAGGGGTTCTCATCCCGCAACTCGGCGGGAAGCAGCGCAGACGGCGCGTTCTGATAAGCAACAGGCCGCATCCACCGCTCGATCGCCGTCCCGCCCACCGACGTGGACGTCGACGTCGTGGCCGGGTACGGCCCACCGTGATGCTGGGCCGCCGCGACGGCGACCCCCGTCGGCCAGCCGTTCACCAGCACGCGCCCCGCCAGCGGCGTCAGCTCCGCGAGGATCTCCGCGCCGCGGCCCTGGCCCGCCGCCTCCTCCTCGGACAGCTGCACCGTCGCCGTCAGGTTGCCCGGCAGCCGCGACAGCACCGCCTTCACCTCGGCCTCGTCCTCGTAGCGGGCCACCACGGTGACCGGCCCGAAGCACTCCTCCAGCAGCAGGTCGTGCTCGCCCTCCGCGGCCAGCCGGCTCGCCGGCACCGTGAGGAAGCCCGCGCTGACGGTGTGCTCGCCGCCCGCCCCGGGGGTGACCGGGGAGTCGACGTCGGGCAGTTCGGCCCGCTCGGCGACGCCGGCCACGAAGTTGTCGCGCATGCGGTGGTCGAGCAGGACACCGGCGTCGGTGTCGCTCACGGCGTCCGTCAGGGACTTCAGCAGGGCGTCGCCCGCGGCTCCGGCAGGCGCCAGGACGAGGCCCGGCTTCACACAGAACTGGCCGACGCCCAGCGTCATGGAGCCGGCGAGACCGGCGCCGATCGCCTCGGCCCGCTCGGCGGCCGCGGCCTCGGTGACGACGACCGGGTTCAGGGAGCCCAGCTCGCCGTGGAAGGGGATGGGGACCGGACGGGCCGCCGCCGCGTCGAACAGCGCCCGGCCACCGCGCACGGAGCCGGTGAAGCCGGCCGCCGCGACCAGCGGGTGCTTGATCAGCTCGACGCCCGCCTCGAAGCCGTGGACCAGCCCCACGACGCCCTCGGGGATGTCGTGCCGGGCGGCGGCGCGGCGCAGCACCTTGGCGACGTACTCGGACAGGGCCGGGTGGTCGGGGTGCGACTTGACGACGACCGGGCAGCCGGCCGCGAGGGCGCTCGCGGTGTCGCCGCCCGCGACCGAGAAGGCGAAGGGGAAGTTCGACGCCGAGTAGACGGCGACGACACCCAGCGCCACCTTGTAGCGGCGCAGGTCCGGGATCGGCGGGGTCGCGGTGTCGTCGGGGTGGTTGATGACGACGTCGAGGAAGGCGCCCTCGTCGACGATGTCGGCGAAGGCACGCAGCTGGTAGCAGGTGCGGGCGAGCTCGCCGGTCAGCCGGACCGGGCCGAGCGCGGTCTCGGCGTCGGCGGTCTCGACGAGAGAGTCCTTGGCCGCCTGGAGCTCGTCGGCGGCGGTGCGCAGGAAGGCCGCACGGACGGCGCGGTCGGCGAGGGCGCCGCGCGCTTCGTGCGCGGCACGGACGGCGGCGTCCACCTCCTGGGCTGTGGCCTCCACCGCAACCTGTTCACGCTGCTTCCCGGTTCGGGGGTCGACACTCCAGACTGGTGCTGCTGCCACCGCGGGTCCCTCCACACATGTATTGCCGCAGTACTGGGTCATCCACCAGGGACGTTCGATATACTGAACGCTGTCTCTGATGATGAATATGCTGTGGAGACTATTTCCCGTCCAACGAAGGGGTCAAGGGCGATGTCGGCTGGCGAGACGGGCGGCGGGGCGCAGGTCAAGTCCGCGGTACGAACGGTTGAACTGCTCGAATACTTCGCCGGACGCCCCGGCATGCACTCCCTCGCCGCGGTCCAGGAGGCCGTCGGATATCCCAAGTCCAGCCTCTACATGCTGCTGCGCACCCTGGTCGAGCTGGGCTGGGTGGAGACCGACGCGACGGGCACCCGGTACGGCATCGGAGTGCGGGCCCTGCTGGTCGGCACGTCGTACATCGACGGTGACGAGGTCGTCGCGGCGGCCCGCCCGACGCTGGACCGGCTCTCGGACGACACGACCGAGACGATCCACCTCGCCCGTCTCGACGGCACGAACGTCGTCTACCTGGCCACCCGCCAGTCACAGCACTACCTGCGCCCCTTCACCCGGGTCGGCCGCCGGCTGCCCGCGCACTCCACGTCCCTCGGCAAGGCGCTGCTGAGCACGTACTCCGACGAGCAGGTCCGCAAGATGCTCCCGGAGACGCTGCCCGCCCTGACCGAGCACACGATCACCGACCGGGAGAAGCTCATCGAGGAGCTGCGCCAGGTGCGGGAGCAGGGCTTCGCCGTGGACCGCGAGGAGAACACGCTGGGGCTGCGCTGCTTCGGTGTGGCGATCCCGTACCGCACCCCGGCGCGGGACGCGATCAGCTGCTCGGTGCCGGTGGCGCGGCTGACCCCGGCGCACGAGCAGCTGGTGAAGGACGCGCTCTTCGACGCGAGGGACCGGCTGACACTGGCCACCCGTAGGCTCTGAGACATGAACGTCGAGCTGCGCGCGGTCCACGACAGCGATCTGCCGGTCTTCTTCCGGCAGATGAACGACCCCGAGTCGCTGAGCATGGCGGCCTTCACCCCGGAGGATCCGGCGGACCGGGCCGCCTTCGACACCCGATGGTCCCGGCAGCGCTCCTCGCCCGACGTCGTCGCCCGTACGGTCCTGGCCGACGGTGACGTGGTCGGCAGCGCGGCGGTGTACGGGGTGCCGGGCGAGCGCGAGGTGACCTACTGGATCGACCGCGCCTACTGGGGCAAGGGCATCGCGACGCAGGCACTGCGGGCGCTGCTCGCCGAGGTGCCCGAGCGCCCGCTGTACGCGCGGGCGGCGTCGGACAACACCGGGTCGCTGCGCGTGCTGGAGAAGTGCGGGTTCCGGGTGGTCGCGGCGGCCCAGGGGTACGCCCCGGCCCGGGGCGCCGAGATCGACGAGACGGTGCTCATCCTGGAGGGCTGAGCGGGCCGTCCGCCTCTCCCCCGCCCGGCGGAGGCGGTTCGTCGCCGGGCAGGAGGTGCCCGCGGCCCCTCGCGCGGGAGCCTGACCGCATGACGCAGTCGATCGCTCCCCTCGCCGCTCCACGCCCCGCCGGTCCCGGCCGCACCCGGCGCGTCCTGCGTGCCGTCGCCATCGTCTCCTGCGTGCCGTACCTCGCCCTCAAAGCGGCCTGGATCGCCGGGAGTCACATCGGAATACCCGCGGGCAGCGCGCTGCTCGACGACCGCCTCGCCATGGCCGTGATCAACGGTCTCTCGGTCCTGGTGGACAGCGGGGTGATCGTGCTGGCGCTGGTGCTGACCCGGCCGTGGGGACTGCGGGTGCCCGCGTGGCTGCTCGTGTTCCCCGTGTGGGTCGCGACCGGGCTGCTCGCGCCGATCATGGCCGGGTTCCCGGCACAGCTGGTGGTCAAGGCGTTCGGCGGCGGTGCCCCGTCCGCCGGCCGGGAGGCGTTTCTGGACGAGTGGGTGTTCGCCGTCGTGTACACGGGGTTCATCGCGCAGGGGCTCTCCCTCGGCGGCCTCTTCGCGCTCTACGCCCGGGACCGCTGGTGTCATCTGTGGCGCGGGCGGGTGCCGGAGCTGCCCGCCGATGCCGTCGGCCCGGCCCACCGGGTCCTCGCCGTGGCCGCCGCCGTACTCGCCCTGCCGCCGCTCACGCTCCACGCCCTGTGGGCCTGCGGCGTCTCCGCGGGCCTGCGCGAGGGCCGGGCGGCGGAGCGGGGCGGGGAGTTCTACGTCCTGGAGGCCCTGTACGTCGGATTCCTCCTCGCGGCGGTCGCCGGTGCCGTGCTGCTGGCGTTCCGGCGCGGCCGGGCCCTGCCCGTGTCGGTGCCGCTCGCTCTCGCCTGGGTCGGCTCGGGTGCCGTCGCCTGCTGGGGCGGATGGCTGTCGCTGGCCTCTCTCGGCGGCGTGGCGGACCTCGCCGACCGCCCCACGCCGCTGATGCATCTCGCCTACGCTGGCCAGATGCTCGTGGGCCTCCTCGTCGCCGCCATCGGCGCCTGCCACTTCGCGGAGCGCTCGGCCGGGGCCGCGCGGCGTTCGGTGTGAGCGGTGTCGCCCGGCTGCTGTTCGGCCGGCGGGCGCGGCTGCGCTGGATCCACCTGATCCTCGGCGGTGCGCTGGCCATGCCCTACGTCCTGGTCGGCTCGGTGGTCGTCGGCCCGGCCATCGGTGCCGACGACGTCTTCGGCTCCTTACCCCTCCAACTCGCCTCGTTCGGCCTGGGTCTGCCGCTCGCGGCCGTCACCTCGCTGTTCCCGCTGACCCGCCCCTTGGAGTCGGCCGCCGTGCGCTGGCTCTGCGGTGTGGACACGGACCGGCTCGCCCTCGGGCCCGCGCGCACGCGGGGCGAGAAGGGCCGTACGGCTGCCTGGTTCACCCTGCATCTCGGGTTCGGCGGGATCATCGCGGGGATGTCGCTGGCGCTGCCGCCGTTCGCCGTCACGCTGATCGCGCTGCCGGTCCTCGCGGCGGTGCGCGGCGACCGGCTCGGGCTGCCCGAAGTCCTCGACCACACCTGGGCCCTGGCGCTCGCCCCGGTCGCGGGCGCGGTATCGCTCGTCGCCCTCGCCGGCTGCGCGGCCGGCTCCGGAGCCCTGCTGGCCCGCTGGGCGCCCCTGCTGCTCGGTCCCACGCCCCGGGAGCGGCTCGCCGCCGCCGAGGCACGGGCGGCCGACCTCGCCGTGCGCAACCGGCTGGCGCGGGAGCTGCACGACTCCGTCGGTCATGCCCTGAGCGCGGTCACCCTGCAGGCGAGTGCCGCCCGCCGGGTCCTGGACTCCGACCCGGAGTTCGTTCGGGAGGCCCTCGCCGCGATCGAGGACACGACCCGGCGTACGGTCGGTGAACTCGACGCGGTGCTGGGCGTGTTGCGCGAGGGCGACGCGCCCGGCACGGCCCCGGCGCCCACCCTCGCCGACGACCTCGACGGGCTGCTGCGGCGTACCCGGGCGGCCGGACAGCGGGTGAGCGCCGCCGTGGACGCCGACCCGGAGGCACTGCCCCCGCTGCTGTCCCGTGAGGCCTACCGGATCGTGCAGGAAGGGCTGAGCAACGCCCTCAAGCACGCCGGTGAGCGGGCCGCCGTGGAGGTGCGGATCGCGGTGGCGGGCACAGACCTGGAGATCACCGTGGAGAATCCGGTGACCGGCCCCGCCCCCTCGCGCACGGGCGGTGGCCACGGGCTGCGGGGCATCGCCGACCGGGCCAGGCTGCTGGGCGGGACCGCGACGGCGGGACCGACCCCGGCACGGACCTGGCGGCTGCACGCCCGACTGCCGATGACACGACTGCCGATGAGAGGACCCGCATGACCCGCCCGGCCCAGATCCGTGTCGTCCTCGCCGACGACGAGCGCATGGTGCGCACCGCGTTGCGCGCCATCCTCTCCGCCGAGCCCGATCTGGACGTGGTGGGCGAGGCGGCCACCGGCGCGGAGGCGGTGTCGGTCGTACGGGAACTGCGGCCGGAGGTCGTCCTCATGGACGTCCGGATGCCGCAGACCGACGGGATCCGCGCCACCGAGCAGATCCTCGCCACGCTGGACGAGCCGCCCCGGATCGTCGTCGTGACGACCTTCGAGAACGACTCCTACGTGTACGACGCGCTGCGGGCCGGAGCGGCCGGGTTCCTGCTGAAGCGGGCGGACGCCGACGCGCTGGTACAGGCGGTCCGGCTGGTGGCGCGCAGCGACAGCCTGCTGTTCCCGGCGGCCGTGCGGACCCTGGCGACCGAGCACGCCCGTGCGCACCCGGCGCCGCCCGCCTGGGTGGCGAAGCTCACGGGACGCGAGGGGGAGGTGCTGCGGCACATGGCCCGGGGGCTGACCAACGCGGAGATCGCCCACCGGATGGAGGTCGGCCCGGCCACGGTGAAATCGCACGTCGCGGCAGTCCTGGCCAAGACCGGCACCCGCGACCGCACGCAGGCGGTGATCGCCGCGTACGAGGCCGGCATTCTGAACGGCGGATGAGAAAACCGGCCCTCCGGATGAGAAACCGGGACGGACGGGAACGATCCGCCCGGCGTGGCTCGTCCTCCCGTTCGGAATGAACAAGACGATCAGGCGCGCTTCGGTCTTCTCGCTGCTCCTGGTGTTGGCTCTGCTGGTCAGGGCGACCTGGGTGCAGTTCTACGAAGGCCAGGCGCTGGCAGACGACAAGGACAACCGGCGGAACGCGATCGAGACGTACTCGGCGCCGCTCGGGAACATCATCGTGGGCGGCCGGTCGGTCACCGGCTCGACGCCGACGAAGACGGGCGACCTGAAGTACAAGCGGACGTACACGGACGGCCCGCTGTACGCGGCGGTGACGGGTTACGCGTCGCAGGCGTACGCCCCGACCCAGCTGGAGGGCATCTACACCGACCTGCTCAACGGCACGGACAGCCGGCTCAAGTCCGTGATGGACACACTCACCAACCAGCGCGCCGAACCGGGCAATGTGGTCACGACCATCGACCCGGACGTGCAGAAGGCCGCCTACGACGCGCTCGGCGACAAGAAGGGCGGTGCCGTCGCCATCGACCCGAAGACCGGGAAGATCCTCGCGGTGGTGTCGACGCCCTCGTACGACCCTTCGTCGCTGACCGACGCCAACACGGCGGGGACGGCCTGGAAGAAGCTCACGGCGGACCCGGAGAAGCCGCTGGTCAACCGTGCGCTGCGGCAGCCGCTGCCGCCCGGCTCGACGTTCAAGCTGGTGGTGGCGGCGGCCGCGCTGGAGGACGGGCTGTACTCGTCGGTGGACGAGCGGACGGACAGCCCGGACCCGTACACGCTGCCCGGCACCAGCCGGGATCTGACCAACGAGAACCCGAACGCGCCCTGCACGAACGCCACGATCCGCACGGCGCTGGAGTACTCGTGCAACAACGTCTTCGCGAAGATGGCCGTGAAGCTGGGCCAGGACAAGGTGAAGGCGATGGCCGACAAGTTCGGCTTCGACGACGACAAGCTGGATGTGCCGGTCCGGGCCTACACGAGCGTGTACCCGTCGGACATGGACCCGTCGCAGACGGCCCTGACGGGCATCGGCCAGTTCGACGTCACGGCCACCCCGCTGCAGATGGCCATGGTGTCGGCGGCCATCGCCAACGGTGGCAAGCTGGTGTCGCCGCACATGGTCTCGCAGATCACCGACAGCGGTGGTGATGTGCTGGAGGACTACGACGACGACGCGGGCTCGAAGGAGATCGTCAGTTCCTCGACCGCCGAGCAGTTGCGGTCGGCGATGGAGACGGTCGTGAACAAGGGCACGGGCACGAACGCCAAGGTCCCGGGCGCGACGGTGGGCGGCAAGACGGGCACGGCCCAGCACGGCGAGAACAACAGCCAGACGCCGTACGCCTGGTTCACCTCGTACGGCAAGTCCGACTCCTCGGGCAAGGAGGTCGCCGTGGCGGTCGTCGTGGAGCAGTCGAACGCGGCCCGCTCGGAGGTCAGCGGCAACGGGCTCGCGGCGCCGGTCGCCAAGGCGATGATGCAAGCGGCGCTCAAGAACTGAACCCCCGACGCCGATAAGCCGTCTGTACAGACGAGACGGGCCGCCCCCTTCCCCCCGGGGGCGGCCCGTCCTCGTGTCACCGGCCGTCAGGCGTCACTTCGCTCCGAGGAGCTGCTCGATCGGGTCGATCGCGAAGTACACGAGGAACAGCGCCGAGGTTCCCCACAGCAGCCAGTGCACCTCCTTGGCCTTGCCGAGGACGGTCTTGATGACGACGTAGGCCAGGAAGCCGGCGCCGATGCCGTTGGTGATGGAGTAGGTGAACGGCATCACCGCGATGGTGAGGAACGCCGGGATGGCGATGTCGTAGCGGTCCCAGTCGATGTGCTTGACCTGGGTCATCATCAGGAAGCCGACGGCGACCAGGGCGGGGGCGGCCGCCTGGAGCGGGACGATGGTGAGCAGCGGGGTCAGGAACAGCGCGAGGCCGAACAGGCCGCCGGTGACGAGGTTGGAGAAGCCGGTGCGCGAGCCCTCGCCGACACCGGCGGCGGACTCGATGTAGGAGGTCGCCGAGGAGGCGGAGGCCGCACCGCCGGCGACCGCGGCGGCACCGTCGATGAGCAGCACCCGGCCGAGGTTCGGGACCTTGCCCTCCTCGTCGAGCAGCCCGGCCTCGGCGCTGATGCCGACCACCGTGCCCATGGTGTCGAAGAAGTCGGACAGGATGAGGGTGAAGATCAGCAGGACGACGGTGATGACGCCGACGCCGGGGGCGCTGAACGCGCCGAACAGGTCGAAGTCGCCGATGAGCCCGAAGTCGGGGGTGTCGACGAGCCGGTCCGGCCAGGAGGGGGTCGTCAGGCCCCAGGACTTGATGTCGGCCATGGAGTTGATCACGATCGCCAGCGCGGTCATGGTGACGATGCTGATGAGGATGGCGCCCTTGACCTTGCGGGCGAGCAGTCCGATCGTCAGCAGCACGCCGAGGCAGAAGACCAGCATCGGCCAGCCGGCGAGGGTGCCGGTGCCGCCCAGCTGAACGGGGACGGTGGTGTTCGCGGCGTCCGGGATGCGGCTGACGAACCCGGCGTCCACGAAGCCGATGAAGGCGATGAACAGGCCGATGCCGACGCTGATCGCCTGCTTGAGCGGCTGGGGTATCGCGTGCATGACGGCCTCGCGCAGACCGGTCACCACCAGCACGCAGATCAGCAGGCCTTCGAGGACGATCAGGCCCATCGCGTCGTCCCAGCTCATCAGCGGGGCGATCTGGAAGGCGACCACGGCGTTCAGACCGAGTCCGGCGGCGAGCGCGAGGGGCAGGTTGCCGCCGACGCCCATGACGATCGTCATGACGGCGGCCACCAGGGCGGTGGCGGTGGTGAGTTGGACGGCGTCCAGCTGGTGCCCGAACTTGTCCTTCGCGCTGCCCAGGATGATGGGATTCAGGACAAGGATGTAGGCCATCGTGAAGAAGGTGGCGAAGCCGCCGCGGATCTCCCGGCCGAAGGTGGAGCCCCGCTCGGAGATCTTGAAAAACCGGTCGACGCTGTTCGCCGCTGGTGGCGCGGCGTCGGACCGGTCGGCCACCTTCTGCGATTCGGACATGGCGCGTACTCCTTGATGCCTGGGTGATCGGTGTGCGGATGCTGGCTGGATTGTCGTCGCGTTGAACCACGTTCAGGTTTTCTTCGTGTTACGAAATCGAAGTCCGGCCCGCCATACGTCGTTCGAAGCCCCGTACGAACTGTTCGACGATCGCTGCTACGCTTCCCGATCTCGTCCGGGCCTCCCCCGGATGATCACATGTCATCTACATGACAGCCACAGGGTGCCCCGCCGGGAGCGCCCGTAGCCGCTGGGAGGAGAGGTCGCCCGTGGGCACGGTCGTCGACGACGCCGCCTCCGTGGAGTTCCACGCCTTCTTCGAGCGTCACTACGCCGAACTGAGCCGCCTCGCCCACCTGCTGACCGGCGAGTCGGACACCGCCGACGACCTGGCGGCGGACGCGTTGCTGGCGCTGTGGCACCGCTGGGACCGGGTGCGCGCGGCCGACCATCCGGCGGCGTACGCACGCGGTGTGGTCGCCAACCTGGCCCGTACCCGCATCCGCAGCGCGGTGCGCGAGCGGCGGCGCATCGCCCTGTTCTGGTCGCAGCGCGAGGAGAACACCGAGAATCCGGACGTCGCGGGTGTGGTCGATGTGCAGGAGGCGTTGCGCCGGCTGCCGTTCCGCAAGCGGGCCTGCGTGGTGCTGCGGCACGCGTTCGACCTGTCGGAGAAGGACACCGCCCTGGCGCTCGGCGTGTCGGTGGGTACGGTGAAGAGCCAGACCTCGAAGGGAATGGCCGAACTCCAGCGGTTGCTGGGGACGCAGGGCGTGCCGCAGCGGATGCACGCGACGCTGGGCGCTCCCCGCTGCTCGCCGGCTGTGGAGGGCGTGCGCACCGGTGAGGGCGGAGGGAGGGACCGATGAGCATGCGGCGGGACGTGCACGAGGAGGTGCGCGCCCGGTTGCACGAGGCGGCCGGGGCGCACGAGCCCGACCGGGAGCGCATGCTGGCCCGGGTCGAACGCGGCATGGCCGGTCCGGCCGGTTCCGGCCATCGGGCGACGCGTCCGCCGGTGTTCGGCTGGATACGGGTGGCGGGGGCGACCGCCGCGGTCGCCGGGGTCCTGGCGGTGGGCGGCTATGCGGTGGCGTCCGCGGTGAAGGAGGAAACCGCTCCGCGGAAGCGGGAAGTGGCGACCTCGCCGACCCCGGCGCCCACGCCGTCCCCGGAGGCGACGAGCCGGGCCCCCGAACCCCCGGTGACGGCGAAGCCGGCACCGAGCCGGTCGCCCGAGCGCCGCGAGTCCGGGCCCCCGCCGTCGGGAACGCCGAGCGCCCCGGCCCCCGAGCGGCCGGGCACCGCGACCGAGGACGGCCCGCTGTGGTCGGACGGCTCGGTCGACCCGCACAGCAACGACTTCTGGGCGCAGAGCAACATCACGCTCAAGACCCGCGAGCAACTGACCGCGCTGACCGTGCGGTTGCGGGTCGCCCAGACCGGCGGGGTCTCCGACGCGGGCGCCTGGCGCTCCCTGCCGGAGGACGACTTCAGCCTCACGGTCGCCGAGCGGGACGGCTTCCTCGTCTACACCTGGACGCTCAAGGAGGGCCGTACGGTCCCGGCGGGCGAGTGGGTGTTCGCCGGCCAGTTCGACCACGCCCGCGGTGGTCGCGACGCGGGCGGGGACCACTACGCGGTGACGGCCACGGCCGGTTCGCGCCAGCTGTCGGCGGGCGGTGGTTTCGCCGCCGTGGACGACGGTGACGGCGACTCGTGAAGATTCGTGAAGAGGCGGCAACCCTTTCCTCACCGGTGGCGACCACTACGCGCAAGACCACCCCCCATCTGAGGAATCGGTACATGACTGCACCAGCAGAACAGCGCGTCCGCCATCGCCGCAGCGCCACCAAGCGGCGGGCCGTGATCGCCGCGGTGTCCGCTTTCGGCATCACGGGTGCGGCGATCGTCACCACGTCGATGCTGTCGACGGCGGGCGCGGCGTCCTCCTGGCCCACGGACAAGGGCAAGACCCCCGTGTCGAAGACCATCCCGGTCTCCGGTGTGCGCGACGGCGGGATGAAGATGTTCTACGGCACCGGCGCGCTCGGCGCCGGAAGCCAGGACGAGGGCCAGGACCCGCTCTTCGAGCTGGCCGACGGCGCGGTCCTCAAGAACGTCATCATCGGCACCCCGGCGGCGGACGGTGTGCACTGCAAGGGCAGTTGCACACTGCAGAACGTGTGGTGGACGGACGTCGGCGAGGACGCGGCCAGCTTCAAGGGCAAGTCCTCGTCCGCGGTGTACAAGGTGATCGGCGGCGGCGCCAGGAACGCCGACGACAAGGTGCTGCAGTTCAACGGCGCCGGCACGCTGAACGTGTCGGGCTTCCAGGTGCAGAACGCCGGCAAGCTGGTCCGCTCCTGCGGCAACTGCAAGACGCAGTACAAGCGCACGATCGTGCTCAGCGACATCGACGTGACCGCCCCGATGAACTCCATCGTCGGGGTGAACGCCAACTACGGCGACACGGCGACGCTGTCGAAGATCCGTGTCCACGGTGACGCCAAGAAGAAGATCAAGACGTGTGTGCGCTTCGAGGGCAACAACACCGGCAAGGAACCCAAGGAGCTGACGCCGCCCGGCCCGGACGGCAAGAGCTGCAAGTTCAAGGCCTCCGACATCAGCTACCAGTAGGTCCTTGACCCCAGTGACTCCGGTTGGCCCTCGTCCCCCCTTGGGCCGACCGGGACGCCGGGTGCCCGGCCCCCCAGCCGGACGTCCCGGCACCTCGGCCCTCCGGAGCCCCCCTCCGGACGGCCGGTCGGTACCGGCCGAGCCCCCCTCGGCCGGTCGGCAGGACGCCCCCGTCGCTTCGCACCGACGGGGGCGTCGCCGTGTCCGCCACGGCGAAGGCCGCCTAGTCCATCGTCGAGCCGACGATCGAGGAGCCGGTCGTCAGGAACGCAGTCGCGGGCAGGGAGCCGTCCGCCCGCCGGGCTCCGTACGCGCCTGCCGCGTCCGTCGACCTGAAGGGCGGGGTGGTGATGCCGCCGTCCCAGGTGTTGCCGGCGGAGGCCGTCGAGGGACCGAGTTTCGCCGCTCCGCCCTTGTCGCCGACGGCGAGGTTCTTGCCGAGGCGGGCCGTGCCGGCCGCGAAGAAGAAACCGCTCCCGGAGTTGGAGTAGGCGGTGTTGCGGTGCAGTGCGACGGCGCCGGTGTTGGAGTTACCGGTGAAGCCGTGCAGCGTGTTGTCCCAGGCCGCGTTGTCGTCGACGACGTGGGCGGCGGACGCTCCCCCGCCGCCCAGCTCGAAGCCGTTGCCGTTGCCGTTGCCCTCGAAGGCCGGGTCGCTCCGGCGGTTCGCGCCGTTGCCGAAGGCCCAGGAGTGCTCGATGGTGACCGGCGAGGAGAACTGCCACAGGTCGAGGCCGTCGTCGGAGTTGTCGTACAGCCGGGCTCCGGTGATCCTGTTCCCGGTTCCGGAGCCGAACTTGACCGCGATGCCGTCGGCGTTCCGGCCGTGGCCGGCCGGGTCGTAGTTGCCGTGGCTGTCGAGGTTCTGCACGAGGTTGCCGGTGGTGCCGTCGCCGCGGAGCGTGAAGCCGGAGTCACCGTTGCCGGCGGTGACCAGGTTCCTGAAGACCCCGCCCACCGACGACGTGACGACCAGTCCCTGGGCCGGGGAGTTGACGAAGGCGAGGTCCTGGACGATCCAGTGGTCGCCGTGGATCGCGGCCAGCCGGGAGCCCGCGGGCAGCTCGGACCCGTCGATCCGCACCTTCTCACCGTCGTACGCCCGCAGGGTGATGGGCGCGGAAGCGGTGCCGTTCGCGCCGGACTCCAGCGTGGCGGACGGGTGGTAGGTGCCGCCGCGGACCTGGATCACGGTGCCGGCGGTGGCGTTCCGCACGGCCCTTTCGAGCTGGGCCGTGTCGGCGACGGTGACCGTCGTCGAGGCGGCCCGCGCGCCGCCGGTCGACAGCCCGAGGTAGACGCCGCCGGCCCCCGCGGCACAGGCCACGGCTGCGGCGATGGAGAGCGTGCGGGTCCTGTGATGACGTCCGGCGCTCGGCAGCACGGGGCGTTCCTTTCGTGAGGGTCGGGGACGGAAACGGCTCGAAGGGGCCCGCTCCGGCCCGTTTCCGTCCACCAGTCGCCGCCGCCCGGGAAAGGGTTGCCGCCATCACGTGCGCCGGGTTCCCGGTGTCCCGAAACTTTCGGAAACGCCGGCCTCACGCACACCCGTTGACGCCCTGCGTCCCTCCGGTGAAACTCCGAAGGCTGTTATCCAACAGAATCCCCCACACTCCGACAGGAAGTGTCATGCGCTCCCGCATCGCCCGCACGCTCCTGCTCCCCTTCCTGGCCCTGACCGGCCTCCTGCTGACCCTCCTCAGCGCGCCGCCCAGCACCGCAGACCCCGGAGCCCCACCCGTGAAGCACAGCAAGTACGCCGGTTACCTCTTCGCCTACTTCACCGGTGAGGGCACCGCCGACGGCGAGCAGATCCGCTACGCCCTCAGCCGCGGCAACGACCCGCTGCACTGGCGTGAGCTGAACGCCGGCAAGCCGGTGCTGACGTCCACGACCGGCGAGAAGGGCCTGCGCGACCCGTTCGTGATCCGCTCCCCCGAGGGCGACAAGTTCTACCTGATCGCCACCGACCTGCGGATGTACCAGAACTCCAGCGGCAGCTGGGACGACGTCCAGCGGCACGGCAGCAAGTCGATCATGGTCTGGGAGTCCACGGACCTCGTCCACTGGACCGACCAGCGCCTGGTGAAGGTCTCACCGGACAGCGCGGGCAACACCTGGGCCCCGGAGGCCTACTGGGACGACGAGCTCGGTCAGTACGTCGTCTTCTGGGCGTCGAAGCTCTACGCCGACGACGACCCGGGCCACAAGGGCGACACGTACAACAAGATGCTGTACGCGACCACCAAGGACTTCCGGACCTTCAGCGAGCCGAAGATCTGGAACGACCCGGGCTACTCGGTGATCGACTCCACCGTCGTGAAGTACCAGGACGAGTACTACCGCTACACCAAGGACGAGCGGGACCCCAGTTCCTCCAGCCCCTGCTCGAAGTTCATCACCGGCGAGAAGTCGACCTCGCTGACCTCGACGACGTACGACTTCGTGGCCGACTGCATCGGCAAGGGCGCGATGGACCGCGGTGAGGGCCCGACGGTGTTCAAGTCGAACACCGAGAAGAAGTGGTACCTGTTCATCGACGAGTACGGCGGCCGCGGTTACGTGCCGTTCGAGACCACCGACCTCGCCTCCGGCAAGTGGACCCCGTCGACGAACTACCAGCTCCCGGCGAGCCCCCGGCACGGCACGGTCCTGCCGGTGACGCAGCAGGAGTACGACCGTCTGCTGGCGGCCTACCCGTCGACCCCGGCCTCGGTCGTGGACGCGACGGCGAAGCACCAGAAGGGCTACGCGATCGTCACGGACAGCGCCTCGAAGGTCGTCCTCCCGATGAAGCCGGACGCCGATCTGCGGGACCTCGCCCCGAAGCTGTGGGTCGGTCAGGGCGCGAAGCTCAGCCCGAAGTCCGGGACCCGGCGCGACTTCCGCACGCCGCAGAAGTACACGGTGACGGCCGCCGACGGCACCCGGCGCACCTGGACGGTCGAGGCGGTGCCCACCCGCAGTCCCGTGCTGCCGGGCCTGAACGCCGACCCCGACGTCCACTACCTCAACGGCCGGTACTGGATCTACCCGACGACGGACGGCTTCCAGGGCTGGAGCGGCACCAGGTTCAAGGCGTACTCGTCGAAGGACCTGGTGAACTGGAAGGACCACGGCGTCATCCTCGACCTCGGTCCTGATGTGAGCTGGGCCGACAAGAACGCCTGGGCACCCGCGATCGCCGAGCGCAACGGCAAGTACTACTTCTACTACTGCGCCGAGCAGCAGATCGGCGTGGCGGTGGCGGACTCCCCCGCGGGCCCCTTCAAGGACGCGCTCGGCAAGCCGCTGGTCGCCAAGGGCGGTTCGCTCAAGGGCCAGATGATCGACCCGGCGGTCTTCACGGACGACGACGGCCAGGCCTACCTGTACTGGGGCAACGGCCACGGGTACGTCGTGCCGCTGAACGACGACATGGTGTCCTTCGACGCCTCGAAGGTGAAGGACATCACCCCGGACAACTTCCGCGAGGGCTCCTTCGTAATCAAGCGGAAGGGCACGTACTACTTCATGTGGTCGGAGGACGACACCCGCAGCGAGAACTACCACGTGGCGTACGCGACGGGACCGTCCCCGCTCGGCCCGTGGACCAAGCGCGGGACGATCCTCCAGAAGCGGCCCGAGTACGGCATCCTCGCCACCGGCCACCACTCGGTGGTCAACACCCCGGGCACCGACGACTGGTACATGGTCTACCACCGCTTCGCGCTCAACGGCCCCGGTCTGCCCGGCGGCGACGGCATGCACCGCGAGACGACCATCGACCGCATGGAGTTCGCGGCGGACGGCGGCATCAAGCCGGTGGTACCGACGCTGGAGGGCATCAAGCCGGTACGGCGGTGAGCGTCACAGGACGTCGTCGAGCCAGCTGACGACCTCGTCCTGCATGGGTGCGGTGAAGACGTGGCCGAGCTCCGGCCACGTCTTCGTCCGTATCCGCTCCTCGGCATGGTGCGAGCGCCAGACCCCACGCAGCTTGTCGTGAGCGACCCGCACCCCCTCGGCCGGGAACAGCGTGTCGAGACCGCCGTCGAGGAACAGCATCGGCTTGGGTGCGGCGATGCTCGCCACGTCCGGGATGTCGAGGTGCCGGGCGAGGCCTGGGTGGAGCATGTAGTAGGCGGACTGCCCGCGCAGCGTGTTGTTGCCGGGCACCATCATCTCCTTCAGGCCGGTCATCCAGCACACGCTCGCGGCGGCCGCTACGTGGTCGCTGAGGGCGGCGGTCTGCCAGGCGCGGTAGGCGCCCATGGAGAAGCCGACGGCCGCGACCCGCCGGGCGTCCACCCGGCCGAGCCCGGCCAGGAAGGCGGCGGCCCGCTGGTCCTCCCGGGCCATGAGCCCGGCGAGTGAGGAGCCGAGGTTGTAGAAGTTGGCGGCCAGGGCCTGCTGCTGCTCGTAGGCGAGGGGGCCGCGGTCGCCCCAGCCGAGCGCGTCGAGGCAGAGCACCGCATAGCCGCGCCGGGCCAGTTCGTCCCCGACGAACCGTCCGCTGAAGTACTTGTCGGCCCACGCCTGTGCGGAGGCGAGCCGGGTGTCGTCGTACCAGGGCCGGACGAGTTTCTCCTTGCCGATGTCGAACCTGGCGCCGTGGTCGTGCAGGAGCAGCACCGCCGGGAAGGGCCCGCGGCCGTGCGGGGTGAGCAGGACGCCGCGCACCCGTTCGTAGCGGGTGAGGGAGACGGTGACCAGCTCGCGGGTGTAGTCCCCGGTCCGGGTACGGCCGGTGAACTCCGGCGCGTACGGCGTCCCGTCCTGCCGCTCGACGAGGAGGTGCTCCTCGACGGTGGCGCGGGCGGCACGCCGCCAGGCGCGGACGTCGCGGATCGGGGACCTGCCCCAGGCGAGCGGGAAGGTCAGTGCCTCTTTCAGCGCCGGGTGGAAGTCCGGCAGCGGCCCGTCCACGACCGCCGCCTCCGCCCCGCTCACCGCTCCCCCGCCCAGCAGCGCGGTCCCCGCCCCGACCACGAACGTCCTGCGTCCCAGGGCTTCACGGGCGTCCATGGGGCCTCCCCGCTCCGGCGTGCCGCAGTACGTACCGCTCGACGGCCGCCGGGGAGGTCAGGACGTCGGCCGGCCTGGTGAGCAGGGTGCGCCGGTGCACTCAGCACACCTCCTTCCACGGCTTCCAGTCGCCGAGCCAGGCCGCGCGGGTCGCGGACCTGGCTTGCCGTGGGGTGAGTTGGGGCCGGTTGGCGGGGACCGTGACGGCCGCGCCCGGCCCGGTGTTGCGGTACTCGGCGAAGCGCTGGTCCTGCCAGGGGTCGGTGTCGCGCATGGTGGCGTAGGGGGTGACCGCGTCGATGCCGCGGCCCAGCCAGGTCTCCCGGACGGTGAGCATCGGGCGCACGGTGGTGCTGGAGGTGGGCACCCAGGGACGGGCCAGCTTGTAGTAGGCGTCGGGGGCCTCGCTGGTCACCCGGCCGCGCAGGACCAGGTAGCCGTACGGGTTGGCTCGCTCCGTGGAGGGGGCGAAGACGAAGCCGTACGGGGCCGAGGACGCGTCGGTGCGGTTCAGCGTGCGGAAGTGGCAGTGCTCGTAGACGGCCGTGGCCCGGCCGAAGACGAAGTCGACGTCGCCCTCGACATAGCAGTGGGAAAAGTACTGGCGGGCGAAGAGGTCGGCGGAGTTGGAGTCGGCGTACAGGGTGTCCTGGTGGCCGAGGAAGCGGCAGTCGTGGAAGGCCGAGCGGTCGCCCTGCACCTTGATGGCCACGGCTTGGGTGCCGCTGATCTCGGGGTGCTCCTCGCGCAGGAAGTCGTTGGCGAAGGTGATCCGGTGGGCGGTGAAGCCGTCCGCCCGGACGGTGGTGGTGGCCGAGCCGGTCGTGCCGTGGGTGCCGGAGCCGTCGGGCCTGGGAGTGCCGTTGGCGTTGTCGTAGACGATCACGACATCGCGCGGGTCGTCGCCGGCGCCGAGCCAGGTCATCTCCGTACGAACGCGGTCGACGGCGACCGTCTCCCGATAGGTCCCCGGGGCGATGACCAGCGTCCAGCCGCTGCCGGTGGCGGCTGTCACGGCGGCCTGGACGGAGGTGTGATCGCCCTTGCCGGAGGCGTCGACGTAGAGGGTCTGCGGGGTCAGGCGGGCGGCCGGGGAACCGTAGCGGCCGAAGGGACAGCGTGGCCGGGCGGCGGCCTGCGCGGGGACGGAGGCGAGTGAGAGCGCGGCGCCCGCTGCGGCGCTCGCGACGAGGAACGCCCTGCGGGAGTGGGGACGACGGGACTGCGAGAGCATGCGGCTGCTCCTTCGCGGTGCGGCTGGTGCGAGGTGAGGGGAGCCCGGGCCGGGTACGTTCCGGGGCCGGGGCGGGCGGACCTCGTGGAGTGCGCCCGTCCCGGCCGGTTCTCGGGGGCGTCAGCAGATGCGGCCGGCTCCCGCACGGTGGCCGACGATGCCGGGGAGGGCCTTCGCCGGGTCGACCCTGGCGCGCAGCGCCGGTGTCCAGCCGGCGCCCGACTGCAGGGTCTCGCCGGGGATCTCCGCGTTGTGCACGGCGATCAGATCGGTCTTCTTGCCGTTGACGTAGTTGTTCGCAGCGGTGACCGGCGCCTCCATCCACTTCTTGAGGATCTTCGCCGGGCTCACCCCTTTCGCCAGGGTGAAGGCGTTGTGCTCGGCGACGAGCTGGGACTCCTTGCCGATGCCGAAGCTGTAGACGTACTCCTGGCCGGCTACGAAGTGGTTGTTGTACGAGTCGACCTGCCCGAAGCGGACGCGCGGCGCGCGCTCGATCACGTTCCGGAACAGGTTGTGGTGGAGCGTCACCTTGAGCTTGCCCCGGTCGAGGACGGCCGTCGACTCGCTGTCGCTGTTGCCGATCATGAGCGTCTTGTCGTGGTCGGCGAAGACGTTCCAGGAGGCGGTGACGTAGTTGGATCCTTTGATGATGTCCAACTGACCGTCGTGCTGCTGGTAGACGGTGCCGAAGTACGTCGGTGCCTTGCTGTCGGGGTGGCTGCCGTCGGTGAAGGTGTTGTGGTCCATCCAGACATGGGTGGAGCCGTTGATGACGGCGGTGTCGTACTCGGAGTTCCAGGCGCCCGTGTCGGTGTCCGTCGGATCCCACTGCGGGAAGCAGTCCAGGGGGCTCTCGAACGTGAGGTTGCGGATGATGACGTTGTCGACGCCCGCGATCTGGAGGCTGGCGCCCTTGAAACCCGCGTTCTTGCCGACCCCGATGATGGTGGTGTTGGCCGGCACGTTGGCCTTGATGGCCTTGTCCTGGTTGTCGGAGGAGGCGCGTCGCAGTCCCTCGGGGCTGTCGGCCGGCTCGCCTCTCAGGTCCTTGTCCCGCCCCCAGGTCTCGGGGGCGTACTTCTTCAGATAGGCGTCGAAGTCGTAACCGGGCACGGCGAAGGCGTCGCACCCCTCGGAAACCGCGTCGACGGTCCCCTTCACCTTGATGATCTTCGGCGCGCT
The DNA here is from genome assembly GCF_042899705.1 of Streptomyces sp. NPDC013187. Classification (NCBI taxonomy): domain Bacteria; kingdom Bacillati; phylum Actinomycetota; class Actinomycetes; order Kitasatosporales; family Streptomycetaceae; genus Streptomyces; species Streptomyces sp. NPDC013187. Next base: position 361,903 of record NZ_JBIBAF010000007.1, on the reverse strand, counting down.
CCCGCCCGCGGCGAGGGCGGCCTTGAACTGGGCCCAGGTGGTCACGGTGTACACGTGCGCGGCGTCGGCGGCGGCGCCACCGGTGGTGCCGCTGCCGTACGAGCCCCACCCGTCCTTCGTGCCGAGCGTCTGCCGGGTGGGATCACCGGGGCGGGCCTGGGCTGTGGCGGTGCCGGTGAGGGTCAGGACCAGTGCGGTGCACCCGGCCAGAGCGGCGACCCTCCTCTTTACAGCATGTCCATGCCATCTATCTGCGCGCATGGTGCGGTTCTCCTTTTCCGGGGAGGGGGGTTACGCGGCGGGCCGGGGCCAGGTGATCCAGGACGCGGGGATCGAGGCGTCCAGTCGGTGCAGATCGCTCGGCGCGAGCACCCGCGTACGAAGCAGCTCCCTCGCCACGAGCCGCGCCACGGCGATCGCACCGGGGGGATTGAAGTGCGTGTTGTCCTGCTCGGTCGAGGTCCAGTTGAAGTACTTCTTCGTCTCCTCGACACCGAGCCGCTGCCACAGGGCGATGGACAGCGCCTGGATGTCGAGCAGCGGCACGCGCTCCTGCTGGGCGAGCGCCTTCATCGCCGCCGGGTACTCGCCGTGCGAGGGCAGAGCCTTGCCGGCCGTGTCGAACTTGCGGCGCTCGACGGACGTGGCGAGGACGGGCCGGGCTCCGCGCGCCCGAGCCCCGTCGATGTACATCCGCAGGTAGTCCTGGTACGTCGACCACGGCTGGGTGTACCGGGCGGGGTCTTCGGACTTCTCGTCGTTGTGCCCGAACTGAATGACGAGGAGGTCGCCGGGCTGGATCGCGGAGAGGATGGCCTTGAGCCGTCCTTCGTCGACGAAGCTCTTCGAACTACGCCCGTTCTGGGCGTGGTTGGCGACGGTCCAGTTCTTCAGGAAGAACGGGAGCGCCATGCCCCACCCGGTCTCCGGGGCATTGCTGGTGTACTTCTGGGCGGCGGTGGAGTCACCGGCGATGTAGAGGGTCCGGGAGCGACGGCCGGTGGCCTGTGCGTTACCGGTCGCGGCGAAGGTGAGGGGGACGGCGGCGACAGCGGCCGCGGTGACTTGTCTACGGCTCAGTGACACGACAAACCCTTCTTTCTACGAGCTCTCAGGGTGTGGGGGATGTCTTGGTACGCGGTTCCGCCGCCGGTGCGAGCGGGCCCGGGGCGGCCTGTGGCCTGCACGCCACAGGCCGCCCCGGGGCTGGGCGAGGCGAAGCGGGGCGGCGTCAGCCCTTCTGCTGGTCCCACTCCGCCTGGGCCTCGTTGAGCTGGTCGGCCATCGTGTCCAGGAAGTCCTTGGCGCTCATGTCGCCGAGCAGGACCTTCTGGAAGCCGGGCTCGTTGTCGGCCTTGGAGATGGTGTTCCAGTCCGGCAGGTAGTACGGCAGCTGGACGATGGTGGTGGAGCCGTCGTTGAGGGCCTCGGCGGCGAGCTTGGTCGGCTCGGCCTTGGAGATCCAGGCGTCCTTGGCGGCGTCCGTGTTCGACGGGATGGCGCCGGCCGACTCGTTCCACTTGGAGTTGGACGCGTGCGAGGCGGCGAACTCGATGAACTTCCAGGCGGCCTCCTTGTTCTTGGAACTCTTGAACAGGCCGAGTCCGTCGACCGGGTTGGAGACCTGGACACGCTTGCCGCCGGGGCCGGTGGGCTGCGGGATGCCGCGGAACTTGCCGGTGCCGAGCGCCTTCACGTGGTCCTGGTAGGAGCCCAGGTTGTGGTTGAGCATCCCGATCGTGCCGGAGTCCCACTGCGCGACCATCTTGGTGAAGTCGTTGTTCAGGTCGGCGGCCGGCGTGTACTTCTTGTACAGGCCGGCGTACTTCTCCAGCGCCTCGACGTTCTTCGGGTCGTTGACCGTGGTCTTCTTGCCGCTCGCGTCCCAGAAGGACGTGATGCCGGACTGCCCGTACATCGCGTCCAGCGCCTGGGCGATGGAGCCGGCGCCACCGCGGATGGTGTAGCCGAACTCGTTCTTCTTGGCGTTGGTGAGCTTCGCGGCGGCCGCGTAGAACTTCTCCCAGGTGGTGGGCGCGTCCAGGCCGGCCTTCCGGAACAGGTCGGTGCGGTAGTAGAGGGTGCCGTTGTTCGCGGAGGTCGGGACCGAGTACAGCGCGTCGCCGCCGCCGGCGGACTTCAGCGACTCGACCATGCCCTCGTTGAGCTTGCCCTGGAGCGAGGACTTGCCGAGCCGGCCGTCCAGGGGGTCCAGCGCGTTCTGGGCGGCGAACCCGGCGGCCATCGCCGCGCCGACACCACCGACGTCCGGCAGGCCGCCGCCCTGGATGGCGGTGTCGACCTTGGACTGGTACTCAGTGGCGGAGATACCGACGTACTCGACCTTGACGGACGGGTTCGCCTTCTCGAAGTCGGCGATGATCTGCTTCCAGATGTCCGTGCGGACACCGCCGTTGTTGTCCCAGAAGACGATCTTTCCCTTGCCGCTGCCCTCGGCTCCCTTGTCCCCACCGGCGCCACTGCCGTCGTCGCCACAGGCGGTCGCGGTCAGGGCGAGGACGGAGCCCAGGGCGACGGCCGTGGCGGCGCGCCTGCTTCTGCGGATTCTGCTGTTCATCGGTCGGCTCTCTCTTCTGGATCAAACGGAGATGTGAAGTGGTGGGAGGGCAGCGGCCCGCGTGGGGGGAGTCAGCGGCCCGCGTGGGGTGCCCAGTTGTCGCTTCCCTTGAGGTAGGCGGTGACGGTGTGCGTCCTCGCGTCCTCGTCGCTCATCTGCGGCCGGTCCTGGGTGACGGCGGCCCCCGGCCCGTAGTTCCCGTACTCCGTGAAGCGAGCGTCCTTCCAGGAGAACCCGCTCATGTCCGTCCACGGCGAGGACTTGATCGCGGCGGGCAGCCGGGTGTCCCGGATCAGCACCTGGCCCACCGCGTTCGGCTCGCCGCCCGGGTGCCAGGGCCGGCCGAGGTGGAAGCTCCCGGCCGGCGCGTCACTCACGATCTTCGAGCGGGTGATCAGGAACCCGTACGGGTTGCCCGTCCACGTCGACGCGGCGGTGACCCACCCGTTGTTGGTCGTCGACCCGCGGCTCAGCGCCTTGATCACGGACCGCTCGATCACGGTCGTCGCCCGCCCGTAGATGAAGTCGACGTCACCCTCGATGTAGGAGTCGTGGACATACACCCGGCTGATCACGTTCAGCTTGGGGCTGTCCGTCATCAGGGTGTCCTGGTTTCCCAGGAAGGCGGTGTTCTCGAAGACGATCCGGTCGCCGGTGGTCTTCATGGCGAGGGCCTGCTCGCCCTTCAGCTCGACCGCGGCCTCGTCGAAGTCGTTACTGAAGGTGAGGTTGCGGGCGGTGACGTCGTTCGCCGCGATCCGCACGGTGGCACTGCCCGTCGAACCGCCGTACTCGGCGGGCGTGTCGAAGACGATGACGGTGTCGGAGCGGTCGTGTCCAGTCCCCTGCAGCAGGATCTTCGGCTTGGCCGCCGGGATGAACACCTTCTCCCGGTAGGTGCCCGGCGCGACGGCGATCGTCACCGGCACGCCGTTGCCGTCGGGCACGGCGTCCACGGCGGCCTGCACGGTCGGGTAGGCGCCCGGGACGTCGAGGGTCACGCCGATCCGGCTCTGCGGACCGGAGAACTTCTTCACCAGGGCGGGGACGGCGCGGGCGGAGTCCAGCCGGTAGTCGTAGAAGTCCCGCGGGTCGAATGCGGCACCCCACTCGTCGGTCCGCCCGCTCGTCTTCCTCAGGATCGATCCGCGCTCGACCAGTGCCGCGGTGGTATCGGCCTGGTAGGGGTGCTGGACCCGGTCGTAGTAACTGTTCTCGATGACCATCTTGGTGCGGCCCCGGGACCAGTTCCCGTACGTCCACACCGGGTCGTCGTCGGCCACCTGTGCCGAGACGTAGTTGTTGTACAGGTGCGCGTAGGCGCAGTTGTCCGCCGAGGGATTGCGCTGTTTCGTGCCGGTGAACCAGTTGTGGTCGATGGTGATCTGAGTCTGGACGTTGTCCGTCCAGCCGATCCCGAGGGCCTTGTTGTGGTCGCTGAACTGGTTGTAGGAGACGGTTACGTACTGACTGTCCTTGCGGATGTCGAGCAGGCCGTCGCCCATGTGGGTGAAGCGGTTGTGGTCGATCCAGACGTGGTGGACGGTGTCCATCTGGATGGCGTCGAAGTCGTTGGTCTTGCCGTCCCAGTCGCCCTCGACGTAGGAGTCGCGGATCGTCAGGTTGCGGATGATGACGTTGTGCGTGCCGGGTTTGAGGTGCAGTTCGCCGTGGACGATCTCACCGGTGTCGCCGACGCCGATGATCGTCTTGTCGGAGGCGACGACGATGTTCGAGCCGAAGGGCTCGACGTCGACCGCCCCGGCCACCCGGATGACGTAGGGCTCCTCGGCGGCTGCGTACTTCGCCAGCGAGGCCTGGTCGGTGACGGTGACGACCTTGCCGCCGGCACCGCCCGTGGTGCCTCCGGCCAACGAGGCGAAGCCGTGGGCCCGGTCGGTCCAGCGGGCGGTGGCCGGTGCGGACTTCTCGGCCGAGGCGGGTTCGGCGGCCCTCGCCTCACCGGTCGCGCCCAGTCCCAGGGCGGCGACCAGGCCGGCTAGGGCGGCCAGGGCGGCACCCGGTCTGGGCAAGCGCTTGCTACGGAGGTGCGTCATTGCGGCTCCCAACAGGCGTGAGGGGCGTACGAATGCGGTGGTTACAGGTCGGTGATCCGGAACTGCGTGAACGTGGCGGCGCCCGCGTGTCCCGGCCCGACGGGCGCGAGGGCGAAGAGGCCGAGCAGGGCGCCGACCCAGCGCCACGGGGTGGCTGCGAAAACGGGACCCGAGGGGATCGGGCCCTCGCCGAGGTCGTAGGAGAAGCGGCAGCGGGCTCCGGCTCCGATCTCGATGCGGAGCCTGACGCGCCCTTCGGGTGCGAGGCAGGGGTGGGCCGCGTCGCGCTCCCGCGCGGCAACCCCCTCGGCGAACCGGTGCACGAGGTGGACGGTGCCGTCGGCCCCGCGCTGGAGGCCGATCCAGCTGAACGCGTCCCCCAGGACCGCGAGTCCGGCGCGCGCTCCCGGCTCCTCACTGTGCAGGCGCAGCTCCACCTCGACGGCGGACGGGACGCCGGGCAGCCGCTGAGTGAGGACGTTCGGAAGCTTCCGCAGGTCGTGGGTGTCCGGCGAGCGGACGCAGGTGAGCCGCAGTCCGTCCCCGGAGTGCTGGGTGGCCCAGCCGTCCCGCAGGTTGGCCGTCCACTGCCACTGGCGGCCGTAGCGCCCGCCGGGGAAGTCGTCGTCGGTGGCGGGCGCGGCGGGCGGCTGCGGCGGCAGGGCGGGGCGGCGGTGTTCGGTGACGGGGGCGCCGTCGTCCCCGAGCACCGGCCAGCCGTCCGCGCCCCAGCGCATCGGCTGAAGGTGGACGACCCTGCCGTACGCGCCGCGCTCCTGGAAGTGCAGGAACCAGTCCTCGCCGGACGGGGTGCGCACCCAGCCGCCCTGGTGGGGCCCGTTGACGTCGGTGTCCTTCTGCTCCAGGACGATCCTCTCCTCGTACGGCCCGAAGAAGCCGCGTGAGCGGAACGCGCCCTGCCAGCCGGTCTCCACGCCACCGGCGGGGGCGAGGATCCAGAACCAGCCGTCGTGCCGGTAGAGCTTGGGGCCTTCGAGGGTGAACCAGCCGGGTATGCGGTCGCCGTCGACGATCACCTTGCCCTCGTCGAGGAGGCCGGTGCCGTCGGGGCGCATGCGGTGGCCGGTGAGGCGGTTCTTGACACCCGAGCGGGACTTGGCCCAGGCGTGGACCAGATAGGCCTCGCCGGTCTCGTCGTCCCACAGGGGGCAGGGGTCGATCAGCCCCTTGCCCGCCATCACCAGGTGCGGCCGGGTCCACGGGCCCCTGATCTGCGGGGCGTTGACCTGGAAGACACCCTGGTCGGGGTCGCCCCAGAAGATCCAGAAGCGCTCGTCGTGATACCGGAGGGACGGGGCCCAGACGCCGCAGTCGTGCCGGGGCGTGGCGAACTCCTCGGCCGGTTCCAGGCGGTCGAGGGCGTGGCCGACGAGGGTCCAGTTGACGAGGTCCCGGGAGTGCAGCAGCGGCAGGCCGGGGGCGCGGCCGAAACTGGAGGCGGTCAGGTAGAAGTCGTCACCGACACGGACGACGTCCGGATCGGACCAGTCGGCGTTCAGGATCGGATTGCGGTAGGTCTCGGAGGTCACGGGCTCACCGCCTTGCGGACGAGGGCCGCCGCGCCGTCCCGGTCGAGACGGCCGTCGGCGACGACGGTGACCACCCGGCGCACCACGGTCTCACCCGGCGGGACCGGCACCCGCTCGTCGTGAGCCAGGGAGGAGCCGACGCCCGGGTACTCCTCGGTGCGCACGAACCACGGGTCGCGTCGGGTCTGTCCGGTGGCGCCGGCGAAGACCAGCGTCCAGGTACCGCCCCGCAGGGCGAGCCAGTCGGCGGGGCGGCCGTGGACCTTGTCCTCCCCCTCGGCTCCGGCCGTGAAGACCTCCGGCGCGGAGGCCTCCTTGCGGGCGCGCCAGAAGAAGCCGCCGTAGGCCGCGCCCGGGCGTCCGTTGGTCGCCGGGCTGCCGATCGACAGCGGGCTCGCGGTGACGTTGGTGAGGGAGAACGTGAGGTCCAGCGCCCAGGCCCGGTCGGTGAGTTCGGTGGCCGCGACGGTCCGGCGTTCGCGCAGCAGTTCGCCGCCCGCGGCCACCCAGCGCAGCTCCTCGACGAAGCCGTCCGGGTCGCGCAGCTGGAAGGCGACGTGCCGCTGCGAGCCGTGGTTGTCGAGCTCGGTCGGGCCGTGGTCGCGGACGTAGGTGCGTCCGCCCCAGAAGTTGAACCCCTCGACGTCGGGAACGGCGACACCGACGCCGAGGTGGTGTGCGTGGTCGGCCGGGGTCAGTTCGGTCACGGCCGTGCCGGACAGGGTGGTGACGGGGTGCAGGTAGGGGCGCGGGGAGAGCCGGGCCGGCAGTTCGGGCCGGGTGACGTACCGGCCGACCGGCCGGCCCGCGACGCGCAGGACCGCTGTGCCGTTGCTGGTCATCGGGTGCTCACCTCGTTCGACAGGTGCGCCCAGGGGGCGCCGAGCTCGGAGTAGAGGGAGAGGGTGTCGGCGGCGGCCGCGACGAGCCCGTCGATGCCGGGCACCACACGGCGGTTCTCTTCGGGGATGCGGTGCCAGGCGGAGTCCGGCAGGGGCGCCGGGTCGGGTGCGGTGCGGATGGCCTCGACGACCTTCATGAAGGCGCCGGTCTCGTCCGGCGGGACGAGCAGGTCGGCGCCGGTGGTGAGGTGGTCGACGAGGTTCTCCAGCAGGTCGGTGCGGCCGTGCTCGGACTCCTGCGGGCCGTGTCCGGCGCGCTGGAGCAGAAGCCGGTCCTGCTTGTACCAGAAGGTGATCCGTCCGCTGCTGCCGTGCACGAGCACGTACGGCTCGTCCGCCTCCTCGGCGCACAGGGTCGCGGCGACCGTCACCGGGTGGCCCTGCGCGGTGGTGATCCGGACGCAGGAGGTGTCGTCGGACTCGATGGCGTTGGCGCGCAGCAGTTCGGTCTCGATGCCGGTGACGTCCTCGGCGCGGGTGCTGCCGCCCAGGGCGAGGGCGGTGGCTACGGCGTGCGCGAGGGGGTTGGTCAGCGCCCCGTCGATCACGTCGACACCGTTCAGCCGCCGCTTGCCCGCCCAGGGCGCCCGCCGGAAGTAGTCCTCGTCGCGCACCCAGGCACCGGCGCCGCCGATCCCGACGAGCTTGCCGATCGCGCCCTTCTCGATCAGCTCGCGGATGGCCGTCAGGGCGTGCGAGCCCAGCGACTGGAAGCCGATCTGGCAGACGACCCCGGCAGCGGCGACCCCGTCGGCCATCCGGCGAAACTCGGCGTAGGAGGGGGCGGGAGGCTTCTCCAGGAGAAGGTGCACGCCGCGTTCGGCCGCCGTGAGGGCGAGGTCGGTGTGGGTCGGGATCGGGGTGCAGATTACGGCGATCCGCGCGCCGGTGGTCTCCAGCAGGGCGCCGAAGTCGGCGGACTGCTCGGGCGTACCGAGGTCGCCGAGCTCCTCCTCGGTGAGCGGCGTCAGTTCGCAGACGCCGACGAGCCGCACGAGGCCCTGCTTCTGGAGCCGGCGGATGTTCTCGACGTGCCAGCGGCCGTGGCCCCTGGCACCGGCGAGGACGACAGGCAGAGGTGTGTTCATGGCGTCGATCATGCGGCCGGTCACCGGATCCTCCCCGCACCCGCGCCGCGGGCCACCGCCCGGTCGGCTGCCGCGGCGCTGTCGATCCGCCCGTGCAGGGTGGGCGTCCAGCCGACGTCGGCCGTCAGATCGCGCTCGCTGCCCGAGTTGTACGCGTTGTGGATCGCGAGCAGGTCGACCGGGAAGCCGTTGAAGAGCGTGCCGCTCTGGTGCAGGGCGCTGCCGTTCCAGCTCTTGACCAGGTCGGCGACCTCCACGTGGCCCGGCGCGTGGAAGGCGTTGTTCTCGGCGTACATCCTCGACTCGGTGGAGACTCCGAGGGAGTAGCGGTGGTCGTCGCCGGTGATGTCGTAGCGGTTGTTGTAGACGTGGACCTGGCCGAAGCGGACGCGCGGGGCGCGCTGGACGACGGAGTCGAAGGCGTTGTGGTGCAGAGTGACCCGGAGTTTGCCGCGGTCGCCGGTGGCGGTGTCGCTGTTGCCGATCAGCATCGCCTTGTCGTGGCCTGCGAAACGGCTCCAGGAGACGGTGACGAGGTCCGAGCCGCCTGTGATGTCCAGCAGGCCGTCGTGGCGCAGGTAGTTGCGGGCGAAGTGGGTGGGTTCCTTCGCGTCGGGGTGGCCCTTGTCGCTCAGGGTCACGTGGTCCACCCACACATGGGTGGCTCCGGTCAGCCAGATGTTGTCGTAGGCCGTCTTCCAGTCGCCGAGGCCGCCGGTGTTCGGCTGCCAGACGGGGAAGCAGTCGTAGGCGTCGCGCAGGTCGAGGTTGCGGACGATGACGTTGTCCGCGTTCTTGACCTGGAGGCTCGCGCCCTTCAGGACGGCCGAGTCGCCGAGTCCGACGAGGGTGGTGTTGGAGCCGACGGGCAGCACGATCCGCTCGGCCTGCCGGGCGGCGGACGCCTGACGGGCCTCCTCCTGAGGGCCGCTGGGCTTGGCCGAGCCCCAGGTGCGGGGGTCGTAGACGGCCAGGTACTTCTTCAGGGCGTAGCCGCCGGTGGCGTAGTCGGCGCAGTCCAGGCGGTCGCCGTCGTCGTCGGTGTTGGCGTCGATCGTCCCGGCGATCTTGATGATCTTCGGGGTGTCGCTGCCGCCGTCGAGGGCGCGGACGAGGCCGGCCCGGTCGGTCACCGTGTACACGTGGTCGGCGTCGGCGGCCGCTCCCCCGGTGGTGCCCGCTCCTTCGGCCGCCCAGCCGTCGTTCGCCGGGAGGGTGTCGCGGCCGATGTCCCGGGCCTCGGCGTGTGCGGGCACGCAGAGTACTCCGAGCAGCCCGGCCGCGACGGCCAGGTGCCTGCCCCTCATCCCTTCACCGCCCCCGCACTGAACCCGGTGATCAGCCATTTCTGGATGAAGGCGAACACGATCACCACCGGGACGGCCGCGATGATGCCGCCCGCGGCGAGCGCGCCCAGGTCGACGCTGTCGGCGCTCATCAGGGAGTTGAGGCCGACGGGGATCGTCTGCTTGTCCTGGTTGTTCAGGAACATCAGGGCGAACAGGAAGTGGTTCCAGGAGTGGACGAAGGCGAAGGAGCCGACGGCGATCAGGCCGGGCCGCAGCAACGGCAGCACCACGATACGAAAGGCCGTCATACGGTTGCAGCCGTCGACCCAGGCCGCCTCCTCCAGGGAGTACGGCACGTTCTTGATGAAGTTGCTGATGAGGATCATCGACAGCGGCAGCTGGAAGACCGTCTCGGCGAGGATGACACTGCCCAGCGAGTTGATCATCTGGAGTTCGGCGAAGATCTCGAACAGCGGGACCAGCAGCAGCGCGCCCGGCACGAACTGGGAGCACAGCAGCGCCAGCATGAACGCCCGCTTGACCTTGAAGTCGAACCGGGCGAGGGCGTAACCGCCGGCCAGCGCGACGAGGGTCGTCATGAGCAGGGTGGCGACGCCGACGAGCACGCTGTTGGTGAAGTAGGTGCCGAAGCTGCGGTCCGTCCAGACCTTCTCGAAGTGGTCGAAGGTGATCGGCCAGGGCACGAGCGAGGTCGAACCGGCGGGGCGCAGCGAGAAGAGCAGGATCCAATAGAAGGGGATGAGGGTGAAGACCAGGTAGATGCCCAGGGGCAGGTAGATCTGCCAGCGGGGTGCCTCGTCCCAGGCGCGCTTGCCCTTGGCGGGGTGCGGGGGTCCGGGGGTGGCGGGCACGGGAGCGGGCGCCGTCCTGGTGGCTTCCTTGACGCTCACTTCTCGCCTCCGAACTTGCTCAGCCGCAGGTAGACCATCGAGCAGAAGAGCAGGATCACGAACGCCACCGTGGTCAGGGCCGACGCGTAGCCGAAGTTGTGGGCGTCGACGGATGTGTTGGCGATGTACAGCGGCAGCGTGGTCGTCTCGCCCGCGGGGCCGCCGCCGGTCAGGGTGTAGAGCAGGTCGACGTTGTTGAACTCCCACACCGCGCGCAGCAGCGTGGACAGGATGATGGCGTCCTTCAGGTGCGGCAGCGTGATGTGCCAGAACTGCTTGATGCGGCTGGCGCCGTCGACCTCGGCGGCCTCGTAGAGGTCCTTCGAGACGGACTGGAGGTCGGCGAGGATGAGGATCGCGAAGAAGGGCACGCCGCGCCACAGGTCGGCGACGACCGCCGCCGGGAACACGGTCGAGGTGTCCGAAAGCCAACTCGTGCCGTAGGAGCCGATGCCCATGTCGGCGAGGTAACGGGTGATGCCCGTCTGGGAGTTGTAGAGCAGCACCCAGATCGCGGAGGTCAGCACGCCGGAGACGGCCCAGGGGGAGAACACCAGGGCTCGTCCCAGGCCCCGGCCGACGAAGGTCTGGTTGACGATGAGGGCGAGCGCGAGGCCGAACAGCAGCTGGAGGCCGACCTCGACGACGACCCACTTGGCGCTGAAGACCAGGGTGTCCCAGAAGACGGGGTCCTTGGTGAAGGCGTGGACGAAGTTGTCGAAGCCCGCGTAGCCGTTGCGCCACGGCTTGGTGGGGTTGTAGTTCTGCAGGCTGTAGTAGAAGACGCTGATGACCGGGTAGGCGATGAAGCCCAGCATCAGCAGGGCGGCCGGTGCGATCAGCAGGTACGGGAGCCTGCGCGGCGTGGCGGAGGCCCGGCGCCGCCGGGGTGGCGCGGGCGGTTTCGCCACGGCTGCGGCTTGGGCCATGACAGGGTCTCCGATCTCGGTACGGTCGTACGGGAAGCGCTTTCTCGATGTGCGGGGGTCCGCCTGGAGTGCGCGAACGGGGTGCCTCTTGCGGTGGTGTGGCGAGTGCGGACTCGTTGTGCTCTGCCGCGCAGTTCCCCACGCCCCTGAAGGGGATGGGTCAACCGGCGTAGGGATCCGGGGCCTTGCCCGGCCTTGCCAGGAACTCGAAGTCGCAGCCGGTGTCGGCCTGGGTGATCTGCTCGTTGTAGAGCGCGCCGTAGCCGCGCTCGTAGCGGGTGGGCGGGGGAACCCAGCCCTTGCGGCGGCTCTCCAACTCCTCCTCGTTCACGTTGAGTTGCAGGGCGCGGGCCTCGACGTCCAGGGTGATCGAGTCGCCGGTGCGGACCAGGGCGAGCGGCCCGCCGACGTACGACTCGGGCGCGATGTGCAGGGCGCAGGCGCCGTAGCTCGTGCCGCTCATCCGGGCGTCGGAGATACGGACCATGTCGCGCACGCCCTGCTTGAGCAGGTGGTCTGGGATCGGGAGCATGCCGTACTCGGGCATGCCGGGGCCGCCCTTGGGCCCCGAGTTGCGCAGTACCAGCACGCTGTCGGCGGTGATGTCCAGCCCGGGGTCGTTGATCGTGCGCTGCATGGTCCTGTAGTCGTCGAAGACGACCGCGGGACCGGTGTGCTTGAGCAGGTGCGGCTCGGCGGAGATGTGCTTGATGACCGCGCCGTCGGGGCAGAGGTTGCCGCGTAGTACGGCGACCCCGCCCTCGGCGGCGACCGGGTTCTCGCGGGTGCGGATGACGTCGTCGTCGTGGACGACGGCGCCCTCGATCTGTTCTCCCAGGGTTCCGTTGACGGTGGGCCGGTCCAGGTGCAGCAGGTCGGTGATCCGCGAGAGGAAGGCGGGCAGACCGCCGGCGAAGTGGAAGTCCTCCATGAGGTACGTCTGTCCGCCGGGCCGGACGTTGGCGAGCACCGGCACCGTGCGGGCGATGCGGTCGAAGTCGTCGAGGGTGAGGTCGACCTGGCTGCGCCCCGCCATCGCGATGAGGTGGATCACGGCGTTGGTGGAGCCGCCGAGCCCGAGCACCGTGGTGACGGCGTCCTCGAAGGCCTCACGGGTGAGGATCCGGGACGGCTTGAGCGCGGTCCAGGCGAGCTCCACGGCACGGCGCCCGGAGGCGGCGGCCATCCGCTCGTGCCCGGAGTCCACGGCGGGGATCGATGAGGCGCCCGGCAGCGTCATGCCGAGGGCTTCCGCCGCCGCGGTCATGGTCGACGCGGTCCCCATGGTCATGCAGTGGCCCGGTGACCGGGCCAACCCGCCCTGCAGCTCCCGCAGTTCGCAGTCGGTCAGGTTGCCCGCGCGGTGCTCGTCCCAGTACTTCCACATGTCGGTGCCGGACCCGAGGGTCTCGCCGCGCCAGTGGCCCGGCAGCATCGGTCCCGCGGGCACGAAGAGGGACGGTACGTCGGCCGAGGCCGCGCCCATGAGCAGCGCGGGCGTCGACTTGTCGCAGCCGCCGAGCAGCACCGCCGCGTCGACGGGGTACGACCGCAGCAGCTCCTCCGTCTCCATGGAGAGCAGGTTGCGGTAGAGCATCGGGGTCGGCTTCTGGTACGTCTCGGAGAGCGTGGCGACCGGGAACTCCAGTGGGAAGCCGCCCGCCTGCCAGACCCCCCGCTTGACCGCCTCGGCCCGCTCGCGCAGGTGGACGTGGCAGGGGTTGATGTCGGACCAGGTGTTCAGGACGGCGATCACCGGGCGGCCCCGGTACTCCTCCGCCTCGTAACCGAGCTGGCGCATCCGGGCGTTGTGCGACCAGGTGCGCAGCTGCCCCTCGACGCCGTACCACTGGTGGCTCCTGAGCTCCTCGGGACGCAGCCGCCCGGTCATATCGACCACCCCGCGGCGATCGCGGCGACCTCGGCACGCCCGCTCTCCGGCAGCGGCTTGCTCGGCGGGCGGACCTCGCGGCGGCACAGCCCTAGGGAGGCGAGGGCCTCCTTGACGACGGTGACGTTGTCTGCGGAGCCGTTGGCCGCGCGCAGTTCCTCGAAGCGCCGGATCTGCTCCCAGACCTTCATGGCGGCCCGGTAGTCGCCGGAGCGCAGCGCCTCGATCATGTTCAGGGAGACGGCCGGGGCGACGTTCACCAGCCCCGAGGTGAAGCCGGTGGCACCGGCGGAGAAGTAGGAGGGGGCGTACGGCTCGGCGAGCCCCGCCACCCAGACGAACCGCTCGAGGCCCGCGTCCCGGGCGAACGCGGCGAACCGGGCCGCGTCGGGGACGGCGTACTTCACGCCGATGACGTTCGGGCAGAGGTCGGCGAGTTCGGCGAGCCGGGCACCGGTGAGCTGCGCGTTGCGGATGTACGGCACGACGCCCAGCTCGGGCACGGCCTCGGCGATGGCGCGGTGGTAGTCGACCCAGCCGGCCTGTGAGACGTACGGGTGGACCGGCTGGTGGACCATCACCATCTGCGCGCCGAGCTCCCGGGCGTGCCGGGCGGAGGCGACGGCGGTGGGGACGTCGTGTCCGACGCCGACCAGCACGACGGCCCGTTCCCCGGCCTCGTCGATCGTCAGTTCCGTGACGAGCCGGCGCTCTTCGGGGGTGAGGGCGTAGAACTCGCCGGTGTTGCCGTTCGGGGTGAGGGTCGTGATGCCACCGTCGAGCAGGCGGCGCATCAGGGCCCGGTGGGTGTCCCGCGCGACGGAGCCGTCCTCGGCGAACGGGGTCACCGGGATCGCCACCACGTCGGCCAGGGCCGCCCGCTGGGTCTCGAACGCCACGCTGCTCATTCCTGACCTTCCTGTTCCAGTCCTGCCTCGGGGAAAGCGCGCTGCACGAAGGACGCGATGTGGGCGTGCAGGGCACGCGCCGCGCCGTCGGCGTCGCCGTCGAGGGCGAGCCGCAGGATCTCCCGGTGCTCGCCGGCCTCGCGCTCCCAGGAGGGCGAGGCGGCCCAGGCGACGGCGGAGACCAGGGCGGCCTGGTCACGGACCTCGTCGAGCATCCGGCCCAGCAGCGGGTTGCCGCACGGCAGGTACAGGGAGCGGTGGAACTCCCGGTTGGCGAGGGAGCGTTCGGCGGTGTCGGTGGCGACGTCGGCGCGGGTCAGTGCGTCACGGGCGGCGTCCAGGGACGCCCCGCGCTGCACGGCCCGCCGCAGCGCCTCGGGCTCCAGCAGCAGCCGTACGTCGTAGACCTCGCGCGCCATGTCCGCGTCCACCAGGCGCACGGTGACGCCCTTGTACTGGCTCATCACGACCAGCCCGGTGCCGGCGAGGGTCTTGAGCGCCTCGCGCACCGGGGTCTTGGACACCCCGAACTGCGCGGCGAGCTCGGTCTCGACCAGCGCCTGCCCGGGCGTCAGCTGCCCGGTGAGGATGCGGTGTTTGATCCCCTCCAGCACGTACTGCGTGCGGGAGGGGATCGGCGTGGGCACAGAGGTCATGCGCGCCTCTCGGATCTCGCGTCTCGATGGATCGCGTATCGGATCTCGCGTATCGCGTCTCATATATGACGTACGAAGTACGACGCGATGACGGTAGGAGGGCGCGTGGGGTTCGTCAATGCTTTCGACAGAGGAAGGTGCAATCGCTTTCTACGAAGTGCCGTCCGGGGTGGTGCGTTCTGACGGGTTGCGTCCTGGATGTTGCGGGTCAGGACGTTGGCGACGGCGCATAGTGGTGGGCGAGGTTGCTGGCGAGGTTGCTGAGGTGAGCCCTGGCTTCGGTGGGGCCGTGCACGGTGATGGCACTTCCGAACGGCAGTAGCGCTCGCACGTCCTCCAGATGCAGGAAGCGGATCGTCACCTTGTGGCCGGTGGCGGATTCTTCATGGCCGTCCTGGACGAGTCGTTGGCCAAAGATCCGTTGCGCTCGCTCGATCTGGGTCTGGTCGATGGTGGCGCTGACCTCTATCCCATGGTTGTGTTCCCACTGGGCGACGAGCGCTGCAGCGACGGTGGCCAGGGTCTGGTTCTCGCGGATCCGTCGTGGCTGGTCGACTGCTGTCCAGGCCGTGATCCGTTCGAGTCGGTACATCCGTGGCACTCGGGCGCAGTCGGCGACGAGGTACCAGGTGCCGGCCTTGGCGAGCAGCCCGTAGGGGTCCACGACCAGGATGCGTGAGCATGACTCGTGGGGACTGTCGTACTCGATCCGCAGCCGACGACCGCGCCGCACTGGGCCGATCAGTGAAGCCGGAGTCGTGTCGGAATCTCGCGCCTGGAGCCAGGGACGGCTGTCCACGTGCACGACGTCGGTGAGGGGCAGGAGCTCATGAGCTCGACGTGACTGTGTGGCGCCGATCTTGGAGAGCGCGCGATGGCTTTCGACGGATGCGTTGAGCTCCGCACGCTGCTTCTCATCCAGCCCGGTGAGCGACAGATGATCACGCTCGTCCGGTGTGAGTCGCGTGAGGTCCAGCCCGGACCCGGGCAGCATGGTCACGCCTCCGAGGCGGCCCCGTCGCGCGGTCACCGGCAGACCGGCGTCGCGGAGCCAGTTCAGATCCCGGGTGATGGTTCGAAGGGACACCCCGAGCGCCGAGGCAAGCTCCTGTGTGGTCACGGCATCCCTCGAGGCGAGGAGCAGCATCAGGGAGAAGAAGCGGTCTGGGGTCACACACCGATTTTTTCAGGAATTGCGACAGGGGGCGGCGCATATCCCGGTGAGGCTGGTGGATGCGTACCTACGACCTGTGAGAAGGAACGACCATGACCACATCCGTCGTGTCCATCGTCTATGTGAACGACGCTCCCGCCGCAGCGCGCTTCTACGGCGACCTCCTCGGCATGAGCCCTTCGTTCGAGACTCCGGGATACATCACCTTCGACCTCGGGCCAGGCGCTGACCTCGCTCTGTGGTCTGGCCAGTTCGAGGATCTGTCAGCGGACGTCCCGCGCACCAGTGAGGTTTGTCTGGCCAGCAACGAGGGGCCCGACGAGATCAATGCGATCTTCAAGCAGTGGCAGTCCAAGGGCGTCACGATCCTGCAGGAGCCACATGATGCGGGGTTCGGGCTGACCTTCCTCGCAGCCGATCCTGACGGGAACCGTATCCGTGTCGCACCGCGGGGCTGAAAGGCCGCAATGCGGCAGGCGCGACACCTGTCCCGCGCGCCTGCCGTTGGCTGACTTCGAGAGGACGGCGAGCTACACGGTGATGCGGGGTCGCGAGACCGGCCGTCGAGCCCGCACCGGAGTCCGAACGCGACTCCAGCATGGATCATCGAGCAGATCGAGGTTTGGCGCCGCGACGAGAGGTGGTCCGCGCAACGGATCACGTGCTGCCGCCGGAAAGCCGCCGGCAGCACGCCTCCGCGAGAGCGTCACCGACGTCGAGCCCTCATACACCTAGACGGCGCGCGTCCACCCCGGGTCCCGCCCGCTCAGTCCCACCGCACGGTCCAGCAGGGGCGCGGCCGCGTCGACGGTGACGATCGGCCCGAAGATGGCGCCGCGCTGGGGGTCGTCGGCCGAAGCGGCGAGGAACTCGTGGCAGGCCCGGAGCGCGGCCGGGTCGGGGCGGTACGGCTGTCCGGTGGCGCGGGCCAGGTCCCAGCCGTGGATCACCAGTTCGTCGACGGCGACCAGGCCCGCGATCTCTGCCGGCAGGTCGACGCCCCCGGCCCGGGTCATGCCCGTCCAGGCGGACGGGTCGCGCCAGGCCTCGGCCAGTTCGGCGAGGACCTCGGGCAGGTCCTCGCGCCAGCCGGGCGCGAGGTCGGGCCGTGCGGAGTCCGGGCTGGTGTCGGTCGTGGCGCCGAGGTCCTTGCGGGCGGCGTCCCGGAAGGCGGCGGACAGTCCCGCCAGGTGGCCGAGCAGGTGGCGCACCGCGTACTCGGGGCAGGGAGTCGCCTCGGCCAGCTGCTCGTCGCCGACACCGGCCACCAGCTGCGCAAGAGCCTCCGTCTGGGGTCCGAGGTCGAGGGTCGGGCTGGTCGTGCCGGTGGTGCTGTCGGTCATGGGGCTGCTCCTCCGTGTGTCGTCCGGAAGGTAGACCGGCACCGGCCGCAGAACTCATCGCCCACCCGACGTCTTCCCGCTCTCCGCCTCCGGCCCCGCGTCGCACGGGCCGACCGGTGTGACGGGCGTGCCGCGGCGGCCTACCGGCCGGGATGACGCCCCGACGGCCTGAGCGAGACGTGCATCGCCCCGGCCATCGGGTCGGGCTCACCGGCGCTGCCTGCCCTGACGTCCCTCAGCGGTACCGGACGACGTGCAACCGGTGGACTCCCACCGGGTCCAGGACGGCCGGCTCGCCCGACGCACCGTCGACCAGGACGACGCCGTCCTCCAGTCGGAGCGCGTTCACCAGCTGGCCGACGGCCTCACGGCCCCGGCCGTCCGTACGGCGAGCCCAGATCAGGGCGCGGGCCGCGACCGGCAGTGCGGAAGCCGCCTCGACCGCCGCCGCCCAGTCCTGGTGCTCGGACACGGACAGCACGGGGCCGAGGTCGGCGAGCGTCGACTCGAACCACGCGGCGCGGGCGGGAGGCGGTGGCTTCGGCAGGTCCGCCCCTCCGGGGGTGGCGCCCGCGTCCCAGCGGGCGAGCCAGCTCCACGGGTCGGTGTTGGGCAGGCCGAAGGGTGCGGTCTCGTCCTTCGGGACCACGACCGTCGCGTCGAGCATGCAGTCCTGCCAGTGGCCTTCGCGCAGGAAACGGCTCGTGTTGCAGGAGAAGACCCAGCCGCGAGTGGTCTCGTCCTGCGCCGTCGGGGCGTGCAGTTCCACTTCGCCGTGGTAGGCGTCCTGAAGCCAGCGGCGTGCCTTGTCGACCGCGGAGGCGAAGTCGGGTGCCGCGTGCTCCCACGGGGTGAGGCGCGGCGTGAACGCGCCGGGCAGTGCGCGGAGCAGCACGAGCTCACGGACCAGGGACGGGTCGAGGCGGGCGAGGGAGGAGGTCAGTGCGTCGAGGAGGACCACCTGTCCCTTGTGGTTGTGCGCGTAGAGCAGGTTGCCGGTCGCCTCGTGGCCACCGACCTCCCGGCGGACCCAGACCAGGCCACGGGTGTCCGGGCCGGTCTCGGTGACCGCCCGGATCACGTCGTCCCAACCGCCGGCCTCGACGCGCGTGAACTCGGGGAAATAGCGGCGCGTCAGCCGTTCCCACCAGCCGGGCGCCTCGTCCGACGGCTGCCAGGGCAGGGGCGTGGACGGGGCGCCGTTGATCGTGGAGTGCAGAGTCACGACACATCCGCGGATGTTGATCCGACGGGGCTGCGTCTCGACCCGGCGAGCCGCATCTTCCGGTGCCACGGGTTCCAGGTCCGCGAGTGGAGCACTGGGCGCCGGGTGGAACGGGGTCCCGCCGTCCTTGGGCACGACGACCGACGCGGCCATCATCGGCGTCTCCGGAAACCCCGGCTGCGGCAGCGGTCGGCAGGCCATCAGCCATGCGGCCGCCGTTTCGTGCACGGGGCGCCCGACGGCCAGCCGCACGAGGCCACCGTAGGTGGCGTTCAGCCAGGCGGTTGCCCGCTGATCGGGACTCGACATCCCTCAGTGCCCCCTCTTCGGCGGCCAACCATGGGGCCATTCACCCGTCGCGCGGAGTTCCATGTACTTATCTGCCGGAAGGTAGGTCGGGGAGAAGTGCGGAGCGGTGCCGTCGTGCGGTACCACGATGAGCGACGTGAACGGAGCCTGCGTGGGGTCGCCCGTGTCGATGTGTTCCTTGAAATCGAAGCGCACGGTCCAGCCGTAAGGGAACCGGATCGCTGTTTCCGGCAGCATTACTACAGAATCGGGCTTCTCAGGGAAAGCCTTGGTTTTCAGGTATTCGGCGGCCGCTGCCACGGCTTCCTCACGACTCAGCACTTAGGGGCTCCCATCGCGGTAAGGGATGTGTCCGATCGATGACACATTTTTCTCCAGTATTCCGAGGGTTCCTGACTGCCCGTCGAGGAAAACGACCCCGTGCTTGGTGTTCACGGCATTGAACACGTGGGCGCTGCCGTCGGGTCGGCTCACGTACACGGCGCTTCTCGAACCCTCTCCGCGCGCCTGGAGGTCTCGGATGATGTCATCGTAGCTCTTGACCATGTCGTAGTGGCCCTTGGCCCTGTCCTTGAGGCCGAGTTGCTCCGGGGGAATGTGATCCGGCTGCAGCTTGGGCGCCGCACTCACTTCGACCCCGTCCAGCCTGCGGTCCACGGAGACGACGTTATGGCTGCAGTTGTCTCGATAGCCAGGAGTATCGGTGTTGTTGACGTCCTTCAACCACGGGTATTCGCTGTCCAGAAACTCCTGGGCCTTCTGCGGGTCCACGGAGTCGTAATGGATGGCTTTTTCCTTGACGTGGTCCGTGGACCGTGCGAGGTCGCTCCAACTTTTGGGCGCCGCGTCGGCGGCCTCGTCCGCGACCTTCGCACCGTTGGGTACGGCCTTCGCGGCTCCGGCTCCCGTCTCCATTCCCTCCCTCACCGCAGCCCGCAGACCGCCCCGCGCCAGCCCCGCGCCCTTCGTGCCGATGAGCTCGGGTACCAGGCGGCCGATGAACTCGGACGGGTCCTTCTTGAAGCCGTCCACGGCGGCGTTCAGCGCGCGCTCTGGGTGGGCCGCGGTCGAGACCAGGCCGGAAAGCGTCAGGGAGATGTTCTGGAGGTACTCCGCCGGGTGGGTCAGGTTGTAGGGGTCCACCGGGTTCAGGCCGCGGGCGAAACCGACCAGGCCCGCCGTGCCTTTGACGACACCGCCCACGACGTGGTTGAGCTCGACGCCGGTCGCCACGAGACCGTCCACCACGTTGCCGGTCAGGCGGTCCAGCGGCGGCGGCTCCGCCGGGGCGTGGGCGAGCGCTTTCTTGATGTCCGCCTCGGCGTCACCGGCGGCGGTGTTCCGCTGAGCGCGGGCCCGGGCCAGCTTCTCCCGGGCCTGCCGGATGGTCTCCCTGCCGGGGTCGTGGAACGGCCCGGGCGTGGGGCCGGGGTCCTGGTCCGCCCGCACCTTGGCGTTGTAGGCGTCGACCTTCTGGTTGTACTCCCCGATGGCCTTCTCGGACGCGCTCTTGCCCCGTGCGTACAGCTCGATGGCCTCCTGCGCCTGCTGCTGCGCCCACTTCACCGTGCCCGCGTACGCGTCCAGCGCGGTAGCGGCGGTTTCGCATGCGTCGGCGGCCCGGAGCCACTTCGAGGGGTGGACGCCGAACTTCTCACGGAAGGTGTCCCCGGCTTCACCGCGCCAGGCCGAGGAGTCGACCTTCTTCATCCCGGAACCGACCTTGTCGAAGGCGGCGGAGAAGTCCCGCAGGTGCTTGGCACTGCTCCGGATCTTCTCGGGGTTGCCGTGGACCAGCTCGTTGGCCTCCTCGGTCTGGCCGAGCTGCTGCTCCCCCGGTGTGGCGCCGAGGTCGGACGCGACCTCGTCGCCCCAGTCCTCCACCGCGTCCGCGGCACCCTCCAGACCGACCCGGTCAAGGCCGTCACCGAGCCGGTCTGTGCCCCAGTCGACGCCCTCGCCGACCACCTTCTTACCGGCGTCGACACCGTCCTCGAGAACGTTCAGTCCGTGGTTGACGCCGTCCTTCAGCCTGCCCAGGCCGCCGCCGATGTCGTCGAGGACGCCCATCAGCCCTCACCCCCGCCGCCCTGCATCCGGGCGCGCTCCTCCGGCGAGGGGCCGAACTGCTCGTCCAGCACCCGCTCCCACGTGGCCTCCGAGACCCCCGCCCGCTCGCGAATGCTCTCGGGCGCCATCCCCATGCCGACCAGGTTCTCGGACGTCATGACGTCCCGGCCCGCGTCCCGCCACCCCTGGGCGCTGGTCTCCCAGGCCCGGTCGAAGGACTCCTTGCTGTAGTCGGCGTCCCTGACCTGGGTGACCGGGTTGTTCGACCAGACCTCACCCCAGTCCTTGCCGGTGACCTCGTCCTCCGAAGCGTGCGGATTGCCGATCACCGAGTTGACGCCGACCTTCATCGCTCCTTCGACGTACTGATCGGTCTCGTAGTACGTCCCGGCCGCGAGCCCCGTCTTCAGCGCGAACAGGTTGCCCTCCTGGACCAGCGAACGGACGCCCCACTCCCACCGCTCGCAGAAGGAGCCGAAGGTGCCGGTGAGGCCCTCCGCGCCCAACTCCAGTCCGGACAGCGCGATGTCGCCGAAGCCACGGCCCGCGCCGGCCTCACCGACCATGCCGAGCTCTTTCAACTCGCCCAGCGCCGCGGTCAGTCCCTTGGCTATCTCGTCGAGACCGGTCGCCGTCAGATCCTTGCCGTTGCCGCCGCCCCCCGTCATCGAGGCGTCCCTCCTTGCTGTACACGGTCCACTGCGAACGCGTCGGGCACGATCCCGGTCACCGGGGGGAGAAGCAGCGCGTGGTCGGCACCGTCGGCCGCGTCCAGAGCCACGCCGCACGGCGCGCCGGCCTCGGGTACCGCCACGTCCAGCAGCCGCGCCCCGAGTACGGTCTGATACGTCCACTCCCGGTCGGCCTCGTCCCGGGCGAGTGCGTACCGGGACAGCGCCGACTCGTCGGAGAAGGCCAGGATCCAGCGGATCCCGCCGAAGTCGGCGGTGAGCCAGCCGCCGTCGCGCAGCGGCACCAGCACTGCCGTGTCCCGGAACGCCTCCAGCAGCACGGCGAACTCGCGGCTCCGGGCGGCCACTTCCTCCTCGGTGGGCTCCGCCCCGGACTTGCCCACGACACGCTGCCGACGGGGTGACTCGGGCCGTTGGGTCATCTCTGCGTACTCGGCAAGTCGGGAACGCCGTACCGGCGTCTCCTTGCCGCCCCCGAAATCTGTCACGACCCAACTTTTGCATATGACGCACCGGTGCTTCTCCTCAGCCTCGAGGGCCACTTGAGCACACACCATCGATACCGGCGGTCACGGTTCTCGGTCCGGTCCGGGCGTGGAAGAACGGCCGACATGGGTGGGCCTCCGGACAGAGGCAGACCCACCGACGGAGATTTCTCTGAGGAACCTGCCCGATCCGCTCCGCAGGGCCTTAGCGCCACGATGGCCAGGCATGACGACCAAGACGACCTGGCCCCTCGTGCGCGTTCTGCGCGACCGCGACGCAAGGCTCTGCCTCTTCGGTGTGGTGGTATCCGGCTTCGGCACCTCCGCCCTGTGGCTGGCGTCCGGCGTGTGGGTCAAGGACCTGACCGGCTCCGACGGCCTGGCCGCGCTGTGCATGCTCGCCATGTGGCTGCCGACCCTGGCCGGCCCGCTGCTGGGCACGTTCGCCGACCGGGGCCGCCGCAGGCCCCTGCTGATCGGCCTGAACCTGCTCCTGGGCGCCCTGCTGCTCACCCTCGTGAGCGTCGACGACCCGGGCGACCTGTGGCTGCTGTACGCGGTCCTGTTCGTGTACGGCGCGGCAGGTGTCGTCCACGACGCGGCCGAGTCGGCGCTCGTCGCGAACACCGTGGAACCGTCCCTGCTGGGCGACTTCAACGGCCTGCGCATGACCGCCACCGAGGGCATGAAGCTCGTGGCTCCGCCGGCGGGCGCGGGCCTCTTCGCGGCATACGGGGGCGCGAGCGTCGCCCTCCTGGACGCGGCGACGTTCGTGCTGGCCACGGCTCTGTACGCGATGCTGCGGGTGCGGGAGGACAAGCCCGTGCCGCCCGCCGGAAGCCGCCGCCGGCGGACCGCCGAGGGCGTCCGGCACCTGTGGGCGCACCCCGTGCTGCGCCCCCTGGTCCTGGCGGGCGGCGCGACCATGCTGTGCGCCGGTCTGAACGGGGCGATGGTGTACGCCGTCGTCGAAGACATCGGGCACTCCCCCGCGTACGCCGGTGTGCTGTACGCCGTGCAGGGCGCCGGTTCCGTCGCGGTCGGCCTGCTGTCCGGCGCCGCCCTGCGACGCCTGGGCGCACGGCGCTTCGCGGCGTCCGGCATCGTCCTGCTGGCCGTCGCGGTGGCCCTGCGGGCGGTGCCGTCGGATGCGGTGGCGCTGGTGTGCGGCGCGGCGATCGGCATGGGGCTGCCCGCGGTGCTGATCGCCGCGCTGACGTCCGTGCAGCGCGAGACGCCGGGTGCGCTGCTGGGCCGTGTCACGGCCACCGCGCACACACTGGTGTACGCGCCGCACGTGGTCGGACTGGCCGCCGGGGCGGCCCTGGTCACGCTGGTGGGCCACCGGCCGGTGCTGGTGGCCCTGGGCGTCGTCCTGCTGATGACGGCGGCCGTGCTGCGGTCGCCGTCCGTCGGCGGGTCATCGGCTGCGGCGGGTGTCAGCCCGTCTTCTCGCCCTTGACCCACGTCCCCTTCCGCAGGGCCGGGACACTCAGCGCGAGGGCCAGGGCGGGGACGAGCGCGTACCAGGCGAGGCCGTGGTTCGGCCCCGCCCGGTCGACCAGCCATCCCAGGGCGAGGTACCCGCAGCCGATCATCAGGGACTCCACGAACGTGATGATGGACAGCAGACTCGCCCGGTACCGGGAGGGGACCCCCTCGTTGAAGACGTTGTCCACGACCACCGCGGTGATGTCCGGGGCGCCGACGGCGAGCAGGAACACACCGACCGTGAGCCAGGCCAGGCCGAGACTGGTGAATCCGAGTGCGGCGACGAGCACCAGCAGGGTCAGCGGCACGAGCAGGTGCACGCCCAGCCGCTTGTCCGCCCGGTCCGCCAGCAGCGGGGCGAAGCCGCCGATCAGGTAGCCGGCCGACATCACGACACTGACCAGTGTCGTGGCGACGCCTTGATGGCTGAGTGTCTCCTGGGTGAAGATGAAATACGGGGTCGTGGTGGCGTGCATCAGAGCGGACACCACGACCAGCGACGCCAGCCGGGGGGTCAGCCGGCGGATCACGGCCCCCTTGCCCAGTCGGGCGTCCGGCCGTGCGGACGAAGCGGCGGGGTCCGGGGCGGCTTGTTCCGCCTCGTCGTCCACCGGCTCGGCGGCTTCATCGAGATCCGCGGCGTCCTGTCCGCGGATCTCGGGGACCCGGGTCAGCAGCACCGCCGCCGCCAGCAGCAGGGCGCACGCCGAGGCTAGGTACACGAGCTCCCAGGAGATCTGCTGCAGGCTGCCTCCCAGCGCGATGGCCAGGGCCATGGTGGTGGCCGCGAACGTGGCGTAACGGGACTTGACCTTCACGTAGTGCGTCTCGGCCCCGCGGCGCCTGAGGAGGTCGTAGAGCAGGGCGGTCTCCGCGCCGGAGACACAGGCCATCCCGATGCCCTGCAGCGCGAAGAGCACGACGAACGCGGCGTACCCCGAGAGCGTCACCTGGCCGATGAGGCAGGCACCGATCAGCGCCTGCCCGATGACGATGCTCGCCCTGCGGCCCACCCGGTCCGCGATGAACCCGGTCGGTACCTCGGCCAGCGCGCTGACGATGTACAGGAGGGTCTGGAGCACGGCGATCTGGGCGGCGGAGAAACCCTGGTGGACCAGATAGAGGACGAACACCCCTCGCTGGAAGAGGGAGTTCGCGAGCACCGCGTACAGGTAGAAGGGGCGCGACACGCTCTTCGCCACGTGCAGGGACGACGGGGGGTCGCCCGGCTCCCTGGGGTGGTCCTGCGCGAGCTCGGCCGAATCCGTCGTCAACGCACCGTCTCCAGTCCCGATGAGGCCCCCCGATCGGCGAGCAGTGACTTCACCCGCAGATACGCGTCCCGGTCCGGGCCGTCCTCGCTGAACGCGCCCGCGACCAGGAACGGAACGATATCGGGGGACAGTCCGTGAGACGAGCCGAGATCCTCGTACATGCGGACGCCGCCGGCGGCGAACAGCGCGGGGACCGCGTCGTGCCGCCACAGCCGGGGGAGGACGAGGGACGCCTCGAACCCGGTGCACGCCCCCTGGTACGCCGTCTCCCCCGCGCTCTCGGCCGCCGAGAACACGCTGATGGGGCGGCGGTCGGGGCGGAAGGGGTGGTCGTAGCGCGAGGTGCCGCCGAGTATGCCGTCGGCCATGATCCGGGCGATCAGCGGGCTGTTGTGGAATCCGTCCCGGTAGGTTCCCGTCGCGATGTGCAGCCCGTCCAAGGGGCCCGGGCCGAGCAGGGGGAAGGTGTCGAGGGTGACCGGGCGGTTGCCCACACGCCACTCGTCGATCTGCGCGAAGGCGAAGTCGTTGTTCAACTGGTCGATGGCGCACTGCAGGAGGAAGTGGCTGAGGCCGGCCGAGGGGCGGGTGCGCGGGGTCGCGAAGACCACGTTGGTCGCACCGACGTAGTCACGTCCGCCCGGGAACGGAACGGCGTGCAGTCCGCAGGAACCGGCCCGGTTGACGGTGCGCACGACATGGCCGAACTGTTCGGCGCCGAGCCGGTGGGTCACGGTCGCGATGCCGGTGCCGGAGAACACGGGCTGGACGTCGTGCGGGCCCAGCACGGTGTCGAGCAGGGGGGTCGTGAACGCTCCGGCGGCCACCATGATCGTGCCCGCCGAGACGTGTGAACCGTCCGCGAGGGTCGCACCGGTGACCCGGTCGCCCTCACGGGTGAGCGCGCCGACGGGCTGGTCGACGAAGCGCACCCCCCGCGCGACCAGGGCCGCCCGGAGCGCCTCGTACACCGCACCGCTGTCGACCGCGTTCTCCGCGGGGAGGAACAGGGCCCTCAGGGGCCGGGCGGTCGGTGTGGGGTCCAGGCCCGCGATGCCGCGCGGGCTGATGAGTTCGTGCGTCTCCCCGTACTTGGCGGCCGCGTCCAGCATCGCGTCGAAGTTCTCGGAGTCCAGGTCACCGGAGACCGCGTTCTCGATGACGACGGTGCCGGAAACGGTGTGCGGCCGGTCGTGTCCCGACACCTCGCAGACCAGGTCGAGCCAGCCGGGCCATAGTGCCAGGGAGTCCCGGCACATCTCGAACTTGGCCCGCGAGGCATCGGAGGCCAGCGTGTACTTGGTGATCTCGGCGAAGCAGTTGAGCATCGCGCCGGATGCCGGGGTGGCCGCGCCCTCCCGGTCCCGCGGCCCGATGACGGTGACCGAGAGGGAGGCGTCCCTGCGCGTCAGTTCGAGGGCGGTGGAAAGGGCGAGGACCCCGTTGCCCACGATGGCTATGTCTGGCGTGGTCATGTGCCTGGTCGTCTCCTCGACTGGGTGGTGCGGTGGGTGGGCGTTCGACGGCCGCAGCCGTGCGGGGTCGTCAGGACTCGGGCCCGGCGGGCTCGATGTCGACGCCGGTCACGAGCAGCGTGGGTCCGCCGTCTCCCACGGGGACCTCCTGGCCGTACTTGACGCAGGCGGCCGGGCTCCCCATGGCGAAGTCGTCGCCGAGGCCGCGGATCGCGGCCAGAGCGGCCGTCACGTGTCCGGTGACGACGGCGTCGGACACCGGCTCGGCGACCACACCGCGCCGGATACGGCGGACGTCCACCGCGCCGAACGCGAACGTGCCGTCCGCGTGCACGCGTCCGCCGCCCAGCCGGGCGACGTGGAAGCCGTGGTCGACGGACGCCGTCAGCGCGGCCGGGTCGTCCGGGCCCGGTGCGAGGTACACATTGCTCATGCGGGTCGCAGGCGGGTGCCGGAAGGACTGCCTGCGCCGGCGTCCGGCGGCGTCGAGGAAGGCCGTCACCGTGCCCTCCCGGACCAGGTGCTGCGGCCGGGCGGGGGTGCCTTCGTCGTCGTGGGTGAAGCCGCCCCAGCCGCCGGCAAGCCCCGGGTCGTCGGTCAGGTGCAGCCCGGCCGGGCCGATCCGGTCGCCCTCGTGCCAGGCCACCCCGGCCAGCCGGCGGGCGGCGACATCGCCCTCCAGCGGGTGCCCGAGGAGTTCGTGGACGAGTACGCCGCTGGCTCCGGCGGCGATGACGAGCGTGACGTTCCGCTCGGCGACCGGCCGGCCCGTCGTCTTGGCGGCGGCGGCACGGCCCGCGTCCCGCCCGACCCGGACGATGTCCAGACCGGAGTCCCAGACGCCGAGGTCGCGGACCCCGGCCTTGCGGTATCCGACCACCGGGCCGCCCGCGCCGTCGATGACGGCACGGCAGGACACCAGGTGCCGTCGCTGCGCCGTCTCCAGGTGTGCGAGCCCGGGCCCGAGCCGGAGGAACGCCCGGTCGGCCCCGGAGTACGAGACGGACACCGAGTCGGTGCCGGGTGCGGCGCGCACGGCCGCCGAGCGGGCGGCACGCAGCAGCTCCGCCGACGGCGCGCCGGCGGTCCCGGAACCCTGCGACTCCAGATGGCGGGCGGCCCGCAGCACCGTGGCCGCCAGGTCGTCGGTGCCGAACCCCGTGGCTCCGGCTCGGTCGGCGGCGGCGCGCAGGCCGAGCCGGAACGCTTCGCCGGACAGGCTGTTGAGGCCGACGTACCCCTCGCCGTCGCGATGCCGGACCCGCACGGCGAAGCCGGCCTGCTCGTAGGGCTCCCCGGTGGCGGTCGCGCCGTCGGGGACGAAACACTCGCTGCCACGCACCCGTTCGACGAAGAAGTCGACCCGCACCCCGGCCCTGTCCTGCGTCTCCCTCAGTCGCTCGCCGAGGACCACCAGGTCCGGGTGGCCGCCGGGCGCACCGCCGCCCGGGTCAGTGGTGTGCGACCGCGAGGGTGCCGGTGTGATCATCGCTGCTGCCATGTGCTGCCACGCGCCATCCGTGCTCGGGGGCCCATTCGCGGACGAAGCCCGCCATCCGGTAAGGGGTTGCCGTTTCGACCATCACCGCCAGGGAGTCCGGATCCGCTGCACGCGCCGCTTCGGCGGAGGCCCGGCTCACGAACGCGAGGTCCTCCTGCCGTACGTCGGCGCCGGCCAGGCCCGCCAGGAAGACGATCTGCCGCCGGGTGGCGAGGTCGAAGGCCGCTCCGGCCGTGGCCCGGATCTCCGCCAGCGCGTCGGCCGGTGCGGCGCGCAGCAGGGCCGCGATGGCCTTCGTGGAGTTCGGGTTGATGCCGGGATCGTGACGACGTAGCACCTCGGCGAGGTCGAGCTGCTCCTGGGCCGGTGTCTCCGAGGGGTGCCCGACCCGTCGGTAGCCGGCCCGGAGGTGGAAGGGGAAGAGGCGGCCCAGTGCCGACTGCGCGAAGAGCACGCGCTGTCGCGGTACGGAGCCGGGTTCCGTGCCCGGCCACATGCGCCCGTTCAGGGAGAGCCCGCGGAAGGCGGGGTGCACGATGACGCGCTCCTGACACAGGACGGACTCGTTGATCCGGCGCAGCGTGGGCAGTGCCTCGAACTCGCGGGGGAAGGGGCGGCAGAACACCTTGACGGCGACGAGCAGTCCGCGGACGCGGACGGTGCGCACCTCGGTGACCAGGTTCTCCCAGTCGATCCACCGCTCGTCCTCGGCGCGGTAGTGGTAGCCGGCCAGCCGTTCGTAGTCGGCCCGGTCCCCCGCGCTCTCGGTGAACTCCTCCTCGATCCACCGCTCGACGCGCTCGCCCGGCTGGTGGGCGCCGGTGGTCCGGCCGATCGTGCCGTCGAAGTCGAGGCGGATGTGGTCGTCCGGGCAGAGGAAGTCGTGCAGATCCTCGTGGGCGGTGGCGACGACGGCGGCGATGTCCAGGGAGCGGCAGGCCCGCTGGAAGTTGTGGGCGATGACCTTGGCCGTGGTGCGGTCGAGGTTGGAGCAGAACTCGTCGACCGCGATGAGTCCGCGTCCGCCGTGGGCGAGGCGGGCCAGGGTGAGCCGGTGGTGCTGTCCGTCGGAGAGGTGTTCCGGGCGGGACATCATCAGCCGGGGTTCGCCGAGGCCGAACCTGCCGAGCCAGGAGACGGTGTCCTCGACGTCGCTGTCGAAGAGGTCGACGACCCGGTCCGTGGGGCCGATCGGCGGCAGGTCCGCGACGGTGCGCACGTCGGTGCGGCGGCACAGTTCGCGCAGCAGGCTGGACTTTCCGGTGCCGCTGAACCCGGTGATCAGGGTGATGCCGCGGGGCGTGACGGTGACCGGCTGGAGGGCCACCGTCTCCTCGGCGGTCTCCACTCCGAAGACCTCACGCAGCTGCCACGCCCGTTCCGACAGCGGGCCGTCCTCCCGCCGGTGCCGGACCTCCAAGGTCAGGGCCCGCGCGGCCGGGGAGCTGTTCAACGCCACGTTCTCTCCTCATACGTCGACGAGTTCCCCAGGTCCACGACGAACCGGGCGTTCAGGGAGCGCGTGGGGCGTTCCAGGATCACGCCGTTCAGCCACTCACCGGCCATCCAGGCCGCGGTCACGGTGTTCACGGGGGCGACCGAGGCGCTCATGACCGGATCGGCGATCGCGCTCCGGGCCACGGCGGCCACGGCTTCCATCTCCTGGGCGAAGGCACGGTGGGCGGTGGTGTCGTCCGGCCTCAGCAGCGGTCCCACGGCGGCCTCGTGGAGCCCCGCCGCCGCGAAGAGCACCGATCCGCCCCGGTCACGGGCGAACGCGGCCAGGAGTGCGGCGAGGGTGCCGACCGGCCGGTCCGCGCAGCAGAACAGGGTCCACTCGCCGGGGCCGGACGGGGCGAGGCCGGGGATCGTGTCCTCGTCGGCGAAGACCGCGGCGGTGGCGATCCGCGCCTGCGGGTGACGTTCCAGCAGGAAGTCCCGCAGGGCCTCCGTCTTGGGCCGGCCGAGGTCGGCCTGCCGGTAGGTGAACTGCCGGTTGAAGTTGGTCACTTCGACCACGTCGTGATCGACCAGCAGCAGCCTGCGCACTCCCATGGCGCACAGGTGGGTGGCGACGATCGCCCCGGTGCCGCCGCAGCCCACGACGACGGCCTGGTGCCGGCCTATGCGTTCCTGGGCCGTGTCGGGGTCCGTACCGGTGTGCGCGAGCCAATGGCGCTGCTTGGTGTGCGCGTCGGTGGTGTCGGTACGCGGGAGCGGCACGAGCAGGTCGCGGGCGGCGAACGCCGCCAGCAGTGCTTCCTGCCCGGGGGTGAGCACCGTGCCGGAGGCGGGCCAGCGCAGCCCTTCGGCGAGGTGTCCGGCCCACTCGCGCAGCGCGCGGTCGGCCCCTTCGACGCTGAAGCCCCGCTCGCCGATCACGAGGAGCTCCCCGGTGTCGCCGGTGGCGAGGGTCGTGCCCGCGCGCAGCATGACACCGGCGGGAAACCGCAGGCGCAGCGCCGGCTGCGTGGTGTCCTGCGGTGCGCGGGCCGCCGCTCGGCCGGCCTCGGCTCCGGCGGCCGTCGGTCCGCCGGTCACAGGCTGGTTCGTCATGACCACTCCCAGGGGGCCTTCGGCTGGCGGGCGAGGAAGATGCCCGGGACTTCGGCCAGGGGGACGCAGAGGCTGTGGCGCGCGAGGATGCCGTCCAGTTCCGCCACGGTCGCGTCCAGGGAGGCGGGCGTCTGCGGGGCGCTGTCGTAGGCCTGCAGCACCTTCAGGTAGGACTCGAGCGCGTCATGGGTTCGCAGCGCTTCCAGGAAGACCAGACCCCGGTACACCCCGAGCGGGTCGGAGCGCAGGCCCCGGAAGAGATTGAGCCGCAGGTCGGCGGTGCGGGAACGGCTCTCGTAACGGTCGGGTACGAGGTCGGCCCGGATGCCTGCGGCCGCGAGCATCTGGGCGGCGGCGCGGGCGAGTTCGCGGTTCGGGTAGTACGTGTCGTAGGCGAGCCGGTAGTGGGCGCGGGCCGGGGTCCTCGGCGAGTGCAAGGGAGTGGGGGCCGTGCCCCGCGCGGCGTCGCGGAAGGCTCGGTCGAAGTCCCGTACGGGCAGGAAACCGTGCTGGGGGAGCAGCGGGGCGGGCAGCAGGGCGGCGGTACCGGGGGCGGCGAGCGCGTCGCGGATGGTGTGGCGGTACTGCTCGGCCTCCGGTCGCAGCAGTTCGCCCTCGAAACACAGCGCCACGACGATGCCGGTCCGGCGCACCCGCAGGGACGGGTGACCGGCGAACTCGGCGACCCGGTGCAGCGGGAAGGCGGTGTCGGAGGTGACGTCGAGGCGCCCGGCCGCGAATCCCTCGAGGTTGCGTTCAGGACTCTTGACCCGGCGCAGCACCACGCGGGAAGGCCCGCCGGGGGTGTGCGGGGTCCGGTCGAGGACGATCGTGCGCGGCGCGGTGCGCACGATCCGGTACCGGCCGACTCCGTCGGTACGCGTCCGGTAGGGGGCGAGTGCGGGGAGGGAGGTCAGCAGGGGGAAGCCGTGGTCGGGTTGCCCGAGCCGCACGCGCAGACGGTCTCCCCGGCTGCTGACCTGCTCGACGTGGCGCAGCCAGTAGCCGGTGACGGTGGCCGAGGCGGCCGCCTGGTCCAGGGCCCGCGCGTAGTCGTCGGCCGTCACCGGGCTCCCGTCGGCCCAGCGGGCGCCGGGGCGGAGGGCGAAGTCGTGCCGGCGGCCGTCGGCGGAACTGTCGACCGACCTGGCTCCCGTCGGCTCGGGCCCGCGGGCCCCGGGGGCGACGAGCGGACGCGTGGTCAGGGCGGCGAGTTGCAGCCCGCTGTGGTCGCACCAGCCGGGCTGGTCCAGCGTGCCCGGCATGGAGTCGAACGCCGTGACGCACGCGGCGAGTTCAGCCGGCACCGCTCGGCGCCTCCGTCGCACCGGTGTCCGTGGCGTCCCAGTCCAGCAGGGCCCGCTCGTACTCGCGCAGTTCGCTGGTCATGCCGCGCACCCAGTCCAGCTGCCGGGCGCGGAACTCCGGCCGCGCCAGTTCGTCGTGCCGCCCGGCGCCGCCGGCCCACCCGCGGATGCGGGCGTTGCGCGCCTGCCGGAGGATGGAGAGCGGCTCGGCGAGACGGGTCTCGAACTGCGCGAGGAACGACAGGAGTTTGCGCTCCTCGACGAAGTTGGCGGTGAGCATGAGGTTGCGTTCGGGGTTGCGGACCTCGTGGTACCAGTCGCCGGGAATGTAGAGGGTGTCGCCGGCCCGCAGGGTCACCTCGTACAAGGGGTCGGCGGATTTCCGCAGCACCTCGTCGTGGGTGCGCTCGGACCACAGGCTGTCGTCGGCCCGCAGTGCCCTGCCCGTCTCAGGGGTCACCAGTCGCAGTTCCTTGCTGCCGTCGAGGACGGCCAGCCAGGCACTGGTGGAGAACGTGTCGCAGTGCAGTCCGGTCGAGCAGCCGGGCTCACCGAAGAAGATCCACATTCTTCCGAAGCGAACCTGTTCCGGGAGCCGGTCGATCCAGTCCTCGGAGAAGAGGGCGGGAACGCTGAAGTCGTCGAGGAGTTCGGGGCAGTCTCGAACGAAATTCCATTCGGCGAGATACCGCCGGTCCCGGGCGAGGGAGCCGTCCGCCGGGCTTTTCTCCCAGTATTCCAGGAATTCGGCGAGCCCACCGTCGGCAATCGTATAGTCGTATTCGGAGCCCGCCGGGTATTCACGCACCGGGACCCGGAGTCCGCCGTACTGGTCGCGAAAATGTTGCACGGTCCAGAGTTCTCGCGCCGGCCATTCGTCCTGGAGGCCGCGGATGACCACCGGCCCGTCGAGGTCCTCCAGCGTGGTGACGGCAGAACCGTCCAGCACACGCAGGGGTGTGGGCGAAAGGGGTGCCATGCGCGACGCTCCTCGAGTAGCCGAACCGAGTACCGGACAACCTCCGCGCACCCGCCGCGGGGAAGTGGAACCCCCCGCGGCGGATGGCCGGTGGTGAGATCAGCAGCGGCGGGCGAGACCCGCCACCATCGCCGGGCTGCTCAGGTCGGTGATGCGCAGCTCGATGCTCTCCCGCGCGCTCACCCGGTCCTGCTCCTGCACCGGCTTCGGGGTCAGTTCGGCATTCTTGGCGCTTTCGACCTTCCGCGTCTTCTCCATGGGTTCCCCATTTCTCGTGGCACGAATGTCACTGGACGCCGGGTCAGAACTAGACCCCGGTGCGAAGAAACTTAGACGAGGACCGGATTCGCTGTCTGTGACAGTGAATATCGTCGCAGCGGAATGGCCGATTCTCCCACCGGCCGTGACCAGAAACGGACGGCACGGGCAGTGGCCCGGTTGAAGTTGCCATGAGTGGGGAATGACAGTGAGAATGCCTGCCCATGGGGCACCTGGAAGTTTCACATATCGAGTACTACCTGCCGGACGGACGGGCTCTGCTCGGCGACGTGTCCTTTCGGGTCGCTGAGGGCTCGGCCATGGCGCTGGTCGGCCCCAACGGAGCCGGAAAAACAACGCTGTTGCGTCTGATCGCCGGTGAACTCGCCCCGCACGGCGGCACGTTGACGGTCAGCGGTGGGCTAGGTGTCATGCCGCAGTTCGTCGGAAGCGTGCGGGACGAGACGACCGTGCGCGACCTCCTGGTCTCCGTGGCGCCGCCGCGGATCCGTGCGGCCGCGAAGTCGGTCGACGAGGCCGAGCACGCGATCATGACGACGGACGACGAGGCGGCGCAGATGCGGTACGCGCAGGCGCTCTCCGACTGGGCCGAGGTCCAGGGCTACGAGGCGGAGACGGTGTGGGACATGTGCACCACCGCCGCGCTCGGCGTCCCGTACGAGAAGGCCCAGTGGCGCCGGGTACGCACCCTCTCGGGAGGGGAGCAGAAGCGGCTCGTGCTGGAAGCCCTCTTCCGCGGGCACGACGAGGTGCTGCTCCTCGACGAGCCGGACAACTACCTCGACGTGCCCGGCAAGCAGTGGCTCGAGGAGCAGATCCGGCAGACCCGCAAGACCGTGCTGTTCATCTCCCACGACCGCGAACTGCTCGCCCGTGCCGCGGAGAAGATCGTCAGCGTGGAGCCGGCCGCGGGCGGCGCCGACGTGTGGGTGCACGGCAGCGGCTTCGCCACCTACCACGAGGCACGCCGGGAGCGGTTCGCCCGCTTCGAGGAGCTCCGCAGGCGCTGGTCGGAGAAACACGCCCAGCTGAAGAAGCTGGTGGTCACCCTTCAGCAGGCCGCGTCGGTGAGTCATGACATGGCCTCCCGGTACGCCGCCGCGCAGACCCGGCTGCGCAAGTTCGAGGAGGCCGGGCCGCCGCCCGAGCCGCCCCGGGAACAGGACATCCGGATGCGACTGCGCGGCGGACGCACCGGGGTGCGCGCGATCACCTGCACGGACCTCGGGCTGAGCGGGCTGATGAAACCCTTCGGCCTGGAGATCTTCTTCGGCGAGCGCGTCGCGGTCCTCGGTTCCAACGGCTCCGGGAAGTCGCACTTCCTGAGGCTGCTGGCGGGTGAGGAGGTGGCACACTCCGGGCAATGGAAACTGGGCGCGCGGGTCGTCCCGGGCCACTTCGCACAGACCCACGCCCATCCCGAGCTGCTGGGACAGACACTGCTGGACATCCTGTGGCGTGAGCACTCCCAGGACCGCGGCGGGCCATGCCGGTGCTGCGCCGGTACGGGCTGGCCCAGCAGGCCGAACAGCGCTTCGAGCGCCTGTCGGGAGGCCAGCAGGCGCGCTTGCAGATCCTGCTTCTCGAACTCGCCGGGTCCACCGCGCTGCTGCTGGACGAGCCGACGGACAACCTCGATCTGGAGAGCGCCGAGGCCCTCCAGACGGCGCTGGAGGCTTACGAGGGGACGGTCCTGGCGGTCACGCACGACCGCTGGTTCGCCCGGTCCTTCGACCGTTACCTGGTGTTCGGTTCCGACGGCCGGGTGCGCGAAACCTCCGAGCCGGTGTGGGACGAGCGGCGCGTCGAGCGGGCGCGCTGAGCGGGCCGCCGCCGTCCCGGCCGTTTCCGAGCCCGGCGCCTCATCCCTCCAGGGCGCGCTGAGCGGGCCGCCGTCCC
The DNA here is from genome assembly GCF_042899705.1 of Streptomyces sp. NPDC013187. Lineage (NCBI taxonomy): Bacteria > Bacillati > Actinomycetota > Actinomycetes > Kitasatosporales > Streptomycetaceae > Streptomyces > Streptomyces sp. NPDC013187. The sequence goes on along the minus strand of NZ_JBIBAF010000007.1, from coordinate 327,085 downwards.
GGCCGTTTCCGAGCCCGGCGCCTCATCCCTCCAGGGCGCGCTGAGCGGGCCGCCGTCCCGGCCGTTTCCGAGTCCGGCGCCTCATCCCTCCAGGGCGCGCTGAGCGGGCCGCCGCCGTCCCGGCCGTTTTCCGAGTCCGGCGCCTCATCCCTCCAGGGTGCGCAGTGCCCGCGCAACGGCCGCCAGGTCGTCGTCGGACGCCAGCCCGGCGTGGTACAGCCGCAATTCGGTGGCGCCCAGCCGGCGTGCCTCGGCGGCGTCGGCGGCGAGGGTGCCGGGGCTGCCGCCCATCCCCGAGACGACGGGGAAGTTGGCGGCGACGACGGCCCCCTCGCGGTCCTGGCGCGCGAAGGGCGTCAGCGTGCCGGTGCCGCCCGCGCACGGCACGACCACACCGTCCGCCACGGACAGGATGTGCGCCGGGTCGACCCCGGGGTTGGCGCCGACGTGGTACGACACGGGATCCGCGTGCAGGAGCACCTGGAAGCCGTCGTGCGCCGCCGCCCTGACCGCCGCGACGGCCTGCTCCTGGAGGGTGCGGGCGGTCTCGTCGCGGTACGCGCGCGTGGTGGTGGCGAGCGTCTCGCCGAGGAGCTTCTCGATGCCCGCCCAGCCCCCATCGGAGGGCGCCCCCTGCCAGACCGGCTCCAGCGCGGTCCGTACGGCGGCCGCCAGCTCGTCGGCGTCCAGGCCGTGCCGGCCGTAGCCCTCACGGCAGGACGGGCAGAAGCACAGCGCCATCAGATACTGCCCGGCCTCCCCGAGGCCGACGCCGCCGGTCTTGTCGTGGGCGTGCAGATGCTCCAGCCCGTACCAGCCGAGGGACTCCAGCTCGGTGCCGCTCGCCCCGGGCCGGACGGCCGCCTCGGCCGCCAGGTCGGTCAGGTAGGTGCGCGTGGCGGGCTGCGCGATGCACGGCGCCCAGGGATAGCGGTCGCCGTAGGCGTTGACGACCGAGGTGTCCGGGTGCTCGGCGCCCAGGCGGGAGTTGTGAGCGAGGACGACCCAGGTGTGCACCTCGAGGCCCGCCCCGGCGAGGGCGGTGGCGGCCTCACCGAAGGCGTCCCCGGGGGCCCAGGCGCCGGCCGCGTAGGGGCGCAGCTCGCGTCCGGCCCAGCGGTCGTCCGCCGGGTACAGCACGGCGGCGTGCTCGGCGGTGACGATGCGGTGGCGGGGGTGGCGGGGGGTGAGGGCGCGCGTGGAGTGGTAGGCCGCGGCGAGCGTCACCTGCTCCACGCCGAGCGCGGCGATCCGGGCGGGTGCCTCCGGGTCCCCGTTGACATCCCAGGGGTAGACGAATGTCGACGCCTTCACTTGGTCTCCTCCAGCAACGCGTAGCCGCGCTCGATCACTTCGGCGAGCTGCTTCACATGATCCTCGCTCGGCTCGTGCAGTGGTGGCCGCACCTCCCCCACGTCGAGGCCGCGCAGCCGTACACCTGCTTTGACCAGCGCGACCGCGTAGCCGCGGCCGCGGTCGCGCAGTTCGACGAAGGGGCGGTAGAAGCCGTCCAGCAGCTTCGCCACGGTGGCGTCGTCGCCGATCCTGAGGGCCTGGTGGAAGGCGAGGGCGATCTCCGGCGCGAAGCAGAACACGGCGGACGAGTAGAGCGTGACGCCGAGGGCGCGGTAGGCGAGCTGGGTCTGCTCGGCGGTCGGCAGGCCGTTGAAGTAGAGGAAGTCGCCCGGGGCCTCGGAGCGGACGGCGCTGACGACGCGCTGCATGAGGTCGAGGTCCCCGAGCCCGTCCTTGAGGCCGATGATCCCGTCCGTGCGGGCGAGCCGGACCACCGTCTCGGGGGTGAACACGGCGTTGTCGCGCTGGTAGACGATGACCGGCAGGGCGGTCGCTGCGGCGACTTCGCGGTAGTGCCGCAGCAGCCCCTCCTGTCCGGCGACGACGAGGTAGGGCGGCATGGCGAGCAGCCCGTCGGCCCCGGCGGCCTCGGCGAGGCGGGCGTAGCGCACGGCGAGCGCGGTGCCGTACCCGGCGCCCGCGACGACCGGCACGCGCCCGTCGGCGGCCTCGACGGCGACCCGGACGCAGGCCTCGAACTCCTCGGGCGTCAGCGCGTGGAACTCGCCGGTGCCGCAGCAGGCGAACACGGCGGCGGCTCCGGCCTCCACCCCGCGCCGGACGTGCGTGCGGTAGGTGTCGAGGTCCACGGAGCCGTCGGGTCCGTAGGCGGTGACCGGGAAGAACAGCGGCCCGCTGGGGATGTCGAGTCGTGTGGCGAGAGGGGCTGGCGTCACAAGCTCTCCCGGTTCCATATTCATGATTGACGTCTATATTTCTGAACAACTCCACGCTAAGGCGCCGCCTCGCCGCCGGTCAAGCGCGCACACCCGTGACGCACCTGCGGATCCGCCCCCTCCGCGACATACTTGACGGGCTCCGCCCCACCTCCTTAGCGTGTCCACGCATATGAATGCCGTGCGCTCATGTGCACGCTGGGCGATCAGCACGTTTGTCGATCAGCACGGTTGGCGATCAAGGAGATCCGAGGATGCCCGCTCCCCGCACCGTCCTGCTCACCGGCGCCGCCGGCGGCCTCGGCACCCTGATGCGGGACCTGCTCCCGGCCTACGGCTACGACCTGCGCCTGCTGGACCTGCGCCCGATCGAGGGCGAGCCCGACGCGATCACCGCCGACCTCGCCGACCGGGACGCCGTGCGCGAGGCGGTCCGGGGCGTCGACGCGATCCTCCACCTCGCGGGCATCTCCCTGGAAGCCCCCTTCGAGAAGATCCTCAAGGCGAACATCGAGGGCACCTACCACCTGTACGAGGCCGCCCGCGAAGAGGGCGTCGGCCGGATCGTCTTCGCCTCCTCCAACCACGCCGTCGGCTACACCCCGCGCCCCCAGGGCGACGACCCCCTCATCCCGATCGACACCCCGCGCCGCCCGGACACCTTCTACGGCCTGTCCAAGTGCTTCGGCGAGGACCTCGCGCAGCTCTACTGGGACAGGCACGGCCTGGAGACGGTCTCGGTGCGGATCGGCTCCTGCTTCCCCGAGCCGACCAGCGTGCGCATGCTCTCGGTGTGGATGAGCCCCGCCGACGGCGCCCGCCTCTTCCACGCGGCCCTGACCGCCGAGCACGTCGGCCACACCGTCGTCCACGGCTCCTCCGCCAACACCCGGCTGTGGTGGGACCTCACCAGCGCCCGGGCGCTCGGCTACGAGCCGCAGGACGACTCCGAGCCGTACGCCGAGAAGCTCATCGCCGAACAGGGCGAACTGCAGGACGGAAACGAGGCCCACGCCTACCTGGGCGGCCAGTTCGTGACGGACCCGCCGGTCTGGCCGTACTGACCGGACGGAGGCCGAACAGGCCGAACAGGGCGGGCGGGCAGCAAACGGGCCCGCCCGCTCGGGCATCCGGGCACGACCCGGAGACGGCGGGGAAGCGCCCTCAGGGGCGCGGGGAACTGCGCGACCAGCCACAACGCACCCGCAGACGCCCACAGCCTCCCCCCGCCACTGAGCACACCCGCCCGACCGAACGGGCACAGCCGGGCAGGATCCCGCCCGCAACAGACCTGGCCACCGCGTAACACCCCCTGTAGAACTTCCCCCAAGGCCCACCGAGGGCCCGAACGGGCAGCACGACAGGAGGCGGGTGACGGCCATGAGCAGGACCGCGGAAGAACGGCAGCGCGACATCGTGCTGGCCGCACGGCGTGACGGCTCGGTCGACGTCACCGCCCTCGCCACCGAACTGGGCGTGGCCAAGGAGACCGTACGGCGGGACCTGCGCGTCCTGGAGGACCACGGCCTGCTCCGCCGCACCCACGGCGGCGCCTACCCCGTGGAGAGCGCCGGCTTCGAGACGACGCTCGCCTTCCGCGCCACGAGCCACGTCCCGGAGAAACGCCGGGTCGCGGCCGCCGCCGCCGAGCTGCTCGGCGACGCCGAGACCGTCTTCGTCGACGAGGGCTACACCCCGCAGCTCATCGCCGAGGCGCTCCCCCGGACCCGGCCGCTGACCGTGGTCACCGCGTCCCTGCCGGTCGCCGGCGCCCTCGCCGAGGCCGAGCACGTCTCCGTACTGCTGCTCGGCGGCCGAGTGCGGCGCGGCACCCTCGCCACCGTCGACCACTGGACGACCAAGATGCTGTCCGGCTTCGTCGTCGACCTGGCGTTCATCGGCGCCAACGGCATCTCCCGCGAACACGGCCTCACCACCCCCGACCCGGCCGTCAGCGAGGTCAAGGCACAGGCGATCCGGGCCGCCCGGCGCGTGGTCTTCGCGGGCGTGCACACCAAGTTCGGAGCGGTCAGCTTCTGCCGGTTCGCCGAGGTCGGCACGCTGGAGACGATCGTGACGAGCACCCTGCTGCCGGCCGCCGAGGCCCACCGCTACTCGCTGCTCGGACCGCAGGTCATCCGCGTCTGATCGCACGTCCACCCACCTCCCCCAGGGCGCCCGCACGCCCTGCGATGCCCCTTGTCTCCCCATACATCCAGGAGCGATCCATGCGAACCCAGAGCCGACGACGGCCACCGCGAGCCTCGCTCGCCCTGGCCGCCGCAGGGACGCTGCTCGCCCCGCTGCTGTCCGGCTGCTGGGTCGGCGCGGGCGGGGCCGGATCCGGCGGCGACGCCATCAACGTCCTGATGGTCAACAACCCTCAGATGGTCGAGCTGCAGAAGCTGACCCGCGCCCACTTCACCGAGAAGACGGGCATCAAGGTCAACTTCACCGTCCTGCCCGAGAACGACGTCCGCGACAAGATCAGCCAGGACTTCGCCAACCAGGCCGGCCAGTACGACGTCGCCACGCTGTCCAACTACGAGATACCGATCTACGCCCGCAACGGCTGGCTGCGGGAGATGAACGGCTATCTCGCCAAGGACCCCGCCTACGACGAGCAGGACGTCCTGAAGCCGATGCGCCAGTCCCTCACCGCGGACGACGGCAAGCTCTACGGCCAGCCCTTCTACGGCGAGTCGTCGTTCCTGATGTACCGCAAGGACGTGTTCGAGAAGAAGGGCCTGACGATGCCCGCGCACCCCACCTGGCAGCAGGTGGCGGACCTCGCGGCCCGGGCCGACGGCGCCCAGCCCGGCATGAAGGGCATCTGCCTGCGCGGCCTGCCCGGCTGGGGCGAGGTGATGGCCCCCCTCACCACGGTCGTCAACACCTTCGGCGGCACCTGGTTCGACAAGGACTGGAAGGCGCAACTCGACTCCCCCGCCTTCGAGAAGGCCACGAGGTTCTACGTCGACCTGGTGCGCGAGCACGGCGAGTCCGGAGCCGCCCAGTCCGGGTTCGCCGAGTGCCTGAACAACATGACCCAGGGCAAGGTCGCCATGTGGTACGACGCCACCTCCGCGGCCGGCTCCCTGGAGGCCGCCGGCTCCCCGGTCAAGGGCAAGGTCGGCTACACCCCCGCCCCCGTCGAGAAGACCGAGTCCTCCGGCTGGCTCTACACCTGGGCCTGGGGCATCCAGAAGGCCTCCCGCAACCCGGACAAAGCCTGGAAGTTCGTCTCCTGGGCGTCCGGCAAGGGCTACGAGGAACTGGTCGGGGACCAGGTGGGCTGGTCGAACGTCCCGGCCGGCAAGCGGGCCTCCACGTACGCCAACCCCGACTACCGCAAGGAGGCCGCCGCCTTCCAGGAGATGACCAAGGAGGCCATCGAGAAGGCCCGGCCGAACGACCCCGGCGTACAGCCGCGGCCCGCCCCCGGCATCCAGTTCGTCGGCATCCCCGAGTTCACCGACCTCGGCACCAAGGTCTCCCAGGAGATCAGCGCGGCCATCGCCGGACGCCAGTCCGTCGAGTCGGCCCTGAAGAAGTCACAGGCGCTCGCCGAGAAGATCTCCGAGGAGTACGAGGGACGATGACCGCCACGACAACGGCCCCCGTGGCCGCTCCCGGGACACCCGCCCCGGCCCGCCGCCCCTCCGCCCGGCTGCGCGCCTGGGCGACCAGGGCCCCGCTGCTGCCCGCCCTGATCTTCATGATCGTCGTCACCCAGCTGCCCTTCGTGGCCACACTGGTGATCTCCTTCTTCGACTGGAACTCCCTCTATCCCGACGCCCGGCACTTCACCGGCGTCGACAACTACCAGGAGGTCCTCACCGACCCCGACCTGCGCCACTCGGTGTGGACGACGGTGCTGCTGACGGTGGCGGTGGTGCTGGCAAGCCTGGTCCTGGGGCTCGCCCTGGCGCTGCTGCTGGACCGGAGGTTCCGCGGCCGTGGCATCGTGCGGACGCTGCTGATCGCCCCGTTCCTGGTGGTGCCGGTCGCGGCGGCCCTGCTCTGGAAGCATGTGCTCTACAACCCTGAATACGGCCTGTTCAATGGGTTGTTGCACTATGTGGGCGGGCCCCAGCCGGACTGGATCTCCAGCACCCCGCTGCTCGCGGTCGAGGCGTCGCTCGTCTGGCAGTGGACGCCGTTCATGATGCTGATCCTGCTCGCCGGCCTGCAGAGCCGCGACCACGAGCAGATCGAGGCGGCCCGGGTGGACGGCGCGAGCGACTGGCAGGTCTTCGTCCACCTGACCCTCCCCCACCTGCGCCGCTACCTCGAACTGGGCGCCCTGCTGGGCTCGATCTACATCGTCCAGAACTTCGACGCGGTCTTCACGATCACGTCCGGCGGCCTCGGCACCGCCAACCTCCCCTACACCGTCTACCAGAGCTTCTACCAGGCTCACGAGAACGGCCTCGCCTCGGCCGCGGGCGTGCTGGTGGTCATCGGCTCGATCGTCATCGCGACCTTCGCCCTGCGCGTGGTGTCGTCCCTGTTCCGCGAGGAGGTGTCCCGCGCATGAGCGTCGTACGCCGCAACAGCATGGGCCTGCTGGCCTGGCTGGCCGGGATCGTGTTCTTCCTGCCCATCGCCTGGATGGCGCTGACGTCGTTCCACTCGGAGTCCGACGCGGCGACCAACCCGCCGTCCTTCGCCGCCACCCTCACGCTGGACGGCTACCGCGAGTTCTTCGGCGCGGGCGGCGGCGCGAGCCCCTGGCCGGCCCTGATCAACTCCACGGTCGCGTCCGTGGCCTCGACGCTGCTGGTCCTGCTGCTGGCCTTCCCGGCGGCGTACGCGCTGTCGATCAACCGCGTCCGCAAGTGGACGGACGTGCTGTTCTTCTTCCTCTCCACCAAGATGCTGCCGGCCGTGGCGGGCCTGCTGCCGATCTACCTGTTCGCCAAGAACGCCGGGATGCTCGACAACATCTGGCTGCTGGTCGTCCTCTACACCTCCATGAACCTGCCGATCGCGGTGTGGATGATGCAGTCCTTCCTCGCCGAGATCCCGGTCGCGGTGATCGAGGCGGCGAAGGTGGACGGGGCCCGGCTGCCCACGATCCTCGCGCGCGTGGTCGCCCCGATCTCCCTCCCCGGTATCGCCGCGACGGCGCTGATCTGCTTCATCTTCAGCTGGAACGAGCTGCTGTTCGCCCGGGTGCTCACGGGTGTGGTCGCCGAGACCGCCCCCGTCTTCCTGACCGGCTTCATCACCAGCCAGGGCCTGTTCCTGGCGAAGGTGTGCGCCGCGTCGCTCGTCATCTCCCTGCCGGTGCTCGCCGCGGGGTTCGCCGCCCAGGACAAGCTGGTCCAGGGCCTGTCGTTGGGAGCCGTGAAATGAAGGCCGCCGTCATCGAGTCCGTGGGCAAGGCCGTCGTCGCCGAGGTCCCGGACCCGACGCCAGGGCCGCGCGAGGTCGTCGTCGAGGTCGCCGCCTGCGGGCTGTGCGGCACGGACCTGCACATCCTCCAGGGCGAGTTCGCCCCGCAGCTCCCGATCGTGCCCGGGCACGAGTTCGCCGGCGAGGTCGTCGGGGTCGGCACGCAGGTCACGGAGGTGGCGGTGGGCGACCGGGTCGCCGTCGACCCGTCCCTCTACTGCTACGAGTGCCGCTACTGCCGCACCGGCCACAACAACCTCTGCGAACGCTGGGCGGCGATCGGCGTGACGACGGCCGGAGGGGCGGCCCGGTACGCGGTCGCCCCGGTGGCGAACTGCGTGAAGCTCCCCGAGCACGTCCGCACCGCCGACGCGGCGCTCGTGGAGCCGCTCTCGTGCGCGGTCCGCGGCTACGACGTGCTCCGGTCGCGCCTCGGCGCGCATGTCCTGGTCTACGGCTCCGGCACCATGGGCCTGATGATGCTGGAGCTGGCCAAGCGCACGGGCGCGGCGAGCGTGGACGTCGTCGACGTGAACCCGGCCCGGCTGGAGACGGCCCGCCGCCTCGGCGTCTCGGCGTCGGCGGCGACCGCCGACGAACTGGACCGTCCGCAGGGCTGGGACCTGGTCGTCGACGCCACGGGCAACGCGGCGGCGATCCAGGACGGACTGGACCGGGTGGCGAAGGCGGGCACGTTCCTGCAGTTCGGCGTGGCCGACTACGCGACCCGCGTGACGATCGACCCGTACCGCATCTACAACCAGGAGATCACCATCACGGGTTCGATGGCGGTGCTGCACAGCTTCGAGCGGGCGGCGGAACTCTTCGCGGGCGGTGTTCTCGACCCGGACGTCTTCATCAGCGACCGCATCCCGCTGGAGCGGTACCCGCAGGCGCTGGAGCAGTTCGCTGCGGGAGTGGGCCGGAAGATCGTCGTCGTGCCGTAGGGAAGGGACCACCGTGGGCGGGGGCGGGCGAAATTCGCTGGGGCGTCTGCCTCCCGCCTCGTACCCTCACGGCATGCCGAGACCTCATGGATTCACCTACGAGCAGCACACGGGCGGAACGATCCGCATCAGCCACCACGGCCGCCCCGCCACCACCCTGAACGGCCCCCGGGCCGCACAGTTCCTCGCCGAGGTCGAGACCTCCGACCCTCAGCTCGTCATGGCCCGCTGGACCGGCAACTACAAGCGCGGCAACGAACGCACCGCCCGCGACCACCCACGCAACCTCCGCTGACCCGATTGGCCGCAGGGTAAGGGAACGGCAAAGTCGCCTCGCTCGTTCACCCGGCATGACAGCTATGACCCCCGGCTCGAACATCCCCCTGTCCGCCGCCCGCGTGACGGTGGACGTCGCCGCCCCGGTGCGGCTCGACGTATCGGGCCTGCTGCTCACCGCCGACGGCAAGGTGCGCTCCGACGACGACTTCATCTTCTACAACCAGCCGTCTGGTCCCGGCGTGACGTACCGCTCGGGCGGCGGCAGTGCGCCCGACGCGATCGTGGTGGACACGGCGGCCCTCCCGCCCGGCATCGAGAAGATCGTCGTCACGGCCAGCCCGGACGCCGCGGGCCAGACCTTCCAGGGCATCGAGCCGACGGCCACCATCCGCAACGCGGACGACAGCACCGTCCTGGCCACGTTCACCCCGCCGCAGCTCGGCAGCGAAACGGCCCTGGTGATCGTGGAGGTCTACCAGCGCAACGGCCAGTGGAAGGCCCGCGCCGTCGGCCAGGGATACGCAAACGGCCTCGCGGGCATCGCCACGGACTTCGGGGTCACGGTGGAGGAGCCGGCCGCCACCCCGCCCCAGACGGTGACCCCGCCGCCCGCCCCGGTGCAGCCGCCCGTGGCCCCGCCGGTCGCCGCGCCCGCCGCTCCCCCGACCCCGGCCACACCTCCCCCGCCCGCGCCCGGCGCCGGGAAGATCAACCTCGACAAGGGCCGCGTCAGCCTCCAGAAGAACCAGACGGTCTCCCTGATCAAGGGCGGCCGCCCGCTGCTCTCCCAGGTCAGGATGGGCCTCGGCTGGGAGCCCGCGTACCGCGGCAAGGACATCGACCTGGACGCCTCGGTCATCGCCTACGGGCCGCAGCGCAACCACATCGACAGCTGCTACTTCGGCAAGCTGCAGATCGTGGGCGGCGCGATCCGCCACTCCGGCGACAACCTCACGGGCGAGGGCGGCGGGGACGACGAGACCATCATGGTCGACCTCGGCCGCCTGCCCCAGGAGGTCACCGGCCTGGTCTTCACGGTCAACTCCTTCTCCGGCCAGAAGTTCACCGAGGTCGCCAAGGCCTACTGCCGCCTCCTGGACGGCACGACCGGTGAGGAACTGGTCCGCTTCGACCTCACCAGTGCCGAGCCGCAGACGGGCGTGCTGATGGCCAAGCTGATCCGCCAGTTCTCCGGCGAGTGGGACATGACGGCCATGGGCGAGTTCGTGAAGTCCCGCACGGTGAGGGGCATGGTGAAGCCGGCGGCACAGGCCCTGTGACCCACCGCACCGGCCTCCGGGGACGCCCCCTCACCAGGGGGCGTCCGGCGCACCGCGTCAGCGGCGCCCCGCCCCCAGCCCCTCCGTCAGCAGTGTCAGGTAGCGCCGGAGGTGCCGGCCCTCCCCGTCCGCCAGTTCCGACGCCGTCGCCATGCCGTGCGCCAGCCGCAGCACATCGATCGGCTCGACGTCCGCCCGGAGTGTGCCCTCCTCCTGCGCCGCCCGGACCAGCCGCCCGGCCGCGACCTTGACCGCGTCGCCGCACCCCGTGGTCACGAGGTTGCCGGAGTCCGTGACGGCCGGTCCCAGCAGCGCCTTCAGCCCCCGCATCCGGATCATCCCGGCACCCAGTTCGTACAGCCACTCCGTCAGCGCCTCGCCCGGCGGCAGTTCCGCCGCGAGCACACCGGCCCGGGCCGCGATCGCCTCGATACGGTCCAGATAGGCGGCCTCCAGCAGCGCCTGCCGGGTCGGGAAGTGCCGATACAGCGTGCCGGAGCCGACCCCGGCCCGCTTGGCGATGTCGTCGAGGGAGGCACCCTCCCCGTGCTCGGCGAACGCCTCCACGGCGACCGTCAGCAACCGCTCGTAGTTGCGCCGGGCATCCGCCCGCATGGGCCTGACCCGCGCCACGCGACCACTCCTCACCACCGGGGACTCTCCGCGCACCTTACCGAGAACGGCCCGGTTCCCCTGCCGGCCGAAGACCCCGAACCGCCGACGGGCAGGGGGCAGGAGGTCAGGCGGAGTCGCGCACCACGAGTTCGGGTGTCACCCACGCGTCCGCGCCCCGCAGCGGCTCCTCGCCCGCGCGCAGCCGGGCCACCTGTTCCACGGCAAGCCGCCCGAGTCGCCGCTTGTCGATGTGCAGGGTGGTCAGGGCGGGGTCCACCAGCTCTCCCAGGGAGAGGCCGTCGAAGCCCAGCACGGCCAGGTCGTCCGGCACGCTCCGGCCGCGGCGGCGGGCGGTGCGCATCGCCCCGATCGCGATCAGGTCGTTGAAGCCGAACACCGCGGTGACCTCGGGCCGCGCGGTCAGCAGCCGCTCCATGCCCGACTCGCCGCCCGCCACGCTGTGCTCGGGGCACACCACGACCCAGCCCTCGTCGACGGGCAGGCCGAGCCGCCGGGTCTGCTCGAGGAAGGCCTGTCTGCGGGGGCTCGGGCCGTGCCCCCCGTCCAGCATGCCGATCCTCCGGTGTCCCGCGTGGAACAGATGATCCATGCCCTGCTGGACACCGGCTGCGGCGTCGATGCCCACGGCCGCGAACCGGGTCTGCTGCGGGCCGCGCTCCAGCAGCACCAGCGGTACGCCCCCGAGGTGCCGGGTGAGTACGTCGTCCGGGTCCTTGAAGTAGCCGACGACGGCGTCCGCTTGGTGGGAGAGCACGTCGAGCGCCTCCCGCTCCCGGGCCTGGTCGATCCGGGAGTCCCACACGACGACCTGCCAGCCGCGCTGTTCGGCCGCCTCCAGCACCCCGGCGGCCACCTCGGGGAAGAAGGGGTTGCGCAGGTCCGGGATGACCAGGCCCGCCGTCACCGCGCCCTTCTGGACGAGTCCGCGCGCGAACCGGCTCGGCCGGTAGTCCAGGAGCCGCGCCGCCTCCAGGACCCGCTCCTTGGTGCCGGGGTCGATCTCACCCTTGTCGTTGACCGCCCGGGAGACCGTCTGGCGTGACACCCCGGCCAGGCGGGCGACGTCATGGATCGTGGCCCGGCGCCGGGCACCGTCGGGCCGCTCCGCACTCGGCTCCGCACGCTGATTGTCCGTCCGCACGCTCAGCACTGTATCCGGCACCCCGGCCGACCCGGCAGGGCCGCCCGGACGCCCCCCGGCACGGCCCCGACCCACCACCTGGCGACGGCGCCCCAGAACACCGCCGCAGCCGGGTCGAACACCCCGGCCCGCCATCCACCACCCCCGTCAGTCGCCGAGCTCGGTGAACAGCGTCAGCTGGAGAGCGCCCGGCGCTTCGAGCCGGGAGTTCAGGGAGTTCCAGGGGGTGCGCGTCGGCTCGGCGACGACCTCCGCTCCGGCGGCGGCCAGCTTCGCCGTCGTGGCGACGGAGTCGTCCACCTGGAAGGCGACCCGGACGTGCCCGGCGACCCGCCGCCCCACCTCGACCTCGTCGATGAACGCGGCATGGTTCGGATCGGTCAGCTCCAGCGTGGCCCGCCCGTCCTCCAGGATCGTGACCCGCCCGTCCTCCGAAGCGAAGGCCGCCCGCTCGGGCAGACCCAGCACGTCCCGGTAGAAGTGCAGCGCGGCGTCGTAGTCCTCGGCGGTGACCACGAGGCGGAGTTCGCGAACGGCTGGCGCGTCGGACATGACTGCTCCTCAACGGGTGTCGGTTGAGCGCGACAACCCGACCGCGAGCCGGAAGATTCCCGTACGCTGCCGGACCGATGGCCGGACCGTTGGTCAGAACAGCGCGCTGTACGCGTTCAGCGCCGCTGGACCGCGGCCCGCCGTGGACCGCGGCCCGCCGTGGACCACGGCCCGCACAGGACGATGGCCCGCACAGGGCAATGGCCAGCACTCCCCACGCGGTGCGGGCCACAGCCCCTCAGGCCACCCAGGGCCAGTCGGCGTCCCGGGAGGCCTCGATCAGCGGAACCATCCGGAAGGCCGCGTCGGAGAGGCCTCCGAAGGTGTGCCTGTTCCCGGTGCCCGACGGTCCGTGACCCGCCCGGTACCCGCCGAGGTTCCAGGTGTAGACCGGCACGTCGGCCGGGATCTGCTCGGTCGGGTCGCCCCGGTGGTGGTGTGTGTACTGCTCGTCGGTGACGATCAGCACCCGGTCGTGCTTCTTGTAGTGCCGGCGCACCGCCTCCGTGGTGTCGGTGCCGCCCAGGTCGCCGAAGCGGTCGAGGACCTTCAGCACCGACTCGCCCCGGCGGAACTTCACACGGGCGCTCGTCGAACCGAACTCGACCAGGTCGGCGCTCTCGGCTCGCAGGGCCAGGGCCGTACCGAAGATCGCCGCCGCGTCGGCGCGGGTGAGCTCCGAGCGGTCGGACAGCCTCGACCAGAACATCGAGCCGGAGCGGTCGACGAGCACCAGCGTCCGGCCGGGCAGCGCCGGCACGTTGGCCAGCGAGTGGCCGAGTGCCCGCTCCAGCGCGTACGACCAGCGCAGCGACGGCGCGTTCTGGTACGCGGCGAGGTACCGGAAGGGGAACTGCCGCGAGCGCGCGACCTCCGCCGGATCGCTGATCCGCGCGGCGACCCGCTCGGCCACCTCGTCCGAGACACCGGCCTCGTCGAAGTTCCGCAGGTTCCGCACGAGCGCCATGGTGCCCATGGACGGGATCACGGCCTCCCAGGCCGTCTTGTCCATCGGTCCCTGCAGCCAGCCCGCCAGCGCCTCCCAGGTCATTCCGGCCCCGGCCAGCCGCTCGGCACCGCCTTCGGCGGTCACGACTGCCCGCCGTTCCCCGACGGGCAGTGCCATCAGCTCGCGGTGCGCGGTGAGGACGTGGTCCGACGCGGGCGGCACGGCGGTGTCCGGGTGGTGCCGGCGGTCCAGGGCGTAGCGGAACAGCTCGCCCTGCCACGGCTTGTCCGGGTCCGGGGCCGCGTGCACGAGGTTGAGGATGTCGCCGAAACGGTAGCCCTTGGAGGCGGTGTCGTACTTCAGCAGCGCCTTGCCGTGGTACAGGCGGCGCACGGCATCCGCGACACCACGCTTGACCGGCTTCGGCACGTTCCGGCCGTACATCGCGGTCCAGTACGCGAGCAGTTCGCCGGGCTCGTCGGGCCGCTGCAGGACGGAGGCGACGACCTGCCGGTTGGACGGGCCGTCGGTGGCGCCAGCGTCCAGGCGGGCCTTGACGTACTCGGCGGCTCCGACGACCGAGGCCGTGCGCAGGTTGCCCGCGCCACGCAGCCAGCCGAGCAGGCCGGCCGTCCACTCCGGGTCGGTGACGGCCAGTTCGCGCACGAGTCGCTGGAACCGGTCGTCTCGGTCGGTGCCGGTCTCGTAGAAGGTCTGCTGGGAGACGAAGTGGGACAGGGCAAGCAGGAAGAGCTCGGAGCGGGCGTCCCGCTCATGGCCCCGGCCGCCCTCGTAGGTGCGCAGCACACGCCCGGTGGACGTCACGCGCGAGACGGGACGTGCGCGGGCCGCCTTGGAATTGAATCGCGCCATGGTGAATTCCCCCGAATTCATTCGCATTTCGAGGGAGGCGCTGCATGCAGGAAAAGAGGTGGGTGCCCGAGGACAGAAGTCGGCGACGGACTAATCCAGATGCTCTACCCATTTGAGCTACAGCGACCCGAAGTCGCTGACGGGACTCGAACCCGCAACCCTCTGATCCCAGGAAGTAACCGTTGCCTTCGCACCGGGCACCCACCACATGCTGCGCCTCCCGAGATCAAGTCGGCGGCGGCGTCGGATTCTTTGGAAGAGAAGTAGCCGCTGCCATCGCACCGGGAGGTGCGTGACGTTGTGATCTCACTGTAGGAGGCGCAACTGGGGAATCGCGAGCGAATTTATGACCGCTTCTGGCGCTTCCAGGGCCCGGTGATGGCGAGCATGATGCCGGGGGTCTGGATGTTGGCGTAGAGGGTCCGTCCGTCGGGCGAGAAGGTGACTCCGGTGAACTCGCTGTACTCCGGCTCCTCTTCGGTACCGATGTTCAGCTCGTTGCGGGCGATCGGGTAGGTGCGTCCACTGTCGGTGGCGCCGAACAGGTGCTGCACGCCTTCCCCGTCCTCGGCGATGACGAGGCCGCCGTACGGGGAGACCGTGATGTTGTCGGGGCCGTCGAAGGCGCCGTCCTTGGACGGGTCGGGGTTCACGCCGAGCAGGACCTTGAGCGTCAGGGTGCGGCGCTTGGGGTCGTAGAACCAGACCTGGCCGTCGTGCTGGACGGGGCTCTCCTCACGGGCGTAGGAGGAGACGATGTAGGCGCCGCCGTCGCCCCACCACATGCCCTCCAGTTTGCGGGCGCGGGTGACCTGGCCGTCTGTGAACTGCTTGCGCACCGGGGTGGTGCGGGCGTCGCGGTCGGGGACGTCGACCCAGTCGACTCCGTAGACCGTGCCGGTCCTGGTGGCGCGGGACAGGTCGTCGACGAACGTGCCGCCGGAGTCGAAGCACTTGGGCGCCTGGAGGACACCGGCGTCGTCGGCGAGTCCCCGGAACTTCCCGGGGCCGTACTCGAAGCCCTTGGGCGGGGTCCAGCGGAAGAAGAGGCCGTTGGGTCCTGCGGCGTCCTCGGTGAGGTAGGCGTGGCCGCGCCTGGGGTCGATGACGACGGCCTCGTGGTCGTAGCGGCCGAAGAACTTCAGCGGCTTGGGGGCACGGTTGGCGCGCCGGTCGCAGGGGTCGACCTCGAAGACGTAGCCGTGGTCCTTGGTCATGCCGTTGACGCCGGCCTTGTCGGAGTTCTCCTCGCAGGTGAGCCAGGTGCCCCAGGGGGTGCGGCCGCCGGCGCAGTTGGTGGAGGTGCCGGAGATGCCCACCCACTCGGCGACGCGTCCGTCGGGGCGTACTTCGACGACCGTGCAGCCGCCGGCCGCGGCCGGGTCGTAGACGAGGCCCTCGGTGAGCGGCACCGGGTGCTCCCAGTTGGCGCGCGGCCCCTTCAGCTCGTGGTTGTTGACGAGCAGGGTGGTGCCGCGGGGGCCGTCGAAGGTGGCGGTGCCGTCGTGGTTGGAGGGCGTGAACTCGCCGGATTCCAGCCGGGTCTTGCCGCTGTACGTGATGATCTTGTACGTGAAGCCGGCGGGCAGGGCGAGGAGGCCCCTGGGGTCCGGGACGAGCGGCCCGTAGCCGACTCCGTGCCGGGCGTCCGCCGCCTCGGCCCCCGCGCTGCCGGTGTCGTCGGACGCGAGGGCGTTCGGCGCGGTGGCGAGGGCGCCGACACTGCCCGCCAGCGCGACACCGGCACCGGTGATCGCGGAGTTTCTGGCGAAGTCCCTACGGGTGAGCGACATGGTGTCTCCTGTGACGGTGAGAATGCCGTGGGAGGTGGCGGACCTCGTTCGGCGAAACCGTCCCGCTCATCCGTGAACACCGGTTGAACAACACCCCAGGGGCGCGGGGAACTGCGCGACAAGCCGAGACGACGCCGCACCCGCGAACCGGGATCAGCCCCCCTGTTGCGATCGCGCCTTGAACGCCGCCTTCCGTGCTTCCTTCGCCACCTTCTTGTCGGGATGCAACCGCCCCATGGCCTCCAGCACATCGGCCGTGGCCGGATGATCAACCCGCCACACGGCGTCGAAGAACCCGCCGTGCTGCCGCGCGAGCCCCTCCACCAGCGCCCGCAGCTCCTCGGAGTTCCCCTCCGCGGCCAGCTGCGCGGCCACCGTGTCGATGGTCAGCCAGTACACCATCGCCTCGGACGGCGCGGGCACATCCACCGCACCGTGCTCGGTCAGCCACACCCGGGCGAGCCCGCCCAGCTCGGCATCGTCGAGCACCTCGCGCAAGGCGGGCTCGGCCGAGACGCCGACGAGCGAGAGGGCCTGCTGGCACCGCAACCGCCGCAACGGCGCCCCGGCATCGGAGCCCCGGGCCGCCGCCAGCAACTCCCGTGCCGCGGCCGGCGATTCCCGCCGCTGGAGCCACTGCTCGGTCTCGGCCTGCGCGGCACCGGGCGGGAACTCCGCCGTGCCGTCGAGCAGCGCGTCGGCCCCCTTGTCCGCGAGGTCCCCGACGGCCGGTGCCTCGAACCCGGCCTCCAGCAGCCGCGCACGCATGCCGTACACCCCGAGCGGGGTGAGCCGGACCATGCCGTACCGGGAGACGTCGGTGTCGTCGACGGGCGCTGCGGGCTCCTCGTCGGCGTCGGCCATGAGCGCCTCGTCCAGGGGCCGGTAGGCGACGAATCCCACCGGCTCCAGCATCCGGAACTGGTCGTCCAGCCGCATCATCGCGTCGGACACCTGCTCCAGGACGTCGTTGGTGGGCTCGCCCATGTCGCTGGGCACGATCACCGAGGCGGCCAGCGCCGGCAGCGGCACCGGGGCGCCGTCGGGCGCGTCCTCGCCGGCGGTCAGCAGATAGAGGTTGCCGAGCACGCCGTCGAGGAACTCGGCCTCGCCCTCGGGGTCCCAGTCGAGGGCGGAGAGGTCGACCTCGCCCTCCTCGTCCACGAGCCCGTCCAGGTCGGGCACGCTCGCGTCGGCGAGCACGGTCTCCAGCGCGGCGAGCCACACGGAGAGCACGTCCTGCGGCGAGCCGCCGGTGAGCAGGGCCAGGTCCGCGCCGGCCGTCACGGTGCCCTGCTCCTCGTCGACGACCTCGACGAGCCCCGCGTCGACGGCGACCCGCCACGCCTCGCCGGCATCGGCGGCGGCGTCCTCCCCGCTCAGCCCGAGCGCCTCCGCGGCCGCGGGCAGCTGCTCGTCGACGAGCCCTCCCCCGGCGTCGACGCGGGTGTCCGGCCCGGCCCAGCGGGCGAGCCGGGCGGCCCGGGAAAGCAACGGCGTGGACAGCGCGTCGCGCGCCAGCTCCGCCTCGGGGTGCAGCCGCACCGGCGGCAGGGGGGAGCGGTCTGACATCGGCTGTTTCTCCTAGCGCGCCTCAGGTGACTCAACCGCTCAGCCTAGACGGATTTCCACCCATGCCGCCCACTTCATCTCCCCGTCAGCCGCCGTACATGGCCGAAACCTTGACAAGTGACATGAACAGGCTGGAGATTGACGCGCGTAGAAGTCGGCGGACACTTGTTCACCGGGCCGGCCCCACCAGGCCCACCCGTCCACCGCGCTCTACGCGCGTCACCGCATCCGCCCCACAGGTAGCGGCAGTCAGCCATTCCACGTCTCCGCCCTCGTCCCGGCGCCCTGTCACGTCCCCGGAGGGAATCCCGTTGCCGAGCAAGTCGTCCGCGCGTCTCGCCGCGCTCACCGTCGCCGCCGCGTGTTCCGCGGCATCCACGATCGTCCTCACCAGCCCCGCGCATGCGGAGTCGGTCCGCATTCACGACATCCAGGGCAGCACCCGGATGTCCCCGTACGCCGGGAAGCAGGTCACGGACGTGGCCGGAATCGTCACCGGCATCCGGACCTACGGCTCGTCCCGCGGCTTCTGGATCCAGGACCCGACACCGGACGCCGACTCGGCGACCAGCGAGGGCGTGTTCGTCTTCACCAGCTCCGCCCCGAAGGGCGTTGCCGTCGGTGACTCCGTCACGGTCAGCGGCACGGTCACGGAGTACGTCCCCGGCGGAGCGACCTCCGGCAACCAGTCGGTGACGGAGATCACCAAGCCGACGACCACGGTCGTCTCCAGCGGCAACGCGCTGCCCGCCGCAACGGCCATCACCTCGCGCTCGGTCCCCGCCGCCTACGCGCCCGCCGGTGACACCGCCGCCAACGGCTCGGTCAACGCGCTCCCGCTCCAGCCCGCGAAGTACGCCCTGGACCACTACGAGGCGCTGGAGGGCATGTCCGTCCGGGTCGCCGACACCCGCGTCGTCGGTGCCACCGACCCGTACACCGAGCTCTGGGTGACGGTGAAGCCGCACGAGAACCGCAACCGCCACGGCGGCACGGTCTACGGCTCCTACGACGACCAGAACACCGGCCGCCTCCAGATCCAGTCCCTCGGTGCGACGGCGGACTTCCCCAAGGCGAACGTGGGCGACACCCTCACGGGCACCACCGCGGGCCCCCTGGACTACAACCAGTTCGGCGGTTACACGCTCGTCGCGAGCGAGCTGGGCACGCTGAAGAGCGCGGGCCTGGAGCGCGAGACGACCCGCAAGCAGCGCTCCTCCGAACTCGCGGTCGCCACCTACAACGTCGAGAACCTCGACCCGACCGACGACACGTTCGCCGCCCACGCCGCCGCGATCGTGGACAACCTGAAGTCGCCCGACATCGTGTCCCTGGAGGAGATCCAGGACAACAACGGCGCGAAGAACGACGGCACGGTCGCCGCCGACCAGACGCTGACCAAGCTGATCGACGCGATCGTCGCGGCCGGCGGCCCGAAGTACGACTGGCGCTCGATCGACCCGGTGGACAACACCGACGGCGGCGAGCCGGGCGGCAACATCCGCCAGGCGTTCCTGTTCAACCCGGAGCGGGTCTCCTTCGCGGACCGCGCGGGCGGCGACGCCACGACGGCCACCGGCGTGACGAAGATCCGCGGCAAGGCGCACCTGACGCTGAGCCCGGGCCGTATCGCCCCTGCCGACGAGGCCTGGAAGAACAGCCGCAAGCCGCTGGCCGGCGAGTTCGTCTTCCGCGGCCGCTCGGTCTTCGTGATCGCCAACCACTTTAACTCCAAGGGCGGCGACCAGGGCCTGACCGCCCAGTACCAGCCTCCGTCCCGCAGCTCCGAGACGCAGCGCCACCGGCAGGCCACCCTGGTGAACGCCTTCGTCAAGGACATCCTCGACACCCAGAAGAACGCGGACGTCATCGCCCTGGGCGACATCAACGACTTCGAGTTCTCGAAGACCGCGCAGCTCCTCGAGGGCCGTGGCGAACTCTGGTCGGCGATCAAGTCGCTTCCCCGCAGCGAGCGTTACTCGTACGTCTATCAGGGCAACAGCCAGGTCCTCGACCAGATCCTGATCAGCCCGTCGATCCGCCGCGACTGCGACGTCGAGTACGACAGCGTGCACGTCAACGCGGAGTTCAACGACCAGATCAGCGACCACGACCCACAGGTCCTGCGTTTCCGCCCGTGACACCCCGTGGGGCCGGCCGGGCATCCCGCCCGGCCGGCCCCACGCGCACCGATCAGTCCGGCACCAGCCCCAGAGCGTGCTCGTACCGGCTGCCGGTGACGCCCTGCAACCCCGGATACGTCCGCACCCGCTCCCAGGAGTCCGTCGAGGGCGCCGCCAGGACCCCCTCGTAAGCCTCGGCGCTTTCCCACTCCGCGTAGTTCAGCACGTGCCCACCATCCGTACTGAGGTGGAAGTGCGCGGACATCAGCCCGGCATGCCCCTGCGGATCGCCGTCCACGGCCTTCAGCACAAGGTCGACCCACTCCTCCCGACGTGCCTCCGCCCGGCCCTCGAAGTCGACTCGCACGGTCACGATCAGGCCTGGCACCCGCCTGTCTCCCACAGCGCGCTCACGGCTCCGGTAGTGCTGGTACCGCCCGAGTTCGACCCGCTCGATCCCCGGCACGGCGGTGTCGATCTCGTCGACGCGCTCCTGCCGGTGAGCCTTGACGAAGGACTCGTACGCCTGCTCCCCGGTCCACTGCGAGTAGTGCATCAGCGTGGACCCGTCCTGCCCCGCGTACACGTGATAGCCCAGCAGATCCCTGGTCGGCCAGGGCCGTCGCTCCCAGGTCCGCCCGATGGCCTCCACGGTCTGCCGCTGCCGCTCGGGGGTGCCGACCCGCCAGGTACTGAAGAAGGGAGCACCGATCCGAGGGTCGGTGGGGTCGGGGTGCTGCTCGGTTCGACGGCTCATGAACACTCCAGTCGTAGCGCCGGTCGCGAACACACCCCACCTTTCAGCCTCGACCAAGCTTGAGGTCAAGCGGGTACGGGGCGACGCGGCGTCGCTGCCGGGGCCGACTGGATCCGCAACCCCGGGGAAACGGGGCACCGCAGCGCCCACGCACCCACCTCACCTTCAGGCACCGCACGCGCCCCCGCCGACCCGGGACACGGCTCAGCGATGCCCGTGCGCATGCCTCCACCGCAGCACCCCGACGGCCACCACGGCCCCCGCCGCCCCGGCCACCAGTACCGGCTTCGGATGTCGCATCCCGGCCTGCACGACGGTCCGCACCGGACGAGGCCCCGCATGAGTCGCCCGATCCTGCACGGTGTGCCCCGCCTGCGCGGCACTGCTGCGCAACTGCACCGTCATCGCCCCGGCCTTGTCCCGCAGATCAGCGGCCCGCGCCCGCGCACGCCCCTTCACATCCGCCTTCCCGGCCAACTCCTCCACCGTGTTGCCGAGTTCAGTACGGGTCCGCTCGATCTGCCGCCGCAGCTCATCGGGGCCCTTCGCCCCACCCGTCGCGTCCGTCATCGATGTGCCCTCTCCTTGATCTCCTCCACGTCCGCCCTGACACTGCCGAGTGCCTGCTCGGGCGTGGGCGGAGCGGCCTTCCGCAGCTGCGCCCGCCCGGTCGCCGCCAGCACGGCCGCGATCACGAACAGCACCCCGGTCACGATCAGGGCCGCGGCCCACACGGGCAGCACCAGGGAGAGCGCGGCGACACCCGCACCGGACAGCACGAGCAGCCCGGCGTAGGCGACGGCACCCGCCGCCCCGAGCAACCCGCCGCCGCGCCCCGCACGCCGCCCTTTCTCGGCGAGCTCCTCCTTGGCGAGTGCCACTTCCTGCCGCATGAGCGTGGAGAGCTGCTCCGTGGCCTGCCCGACGAGTTCACCCACGGAACGGCGCTCGTCGTGCACGGCCCGATGATCCATGGTCCCGGTCACGGTGCCTCCTCTCGACGTCAGGAACACCCGGGTACCCGGGCGACCCCGCCGCTACCCCGCCGACTCCGGGCCGCCCGTCGGCGGCTCAGCACCCCCGCCATCCCCCCCACTCTGAAGCATTGCTTAGAAATAGCTGGTAGCGAAATTAAGTGGAGCTACACGAAGTCCCAGCCGAGACTACCCCCATGACCACACCGCCCGCCGCAGCCCCCGCACCTCCCGCACCCCTCCTCGGCCGCACCCTCTGCGCCATGATCACCCCCTTCACCCCGTCGGGCGCCCTGGACCTCGACGGCGCCCAGCGCCTCGCCACCCACCTGGTGGCGAACGGCTGCGACGGCCTGGTCCTCTCCGGCACGACGGGCGAGTCGCCCACCACCACGGATGCCGAGAAGTCGGCCCTCGTCACCGCCGTCCGCGAGGCGGTCGGCGACCGCGCGAAGGTCATCACCGGCATCGGCACCCCCGACACCCGGCACACGACCGAACTGGCCCGGGAGGCCGAGAAGGCGGGCGCGGACGGTCTGCTCGTGGTGTCGCCGTACTACAGCAGACCCCCGCAGGACGCGATCGAGGCCCATTTCCGTGAGATCGCGGACGCCTGCGCACTCCCGCTCATGGTCTACGACATCCCCGTCCGCACCGGCACCCGCATCGAACCGGAGACGATCCTCCGCCTCGCCGAGCACCCCAGGATCGTCGCGGTCAAGGACTGCTCCCACGACTTCCTCGGCGCCCAGAAGGTACTGGCCAGGACCGACCTGGCGTATTACGCGGGCTGCGACGAACACGATCTCGCGCTGTACGCCGTGGGCGGCACCGGTTACGTCAGCACGGTCGCGAACGTGATCCCTGACCACCTGAGGGCGGTCCTGGACGCGTTCGACGCGGGCGACACGGCCCGGGCGGCCCGCCTCCAGCAGCAGGCCACCCCCCTCATCGAGGCGATCATGTCGGCGGGCCTGCCGGGCACCGTCACGGCGAAGGCACTTCTCAACGCCCTGGCACTCCCGGCAGGCCCGGTCCGCAGCCCCCTTCAGCCGGCCGACCGCCGGACGGCCGACGGACTGCTCTCACTCCACGCCGTCCTGACCAGCACATGATCACCGCTCGGCGAGCACCGGCTCGCACCGCCCCTCGGTGTTGTCCTCGGGCGACCGGAAGTCACTGAGCCGGGTGGTCTTCTCGCCGCCGCTCACCAGGAAACGAGAACGGCACGGCCCGTACCGCGGTGTCACCTGCGGTACGGGCCGTCCCGTCTGCTCTGCGCGGTCAGTTCCAGGCGTACCCGTCACCGAACAGCAGCGTGTGCTCCAGCACGTCCTCCGCCGGGTCGTCGATCTGACCGGTGTTGACATTGATCAGACCGACCCGGTGGCCGTTGTGCGAGCCGGTGTTGGTCTCGTCGGCGTGCGCGGCCCCCGCCGGCAGCCAGCACACCGCCAGCGCCGCGACCACCCCGGCCAGCCCGCGCACCACGGCCCGCCCCCGCTCATTCCTCATGCCCCGGTCCTCGTTTCGTCGGTTCGGCGTCTGATCGGACACTGCGTCCACCCGTTCATCTGCCGAAACCACCGCGAGGTCACGCGGGGTCATCCTTACGGGATCGTGCCGGGACCGTCAGTTGTGGCTGTGCAGGATCTCGTTCAGTCCGCCCCACACCGCGTTGTTCGGCCGGGCCTCGACGGTGCCGGTGACCGAGTTGCGGCGGAAGAGGATGTTGGAGGCGCCGGACAGCTCGCGGGCCTTGATGATCTGGCCGTCGGGCATGGTGACGCGGGTGCCTGCGGTGACGTAGAGGCCGGCCTCGACGACGCACTCGTCGCCGAGCGCGATGCCCACGCCCGCCTCGGCGCCGATCAGGCAGCGCTCGCCGATGGAGATGATGACGTTGCCGCCGCCGGAGAGGGTGCCCATGGTGGAGGCACCGCCGCCGATGTCCGAGCCGTCGCCGATCACGACGCCGGCGGAGATGCGGCCCTCGACCATCGACGTGCCGAGCGTGCCGGCGTTGAAGTTGACGAAGCCCTCGTGCATGACGGTGGTGCCCTCGGCGAGGTGCGCGCCGAGGCGGACCCGGTCGGCGTCGGCGATCCGGACGCCCTTGGGCGCTACGTAGTCCGTCATGCGCGGGAACTTGTCGACGGAGGTCACCTGCAGGTGCAGGCCCTCGGCGCGGGCGTTCAGCCGGACCTTCTCGAGGTCGTCGACGGCGACCGGGCCGAGCGAGGTCCAGGCGACGTTGGCGAGGAATCCGAAGATGCCCTCCAGGCTCTGGCCGTGCGGCTTGACCAGGCGGTGGGACAGCAGGTGCAGGCGCAGGTAGGCGTCGTGCGCGTCGATCGGCTTCTCGTCGAGCGAGGCGATGACCGTGCGGACCGCGACCACCTCGACGCCCCGGCGGGCGTCCGGGCCGATCGCCGCGGTCGCGCCACCGCCGAGCAGCTCCGCGGTACGCTCCGCGGACAGCCGCTCCGTGCCGGACGGGCCGGGCTGGTCGGCCAGCTCGGGCGCGGGGAACCAGGTGTCGAGAACGGTGCCGTCGGCGGCGATCGTGGCGAGGCCGGCGGCCACGGCGCCGGTGGTGCGAGGAGCAGTCGTGTCGGTCATGAGGGCAACCTAACCGGCGGACGCCGATCGATGCGAACCCGTGCGCGGGCGTCTCACGGGACGGGCGGTATCCGCTCGGCGAAAGCGTCCTTCAGCAGCACGGACAGCCCTTACGGACACCCTCCCCCAAGGCCCGTCGGCGTCACCCCCGACCCCCGGCCAGCACCCGGCCCAGCATCTCCCGGGCGTATTCCTCGTCGTAGGGCACCCCCGTCAGCAGGACCTGGAGGCAGATGCCGTCGACGACCGCCACCAGCGCCCGGGCGGTCACGGGGTCGGTACGCCGGGACAGCAGCTCGGCGACGTCCGCGGCCCACTCGGCGGCGACGGGCCGCAGGGCTGGCCGGCGCAGGGCGGCCAGATACAGCTCGTACTCCAGCTCCACCCCGGCACGGTCGCCCGCGAGCCACTCCCCCATCCAGGCGGCGAGTGCGGCGGCCAGATCGATGCGGGGGCCCTCCAGGCCGCCGCGCGAGGCGATCACCTTGGCGAAGCCCTCGTTGGCCTGCCGCAACGCGGCGACCAGCAGCTCGTCGAGGGTCTTGAAGTGGTACGTCGTCGAACCGAGCGGCACATCGGCCTCGGCGGCCGCACTGCGGTGGGTCAGCCCGGCGATCCCTTTCGCCCCGACGACCCGGATCGCCGCGTCGATGATCCGCTGCCGCCGCTCGGGGTCGTGGCGCCGGGCCATCAGTGGGCTCCGCCCAGGTTCAGCACCACGACCCCGGCGATGATCAGCGCGATCCCGGCGGCCTTGGCGACGGTCATCCCCTCTCCCAGGAACGCGAACCCGATCGTGGCGATGGCGGCGGTGCCGACCCCGGCCCAGATCGCGTAGGCCGTGCCGACCGAGACGGTCTTGAGGGTCTGCGCGAGCAGCGCGAAGGAGACGACGTACCCGAGGACCGTGACCAGCGACGGCCCGAGCCTGGTGAAGCCGTCGCTGTACTTCATGGCGGTGGTCGCACCGACTTCGGCGGCTATGGCCCCGGCCAGCAGCAGATATCCCATATGTACGAGCGTACACAACCATCTGTACGGCCGTACACAACGCAGCTTGATCACGAGCGGAAACCGCTCTCGCAACGGAGAGAAACCGCTCTCAACAAACGAGTCACAGGCGCCTCGGACGTCCACTACGGTGTCACCGATCAAACACCGGGTCACCACAACTGCGCCGCCGTCAAGGGTGCCCCGCCGGAGGAACAGCGCATGGCAGCAGACAAGTCCCGGCCGCCGCAGGACCGCCCCTGGGAGAGCGGCTGGGCCCTGGACACCACCCGGGCACCGGGGACACGACGGCTCTGGCTGGCGGGTGCGCTGGCCCTGGCGACGATCACCGCGTGTGTCACAGCCGTCACCGTGATGAACAGCGAGTCCAAGGAGCCGGGTCACCGGGCGGCCGAGCCGAACACACTGAGCAGTTCGGCCCCGGGCGGCCTGATCTCCTTCGCGACTCCCTCCAAGAGTGGCGCGGCGAAGCCCGGCGCGGACCGCGCCGAGCCGTCCCCCACACCCAGCACCAGCGCTCCCACGGCCTCACCGAGCCCGAAGAAGCCCCAGCCGAAGGCCCCGAAGCCGCCGAAGGGCTCCACGGCCCCGTCGAAGCGCCCGAAGCCCCCGGCCGTCACCGGCATATCCATACGCGCGGTCAACTTCCCCGACCGCTACTGGCGGGTGCGCGACGGCTATGTGCGCCTCGACCAGATCGGCTCGGGCTCCGAGCAGCGCGAGGACGCCACCTTCCAGCGCGTCGCCGGCCTCTCCGACTCCTCCTGCTACTCCTTCACCACCGCGGACGGCCGCTACCTCCGCCACCGCAGCTTCGTCCTGGTCGCCGACCGCAACGACGGCTCGTCCCTGTTCCGTCAGGACGCCACGTTCTGCCCGCGCGTCTGGTCCCGGTCCGGAACGCTCACGCTGGAGTCGGTCAACTACCCGGGCCGCTTCCTGCGCCACCGCAACTTCCAGCTCCGCCTGGACCCCCTCGAGAACAGTCACCAGTACTACTCGGACGCCTCGTTCCAGATCGTGTCCGGGCTGCGCTGAGCATGCGTGAGGGCGGCACCCGCACCGGGTGCCGCCCTCAGTCGCGTCAGCGGATCTCAGACGTTGAAGCCGAGAGCCCGCAGCTGCTCGCGCCCGTCGTCCGTGATCTTGTCGGGGCCCCACGGGGGCATCCAGACCCAGTTGATGCGCAGCTCGCTCACGAGGCCGTCCGTGGCGGACTTCGCCTGGTCCTCGATGACATCCGTCAGCGGGCAGGCCGCCGAGGTCAGGGTCATGTCGAGCGTCGCGATGTTCGCGTCGTCGATGTGGATGCCGTAGATCAGGCCGAGGTTGACGACGTCGATGCCCAGTTCGGGGTCGACGACGTCGTACAGCGCCTCACGGACCTCTTCCTCCGAGGCCGGCTTCATCTCAACGGTCTCGCTCATGCCGTCGTCTCCTTCTCGGCGTCGGCTCCGCCCAGCACCTGGGCCGTCGCGTCCTTCCAGGCCATCCAGCTCAGCAGGGCGCACTTCACCCGGGCCGGGTACTTGGACACCCCGGCGAACGCGACCGCGTCCTCCAGGATGTCCTCCATCGCGTCGTCGGGTTCGAGCTTCCCCTTGGACTGCATCAGCTCCAGGAAGGTCTCCTGGATCTTCCGCGCGTCGGAGAGGTCCTTGCCGACGAGGAGGTCGTTCAGTACGGACGCGCTCGCCTGGCTGATCGAACAGCCCTGGCCCTCGTACGAGACGTCCTCGATCGTGGTGCCGTCGTACTTCACGCGCAGCGTGATCTCGTCACCGCACGTCGGGTTGACGTGGTGCACCTCGGCGTCGCCATCCCGCAAGCCCCGCCCGTGCGGGTTCTTGTAGTGGTCCAGGATGACTTCCTGGTACATGGAGTCCAGTTTCACCGTCTAGCACGCCCCTCAGCCGAAGAAGTTCCGTACGTGCTCCAGGCCGTCGACCAGTGCGTCGATCTCGGCCGGCGTGGAGTACAGATAGAACGACGCTCGCGTGGTCGCAGGAATTCCGTAGCGCAGGCAGACCGGCCGCGCGCAGTGGTGGCCGACCCGGACCGCGATGCCCTGCTCGTCGAGGACCTGGCCCACGTCGTGCGGGTGGATGTCGCCGAGGGTGAAGCTGATCGCCGCGCCGCGCTCCTCGGCCGTGGTCGGGCCGATGATCCGCAGGTCGGGGACCTCCAGCAGCCGCTTGACCGCGTACTCGGTGAGCGCGTGCTCGTGGGCGAGGATCTTGTCCATGCCGATCGAGTCGAGGTAGTCGATCGCCGCGCCGAGACCGACCGCCTGGGCGATCGGGGGCGTGCCCGCCTCGAACTTGTGCGGCGCCGGGGCGTACGTCGAGGAGTGCATCGACACCGTCTCGATCATCTCGCCGCCGCCGAGGAACGGAGGCAGGTCCTCCAGCAGCTCCTGGCGGCCCCAGAGGACGCCTATGCCGGTCGGGCCGCACATCTTGTGGCCGGTGAAGGCCACGAAGTCGGCCTGGAGCGCCTGCACGTCCAGCGGCATGTGCGGCGCGGCCTGGGAGGCGTCGACGCACACCAGCGCACCGACCTCCTGGGCGCGGCGCACGATCGCCTCGACGGGGTTCTGGGTGCCGAGGATGTTGGAGACCAGCACGAAGGAGACGATCTTCGTCTTCTCCGTGATGACCTGGTCGATGTTCGACAGGTCGAGGCGGCCGTCGTCGGTCAGGCCGAACCACTTCAGCTTCGCGCCCGTGCGCTGCGCGAGCAGCTGCCACGGCACGATGTTGGAGTGGTGCTCCATCTCCGTGATGACGATCTCGGTCTCGGAGTCCACGCGGTAGGGCTCGTCGGCCCAGCCCAGCATGTTCGCCACGAGGTTGAGCGACTCCGAGGCGTTCTTGGTGAAGATCACCTCGTCGCGCGAGGGCGCGTTGATGAACGCCGCGACCTTGTCGCGCGCGCCCTCGTACAGCGCCGTGGCCTCCTCGGCGAGCACATGCACACCGCGGTGGACGTTGGCGTTGTAGCGCTCGTAGTACTCGCTCAGGGCGTCCAGCACCTGGCGCGGCTTCTGGCTGGTCGCCGCGTTGTCCAGGTACACGAGCTTCCGGCCTTCGTGGACCTGGCGGTCCAGGATGGGGAAGTCCTTGCGGATCGCCTCGGTGTCGAGGAGGCCCGGCAGCAGTGTCACGCGGATACGCCACCCTTCGTGTATGCCTCGTAGCCCTCGTTCTCCAGCTTGTCGGCGAGCTCGGCGCCGCCGGACTCGACGATCCGGCCGGCGGAGAACACGTGGACGAAGTCGGGCTTGATGTAGCGCAGGATGCGCGTGTAGTGCGTGATCAGCAGGGTGCCGACCTCGCCCGTCTCGCGGACGCGGTTCACGCCCTCGGACACGACGCGCAGGGCGTCGACGTCCAGACCGGAGTCGGTCTCGTCGAGGATCGCCATCTTCGGCTTGAGGAGCTCCAGCTGGAGGATCTCGTGGCGCTTCTTCTCACCGCCGGAGAAGCCCTCGTTGACGTTGCGCTCGGCGAAGGAGGGGTCCATGTTGAGGCGCTCCATGGCCTCCTTGACCTCCTTCACCCAGGTGCGCAGCTTGGGGGCCTCGCCGCGGATGGCGGTGGCGGAGGTGCGCAGGAAGTTCGACACGGAGACACCCGGAACCTCGACCGGGTACTGCATCGCGAGGAACAGGCCGGCGCGGGCGCGCTCGTCGACGGACATCTCCAGGACGTCCTCGCCGTCGAGGGTGACGGTGCCGCCGGTGATCGTGTACTTCGGGTGACCCGCGAGGGAGTAGGCGAGGGTCGACTTGCCGGAGCCGTTGGGGCCCATGATGGCGTGCGTCTCGCCCTGCTTCACGGTGAGGTCGACGCCCTTGAGGATCTCCTTCGTGGCGTTGTCGGCCTCGACGGTGACGTGCAGGTCTCGGATTTCAAGCGTTGCCATGGATGCCTCAGGACTCCTGGGTGAGGGAGACGAGCACGTCGTCCCCATCGATCTGTACGGGGTAAACGGGGACGGGGCGCGTCGCCGGGAGGGCGTCGGGCTTGCCGGAACGGAGGTCGAAGCGCGAGCCGTGCAGCCAGCACTCGATGTGACAGTCGTCGACCTCGCCCTCCGACAGGGAGACGTTCGCGTGCGAGCAGATGTCGTGGATCGCGAACACCTCGCCCTCGGTCTGCACGATGGACAGGGGCGTGCCGTCGAGTTCCACCCGCTTCGGGGTGTCCTCCTCCAGCTCGCCCAGTCCACAGGCGCGTACGAAGGTCATGCGACCGCCGCCTCCAGCTCCTCCTCGATCTTGGCGATCAGGCGCTCCTCGATGTCGGGGAGGCCGATCTGCTGGACCAGCTCGGCGAAGAAGCCGCGGACCACGAGGCGCCGGGCCTCGTGCTCCGGGATGCCGCGGGCCATCAGGTAGAAGAGCTGCTCGTCGTCGAAGCGGCCGGTCGCCGAGGCGTGTCCGGCGCCGACGATCTCGCCGGTCTCGATCTCGAGGTTCGGTACGGAGTCCACGCGCGCCCCGTCCGTGAGGACCAGGTTGCGGTTCATCTCGTACGTGTCCGTGCCCTCGGCCTTGGCCTCGATGAGCACGTCGCCGATCCACACGGCGTGCGCGTCCTCGCCCTGGAGCGCGCCCTTGTAGACGACGTTCGACTTGCAGTGCGGGACGTTGTGGTCGACCAGGAGGCGGTGCTCATGGTGCTGGCCCTGGTCGGTGAAGTACAGGCCGAACAGCTCGGCCTCGCCGCCGGGGCCGGCGTACTGCACGCGCGGGTGCAGCCGGACGACGTCGCCGCCGAAGGTGACGACGACCGACTTGAAGGAGGCGTCGCGGCCGACCAGCGCGTTGTGCTGGGCGACGTGGACGGCCTTCTCGTCCCAGTCCTGGACGGAGACGACGGTGAGCTTGGCGCCGTCGCCCAGGAGGTAGTCGACGTTGGCGGCGAGCACCGCGTCACCGGTGTGGTCGATGACCACGACGGCCTCGGCGAAGGCGCCCAGCTCGATCACCTGGTGGCCGAAGGCGGTGCCGCCCTCGCCGTGCACCGTGATGCGGATGGGCTCGGTGAGGACGGTCTCCTTGGGGACGGTCACGACTCCGGCCTTCTCGAACGCCGAGTAGGCCTGGGCGGCGACGCGGTCCACCGGGGTGCCGGCCTTGCCGAGCCGGGCGTCGTCGCGGCCGACGGCCTCGACCGTGACGCCCTCGGGGGCCTGGACGTCGACCTTCACGCCGTTGCCGTTCGCGACGGCGGTGCCGTCGTGCAGGCCGCGCAGGCGCTCCAGCGGGGTGAACCGCCACTCCTCCTCACGGCCGTGCGGGACGGGGAAGTCCGCCACGTCGAAGGAGGGGGGCGCGCTCATGCGCGTGGCGACGGTCGACTCCGCGGCGACCGCGATCGAGCCGGCGGTGGTCGAGCCCACCGGGATGTTCTGGGCCTCAGCCATGGCTGTCGTAGTGCTCTCTTTCCTGAGGGGGACGTCTGCTGTCGAGGGGGCGGGTCAGCCGACCGCGCCCTCCATCTGCAGCTCGATCAGCCGGTTGAGCTCCAGCGCGTACTCCATGGGGAGCTCCTTGGCGATGGGCTCGACGAAGCCGCGCACGATCATCGCCATGGCCTCGTCCTCGCTCAGGCCGCGGCTCATCAGGTAGAAGAGCTGGTCCTCGGAGACCTTGGAGACGGTCGCCTCGTGGCCCATGGACACGTCGTCCTCGCGGACGTCCACGTAGGGGTAGGTGTCCGAGCGGGAGATGGTGTCCACCAGCAGCGCGTCGCACAGGACGTTCGACTTGGAGCCCGGGGCGCCCTCGCCGATCTCGATGAGACCGCGGTAGGAGGTGCGGCCGCCGCCTCGCGCCACCGACTTGGAGACGATGTTGGAGGAGGTGTTCGGGGCCATGTGGACCATCTTGGCGCCGGCGTCCTGGTGCTGGCCCTCGCCCGCGAAGGCGATGGACAGGGTCTCGCCCTTGGCGTGCTCGCCCATCAGGTAGACGGCCGGGTACTTCATCGTCACCTTGGAGCCGATGTTGCCGTCGACCCACTCCATGGTCGCGCCCTCGTAGGCGACGGCGCGCTTGGTGACCAGGTTGTAGACGTTGTTCGACCAGTTCTGGATGGTCGTGTAGCGGCAGCGGGCGTTCTTCTTGACGATGATCTCGACGACCGCGGAGTGCAGCGAGTCCGACTTGTAGATCGGGGCGGTGCAGCCCTCGACGTAGTGCACGTAGGCACCCTCGTCGACGATGATCAGGGTCCGCTCGAACTGGCCCATGTTCTCGGTGTTGATGCGGAAGTAGGCCTGGAGCGGGATCTCCACGTGGACGCCCGGCGGCACGTAGATGAAGGAACCGCCCGACCACACGGCGGAGTTCAGCGACGCGAACTTGTTGTCACCGACGGGGATGACGGTCCCGAAGTACTCCTTGAAGAGCTCCGGGTGCTCCTTCAGCGCGGTGTCGGTGTCGAGGAAGATGACGCCCTGCTCCTCCAGGTCCTCGCGGATCTGGTGGTAGACGACCTCCGACTCGTACTGCGCGGCGACACCGGCGACGAGGCGCTGCTTCTCCGCCTCGGGGATGCCGAGCTTGTCGTACGTGGCCTTGATGTCCTCGGGCAGGTCCTCCCAGGACTCCGCCTGCTTCTCCGTGGAGCGCACGAAGTACTTGATGTTGTCGAAGTCGATGCCGGAGAGGTCGGAGCCCCAGTTCGGCATGGGCTTCTTCTCGAACAGGCGCAGGCCCTTGAGGCGGAGCTTGGTCATCCACTCCGGCTCGCTCTTCTTGGAGGAGATGTCCCGGACGACGTCCTCGTTGATGCCGCGCTTGGCAGAGGCGCCGGCCGTGTCGGAGTCGGCCCAGCCGTACTCGTACTTGCCCAGGCCCTCCAGCTCGGGGTGGGCAGTCTCCGTGGGGAGAGTCATGCGGGGTTCCTCCCGGCCGTGCTTGCAGATGCGTTGTGGGAAATCTTGGGGATGAACGTCGTGCAGACGCCGTCGCCGTGCGCGATGGTGGCGAGCCGCTGTACGTGTGTACCGAGCAGCTCGGCGAAGAATTCCGTCTCCGCCTCGCACAGCTGCGGGAACTGCTCGGCGACGTGGGCGACCGGGCAGTGGTGCTGGCAGAGCTGCTCACCCTGCTGCGGGTGGGGCGCGTTGCGCGCCGTAGCAGCGTACCCGTCGGCACTCAGGGCCTTGGCCAGTGCTTCGGTCCGCTTCTCGGGCGGTGCGGTCTCGACCGCCCGGCGGTAGGCGCCCGCCTGTGCGGCGATCCTGGCGCGGGCGAAAGCGGCGATCGCCTCGTTGCCGCCCTCGCGGTCGGCGATCCAGCGCAGGGCGTCCGCCGCGAGCGTGTCGTAGGACTGGTCGAAGGCGTCCCGGCCGCAGTCCGTCAGGGCGAACACCTTGGCCGGCCGGCCACGGGTCCGCGCGCCGTACACCCGCTGCTCGCGCGCCTCCACGACACCGTCGCCCGTGAGGGCGTCGAGGTGCCGGCGCACGGCCGCCTGGGTGAGGCGCAGCCGCTCGGCGAGCTCGGCGACGGTCGAGGGGCCGTGGTCCAGGATGGACCGGGCGACTCGGTTGCGGGTGGACCGCTCCCCGGTCGCCAGCTCCTCGTGGGGTGCCTCGCCGACGTTTTTCACAACGCCATTGTTGCGTAATTCTTCCGGACCGGGCAAGCCGCGCATGCGGCACCCGACGGTGCCCTGCGTCACTTAGGTAAACCTAATCCGACCTGCGGAAACGATCTCTGATCGATCAAACGGGTGGCATGCGTCAGCCGTATCGGGGACACTCCACAACCATGCCCACACCGCCTCCGACCGGCCCTCTTGTCACCCGCGAGACGCTCCGGACCCAGCTCCGCGAGCTCGGCGTGCGGCCCGGCGAGACCCTCCTCGCGCACTCCTCGCTCAGCGCGCTCGGATGGGTCAACGGCGGCGCCGTCGCGGTCGTACGAGGACTGCTCGACGCACTCGGCACGGAGGGCACGCTCGTGGTTCCCACCCAGACCGGCGACCTGTCCGACCCGGCCCTGTGGAGCAACCCGCCGGTCCCACCGGAATGGTGGGCGGCCATCCGCGCCACCATGCCCGCCTACGACCCGCGGATCACACCCAGCCGCGGGGTCGGCGTCGTCCCCGAGACCGTGCGCACCTGGCCCGGCGCCCTGCGCAGCGCGCATCCGCAGACCTCGTTCGCGGCGCTCGGCCCCCGCGCGGCGGAGGTGCTCGACGGGCACGCGCCCGACTGCCGGCTCGGTGAGCGCAGTCCGCTGGCGAAGCTGGAGGCGATGGGTGCCCGGGTGCTGCTGCTCGGCGCCGGCTACGCCTCCTGCACGAGCTTCCACCTCGCCGAGTACCGGATCCCGTCCCCGCGCGTCGCCGTGGGCCGGCCGGGGCCGGAGGGCTGGGAGACGGTCACCGAGGTGTCGATCAGCTCGGACCGTTTCGACGAGCTCGGCTACGACTTCGAACGGGACCGGCCCGTCGTGCGCGGAAAGGTCGGCGCGGCCGAGGCGCGGCTGTTCCCGGTGGCGGACGCGGTGGCCTACGCCGAACGGTGGCTGGCGGTCCACCGGCCCCGTGATGAGGAATTCCTCCACCCGCCGGTCTGAGGTCCGGCCCGCCTCCCTAGACTTTGGACCCATGCGAAGTGAGCCCGTGATCCAGGTCCAGGCCCTGGTGAAGCGGTACGGCACGAAGACCGCGGTGGACGGGCTCGACCTGGTGGCCCGGACGGGCGTGACCGCCGTGCTCGGCCCCAACGGGGCGGGCAAGACGACCACGGTCGAGACATGCGAGGGGTACCGGAAGCCGGATTCCGGCACGGTGCGCGTCCTGGGCCTCGACCCGGTGAGACAGTCCGGGGACCTGCGGCCCCGCATCGGCGTGATGCTCCAGTCCGGCGGTGTCTACTCGGGCTCCCGGGCCGACGAGATGCTCCGCCACGTCGCCAGGCTGCACGCGCACCCCCTGGACGTGGACGCGCTGATCGAGCGCCTGGGCCTCGGCTCCTGCGGCCGTACGACGTTCCGCCGGCTGTCCGGCGGGCAACAGCAGCGGCTCGCGCTGGCCATGGCCGTGGTCGGGCGGCCGGAATTGGTCTTCCTCGACGAGCCGACCGCCGGACTCGACCCGCAGGCCCGCCGCGCCACCTGGGACCTCGTGCGGGACCTGCGGGCCGACGGCGTCTCCGTCATCCTCACCACCCACTACATGGACGAGGCCGAGCAGCTCGCGGACGACGTGGCGATCATCGACGCGGGCCGGGTCATCGCCCAGGGCTCCCCGGAGGAGCTGTGCCGGGGCGGCGCGGAGAACACGCTCCGCTTCTCGGGGCGGCCGGGCCTGGACGTGGGCTCGCTGCTCAAAGCCCTGCCCGCCGACTGCTCCGCCGCCGAGCTGACACCGGGCTCCTACCGGGTCACCGGCAAGGTCGACCCGCAACTGCTGGCGACGGTCACCTCCTGGTGCGCCCAGCACGGCGTGATGCCGGAGAAGATCTCGGTGGAGCGGCACACTCTCGAAGACGTCTTCTTGGAGCTCACCGGCAAGGAGCTGCGCTCATGACCGCCACCGGCACGGGGACCTACGCGCCGAAGCCCGGCGCGGCGCCCCTCCCCCGCATGATCGCGGCCCAGGCCGTGCTCGAGACGAAGATGCTGCTGCGCAACGGCGAGCAGCTGCTGCTGACCGTCGTCATCCCCACCCTGCTCCTGGTGCTCTTCAGCACCGTGGACATCGTCGACACCGGCGCCGGCGAAGCGGTCGACTTCCTCGCGCCCGGCATCCTCGCGCTCGCGGTGATGTCGACGGCGTTCACCGGCCAGGCCATCGCCACCGGCTTCGAGCGCCGCTACGGCGTGCTGAAGCGGCTCGCCTCCTCGCCCCTGCCCCGCTGGGGCCTGATGACGGCGAAGACGCTGTCCGTCCTGGTCACCGAGGTGCTCCAGGTGATCCTGCTGACGGTGATCGCCTTCGCGCTCGGCTGGTCGCCGCACGGCAACCCGTTCGCCGTGCTGCTGCTCCTGGTCCTCGGCACGGCGGCCTTCTCGGGCCTGGGCCTGCTGATGGCCGGGACGCTGAAGGCCGAGGCGACGCTGGCCGCGGCCAACCTGGTGTTCCTGCTGCTGCTCGTGGGCGGCGGGGTCGTCGTGCCGCTCGACAAGTTCCCCCCGGGCGCGCAGGACGTCCTCGGCCTGCTGCCCATCGCGGCGCTGTCCGACGGGCTGCGGGACGTGCTCCAGCACGGCGCCGGGATGCCCTGGGGCGACCTCGGGATCCTTGCCGTGTGGGGCATCGTGGGGCTGGCTGCGGCCGGGAAGTTCTTCCGCTGGGAGTAGGGACGGTGTCCTGTGACGGACCCTCGTGAACGTATGCACAAGCGGCGGCCTACGATGGTTCGCGTGCCAAACGTGACCCGCGCCGACGCCCAGGCCGCCCTGCGCAACCCGCTCGCCTTCATCGCCGAGCGCTGGACCCCGGAACCCCGGACGGTCCGGCGCGCGGCCCTCTCCGCGCTGCTGATGTCGGTGCTCATCGTCGTCACCGGGGGCGCCGTACGGCTGACCGGCTCGGGCCTGGGCTGCCCGACCTGGCCCAAGTGCACCGACGACTCGCTCACCGCCACCAGCGCGATGGGCTTCCACGGCGCCATCGAGTTCGGCAACCGGATGCTGACGTACGTGCTGTGCGCGGCCGTCGGCTGGGCGATCATCGCCGCGCGCTCGCAGAAGCCGTACCGGCAGGGCCTCGTGCGGCTGGGCTGGGCGCAGTTCTGGATCGTGATGAGCAACGCGGTGCTCGGTGGCATCGTGGTGCTGGTCGGTCTCAACCCGTACACGGTCGCGGCCCACTTCGTAGCCACGTCGGCGCTCATCGCGGTGGCCACGGTGATGTGGCAGCGCACCCGCGAGGGCGACGCGGCGCCGCGTCCGCTGGTCGGCAAGGCCGTGCAGCAGCTGGTGTGGTTCCTGACCGCGGCGGCCGTCCTGCTCATCCTGGTCGGCACGGTCGTCACCGGCGCGGGCCCGCACGCGGGCGACTCCAGCGAGGTCGAGCGGATGCCGGTCGACTGGGAGACGGTGAGCAAGCTGCACGCCGTGCTGGCGTGGATCGTGGTGACGCTGACGTTCGCCCTGTGGTTCGTCCTCAAGGCGGTCGACGCACCGAGGAGCCCGCTGAACCGCACCCGCGAGCTGTTCCTGATCCTGCTCGCGCAGGGCGTCATCGGTTACGTCCAGTACTTCACGGACCTGCCCGAGGTCCTGGTGGGCCTGCACATGCTGGGCTCGGCCGTGATGTGGATCTGGGTGCTGCGGGTGGTGCTGTCGCTGCGCGAGCGGCCCGAGGCCGCTGTGGACCTGCCCGGTCCCACCGCCGAGGCCACCCTGGCCAAGGCCTAGTCGAGCCCGTACACCCGGCGCGCGTTCCCCGACGCCAGCATGCCCGCCACCCGCTGCGCGTCACCCAGTGACCAGGCGCCCTCGGCGACCCAGGTGCCGAGCACCCGCCCGAGGGCCTCGCGGAACAGACGGGCGCCCACCACGTGCAGTTCGGGCAGGCCCTGCGCACCGGTGGAGAAGAGGATCTTGCCGAAGGGGGCCAGCTCCAGGATTTCCGCGAGGACGGTGGCGGCCCGGGCTCCCGTGCGGACCAGGGCGGCGCCGCAGTCGACGTGCACGTGCGGGAAGACACCGGCGAGATGGGCCGCCTGCCGGTGGTAGGGGTAGCCGTGCAGCAGCACCAGGTCCGTGCCGAGCCCGGCGGTGGCCCGTACGAAGTCCGTCAGCAGCACCGGATCCGTACGGTCGATCCGCAGGCCCGGTGCGCCCAGGCCCGCGTGCAGCTGGAGCGGCAGCCCCGAGGCGACCGCGCTCCACAGCAGATGCCGTAGCAGCACCGGGTCGCTCAGCTCCCCGCCGACGCCTCGCCCGGTGAGCCAGCGGCCGACGGCGCCGCGCACCTCCCCCGGCCCGGGCGGCTCCGGCGCGAGCGCGAGGCCGTGCCGTACGCCGACGACCGAGGTGAAGGCGACGGCGTTCGCCGCGGCCGTGTGTACCGACTCGGCGAGGTTCGCGAGGAAGGAGTCGACGGTTCCGGAGGTGTCGGCGACCTGTTCGGCGAGGAGTTCCAGGCGCACGATCTCGCGGGCCTGGGCGGCACCCGCGCTGGCCAGCTCGCCGGGCTCGGTCAGATCGCCGGGGAGGCCGGTGTCGACCAGGTACGTCGTGATGCCGCTGCCGCGCAGGAGGCGGCGGCCGGACTCCAGGACGCCCAGCTCCCGGCGTCGGGCCAGGTAGCGGGCGGGTGCGCAGTGGGGTTCGAGGCCGAGCAGGGGCGGGCACCAGCGCCGCACGGCGAAGCCGGTCTGGGTGTCGAAGAGGGTGGTGCCGGGGGCGGGTGGGCCCTCGGTGCGGCTGAGGTGGGCCTCGAAGGTGCCGAGGCCCAGCTCCGTGCGGAGCACTCCGTGGCAGTACTGGTCCACCAGTGACGGCGTTTCGATCATCCGGGCCTCCCGGTGTGGACCCTGTTGTTCTCAAGGGTCCTAACGGGTGAACCGGGGTGAAGGTCGCGGTACCGGAGGGGGGTGCGGGTCAGCGGGCGGCTGCGGACCGGATGTGGTCACTCGCGCAGTTCCCCGCGCCCCTGGGCCGACTGCTCAACCGTTCTTGGGGCCGCCCACCTGGATGCCCGCCATCCGCGACCACTCGTAGGGGCCCGTCTTGACCTTCGCCGCGAATTCGCCGTCGAAGGACTCGTGGCGGGTGATGCCCGCCTTCTCCACGGCCTTCTCGGCGATCTCGTAGGAGGGGGCGACCAGGTCGCCCCAGTTGCCGTCCTCGCCGACCAGGACGATGCGGGCGCCGCGCTCGCCGAGGTAGGCGACCTGGCCCTCGGCGCCGCCGTGGGCCTTGGAGAAGGAGCTGATCTGCTGGGCCAGCCGGGCCGCCTTGCGCTCGGCCTTGGGGTCTGCCTGCTGCGTCTCTGCCATGACCAGGATGCTACTCACGGGTAGATCGGCTCGCGAGGGCGGGGCGGTGTGACGTACGTCGGGGTGTCAGCGCAGGAACGGGTCGACCGCGACCGCCACGAAGAGCAACGACACGTAGGTGATCGACCAGTGGAACAGGCGCATCTCCTTCAGCTTCGCGCCCGTCACCTCCGCCTTCGCACGGTTCTGCAGGCCGTGCGCCTCCCAGAGCCAGAAGCCGCCCGCCAGCAGGGCCACCGAGGTGTAGAACCAGCCGGTGTAGCCGAGTGGGGTCAGCAGCAGCGAGACGGCGACCATGACCCAGCTGTAGATCACGATCTGCTTGGCGACCACCTTGTTGGAGGCGACCACCGGCAGCATCGGCACACCCACGCGCGCGTAGTCGTCCTTGACCTTCATGGACAGCGGCCAGTAGTGCGGCGGTGTCCAGAAGAACATGACCATGAAGAGGATGACGGGCGCCCACGACATCGAGTTCGTGACCGAGGACCAGCCGATCAGCACCGGCAGACAGCCGGCGATGCCGCCCCACACGATGTTCTGCGAGGTACGCCGCTTGAGGATCATCGTGTAGACGACGACGTAGAAGAGGAGCGCGCCGAGGGCGAGCCAGGCGCTCAGCCAGTTCACGGTGAGGCCGAACAGCAGCGTCGAGGCGACGGCCAGCGTGATGCCGAAGGCCAGACACTCGCGCGGGCTGACCATGCCGGTGACCAGCGGGCGCTGCGAGGTGCGGTCCATGAGCGCGTCGATGTCGCGGTCGATGTACATGTTGAGCGCGTTGGCGCCGCCCGCGGACAGGTAGCCGCCGAGGCACGTCAGCAGCACCAGCGTCAGGTCGGGCACGCCCTGCTGCGCCAGGAACATCACCGGCACCGTCGTGATCAGCAGAAGCTCGATGATCCGCGGCTTGGTGAGAGCCACGAATGCCATGACACGGGCCCCGAGCGGCCGGTGGGCCGGGCTCTGGTCCGCCCCGGTCATCCCCGCTGGACGGGATTCAACGGCCGTCACGCACACCCCTACAGAGACATCCCAGCAAGCCTCACCGCTGTGAAGTCCCGGTAAAGGCTCGCGCGTACCACGCCACTTTAGACGTTGCCCAGACTCGGACATTCGCGGGGGTCGGGTCGTGTTGGCGGGCACCTTCCGAAGGGCGCGCCCAAGCTCGATTGAGCACCCGGATGAGCGGCTCCGTATTCACCTGTCGAATGCGGTACGGCCCAGTCAGGAAGCGGATCGGGATCGGTCCCGGCACTCTGGAGTGACTCGAAAAAACGCACGTCCCACGGGGGTAGGCTCGACTGCGGCCGGTGGGCGCCCCGATACACCGGCATCCGACATGTGGAGAGGAGCCCTGACCCAGGGTGAGCACCAAGCCGACCACCACAGACCTCGAGTGGACCGAGTTGGACCAGCGGTCCGTCGACACCGCGCGTGTCCTGGCCGCCGATGCCGTACAGAAGGTCGGTAACGGCCATCCGGGTACGGCGATGAGCCTGGCGCCTGCCGCCTACACCCTCTTCCAGAAGGTGATGCGGCACGACCCGGCGGACGCCGACTGGGTCGGACGGGACCGCTTCGTGCTGTCCGCCGGCCACTCGTCCCTGACCCTCTACACCCAGCTGTACCTGGCCGGCTTCGGCCTGGAGCTGGACGACCTGAAGTCCTTCCGGACCTGGGGCTCGAAGACCCCCGGCCACCCCGAGTACGGGCACACGACCGGTGTGGAGACGACGACCGGGCCGCTCGGCCAGGGTGTCGCCAACGCGGTCGGCATGGCGATGGCCGCCCGCTACGAGCGCGGCCTGTTCGACCCGGAGGCCGCCGAGGGCGAGTCGCCGTTCGACCACTTCGTCTACTGCATCGCCGGTGACGGCTGCCTCCAGGAGGGCATCTCCGCCGAGGCGTCCTCGATGGCGGGCCACCAGAAGCTCGGCAACCTGATCCTGCTGTGGGACGACAACCACATCTCGATCGAGGGCGACACCGAGACGGCCGTCTCCGAGGACACCGTCAAGCGTTACGAGGCCTACGGCTGGCACGTGCAGCGGGTGGAGCCGAAGGCCGACGGCGACCTGGACCCGGCCGCGATCTACGAGGCGATCCAGAAGGCCAAGGCCGTCACGGACAAGCCGTCGTTCATCGCGATGCGCTCGATCATCGCCTGGCCTGCCCCGAACGCGCAGAACACCGAGGCCGCGCACGGCTCGGCGCTCGGCGACGACGAGGTCGCGGCCACCAAGCGGGTGCTGGGCTTCGACCCGGAGCAGTCCTTCGAGGTCTCCGACGAGGTCATCACGCACACCCGCAAGGCGCTGGAGCGGGGCCAGGCGGCCCGCGCGGTGTGGGAGAAGGCGTACCAGCAGTGGCGGGACAACAACCCCGAGCGCGCGGCCGAGTACGACCGCGTCGCCAAGGGCGAGCTGCCCAAGGGCTGGGAGGAGAAGATCCCGGTCTTCGAGGTCGGCAAGGGCGTGGCCACGCGTGCCGCCTCCGGCAAGATCCTCCAGGCCCTCGGCGCGGTCGTTCCCGAGCTGTGGGGCGGCTCGGCCGACCTGGCCGGCTCCAACAACACCACGATCGACAAGACCAGCTCCTTCCTCCCGGCGGACAACCCGCTGCCGGAGGCGGACCCGTACGGGCGCACGATCCACTTCGGTATCCGCGAGCACGCGATGGCCGCGGAGATGAACGGCATCGCGCTGCACGGCAACACCCGGATCTACGGCGGCACCTTCCTGGTGTTCTCCGACTACATGCGCAACGCGGTGCGGCTGTCGGCGCTGATGCACCTGCCGGTGACGTACGTGTGGACGCACGACTCCATCGGTCTCGGTGAGGACGGCCCGACGCACCAGCCCGTCGAGCACCTGGCGTCGCTGCGCGCGATCCCCGGTTTGAACGTGGTGCGCCCGGCCGACGCCAACGAGACCGCCATCGCCTGGCGCGAGATCCTCAAGCGCTGGACGAAGGAGTTCGGCAAGGGGCAGCCGCACGGTCTGGCGCTGACGCGTCAGGGTGTGCCGACGTACGAGCCCAACGAGGATGCCGCGCGCGGCGGTTACGTCCTGTTCGAGGCCGACGGTGGCGAGCCCGACGTCATCCTCATCGCCACCGGCTCGGAGGTGCACGTCGCCGTCGAGGCGCGCGAGCAGCTCCAGAGCGCCGGCGTACCCACGCGCGTGGTGTCCATGCCGTCGGTGGAGTGGTTCGAGCAGCAGGACCAGGGGTACCGGGACAGCGTCCTGCCGCCGTCCGTCCGCGCCCGTGTCGCGGTGGAGGCCGGTATCGGTCTCACGTGGCACAAGTACGTGGGGGACGCCGGCCGCATCGTTTCCCTGGAGCACTTCGGTGCTTCGGCCGACGGCAAGGTCCTCTTCCGCGAGTTCGGCTTCACTCCCGAGAACGTGGCCGCGGCCGCGCGGGAATCGATCGCCGCAGCTCAGCGCTGACGCTCATATACGACACGTAGGAGATGGAATTTCCATGACAGACGCACTCAAGCGCCTCTCCGAGGAAGGCGTGGCGATCTGGCTGGACGACCTGTCGCGCAAGCGGATCACGTCCGGCAACCTCGCCGAGCTGATCGACCAGCAGCACGTCGTGGGCGTCACCACCAACCCGTCGATCTTCCAGAAGGCGATCTCGCAAGGCGACGGCTACGACACGCAGCTGACCGACCTCGCCGCCCGCAAGGTCACCGTCGAAGAGGCCATCCGCATGATCACGACGGCGGACGTCCGTGACGCCGCCGACATCCTGCGCCCGGTCTTCGACGCCACCGGCGGCCAGGACGGCCGGGTCTCGATCGAGGTCGACCCGCGCCTGGCGCACAACACCCGGGCGACGGTCGCCGAGGCCAAGCAGCTCGCGTGGCTGGTGGACCGGCCCAACACGCTCATCAAGATCCCGGCGACCGAGGCGGGCATCCCGGCCATCGCCGAGACCATCGGCCTGGGCATCAGCGTCAACGTCACGCTGATCTTCTCCCTGGAGCGCTACCGCCTGGTCATGGACGCGTTCCTGGAGGGCCTGGAGAAGGCCAAGGAGCGCGGCCTGGACCTGTCGCAGATCCACTCCGTGGCCTCGTTCTTCGTGTCCCGCGTGGACACCGAGATCGACAAGCGGATCGACGCGCTGGGCACCGACGAGGCCAAGGCCGCGCGCGGCAAGGCCGGCGTCGCCAACGCCCGGCTGGCCTACCAGGCGTACGAGGAGGTCTTCTCCTCGGACCGCTGGAGCGCCCTGGAGAAGGCGGGCGCCAACAAGCAGCGTCCGCTGTGGGCGTCCACCGGCGTGAAGGACAAGGCGTACAAGCCGACCCTGTACGTCGACGAGCTGGTCGCGCCGAACACGGTGAACACCATGCCGGAGGCGACCCTGTTCGCCACGGAGGAGCAGGGCGAGATCCGCGGCAACGCCGTCGCCGGCACGTACGAGCAGGCGCGCGCCGACCTCGACGCGGTCGAGAAGCTCGGGATCAAGTACGACGACGTGGTCCAGCTCCTGGAGGAGGAGGGCGTCGAGAAGTTCGAGGCGTCCTGGACCGACCTGCTGAAGTCGACCGAGGCCGAGCTCAAGCGCCTCGCCCCCTCGGAGGGCTGAACAGGTGTCGAGCAGCAACCCGCTGCGTGACCCCGCGGACCGACGGCTCCCGCGTATCGCGGGGCCGTCGGGCCTGGTCATCTTCGGCGTCACGGGCGACCTGTCCCGCAAGAAGCTCATGCCCGCCGTGTACGACCTCGCCAACCGGGGTCTGCTGCCGCCGGGCTTCTCGCTGGTGGGCTTCGCCCGCCGTGAGTGGGCGCACGAGGACTTCGCGCAGGAAGTGCACGACGCGGTCAAGGAACACGCCCGCACGCCCTTCCGCGAGGAGGTCTGGCAGCAGCTCATCCAGGGCATGCGCTTCGTGCAGGGCACGTTCGACGACGACGACGCCTTCGAGCGGCTGCGTTCCACCATCGAGGAGCTCGACAAGGCACAGGGCACGGGTGGCAACTTCGCCTTCTACCTGTCGGTGCCGCCGTCGGCCTTCCCCGTGGTCATCCAGCAGCTGAAGAAGCACCAGCTGGCCGACCAGACGGGCGGCTCCTGGCGGCGCGCGGTGATCGAGAAGCCGTTCGGTCACAACCTCGCCTCGGCCGAGGAGCTCAACAAGGTCGTCCACGAGGTCTTCGCCCCGGAGCAGGTCTTCCGCATCGACCACTACCTGGGCAAGGAGACCGTCCAGAACATCCTGGCGCTGCGTTTCGCCAACACGATGTTCGAGCCGATCTGGAACCGGTCCCTCGTGGACCACGTGCAGATCACCATGGCCGAGGACATCGGCATCGGCGGCCGGGCCGGGTACTACGACGGCATCGGCGCCGCCCGTGACGTCATCCAGAACCACCTGCTCCAGCTGATGGCCCTGACGGCCATGGAGGAGCCGGCCTCCTTCGACGCGGACGCGCTGGCCGCCGAGAAGACGAAGGTACTCGGCGCCGTGCGCCTGCCGAAGGACATGGGCCGGGACACCGTGCGCGGCCAGTACTCGGCCGGCTGGCAGGGCGGCGAGAAAGTGATCGGCTATCTCGACGAGGACGGTATCGACGCCTCCTCGAAGACCGACACCTACGCCGCGATCAAGCTGGAGATCGACAACCGCCGCTGGGCGGGCGTCCCCTTCTATCTGCGCACCGGCAAGCGGCTGGGCCGCCGGGTGACGGAGATCGCGGTCGTCTTCCAGCGGGCCCCGCACTCCCCCTTCGACTCCACCGCCACCGAGGAGCTCGGCTCCAACGCGATCGTCATCCGCGTCCAGCCGGACGAGGGCGTCACGGTCCGCTTCGGCTCGAAGGTGCCCGGCACGTCGATGGAGATCCGGGACGTGTCGATGGACTTCGCCTACGGCGAGTCCTTCACGGAGTCCAGCCCGGAGGCGTACGAGCGTCTGATCCTGGACGTTCTCCTCGGGGACTCGAACCTCTTCCCGCGCACCGAGGAGGTCGAGCTGTCCTGGAAGATCCTCGACCCGATCGAGGAGTACTGGGACAAGAACGGCAAGCC
This sequence comes from Streptomyces sp. NPDC013187, assembly GCF_042899705.1. Classification (NCBI taxonomy): domain Bacteria; kingdom Bacillati; phylum Actinomycetota; class Actinomycetes; order Kitasatosporales; family Streptomycetaceae; genus Streptomyces; species Streptomyces sp. NPDC013187. Next base: position 282,892 of record NZ_JBIBAF010000007.1, on the reverse strand, counting down.
CGCCCAGTACCAGGCCGGTACCTGGGGGCCCGTCGAGGCGGACGAAATGCTCGAGCGACACGGACGGAGCTGGCGCCGGCCATGAAGACAGACCTCACGGACACCACGGCCAGCAAGGTCAACAAGGCCCTGGTGCAGGGCCGCCGCGCGATCGGTACACCGGCGGTCGGCATGGTGCTCACGCTGGTCATCGTGACGGACGAGGAGAACGCCTACGACGCGCTGAAGGCCGCGAGCGACGCCGCGCACGAGCATCCCTCGCGCACGCTGGTGGTCATCAAGCGCGTCTCCCGCTCGCCCCGCGACCGCACGCAGTCCCGTCTGGACGCGGAGGTCCGGGTCGGCGCGGACGCGGGCACCGGCGAGACGGTCGTGCTCCGGCTGTACGGCGAGGTCGCGGAGCACGCCCAGTCGGTGGTGCTGCCGCTGCTGCTGCCGGACGCCCCGGTGGTGGTGTGGTGGCCGGTGAACGCGCCGCTCGACCCGGCGAAGGACCCGCTGGGCGCCCTCGCGCAGCGCCGCGTCACCGACACGTACGCCTCCGAGCAGCCGGTCCGGGACCTGGCGACCCGGTCGGGGACCTACACCCCCGGCGATACGGACCTGTCCTGGACGCGCATCACGCCCTGGCGTTCCATGCTGGCGGCGGCCCTCGACCAGGTCGCCTGCGAGGTCCGGGCCGTCGAGGTGGAGGGCGAGGAGTTCAACCCGAGCTGCGAGCTGCTGGCGATGTGGCTCGCGGACCGGCTGGACGTCCCCGTGAAGCGCTCGCTGTCCAGCGGCCCCGGTCTGACGGCGGTCCGGATGGACACCAGCTGCGGGCCGATCAAGCTGGACCGGGCCGACGGCTCTCTGGCGACGCTCTCCATCGAGGGCCAGCCGGACCGGGCCGTGGCGCTCAAGCGCAGGGAGACCGCCGAGCTGATGGCGGAGGAGCTGAGGCGGCTGGACCCGGACGACACGTACGCGTCGGCGCTGCGGTACGGGGTGGACCGGCTGAAGTCGCCCCTGTCGGCTCCGGCGCCGCGGGTCCCCGGGGACTCGGTCGCCAAAGGAGAGCGCGGAGAGCCCAAAAGTGACGGGCGAGCACGACTCGCCCTCCCCGCTCCCGTTGAAGCGGCTGCGAAAGCACCCGCTGCACAAGCGACGGCGGAGGAACCGGTGAGGCAGGAACCGCCCGCGCTGGAACCGGTACGGAAGGCGACGACGAAGTGAGTACGGCACCGCAGCTGGTCGTCCACCGCGACAAGGAGCTGATGGCGCAGGCCGCGGCGGCCCGGCTGATCACCAGGATCGTGGACGCACAGGCCTCCCGGGGTTCGGCGTCCGTGGTCCTGACGGGCGGCCGCAACGGCAACGGCCTGCTCGCGGCGCTGGCCGCGGCGCCCGCCCGGGACGCGATCGACTGGAGCCGGCTCGACCTGTGGTGGGGCGACGAGAGGTTCCTGCCCGAGGGCGACCCCGAGCGCAACGTCACCCAGGCGAGGGAGGCTCTCCTCGACTCGGTGCCGCTCGATCCGAAGCGGGTGCACGCGATGCCCGCGTCGGACGGGCCGCACGGCACCGACGTGGACGCGGCGGCGGCCGCCTACGCGGAGGAGCTGGCAGCGGCGTCGGGCCCGGAGAACCACGGGCCCGTGCCCACGTTCGACGTGCTGATGCTGGGGGTCGGGCCGGACACGCATGTCGCGTCGCTGTTCCCGGAACTGCCGGCGGTGCGTGAGACGGAGCGTACGGTCGTCGGCGTCCACGGCGCGCCCAAGCCGCCACCCACCCGGGTGACGCTGACGCTGCCGGCAATCCGGGCGGCCCGTGAGGTATGGCTCCTGGCCGCGGGCGAGGACAAGGCCCAGGCGGCGGCGATCGCCCTCTCGGGAGCGGGAGAGATCCAGGCTCCGGCGGCGGGCGCGTACGGCAGGAGCCGAACCCTGTGGCTGCTGGACGCGTCGGCGGCCTCACAACTGCCGCGGTCGATGTATCCGCCGGCTTCGGCTTGAGTATCAGGGGGCTCCGCCCCCTGGACCCCAGGACCTATGCCCACCCTGCCACCCGAAACTGCCCTTGCATGGGGCAACTCGCGAGTCCAGCGTCCTGGCTGACCGCTTCGGGGGGTGGGTGGGCATAGGCGGGGGTCCAGGGGGCGGAGCCCCTTGGTGCAGCGGCTACTTGACCGACCCCGCCATCACGCCCTGCACGAAGTGCCTCTGGAACGCGAAGAACACGACGACGGGGACGACCAGGGACACGAACGCCCCGGGCGCCAGGACATCGATGTTGCTTCCGAACTGGCGTATCTGCGACTGGAGCTCCACGGTCAGCGGCTGTGACGTGCTGTCCGCGAACAGCAACGCCACCAGCATGTCGTTCCAGACCCACAGGAACTGGAAGATGGCCAGGGAGGCGATCGCCGGCCGGCCGACGGGCAGAACCAGCCGCGTGAAGATGCGCCACTCGCTGCCCCCGTCCATGCGGGCCGCCTCCAGCATCTCCTTCGGCATCTCGGCGAAGTAGTTGCGGAGCAGGAACACCGCGAACGGCAGGCCGTAGGCCACGTGGAAGAGGACGACACCGGGGATCGTGCCGAACAGGCCCAGCTGCCCGAAGAGTTTGGCGACCGGCAGCAGACCGATCTGCACCGGCACCACCAGCAGCGCGACCACGACCAGGAAGATCGTCTCCCGCCCGGGGAAGTCCAGCCACGCGAAGGCGTACCCCGCGAGTGCCGCGATCACCACGACCAGCACCGTCGTAGGCACGGATATCAGCACCGTGTTCCAGAACGCCTGCGTGATCCCGGCGTTCCCCAGCAGCGAGGAGTAGTTGTCGAAGGACAGCTGCCCGGGGCTGGAGAACACCGTCCACCAGCCGCCCTTCGCCGTGTCCTCGGCGGACCGCAGCGAGGACAGGAACAGTCCGGCCAGCGGCGTCATCCACACCAGGCCCACCAGGACGAGGAAGGCCTGGACGACTCCGTTGCCCAGCCCGCGCCGAACCGCGTTCATCGCTGACTCCTTCGGAAGCGGCGGACGTTGAACACCATGGCCGGGACGACCAGCAGCAGGAGCAGTACGCCCAGCGCGCTGCCGAGCCCCTGGTTGTTGCCGCCGCCGAACGACACCAGCCACATCTGCGTCGCGAGCACGGTCGCGTCCTCCTGCACGGGACCGGGCGCGATGATGTAGACGAGGTCGAAGACCTTCATCACGTTGATGACGAGGGTGATGAAGACGACCGACAGGACGGGTGCCAGCAGGGGCACCGTGATCCGGCGGAAGATCTGCCACTCGTTCGCGCCGTCCATCCGCGCCGCCTCCAGGGCGTCCCGCGGCAGCGTCGACAGGCCCGCCCCGATCAGCACCATGGCGAAGCCGGTCCAGATCCACAGGTAGGCGCCGATGATCGCCGGGGTGACCAGCGCCGGCCCGAGCCAGGAGACGCCCTCGTAGGGCTGGGCGAAGTTCGACGACGGCAGCCTCACCTCGTAGGAGCCCGATGCGAGGCCCTCAAAGCGGAAGGAACCGTCGGCGGCCGTGGTGGTCGTGGCGATCGACTCGCCGTCCCGGACCGCCTCGACCTTCATCTCCGGCAGCCCGCTCTCCCGCCGGTCGACCTTGCCCTGCTCCCCTCCCCCGCCGGGCGTGAAGTCGAGGTAGACGACTCCGCGCAGTTCGTCGGCGGCGGCCTTGCGCCCCGCCGCCGCGTACGCCGGCTCGGCTCCGCCCGGCAGGTCGTCGGGCTGCACGCCGACCAGACCGAGCGCCACCGCGTCCCCGGGCGCCACGCTCGTACTCGTGCGGTACGAGCCGTCCTTGTCCTTCGTCAGGCCCTGGGCGTCGCGCGCCCGGGCCGTCGGGTAGGAGGACTCCCCCTCGAAGGCGTCGTGGACGGAGACGACCGCGGCGTTGAGCACGCCCTTGTCGGGGTCCTCGTCGTAGGCGAGCCGGAAGATGATGCCGGCGGCGAGGAAGGAGACCGCCATCGGCATGAAGAGGAGCAGCTTGAAGGCCGTCGCCCAGCGGACCTTCTCCACCAGCACGGCGAGGATCAGGCCCAGGCCGGTGAGCAGGGCCGGGGCGATGACGACCCAGATGGCCGTGTTGCGCACGGCTTTGAGGGTCGCCGGGTCACGGAACATCTCGGCGTAGTTGTCGCCGCCGACGAAGCTCGTCCCCGAGGCGTCGAAGAAACTGCGGCCGATGCTGAACAGCACGGGGTAGACGACGAGCGCGCCGAGCAGCAGCAGCGCGGGCAGCACGAACAGCAGGGCGATGATCTTCCCGCGCCGGCGCAGTCGCCGGGTGCGGTCGGCGACCGGGCCGGGCGGCGGGGAGCTCGTCTCTTTCACGAGGGTCGCTGTCATGGCGTATCAGTCCTGGTACGCCTTGGCCGCCGCGGCCTCCAGCTTCGCCGCGGTGCCCTTCGGGTCGGACGGATCGCGCAGGAAGTCCTGGAGGAGCTTCCACTCGCCGGTGCCCTTGGTGCCGCCGAAGGCCGCGGGGGCCTGGTCGGACATGTCGAAGCGGACCGAGTCACCGGCCTGGACGAGGGACTTGGCGGTGGCGCGGGTGACGTCGTCGCCGTAGGACGCGAGGTCGACCTTCTTGTTCGGGGAGAGGAAGCCGCCGGCCTCGGCCCACACCGCGGACGCCTCGGGCGTCGACAGGTACTCCAGGAGCGCCTGGGCGGCCTTCTGGTTCTTGCCGTCCTTGAGGACGACGGCGGCGTCTCCGCCGCTGACCACCGGTGCCTCGCCGCCGCCGACCGCCGGGAACGGGAAGAAGTCGGCGTCCTCGCCGACCTTCTTGCCGAACTGGTCCTTGGCGACACCGGCGACGAAGTCGCCCTCGTAGACCATGCCGGCCTCGGGCTCCGGCCCGAAGACCTTCTCGACCGAGCCGGGGAAGTCGGTGTTCAGGGCGCCCTTCTGGCCGCCTGCGATGAGCTGCTTGTCCTTGAAGAGCTTGCCGAGGGTGGTGAGGGCGTCGACGACGGACGCGTCGGTCCACTTGAGCTTGTGGGCGGCGAGGGCGTCGTACTTCTCGGGTCCGGCCTGGGAGAGGTAGACGTTCTCGAACCAGTCGGTGAGGGTCCAGCCGTCCTGTCCGGCGACGGAGAAGGCGGCCAGGCCGGAGTCGGAGACGGTCTGCCCGGCCTTGAGCATGTCGTCGTAGCTCTTCGGGGGCTTCACGCCGGCCTGTTCGAGGGCGTCGGGGCTGTACCAGACGGTCGACTTGTGGGCGGCCTTGAAGTAGAGGCCGTAGAGGGTGCCGTCGACGCTGCCGTACTTCTTCCACACGGGGGCGTATCCCGCGTCGACGGCCTGCTCGGTCTTCTTCGACAGCGGCTTGAGCCAGCCCTTCTGCGCGAACTGCTTGAGCACACCGACCTGCGGGACCATCACGACGTCGGGGGCGTTGCCGCCCTCGATCTTGCTGCCGACGACGGTGGAGACGTTGTCGCCGGTGGAGACGAACTGTGTCTTTGCGCCGGTCTTCTCGGTGAAGGCGTCGAGCACCTTCTGGAAGTTCTTCTGCTCGGTGCCGGACCAGACGCCGGCCACGGTGACCGACTGGCCGCCGAGCGCCTTGTCACCGCCGCCGGCCGAGACGGGTCCGCCGCCGCAGGCGGTCGCGCCGAGCGCCAGGACGAGGGTGGTGCAGCCGGTGAGCAGGGTGGTACGTCGTCGCATCATCGTTGATGTCCCTTCGGGGAGTTGACTTGCGTAGCGTTCGCTTGCGGGGCGTGCTCTCGTGGGTCGTTCAGGAACGGATCCACCAGGCGGCCGTCGAGCCGGAGAGCACTCCGGACGGGCAGGGGCCGCTGGCGAGCAAGGGGGTGCCGGGGACCGGCGCGGGGGTGGGGGCCGTACCGAAGTTGACGGCGCACACCAGGTCGCCGCGTTCGAAGGCCAGGACGCCGGGCGAGGCGTCCAGCCAGCGCAGCGTGCCCTCGCCCAACTGGGGCAGTGCGGCCCGCAGTTGGAGGCCGTCGCGGTACAGGTGCCAGAAGGAGCGGGTGTCGGCGAGGGCGCGGTCGGTGGCGTACTCGGCGAAGTACTCCGGCTGCGGCAGCCACGGCTTGGCGCTCTCGACGCCCGGCGTGAAGCCGAACGGTGAGGCCTGGCCCGACCAGGGCAGGGGCACACGGCAGCCGTCGCGGATGCGGGCGCGGCTGCCGGTGCGGCGGAAGATCGGGTCGGTGAGCACGTCGTCGGGCAGGTCGACGACCTCCGGCAGGCCGAGCTCCTCGCCCTGGTAGATGTACGCGGCGCCGGGCAGGGCCAGCATCAGCAGCGCGGCGGCGCGGGCCCGGGCCGCGCCGAGGCCGCTGCCCTCGGTGGCGGCCTCGCCGTAGCGGGTGACGGTGCGGACCTGGTCGTGGTTGTTGAGGACCCAGGTGACGGTCGAGCCGGTCCCGGCGATGTCCTGCATGGCCTCCGAGATGACCTTCTGGAAGGCGTCGGCGTCCCAGGAGGCGCTGAGCAGGTCGAAGAAGAAGGCCTGGTGCAGCTCGTCGGAGCGGACGTACTGGGCGTGCTCCCGGGCGGTCGGGACGGACACCTCGCCGACGAGGAGGCGTTCGCGGTCGTCGCGCTCGGTGTACTCCTCGCATATGGAGCGCCAGCGGCGCCACACGTCGTGCACCTCGGGCTGGTTCCAGGCGAGCGGGTTGACCGAGTCGCGGGTGCGGGCGTCGGCCTCCGGGTCGTCGGAGTCGGGCAGCTCGGGGCGCTTGTAGAGGCCGGCGGCGACGTCGATGCGGAAACCGTCGACACCCCGGTCGAGCCAGAAGCGCAGCACCCGGTCGAACTCGGCGGCGACCTCCGGGTCGCGCCAGTTCCAGTCGGGCTGCTCGGGCGTGAACATGTGCAGGTACCACTGGCCGGGCGTCCCGTCCGGCTCGGTCACCCGGCTCCACGCCGGGCCGCCGAACATGGCGTGCCAGTTGTTGGGCGGCTCGGACCCGTCGGGGCCGCGGCCGTCGGCGAAGTGGAAGCGGGCCCGGGCCGGGCTGCCCGCGGGGGCGCCGAGTGCCTCGCGGAACCAGGGGTGCTCGTTGGAGCAGTGGTTCGGGACGATGTCGAGCAGCACCTTGATGCCGAGCCGCCGCGCCGCCGCGACCAGCCGGTCGAACTCGTCGAGGTCGCCGAAGAGCGGGTCGACGTCGCAGTAGTCGGCCACGTCGTAGCCGTGGTCGTGCTGCGGCGAGGGATAGAAGGGGCTCAGCCAGATCCCGTCGACGCCGAGCTTCTTGAGGTACGGCAGTCCGGCCCGGACGCCGGCGAGGTCGCCGATGCCGTCGCCGGTGCTGTCGAGGAAGCTGCGGACGTACACCTGATAGATCACTGCGTCACGCCACCAGTGGTGCCTGTTCAACCCATCGACCTGTCTCTGAGGAGGGCAGCGGTTATGCATGCATGTTAAGTAGGCGTGTCGAGAGGGTGTCAATGAAAAGGCAGAAGGTATCGAGCGGTTGGGGTGTTCAAATGCGGACAGATACGGGCAATAGTCAGCGAGATGAGACGCCCGCGTTACCTAACAAGTAAGTAGGGGACGTCGCGGAAAGCGCTAGCCGCGCGAGATGACGGCGAGCTCTCGCGCCAGTCGTCGCACCGCCGCGGCGGGCGTCTGGTGCCCCGCCATCGCGTCGTGCACGACCGCCTGCACCACCAGGCTCACCTGGCCGTAGCGCGGGCTCTTGGGGCGCGGCTCGGCCGCGAGGACACTCGTCCGCAGGGTCGGCAGGTAGGGAAACCTGCGGATGAGCGCGGGATCACGGTAGAGATCCGCGCGCACCGGCGGCAGCGCGCCGCGCGTGAGGACCTGCCGCTGGACGCGTTCACTGGTGAGGTACGCGATCAGGCGGGCCGCCGAGTCGGGGTGGCGCGCATGCGCGCTGACGGCCAGGTTGGAGCCGCCGAGGACGCTGGTGCCCGGGCCGCCGGGTCCGGGCAGGGGCACGGCACCGACCTTCCCGGCGACCTTCGAACCGGGGGCGGAGGCACCGACGTAGGCGTACGGCCAGTTCCGCAGGAAGAGCAGCCGGCCGTCCTGGAAGGCCTGCTTGGACTCCTCCTCCTTGTACGTCAGCGCTTCCCTGGGGATCCAGCCCTCGCGCACCCCGCGGGCCAGGAACCCGATGCCCTCGCGGGCCGCCGCGGAGTCGACGGTGACACGCTCGCCCTCGTCGCCCAGGATCGAACCGCCCGCCGAGTAGACGGCCTCGGCCGCGTTCACGGTGAGGCCCTCGTACGGCAGGAACTGCCCGGCGTAGCCGTCGAGGCCGTGCTTCGGGGCGATGGTCTTCGCGTACCGTTCCAGTTCCGCCCAGGTGCGCGGCGGATCGACGCCCTCCTTCGCGAGGACGTCCTTGCGGTACAGCAGCAGGCCGGCGTTGGTGACGTACGGGACGGCGTAGAGCTGCCCGTCGTAGGTCGCCGTGTCCACGACCGGCTGGAGGAAGGTCTTCAGGGGGAAGCGGTCCCGGGGCAGCGGCCTGATCCAGCCCGCCGCGGCGAACTCCGGGGTCCAGTTGACGTCGATGTTGAGCACGTCGAACCGGCTGCGGTCGCCGTCGCGCAGGTCGGTGATCATCTGGGCCTGGGTCTCGTCGGCCGAGTCCGGCAGCTCGACGAGGGTGACCTTCTCGCCGGGGTGGGTGCGATTCCAGCCCTCCAGCAGGGGGCCGAGGTAGCCGGTGAGGTCTCCGGCGGTGGCCAGGGTGAGGGGGCCGCGACCGCCCTCGGGGGGCTCGCCCGCCTGCGCTCCGGCGGCGACGTAGCCTGTCAGGACCACGACGAGAACGAGAAGGCCCCTACCCGCGGCATGGATCCACCGCATAGGTTCCTCCCTGTACACCGGCGCTGGGCACCCTTGCCCGGAACAGAGGCCATGTATACCTGTTAGGTATGGGCGATACTAGGGCCTGGAGCACATTGGACCGGACAGGAGGACTGCACGCGTGCGCCTGCCCCTCCTGGCCCTCCTCGCCCGCGGACCCGCCCACGGCTACGAGCTCAAGCAGGACCTTGAGCAACTGCTGGGCTCCGCGTACCCTCAGCCGAATGTCGGCCAGATCTATGTGACCCTCGGCCGCCTCGAGAAGTCGGGACTGATCGAGGGCGAGGACGTGGCGCAGTCCAGCCGGCCCAACAAAAAGGTCTACCACCTCACCGACGCCGGGCGGGAGGCGCTGCGCGCCTGGTTCGAGGAGCCCGAGGACGAGCCGCGGGTCCGGGACGAGTTCTTCATGAAGCTGGCGCTCGCTCCGCAGACCGGCCTCGCCGAGCAGATCACCCTGATCAACCAGCAGCGGCGCCAATACCTGAACACGATGCGGCAGCTGTCGAAGCTGGCCGCCGCCGAAGACCGCGACAACCGCATCGCCCATCTGCTGATCGAGGGCGCGATGCTGCACCTGCAGGCCGACCTCGACTGGCTGGAGCGGTGCCAGGAAGAGCTGGAGGAGCTGGAGTGAGCGACGACCGTCCCGCTCCTGTGCTGCGCGCCGAGGGGCTGGTGAAGACCCACCACGGCGAGGGCGCGCCCGCCCACGCCGTGCGCGGGGTCGACCTGTGCGTACGGCAGGGCGAGTTCGTGGCGATCACCGGCCCGTCCGGCGCGGGCAAGTCGACGCTGCTGCATCTGTTCGGCGGACTCCAGCGGCCGGACGCGGGCCGCATCTGGCTCGACGGCGAGTCCACCGACACCTACGGCGAGGCCCGCTGGGCGGTGGAGCGCAGGAAACGCATCGGGATCGTCTTCCAGTTCTTCAACCTCGTATCGAACCTGTCCGTCGCCGACAACGTGGAGCTGCCCGCCCTGCTCGCGGGCACCTCGCCGAAGCAGGCGCGCGCCGAGCGCGAGGCGCTGCTGGCCGAGCTGGGCCTGACGGGCAAGGAGCGCAGCATGCCGGGTGAGCTGTCCGGCGGTGAGCAGCAGCGCGTCGCCCTGGCCCGGGCGCTGGTCAACCACCCGCCGCTGCTGCTGGCCGACGAGCCCGCGGGCAGCCTCGACAGCAAGGGCACCCGCGAGGTGATGCGGCTGCTGTCCCGTTTCCACCAGCGCGGCCAGACGATCGTGCTGGTCACCCATGACGCCCGGCTGGCGAGCGCCGCGGACCGGGTGATCAGCTTCTTCGACGGCAAGATCGCCGATGACGCGGCACTCGACGGCGGCACCACCCCGCCGCGCCGCTCCGGCATATCCGGCGTGCTGGAGCTGAAGGACTGACATGCGGGTGTACGACGATCCCCGGAAGGGCTGACCCGTATGCGAGCCACCCTGCGCTGGGCCCACTCCGATCTGCGCACGCACCGCGGCGAGGCGCTGTTCCTCGTCCTCGCCACCGCCGGCATCGTCGCCTCCCTGCTGCTGGCCACGGCCCTGTTCGGTTACGCGACGAACCCCTGGCAGCGCGTCTTCACGCAGTCGCACGGCGCGCATGTGTGGCTGCACACCGATACGGCGGCCGACACCGGCAAACTGGCCGATCTGGACGGCGTGGAATCCGTCGTCGGCCCCTATCCGAGCGCCGCCACCACCGTCTCCGCGCGCGGCAGCCGCGCCGCCGTCGAGCTGCGGGGCATGCCGGAAAGGTCCTCCGACGGCCGCCCGCCGCTGGTCTCCGGGCACTGGCTGGACCCGTCGCACCCGAACGGTGTGGTCCTGGAGAGCCGCCTCGCCCGTGCCCTGCTGGCCGGGCCCGGCGACACCCTCGACGTGCCCGGCACCGCCCGCGAGCTGACCGTCGTGGGGCTCGCCGACAGCGCCGAGCCGCGCTACCGGCCCGGTGAGCAGCCGGGCCTGGTGTGGGCACTGCCGTCGGCCGTGCCGGACCCCGGCGGCCAGGTGATCGGGCTGCGACTGACGGACCCGGGCGACACGTCCTACATCGTCCAGCGCGCGGTGACGGTGCTGGGCCCCGGGGCGATCGGCGAGGTCTCCACCTGGCAGCAGGCGCGGGCCGAGGCGCAGGGCGACAACCGGCTGCTCGGTCAGGTGCTGGGCCTGTTCGGGCTGGGTGCGCTGGTCGCGGCCGGACTCGCCGTGCACGGGGCGATCGGCACCCGCATCCGCGGACACCTGCGCGACCTCTCCGTCCTGAAGGCCATCGGCTTCACCCCCGGCCAGGTGGTCCGCGTCTTCCTGCTCCAGCACCTCGCCTACGCCCTGCTGGGCGCCCTGGCCGCCGCCGCTCTGGCCGAGGCCCTGGGCAGCAGGATCCCGGGGCGGCTCGGGGACGCGGTCGGCGTGTGGCAGGGGCTGCCCGGCCACACCGCGGCACTGCTCGTGGTGCCGGTGGGCGCGGTGCTGTTCATCGGCGCGACCACCGGGCTGGCCGCCTGGCGGGCCGGGCGCGTGCCGCCGGTGCCGGTGCCGAGATCCGCCGCGACCTCGGGAGGGCGGTTGTCCGGCGTGGCGCGCCAAGCCCTGGGCGTGCGGATTCCGCCCGCGCTGGTGCTGGGATGGCACCGGGCGTTCACCCGCCGCCCCCGGTCCCTGGCCACCGTCGCCCGGCTCACCCTGCCCCTGCTGCTGATCGTCGTGGCGATGAGCGCCTGGACCACCCTCGACCGTTTCCACAGCGAGCCCGAGCAGATCGGCCTGCCCACCACGCTCAGCGTGCGCACCGACGCCGGTGTGAGCGAACAGCAGGCCCGCTCCCTGCTGGAAAGCGACCCGGAGGTGGCCGCCGCCTACCCGGGCGTCGAGACGGCCGCCCTGGGTCCGAGCCAGACCGCGACCATCGCGCTGCGCGGCCTCGGCACCCGGCAGGACCCTTATCCCTACGCCCTCGCCGAGGGCCGTCCGGCCCGGGCCACCGACGAGGCCGTGGCCGGGCAGGGGCTGCTCGACCTGCTGGACGTGCGGGTCGGCGCCTGGGTGCGGATGACCGTCGGTGATCAGCCGCAGATCCTGCACATCGTGGGCCGCAGCATCGAGCCGGAGAACGCCGGCCGGGTCATCTCCACGTCCCTCGACACTCTCCGCGAGAACAACCCGGGGCTCCGCCCGACCCTCTACGAGCTCCGCCTGGACCCGGGCGCCGACCCGCAGGAGGTCGCCGACCGGCTCACCGCGGCGGGGCGCGGCCATCTGGACGTGCACAGGGTGGCCAACCCGGCGGACGGACTGTCCCCGCTGCGCGCGGTCGTCGCCTGGCTGATCGCCGTCCTCGCCCTCATCGGACTCATCGAACTGCTGACCGCGATCGGCGGCACCGTCCGGGAGAGCGAACGGGACCTGCTGGCGTTGAAGGCCATCGGACTGTCCCCCCGGCAGATCACGGCGATCACCGTCACGGCCACCGGCCTCACGGCCCTGGCGGCCGTCCTCGCCGCCATCGCCCTCGGCCTGCCCCTCGCCCGGTGGCTGATCGACGCCCAGGGCAGGTCCAGCGGCATCGGCTCCGGGATCGTCCACGGGCCCTCCGTGATCCTGATGGTGCTGCTCGGCGCGGGGGCGGTGCTCTGCGCCGCCGCGCTGGCCGCCCTCCCCGCGGCCCGGGCGGCCCGGCGGCGCCTCGCGGACACGCTGAGCGCGGTCGCCTGACGCCGGTACCGCCGGGGCGTCAGCCCCCGTACGGCTGCCGCGGGTGGTACGGGCTCTGGGGCTGCGGGGCGTACGGGTGCTGCCCGGTCGGCGCGTAGGGATGCCCGTACGGGTTCCCCTGCGGCGGCAGGTGGGGCGGGCCCGCCGGGGGCGCCGGCGGGACCGGCCCGGGCACGGGAGTGTGGGTCGCCGGATGGGCGTTCAGCCTGATTCCGTACCGCCGCTTGAGCCGCCGCATCTCCAGCAGCGCGATGGCGGTGACCGTCACCGGCGCGCCCAGGATGAAGACGACGCCCAGGGTGAGGCTGAGCCCGTGCAGATCACCGGTCACGAGGTCCGGGACGGCCACCAGCCAGCTGGTCACCATGGCGAGCAGCGGCGGCAGGCAGCGGTGGACGGCGGCCGTGCCGAAGAAGTTGCCCGAGACGCGTACGGCTCCGTAGGCCGTGAAGGCGAGCAGCCACAGCATCGTCATGCCGAACCCGATGATCACGGCGATGTTCGCGGAGGCGTTCACCGTCCGCACCAGCAGCAGTACGGCGGCCACACAGCCGACGAACAGCACGAGCAGCGCGAGGGACCTGAGGAGCGGCGTCCGCAACTGCCGTACCGTGCCACCGCGCCGCCAGACCCACAGCATCACCCCGACCGTCAGCGGAGTGAGGAAGAGCAGGACGACGGAGGCCGTCATCGCGTTCTCGAGCAGCTCGGTGAGGTCGAAGCCGCCTTCGATGAAGGTGTAGACACCGAGCGAGGCGACCGCCCCGGCGATGACACGGAACCGCTTCATGCGCTCCACGGACGGGTCGAGCGGCTGCGGGATCCAGGCGGGGTGGAACACCGCGCGGGCCACGTCCTGGGGTTTCAGGACGGATCCCGCCGTCAGCGTTCCGCCGGTCCAACTTCCGCGTGTGCGTGCCACTTCGCGCTCCCCCGAGCACTCGCCGTGATGATCGCCCGGGAGTCTACGGGAGGCGGACGGCGCGCCGCCGCCCGCCTTCCCGTGCGGCGGTGATCACTGCCGGCCGCGCAGCTCCCGGTACGTGGCGACCAGTGCCTGTGTGGAGGCGTCCAGGCCCTCGACCCCGGCGGCCCCGGTCAGCGCGGGCTCGACGCGCTTGGCGAGGACCTTGCCCAGCTCGACGCCCCACTGGTCGAAGGAGTCGATGTTCCAGACGGCGCCCTGCACGAACACCTTGTGCTCGTAGAGGGCGACCAACTGGCCGAGCACGGACGGCGTCAGCTCGGGAGCGAGGATCGTGGTCGTCGGGTGGTCGCCCCGGAACGTCTTGTGCGGCACCAGTTCCTCCGGCACTCCCTCGGCCCGCACCTCCTCGGGGGTCTTGCCGAAGGCGAGCGCCTGCGTCTGGGCGAAGAAGTTGGCCATCAGCAGGTCGTGCTGCGCCTTCAGTTCGTCGCTCAGCTCGGCGACGGGCCGGGCGAAGCCGATGAAGTCCGCGGGGATCAGCTTCGTGCCCTGGTGGATCAACTGGTAGTAGGCGTGCTGCCCGTTGGTGCCCGGCGTGCCCCACACGACCGGCCCGGTCTGCCACTCGACCTCGCGCCCGTCCCGGCCGACGTACTTGCCGTTGGACTCCATGTCGAGCTGCTGGAGGTAGGCGGTGAACTTCGACAGGTAGTGGCTGTAGGGCAGCACCGCGTGCGACTGGGCGTCGTGGAAGTTGCCGTACCAGATGCCCAGCAGGCCCAGCAGCAACGGCACGTTGGACTCGGCGGGCGCGGTCCGGAAGTGCTCGTCGACGATGCGGAACCCGTCGAGCATCTCCCGGAAGCGGTCCGGGCCGATGGCGATCATCAGCGACAGGCCGATCGCCGAGTCGTAGGAGTAGCGACCACCGACCCAGTCCCAGAACTCGAACATGTTGGTCGTGTCGATGCCGAACTCGGCGACGTTTTCGGCGTTCGTCGACAGCGCCACGAAGTGCTTGGCGACGGCGGCGTCGTCACCGAGCGCGTCCAGCAGCCAGGAGCGCGCGGACGTGGCGTTGGTGACCGTCTCGATGGTGGTGAAGGTCTTGGAGGCGATGACGAACAGCGTCTGTGCCGGGTCCAGGTCCCGGACCGCCTCGTGCAGGTCGGCGCCGTCCACGTTGGACACGAAACGCACCGTCAACGAGCGGTCCGTGAAGGCGCGCAGCACCTCGTACGCCATGGCGGGGCCGAGGTCGGAGCCGCCGATGCCGACGTTGACGATGTTCCGGATGCGCTCGCCGGTGTGGCCGGTCCACTCGCCCGACCGCACCCGGTCGGCGAAGTCCGCCATCTTGTCGAGCACCGCGTGCACATCGGGCACCACGTTCTCGCCGTCGACCTCGATCACCGCGTCCCGCGGGGCGCGCAGCGCGGTGTGCAGCACGGCCCGGTTCTCGGTGACGTTGATCTTCTCGCCTCGGAACATGGCGTCACGCAGTCCGAAAACGTCGGTGGCGGCGGCCAGTTCGCGCAGCAGTCGCAGGGTGTCGTCGGTGACGAGGTGCTTGGAGTAGTCGACGTACAGGTCGCCGACCCGGAGGGTGTAGCCGGTGCCGCGGCCGGCGTCGGCGGCGAACAGCTCGCGCAACCGGACGTCGCCGAGCTCCTCGCGGTGCTTGGCCAGTGCCGTCCACTCAGGCGTCTGGTTGAGTGCGGTACGGCTGTCTGCGTTCATCTCGGACTTCAGCCTTCTTTCCTGTCCTGCCTGCGTACCTTGCCCCGCTGCCGGTCCCAACCTATGTGATCAGCGCGTGACGTCGGCTGTCGTGGCGCCGTCCTCCGGCTCGACGACAGATACGTTCACCGTGCGCACGGGTATCAGCGCGAAGACGGCGAGGACGAAGAAGGCGGCCGTGAGCGGGGGCGGGGTGCTGGGCCCCCAGACGGTGGCGACGGCTCCGCCCAGCAGGGCGCCGAGGGGCACTCCGGCGAAGGCCAGGGTCCGGAAGGCCGAGCTGACCCGGCCCAGCAGTCCGGCGGGGCTGCGCTCCTGCATGAGCGTCGTCGTGTTGACGTTCCACACCATGCCGAGGAGCCCGAACACGGCCAGCGCGCCCACGAGCACGGCGAGGCTTCGCACGGTGCCCATGACGACGAGCAGCGCGGTCTGCGTCGAGCCGGCGAGCAGCACCGACCTCAGCCGGCCGAGCCGTGCCACCAGCCGGCCGTTCACCACTCCCCCGGCCAGACTGCCCAGGGTGAAGGCGGTGCCCGCCGCCGCGTATCCCGCGGGGCCCGCGTGGAGCCAGTCGGTGACGAGGACGACCAGCATGGCGAGCTGGGTGCCCATGCCGATGTTGCACAGGGCAGTGGCGGTGCACAGGGCGCGCAGGACGCGGTCGCGCCACAGGGTGCGCAGGCCCTCGGCGATCTCCCGGCGCAGTGTGCTGCCCGCGGGTCTCGGCTCGCGGTCGCGCCCGGCGGCCGGCAGGGAGGCGATCAGTGCGGCGGCCACCAGGAAGGTCACGGCGTCGGCCGCGAACGGCACGGCGGTCCCGGCTGCCAGCAGCAGGGGAACGACGGGGCCGCCGAGCAGTCCGCCCGCGATGCGCTGACCGGTCATCAGCCGGGCGTTGGCACTGCCGAGAGCCTCCCGGTCGACCAGGACGGGCAGCAGCGCCGTGGCAGCGTTGTCGAAGAGGGTCTGGAGGGTGGTGAGCGCGACGGCCAGTGCGATGAGCAGACCGATCGACGCGTGTCCGAGCGCGACGGCCAGCGCGAAGGCGGCCATCAGCAGCCCGCGCAGGGTCTCCACCGTCCACATGGCCCGCCGCTGGTCCACCCGGCCGGCGACGGCCCCGCCGAGCAGGCCGAAGACGATCCAGGGCAGATAGCCGCACGCCGTGACGGACGCGATGAGCAGCGGATCGTCGGTCAGGGTGACGGCCAGCAGGGGAAGTGCGGCCGTGCGCAGCGCGTCGCCGAAGCTGGACAGCACGGCGGCGCCCCACAGCCGCCCGAAGCCCCCGCGCCACGCGGGCGGAGCACTGCTCCCCACCTCGACCGTCGCCACCGCTCCCCCTCATGGTTCGTCCGATGCACAAACCGTAGAGGGCACCACTGACAATCGGTCGGCGGTGACGGCGAGGAGGCGCTGATGGCCGAACCCCCGCTGGTGCCGGAGAAGTGGGGACCGGCCGGGCACGCTGGTGCCCGACGAGGCAGTTCCGGCCGGGCACCCGCTGGTGCCCGGCCGGTCTCGACTTCTAGATCTCGCCCCGCAGTTTGGCGAGCGCCTCGGCGAGGATCGCCTCGCCGTCCGCGTCGCTGCGCCGCTCCCGCACATACGCCAGGTGGGTCTTGTAGGGCTCGGTGCGCGGCGGGTCCGGCGGGTTGTCCCGGTCCTGGCCCGCCGGGAAGCCGCAGCGGGGACAGTCCCAGGTGTCGGGCACCTGCGCGTCGCTGGCGAAGCTCGGCTGGGTCTCGTGTCCGTTGGAGCACCAGAAGGAGATGCGCAGCCGCGGCGCGGACTCGCCGCGCTCGGCCTCGCCCATCGGCCCCGCCCCGACCCGGCTTCCCCGGATCGCGTTGCCACTTGCCACGGTCGTAACTCCCTGCGTGATGGTGCCGCGAAGCGAGTCGGCGTTCCGCTTCGCCGCGAGCGCCTCAGTCTACGTAAGGCCCAACGCGCGTCCAGTGATTGGAGTTACAACCCTCACACCTAGACGCAAGCCCCATGATAGGCCGCGCTCAGCTGCGCGTACCGGACATGGGGCCCTACGTACGAGTTCCGTGCGGATTGCGGCTCGGTCAGTTGTTCACCTTCATCAGGATGCCGAGCACGACGATGCACGCGAACCACAGCAGACCGATCACGACGGTGATCCGGTCGAGGTTGCGCTCGGCGACCGAGGAGCCGCCGACGGAGGACTGCATGCCGCCGCCGAACATGTCGGAGAGGCCGCCGCCCTTCCCCTTGTGCATCAGCACCAGCAGCATCAGCAGCAGGCTGAAGACGATCAGGGCGATGGAGAACCCCAGAACCACGACTGGACCAACTTCCTCGGATGCGGATGGACGACGCGGGGTCCAGCACAGTGCTGGACCCCGCAAGGGTACGACGGAACGCCGCTACCGCCTACTCACTGGTCGCGGAAGCGCACGATCTTGACGAACTCGTCGGCGTCCAGCGAGGCGCCGCCGACCAGGGCGCCGTCGATGTCGGCCTGGGCCATGATCTCCGCGACGTTGCCGGCCTTGACCGAGCCGCCGTACTGGATGCGGACCTTGTCGGCCAGGTCCTGCGAGTACAGTTCGGCGATCTTGCCGCGGATCGCCGCGCAGACCTCCTGGGCGTCCTCGGCGCCGCAGACCTTGCCGGTGCCGATGGCCCAGACGGGCTCGTAGGCGATCACGACGGTCTCGGCCTGCTCGGCGGGGAGGTCCTTCAGACCGCCCTCGACCTGGGCGAGGGTATGGGAGACGTGGTTGCCCGCCTCGCGGACCTCGAGCTCCTCGCCGACGCACAGGATCGGGGTCAGGCCGTGCTTGTACGCGGCCTTGACCTTGGCGTTCACCAGCTCGTCGGTCTCGGCGTGGTACTGGCGGCGCTCGCTGTGGCCGATGGCGACGTACGTGCACTTCAGCTTGGCCAGCATGGGGCCGGAGATCTCGCCGGTGAAGGCACCGCTGTCGTGCGCCGAGATGTCCTGTGCGCCGTACTTGATCTTGAGCTTGTCGCCGTCGACCAGGGTCTGCACGGAGCGCAGGTCGGTGAACGGCGGCAGGACGGCGACCTCGACGGCCTCGTAGTCCTTGTCGGCCAGGGCGAAGGCGAGCTTCTGGACGTGCGCGATGGCCTCGAGGTGGTTGAGGTTCATCTTCCAGTTGCCCGCCATCAGCGGCGTGCGCGTGCTCATATGGGGTCAGTCCTCCAGTGCGGCGAGGCCGGGGAGCGTCTTGCCCTCGAGGTATTCGAGGGAGGCGCCGCCACCGGTCGAGATGTGGCCGAATGCGTTCTCGTCGAAGCCCAGGATGCGGACGGCGGCGGCGGAGTCGCCACCGCCGACCACCGTGAAGGCCTTCGAGTCGAGGAGAGCCTGGGCTACGGCCTTGGTGCCCTCGGCGAAATCGGGGTGCTCGAAGACGCCCATGGGGCCGTTCCAGAAGACGGTGGCCGCGTCGGCGATCTTCGAGGCGTACAGCTTGCGGGACTCGGGGCCGATGTCCAGGCCCATCTGGCCGGCCGGCATGGCGTCCGCGGCGACCGTGCTGGGCCGGCCCGGGGCCTTGGTCTTGAGATCCGGGAACTCCGGCGCGACCACGACGTCCACGGGCAGGACCAGCTCGACGCCGCTCTTCTCGGCGCGCTCGATGTACTCCCGGACCACCGGGAGCTGGTCTTCCTGGACCAGGGACGAGCCGATCTCGTGGCCCTTGGCCTTGAGGAAGGTGAAGACCATGCCGCCGCCGATGAGCAGGCGGTCGGCCTTGCCGAGCAGCTGGTCGATGACGGCGAGCTTGTCGGACACCTTGGCGCCGCCCAGGACGACGGCGTAGGGCCGCTTGACGTCGTCGGTGAGCTTCTTCAGGACGCCGACCTCGGTGGCGATGAGGTGGCCGGCGTAGTGCGGCAGGCGGGCCGGAAGGTCGAAGACCGAGGCGTGCTTACGGTGCACCGCGCCGAAGCCGTCGCCGACGTAGACGTCCGCGAGGGCGGCGAGCCGGTCGGCGAAAGCACCGCGCTCGGCGTCGTCCTTGCTCGTCTCACCGGCGTTGAAGCGCAGGTTCTCGACGACGGCGACCTGGCCGTCGGAGAGGCCGGCGACGGTGGCCCGGGCGGACTCGCCGACCGTGTCGGTCGCGAAGGCCACGTCCGAACCGAGGAGCTCACCGAGGCGCGCGGCGGCGGGGGCGAGGGAGAAGGCCGGGTCCGGGGCGCCCTTGGGGCGGCCCAGGTGGGAGGCGACGACGACCCGGGCACCCGCGTCGGCGAGGGCCTTGACCGTGGGCAGCACGGCGCGGATGCGGCCGTCGTCGGTGATGCGCGTGCCGTCCAGCGGCACGTTCAGGTCGGCGCGGACGAAGACCCGCTTGCCCGCCACTCCTTCGGAGAGGAGTTCGTCGATCGTCTTCATGAAGGGGACTCCTGAAAGAGCTCGTGATCGCTCGTAAGTGCTCGTGTTCGAACAACTCTGATCTGTACGTGAGTCAGGGCTCGGACGGCGCGTCCTCGCGCCGCCCGAGCCCTGCTCTCACATGGACGTGCCTGCTGGGTTGATCAGAGCTGGTTGCCGACGAAGACCGTAAGGTCCACGAGGCGGTTGGAGTAGCCCCACTCGTTGTCGTACCAGCCGATGACCTTCACGTTCTTGCCCTCCTGGACCATGGTCAGGGAGGAGTCGAAGGTGCAGGACGCCGGGGCGTTCACGATGTCGGAGGAGACGATCGGGTCCTCGGTGTACTCCAGGATGCCCTTGAGCTCGCCCTCCGCGGCCTTCTGGAAGGCGGCGTTGACCTCTTCCTTGGTGACCTCGCGCCCGAGCTCCAGGACCAGGTCGGTGACCGAGCCGGTCGGGACCGGGACGCGCATCGCGATGCCGTCCAGCTTGCCCTTGAGCTGCGGCAGGACCAGCGCGGTGGCCTTGGCGGCGCCCGTGGTGGTCGGGATGATGTTCTCGGCGGCGGCACGCGCGCGGCGCAGGTCCTTGTGCGGGAAGTCCAGGATGCGCTGGTCGTTGGTGTACGCGTGCACCGTCGTCATCAGGCCCTTGACGATGCCGAAGTTCTCGTCGAGGACCTTCGCCATCGGCGCCACGCAGTTGGTGGTGCAGGAGGCGTTGGAGATGACGTGGTGGTTCGCCGGGTCGTACTTGTCCTGGTTGACGCCCATGACGATGGTGACGTCCTCGTCCTTGGCCGGAGCCGAGATGAGGACCTTCTTCGCGCCACCGGCGATGTGCTTCTCGGCGTCGGCCTTCTTGGTGAAGATGCCGGTCGACTCGATGACGATGTCGACGCCCAGCTCGCCCCACGGGATGTCCGCGGGGTTGCGCTCGGCCAAAACCTTGATGGTCTTGCCGTCGACCGTGATCGTGTCGGCGGTGTGGGTGACCTCCTGCTTGAGGCGGCCCAGGATCGTGTCGTACTTCAGCAGGTGGGCGGTGGTCGCGGTGTCACCCAGGTCGTTGACAGCCACGATCTCGATGTCTGCACCCTGCTCCAGGAGCGCGCGGAAGTAGTTACGACCGATGCGGCCGAAGCCGTTGATGCCTACGCGGATCGTCACGAACCGATCTCCTCGTTGGTACGCCGGCCATGAAGTGCCGGCGAGCTCTGTTTGGGATGTCCCCGACCGCCTACGACCCTACCTCCCTGAAGGGCTGGTGGTGACATCCAGATGCCTCATACACAGCAGGGCGGTCCGTACCCGCCAGTAGGGGTACGGACCGCCCACGCCGCGAGCAAGATCACTCGATTTCGCTACCTCACGGGTTCCCTGTTGACCAGGGAACTCACCCGTCGAGAGAAGCGAGTGCCTTCCTCATCAGCGCCGCCCGGTCGGCCGCGGCGGTGACGTGCTCCAGACCGAAGCCCAGCAGCACGGTGTCGTCCGTGGTGACCGCGCCGTACGTCTGGAACAGGGCGCCGGTGCGGGCCCAGTCCTTGAGGACGGCCGGGCTGCCCGCGGGCGGTCCGGTCACCTTCCAGGGGCCGAGCGAGGTCTCGAAGCCCTCGGTCTCCTTCGCCGTGCCGCCGACGACGAGCGAGGCGTCGTCGGCGAGGACGCCGTGCCCGCCGCTGCCCGGGTCGGTGACGTAGCTGATGGAGAGCTCGACCGTCTTGCCGGCGTAGGCGCTCAGGTCGAAGTTCACCTGCTGCCAGCCGTTGGAGGCGCCGGTGAGGCTGTTCCACGTGCCGGTGGTGCCGGTCGCGGTGCAGCCGTCGGCCGCCACGGTCAGGTAGTGCTTCAGCTGGGGGTGCTCGCCCACGTAGAAGCCGCCCTGGCACTCCGTCGGCACGGCGGTCCTGGTGGCGCCGCCCGCCTCGGGAAGGGTCGTCCAGTCGTCGCCGCCCGTGGTGCGGGCCTCGATGATGGCGTGGTCGTAGCCGGGCTCGGTGTCCCAGAGGAGCTGGGTGCGCAGGGTCGGCTGCTGGGCCGCGGTGGTACCGGTGAGGTCCACGGTGCGGGTGAGCCGCTTGTAGGCGTCGTCGGTGTGGACGGCGGCGGCCATCGAGGTGCCCGCGTACGGGCCGTACGGGCTGGCCGTGCCGGCGAACTGCCCGGCGCCCTTGCTCGCGAACTGCGGGAAGGTGTCGATGCGCAGTTCGTCGGAGGTGACACCGTAGGTGCCCGCCTTGTCCAGCGGGTTGCCCGGGGCGGCGCCCAGCGTGCTGGTGACGCCGCTCAGGTCGCCGGAGCCGGTGAAGCCGGTGGCCCCGGGGGTGGCGGTGCGGGTGTACGCGCCCAGGTAGTACTGGCTGAAGTCGTTCGACAGCACGCCGCCGCCGAGGTCGACGTTGCCGCCTGCCTGCTCACCGGCCTCGACCAGCCGGCCGCCCTCGTTGAGGTAGGCCCGCAGCTGGAGCTGGGTGGCGTTACCGGGGACGCTCGCCCCCGTGTAGTGGACGACGGTGTCGAAGTGGCCCAGCACGCCCAGCGCGTCCGGTGCCCCCTGCTTGGCCACGTCCCAGACGACCGCCTTGCGGCCGCTCGCCTTGAGCGCGTCCACGTACGTCTGCGCCTGCGTGGCGGCGACACCCTCCTCGGCGACCACGAGGGTGTTCGCCCGGGGCCGCTCGGCGACGGTGTAGGTGAAGCGCTCACTGGAGAGCTTCTTGCCGTTCTTCGCCTCGCCGGTGAACCACACTTCGACCTTGTCGCCCGGCTCGCCGTCCTTGACCTTCGCCCGGTACTCGTCGAAGTAGAGGTTGTCCTCACCGCCGTAGGTCTCGCCGCCCTTCCAGGGCCTGAGCGACATGTCCCAGGTGCGGCCGCCGTTGACGCGGTACTTGAGCTCCTTGTCGCGCACCGACTTCCGGACGACGACGGAGACCTCCTGGTCGGCGCCGCGGGAGTACGACGTGGTGAACGCGGCCGGGGTGAAGTCGGCGGCGCTCAGGCCGACCGCCGATGACGGCCGGTCGGGGTGGCCGGCGGACTCGGCGACGGAGAGCGCGAACGGGACGTTCTTGGCGAACTCCTGCTGGATCAGCTTCTCGTCGTCCGGGAAGGTGAAGACCGACTGGCAGTCGGAGGCCTTCCACTCGTCGTTCGGGTCCAGGTCCGAGACCGTCTGGCAGGTCGACATCTCGGGGGTGAACATCGCCAGGCCGTTGACGTTGGCCGCGTGGCCGTCCGCTTCACCGTTGGTGGTGTACAGCTCGGAGGAGAGCTGCGGGTGGTAGCCGGGGATCGCGGAGTTGTCAGGGGTGCCGGCGAGCGCCTCGTACAGGACGTCGTCCGGGGTGTGCGTGGCCACCTGCCAGCCGACTCCGTAGAGGATGAGTTCGGCGGCGGAGTGGTAGTTGATGCCGTACGTGAAGCCGATCCGCTTCTGGAAGGCGTCCAGGGCCTGGGTCTCCGGCTCGGAGTTCGGGCCCGCGCCGCGGTAGGTCTGGCCGGTGGGGTTCGGGGACGAGCCCTCGTCGTCGTAGCCCCATTTGTAGGCGAAGTTGCGGTTGAGGTCGACGCCGTCGCCGGTGGTGATGGCACCGTCGCCGTTGACGTCCCGCAGGTTCTTGCGCCACTGGCGGTTGGCGGGGTCCGCGAAGGTGTAGTCGTAGCCGTCGGGGTTGGCCGACAGCAGGAACCACAGCTCGGTGGAGTCGACGATCTTCTTGACGCGCCGGTCCTTCTTGTAATTGTCCAGGTAGTGGTGCATCAGACGCCGGGTCATCTCCGGCGTGATCCACTCGCGCGCGTGCTGGTTGGACATGTAGAGGACCGAGGGCTTGGAGCCGTCCTTCGTCTTCTTCGCGCCCTTGGTGAGCTTCAGCGCGAGGATGTCCTGGCCCTTGATCGTCTTGCCGATGGAGACGACCTTGGTGAGGTCCGGGTTCTCCTGGGCGGTGCGCAGGAGTTCCTCCCGCAGGCCGCCCTTGCCGCTGTACGGGCGGAACACGCCCTCGGCGGCGCTCTCCACGCGGGCCGCGGCCCGCGTGGAGAGCTGGTGCTCGGTGAGGTCGACGCCCTGTTTCTCCAGCTTCTTCGCCTGCTGGTCCGTCAGGTAGACCTCGACGGTCGCGGTGCCCTTCTCGGGCACCCGCTCACTCAGTTCGTGACCGTCCTGGCCGGCCGCCAGCAGCAGGGGTACCTGCTTCTGGGTGACGTCGGCGCGGAAGACCTTGACTTCCTCCGGGTCGGACGGGGTCGAGCTCTCCGGTTGTGCCTGGGCGATGGGTGCGAAGCTCGCTCCACCGATCAGGAGCGCGCCGACAGCGAGGATCGATCTCGCTCTTCGTCTCATGAACCCCCCTAGCGTGGGTCCGCCACAGCAGCGAACAGATGCCAGGCTCATGACAGAGCATGATCGAGTCAAGGGTGCCTCAGCGACACGCGAAAGCCGGTGCCGGTCACCCAAATGGGCGCCGGAACCGGCTTTTTGACGTGACGTGGGGTCAGCCGACCAGGTTGTCGGCCAGCTCCTCGCCGAGGTTGGCCTCCGTGCCCGGGATGCCGAGGTCGGAGGCACGCTTGTCGGCCATGGCCAGCAGGCGGCGGATCCGGCCGGCGACGGCGTCCTTGGTCAGCGGCGGGTCGGCGAGCGCGCCCAGTTCCTCCAGTGAGGCCTGCTTGTGCTCCATGCGCAGCCGGCCGGCGGCGGCGAGGTGCTCGGGTACGTCGTCGGCGAGGATCTCCAAGGCGCGCTGCACCCGTGCCCCGGCGGCGACGGCCGCGCGGGCCGAGCGGCGCAGGTTGGCGTCGTCGAAGTTGGCGAGCCGGTTCGCCGTGGCGCGCACCTCGCGGCGCATCCGGCGCTCCTCCCAGGCCAGCACCGACTCGTGTGCGCCCAGGCGTGTCAGCAGCGCGCCGATCGCGTCACCGTCGCGGACGACGACCCGGTCCACGCCGCGCACTTCGCGGGCCTTGGCGGCGATCGACAGCCGGCGAGCGGCGCCGACCAGGGCGAGCGCGGCCTCGGGGCCCGGGCAGGTCACCTCCAGGGAGGACGAGCGGCCCGGCTCGGTGAGCGAGCCGTGCGCCAGGAACGCGCCACGCCAGGCGGCCTCGGCATCGCAGGTGGCCCCCGAGACCACCTGCGGGGGCAGGCCGCGGATCGGGCGGCCCCGCCCGTCGACCAGGCCGGTCTGGCGGGCCAGCTGGTCGCCGCCCGCCACCACTCGCACCACGTAGCGCGAGCCGCGGCGCAGCCCGCCCGGAGCCATCACGATCAGCTCGGAGCCGTGGCCGAAGATCTCCAGGATGTCCCGCTTGAGCCGGCGGGCCGCCATGGCCGTGTCCAGCTCCGCCTCGATCACGATCCGACCGCTCACCAGGTGGAGGCCGCCGGCGAACCGCAGAATGGCGGAGACCTCCGCCTTTCTGCAGCAGGTCCGGGTGACGGGGAGCCGGGAGATCTCATCCTTCACCGCTGCCGTCATCGCCATGGGCCGATCCTTCCATGCATCCGAAAAATACGGTCGTACGCGGCGGCCAACAGCTCCGGGTCGTGCCTCGGGGTCCCGTCGGGTCTGGCCACCGGCGCCAGCTCGACCGCGGCTCCGAACCGCTTGGCGGCATCGGTCAGGGAGTCACGGTCGGGCACGGCGGCCTCGTCGGCCAGCACCACGTCCAGGGCGAGTTTAGGGGCGTGTCGTCCCAAAACCTCCAAATGACGCTGCGGGGAGAAGCCCTCGGTTTCTCCGGGTTGCGGCGCGAGGTTCAGGGAGAGTACCCGGCGGGCCTTCGTCTGCGTGAGCGCGTCCAGCAGCTCGGGCACGAGCAGGTGCGGGATGACCGAGGAGAACCAGGAGCCGGGGCCGAGCACCACCCAGTCAGCGTCCAGGACGGCCTCGACGGCCTCGGGCACGGCCGGCGGATCGTTCGGCACGAGGTGCACGGACTGCACCTCGCCCGGGGTGAGGGCGACGGTCGCCTGGCCGCGGACCGTGTCGACCTCGTCGGGGCGCTCCGGGTCATGGCCCTTGACCAGGGCCTGGAGCTCCAGCGGCACGGCGGACATCGGCAGCACCCGGCCCTGGGCACCCAGCAGCCGTCCGACCAGGTCGAGGGCCTGGACATGGTCGCCGAGCTGTTCCCACAGGGCGACGATCAGCAGGTTTCCGACCGCGTGTTCGTGCAGGTCGCCCTGGGACTGGAAGCGGTGCTGGATGACCCGGGCCCAGGTCTGGCCCCAGTCGTCGTCACCGCACAGCGCGGCCAGAGCTTTGCGCAGGTCGCCGGGCGGCAGCACGCCCAGCTCGTCGCGCAGCCGCCCGCTGGAGCCGCCGTCGTCGGCCACGGTGACGACGGCGGTGAGGTCGCCGGTGATCCGGCGCAGCGCGGCGAGCGAGGCGGACAGGCCCATACCGCCGCCGAGGGCGACGACCTTGGGCTGGGTGCCCCGGCGGCGCGGCCTGCCGCCCCGGGCCTCGGCGGGCCGGCTGCTCTTTTGGCCGGTGGTGCCCTTGTCGCCGTTGCCTTCGGGCACCACCCGGCGCAGCCGGCTCAGCCGGGGTGTACGTCGTGTCATTCGCGTCCCATGTCCCGGTGTACGACCACCGTCTCCACGCCCTCGGCGGCGAGCCGGGCGGCGAGCTTCTCCGACATGGCGACCGAGCGGTGCTTGCCGCCCGTGCAGCCCACGGCGATGGTCACGTAGCGCTTGCCCTCACGGCGGTAGCCGGTGGCGACGAGCTGGAGGAGCTCGGTGTAGCGGTCGAGGAACTCCTTGGCGCCGGGCTGGTTGAAGACGTAGCCGGAGACCTCCTCGTTGAGGCCCGTGAAGGGGCGCAGCTCCGGGACCCAGTGCGGGTTCGGCAGGAAGCGGCAGTCGACGACGAGGTCGGCGTCGACCGGCAGGCCGTACTTGTAGCCGAACGACATGACCGTCGCCCGCAGCTCCGGCTCCTCCTCGCCGGCGAACTGGGCGTCCATCTTGGCGCGCAGCTCGTGGACGTTCAGGCTGGAGGTGTCGATCACCAGGTCGGCGTCGCCGCGCAGCTCGCGCAGCAGCTCGCGTTCGGCGGCGATGCCGTCCACGATGCGGCCGTCGCCCTGCAGGGGGTGCGGGCGGCGCACCGACTCGAAGCGGCGGACCAGGGCCTCGTCGGAGGACTCCAGGAAGACGATCCGCCGTGTGACGTTCTTCGCCTCCAGGTCGGCGAGGGACTCGCGGAGGTTGTCGAAGAAGCGGCGGCCGCGGACGTCGACGACGACGGCGATCCTCGCCACGTTGCCCTGGGAGCGGGCGCCGAGCTCCACCATGGTGGGGATCAGCGCGGGCGGCAGGTTGTCGACGACGAACCAGCCGAGGTCCTCCAGGCACTTCGCGGCCGTGGAGCGCCCGGCTCCGGACATGCCGGAGATGATCACCAGCTCGGGGATGGCCGCGTCCGGGACCTGGGTCTTGTCGTTGGGCGTGCCCGTACTCACCTGTGCTCCGTCTCCGGCGTGCTCTGTGCGGCTGTCGTGCTCGTTCACATTCATGTCTCCTGCCCCCGTCGTTCGTCCGGGGCTCCCGTCGTCACGGGTTCCCCACTGGAACCCATGGTGCCCGGTTCCTCTTCCATGATCTCTCCGGTCGCCGTGTTGACGGCGGGTGCGGCCGGGGCCGAGCGGGCGAGGGCCACGGCGATCGTCTCGGCCGTCTTGCGGCCTATGCCGGGGACCTCGCAGATCTGGTCGATCGTGGCGGATCGCAGTTTCTTCAACGATCCGAAGTGCTTCAGAAGTGCCTGCTTGCGCGTGTCCCCGAGGCCGGGGACGTCGTCCAGGGGGCTGGAGCGGAAGCGCTTGGACCGCTTGGTGCGCTGATAGCTGATCGCGAACCTGTGCGCCTCGTCACGAACGCGCTGGAGCAGGTACAGGCCTTCGCTGGTGCGAGGCAGGACGACCGGGTCGTCGTCGCCGGGCAGCCAGACCTCCTCCAGGCGCTTGGCGAGGCCGCACACGGCGATGTCGTCGATGCCGAGCTCGTCCATGGCGCGCCGGGCGGCCGCGACCTGTGGGGCGCCGCCGTCGACGACCACGAGCTGGGGCGGGTAGGCGAACTTCTTGGGGCGGCCGTCGTCCTCGGTGAGGCCGGTCCCGACGATCTCGCCGTTGCCATCGGTCTCGGGGGTCTCGAGCGTCCCGGACTCAGGGGTCTCGAGCGTCCCGGACTCGGGGGTCCCGGCGTTCTCGCCGTCCGCCCACTCCCCCGTCTTCTCCTTCTCGGCGAGGTAGCGCCGGAAGCGGCGGGTGATGACCTCGTGCATGGAACGGACGTCGTCCTGCCCGGCGAAGCCCTTGATCTGGAAGCGGCGGTACTCGCTCTTGCGGGCCAGCCCGTCCTCGAAGACGACCATGGAGGCCACGACGTCGTCACCCTGGAGGTGGGAGATGTCGTAGCACTCGATCCTGAGCGGGGCGCTGTCCAGGTCGAGGGCGTCGGCGATCTCCTCCAGGGCGCGCGAGCGCGTGGTCAGGTCGGAGGCGCGCTTGGTCTTGTGCAGCACGAGCGCCTGCTGGGCGTTGCGCTGCACGGTCTCCATGAGGGCCTTCTTGTCGCCGCGCTGCGGGATGCGCAGGGAGACGCCGGAGCCGCGGCGGCCGGTGAGCCACTCCTGGACCGGCTCGACCGGGTCGGGGAGGGCGGGGACGAGGACCTCCTTGGGGACGGCGTCGCCCGTCTCCTCGCCGTACAGCTGCTGCAGGGCGTGCTCGACCAGGGCGCCGGTGGTGATCTCCTCCACCTTGTCGGTGACCCAGCCGCGCTGGCCGCGCACGCGTCCGCCGCGCACGTGGAAGATCTGGACGGCCGCCTCCAGCTCGTCCTCGGCGACGGCGATCAGGTCGGCGTCGGTCGCGTCGGCGAGCACGACCGCGTTCTTCTCCATGGCCTTCTTCAGGGCCCCGATGTCGTCGCGCAGCCGGGCGGCCCGCTCGTACTCCATCTCGTCGGCCGCTTCCGCCATCTGCTTCTCCAGCCGGCGGATGTACGTGTTCGTACGGCCGGTCATGAAGTCGCAGAACTCGTCGGCGAGTTCGCGGTGCTCCTCGGCGGAGACGCGGTCCACGCAGGGGGCCGAGCACTTGCCGATGTAGCCGAGGAGGCAGGGGCGGCCGGTGCGGGCGGCGTTCTTGAACACGCCCGCGGAGCAGGTGCGCACGGGGAAGACGCGCAGCAGCAGGTCGACGGTGTCGCGGATCGCCCACGCGTGCGCGTAGGGCCCGAAGTAGCGGACACCCTTCTTCTTGTGACCGCGCATCACCTGCACGCGCGGGTACTCCTCGTTCATCGTCACCGCGAGGTAGGGGTAGCTCTTGTCGTCGCGGTACTTGACGTTGAACCGGGGGTCGTACTCCTTGATCCACGAGTACTCCAGCTGGAGCGCCTCGACCTCCGTGGACACCACCGTCCACTCCACGGACGCGGCCGTGGTGACCATGGAGCGGGTGCGCGGGTGCAGGCCCGCCAGGTCCTGGAAGTAGTTCGCCAGGCGCTGGCGCAGGCTTTTCGCCTTTCCGACGTAGATCACCCGGCGGTGCTCGTCACGGAACCGGTAGACCCCCGGCGAGTCGGGGATCTCACCCGGTTTGGGGCGGTAGCTGGAGGGGTCGGCCATGTCTCACACCCTACTGGCGAGCACCGACAGTCAGGCGCGGCGGAGGGGCACGATCAGCGGCCCTGCGGGAGGCAGTTTCCAACGGCATGGGCCGCACGGGGGTTACGGCCCACCGGGAGCGGGAATGTGGCTCACCCACGGCACACGGCGACGCCCGGGGGGCGGAGTCCGTGCCGGTGCAGGCACAGGTTGTCGGTGCGGACCGGCCGTTTCCGGTGGGAGCGGGCGGGCCACGGGTCGGAGGGCTGCGCAGATGAAGCGGATGCGGATCGAGAAAACCCGGCGGACGGTCCGTGCCCGCCGGTACGCGGACGAGCCGTTCGCGCTGCCCGACACCCTGGACCCGCGCGATCCCGACATCGTGCGGGCCAAGCGCCTGGCTCTCAGGAAGCAGGGCGAAGGCGACCACGCCTAGCAGCACACGTCCACCGCGAACGCCCGGGGCGCACGCCCCGGGCGTTCGCGTGTCCGGACCGAGCCGGCCGGCGGACGTGGGTCACTGTCCGGCATCAGGTGTTGTCGGGACAGGGTCAACACGCTTCAATGCGGGGGAACTCGGGCCCTGAACGACGGCGTACGGATGTGAAGACCTGCCCCGCGCCGGTGGGAGGGCCCCGCGCGAGCGGTCTGACCAGCCGTTGCCGACTCAGAGAAGAGGCCCCTGCATGCCGCACGCCCCACAGCACGCGGACGTCGCCACCGCGGAACTGGACTCGGCCCTGCGGGGCGGCCCCTTCCACGTCGCCCTGCGGGCCGCGATCGCCGCACGCGGCCTGCCCCTGCAGCGGGTGCAGCACCATCTGTCACGACACGGTGTGAAGGTCGGCGTCACGAGCCTGAGTTACTGGCAGCAGGGGGCCCGGCGTCCGCAGCGACCCGAGTCGCTGCGGGCCGTGCGCGCGCTGGAGGAGATCCTGGAGCTTCCCGAGGAGTCGCTGATCCGGCTGCTCGCCGGATCCGGGGAGAACCCGTCGGGGTCGCGGTCCGTCGCCCGCTCCTACCGCTCCCTGGTCGAGGCGTCCGGCGTCCTGGACCAGTTGCTGGCGGAGCTGGACTGCCCACCGGACGGGGGCCTGCACTCCCTCGGCCACCACGAGCGGCTCCGGATCGGGGCGCGGGGCGAGCTGGCCGAGCGCGAGGCGCACCACATCGTGCGCGCCCACCGGGACGGCATCGACCGTTTCGTGGCCGTCCACCACGGCGACCGGGGGGCCGCACCGGAGCGCATGCGGGTGCACGCCCTGGAGAACTGCCGTACCGGTCGGGTCCGTTGGCACCGTGACACCGGAGTTCTCGCGGCCGAGCTGCTCTTCGACACCCGGCTGCGGGCCGGCGACACCTTCCTGTTCCGCTACGGCGTCGAGGACGGCACGGCGGGTCTGTCACGCGAGTACGTGCGCGGCTTCGACTGCCCCGGCGGCCAGTACGCCCTCCAGGTGCGCTTCGACGCGGCGGCCGTGCCCGTGCGGTGCCACCGCTTCGCCCAGCACTCGGCGGCGGCGCCGCGCAGCGGATGCCAGGACCTGACGCTGAGCGGCCGGCACCGGTCGGTGCACCTGGTCGAGCCTCGGGTGCGGGCGGGATTCCTGGGGATCGGCTGGGACTGGGACTAGCAGCGCCGGCCGCGGGATCTGCCGCGGCGGCCGGGGTCGGCGGCTGCCGGGCAGCCGGGGTCAGGCTGACGTAAGCGATTGCGCAAACGTTTACGTCCGCTGCCGAATGCGATACGTTCCCGCCGGAGGCGGAGGAGGGAACGTTCATGGCGACCATGGCCGACGTCGCGCGGAGTGCCGGTGTCTCCGTGGCCACGGTCTCGCATGTCCTGAACGGCACCCGGCCCGTGCTGCCGCACACCCGCCAGGCGGTGCTGGACGCCGTGGAGGAGCTCGGCTACACCACCAACACGCTGGCCCGTTCTCTGGTGACGGCCCGCACCCGATCCATCGGGCTGGCGGTGTCGGCGATCAGCAACCCGTACTTCACGGAGATCCTCCAAGGCGTCGAGGCCGCAGCGCTGGAGGCCGGGTACAGCCTGCTGATCGCCGATCCGCACGACGACCCGGAGCACGAGCGCAAGGTCGTCCGGCTGCTGCACGAGCGCCGGGTCGACGGCATGATCGTCGCGCCCTCCGCCGATCCGCGCGGGCTGCTCGACTACCTCGGGCGGCACGACGTACCGGCGGTGTTCCTGGACCGGCTGGTGGACGCGCCCGGCGAGGACGGCGGTCCGCTCTTCGACCAGGTGTGCGCCGACAACGCGGAACCGACGTCCCGGCTGGTCACCCATCTGGCCGAGCTCGGCCACCGGCGGATCGGGCTGGTGGCGGGGCGGCCGGGGCTCAGCACCACGAGCGAGCGGATCACCGGTTACCGCAGCGGCCTGGCGTTCGCGGGGCTGGCGTACGACGAGCGGCTCCTGGTGCACGGCGACTCGGAGTCCGCGGGCGCCGAACAGGCGACCGCGGCCCTGCTGTCGCTGGGTGTGCCGCCCACCGCGCTGGTCACCGGCAACAACGCCATGACCATCGGGGTGCTGCGTGCCCTGAGCGCGCACGGCCTGTCCGTCCCGGACGACATCGCCCTGTGCTGCTTCGACGACTTCGCCTGGGCGGATCTGTTCTCGCCCCGGCTCACCGCGATCGCCCAGCCCGGCATGGACATCGGCGCCCGGGCCGTCCGCGTGCTCCTGGAGCGTCTCGCCGAGCCGGACCGGCCCGTCCGGACGGTGCGTCTGCCCTGCGCCTTCGTCCACCGCACATCGTGCGGCTGCCCCAGCCCGTCCGAGGAAGGAACCCCTTCGTGATCGTCGTCGCCGGTGAAGCACTGATCGACCTGGTACCGCAGGGCACGGGTGCCCTGGCGGCGCTGCGGCCCGCACTCGGCGGCGGCCCGTACAACACGGCTGTGGCGCTGGGCCGCCTCGGCTCCCCCGCCGCCTTCTGCTCCCGGGTGTCGTCCGACGCCTTCGGACAGGCGCTGCTGGACCGGCTGAGCGCGACCGGAGTCGACGTGTCCTCGGTGCAGCGGGGCACCGAGCCGACGACCCTCGCCGTCGCCACGGTCGGCGCGGACGGCTCGGCGGCGTACTCCTTCTACGTCGACGGGACGGCGGACCGGCTCTTCGAGGCGCCGTCCACGCTGCCGCCAGGCACCCGGGCGGTGTCCTTCGGCACCTGCTCGCTGGTTCTGGAGCCGGGCGCGAGCGCGTACGAGGAGATGATGCGCCGGGCGGCGGCGCAGGGCGTGTTCACCGCGCTGGACCCCAACATCAGGGCCGGGCTGATCCCGGACGCGGACGCCTACCGGGCGCGGTTCAAGAGCTGGCTGCCTTCGGTGTCGCTGCTCAAGCTGTCCGTGGAGGACGCGGAGTGGCTCGGGGGTACGCCCCACGAATGGCTGGCGTCCGGCCCGGCAGCGGTCGTGATCACCCGGGGCGGCGACGGGCTGACCGCCTTCACCGCCGACGGGGAGCACTCGGTGCCGGGCGAACGCATCGAGGTCGTGGACACGATCGGCGCGGGCGACACGGTCAACGCGGCCCTGCTGCACGGGCTCTCGGTGCGCGACGCCCTCAGTGCCCGGGGCCTGGCCGAACTGGGCCCCGAAGGCTGGACGGAACTGCTGGGCTTCGCGGCCCGCGCGGCGGCGATCACCTGCTCACGGGCCGGGGCGGAACCGCCGTACGCGCACGAGCTGGAGGGCTGACACCGGCGGGACGCCCCGGGTGTCCCGCCGGGCGCTTCAGCCGGTCTCCCCCACCGCCACCGCTCGCAGAGCTCCGGGACGGCGGCCGTTGAGGCGGTCCAGGGCGGTGGCCGTGGCGTCGTCCGCGGGCAGGTGGATGACGAGGTGCTGCCCCTCGTCGGGAAGCGCGAGCGTCTCGTTCAGCAGCCGCAGGGAACCGGCCTCAGGGTGCTCGATGTGCTGGGATCCCGTCCGCCGCGGTGTCGCGGCCAGGTCGGCGAACCGGTCGGTGAAGTCCGCACCGGCCGTCACCGCCAGCTCGTCGGCCAGCTCGGTGAGGTAGGGGTCCCGCAGGGGGACGCCGTGCCGGAGCCGGGCGACGAGGTCGTCGGCCACGCGATCCCAGTCGCGGTAGGCGCTGCGTGCCCGCCCGTCGGTGAACAGATACCGCAGGAGGTTGGGCCGCTCGTCGTCGAGCAGGCCGAGGGGGCCGGCCAGGCGCTCGTACCCGGTCGTGTGGGCGAGGACGTCGCCGATCCAGTTGACCACCAGCGCCGGAGTCGGCTCCAGGCGGTCCAGCACGGCCCGTACGGTGGGGCGCGCCGCGCGGCTGAGCGGCGGGGCCGCCGCACAGACCAGCGGGTCACCGCCGTCCGCCTCCTTGGTCAGGCGGCGCAGCAGCATCCGGTCGGTCAGGGAGAGGTTCAGCGCGTCGGCCAGGGCGCCCAGCACCTGGGCCGACGGGTTGCGGTCGCGGCCCTGTTCCAGCCGGGTGAGGTACTCGACGCTGACGCCCGCGAGCGTGGCCAGCTCGGCACGCCGCAGGCCCGGGGTGCGACGTCGGGGGCCTGCGGGCAGGCCCGCCTCGGCCGGGGTGACGGCTTCGCGCCAGGTGCGCAGGAACGTGCCCAACTCGTTGTCGCTCACCCGCCGAACGTACAGGTCGCGCGGGCGCGGAGGGTGGCCCCGTCACTACCAGGCTCCGGCCGGTCTCCCTCGCGGCCGACTCGGCCCGCAAGGTGGAGGGCATGACGAATGACACCGCTCTCACCGCCCTGCCGCTGGCCGCCGGCCAGTGGGCCCTCGATCCGTTCCACTCCTCCGTGAACTTCACGATCCGGCACCTGGGCATCGCCAAGGTGCGGGGCCGCTTCGAGCGGCTGGAGGCCGAACTGTTCGTCGGGGAGCGGGTCGAGGACGTGCGGATCTCCGCGACCGTCGACCTGGCCTCGATCGATACCGGCAACGCCGACCGGGACGCGCACGTCCGCGCCTCCGACCTGCTGGACGTGGCGAAGCGCCCGACGATGACGTACCGCTCGACGCGGGTCTCGGGCGAGGGTGAGGACTGGACCATGGAGGGTGAGCTGACGATCGGTGACGTGACCCGTCCGGTGACGCTGGCCGTGGAGTTCGGCGGGCTGGTCGAGGTGCCCATGGACGGCAGCCGGCACGCCGGGTTCGAGGCGACGGGCGAGATCCGGCGCGGGGACTTCGGGCTGGACTTCGCCCCCGGCCTGCTCGGCGACGTGGTCAAGATCCAGCTCGACATGCAGTTCGTGGAGCCGAAGGAGAACGCCTGACCGCACAGCGAACGCGCCGGGCCCCACAGGACGTTGCCTGTGGGGCCCGGCGCGTTCCGGGGGTTCGGCGGCTTCGGCGGGTTCGGCGAAGACCTCAGTCCTTGCTGGACCGGGTGGTCTTCTTCGCGGCCGCCTTGGTGGTCTTGGCCGCCGTCTTCTTGGCGGCGGCCGTGCCGGTGACCGTCTTGGTTGCGGTCTTGCGTGCCGAAGCGGTCTTGGCCGCGACCGTCTTGCGGGCCGTCGTCTTGCGCGGCGCCTTCACCGAGGACGCGTCGCTGACGCGGTCGGCGCCGAGGACCTCCCGCAGGAACTTGCCGGTGTGGCTGGCCGGGACCCCGGCCACCTGCTCGGGCGTGCCCTCGGCGACCACCAGACCGCCACCGGCGCCGCCCTCGGGGCCCATGTCGACGATCCAGTCGGCGGTCTTGATCACGTCGAGGTTGTGCTCGATGACGATGACCGTGTTGCCCTTGTCGACCAGTCCGGACAGGACCGTCAGCAGCTTGCTGATGTCCTCGAAGTGCAGACCGGTGGTCGGCTCGTCGAGGACGTAGACCGTGCGGCCGGTGGAGCGCTTCTGCAGCTCGCTGGCGAGCTTGACGCGCTGCGCCTCACCGCCGGACAGGGTGGTCGCGGCCTGGCCGAGGCGGACGTAGCCGAGGCCGACGTCCTTCAGCGTGTTGAGGTGCCGGGCGATCGCCGGGACCGCCTCGAAGAAGGAGGTGGCCTCCTCGATCGGCATGTTCAGCACCTCGGCGATGGACTTGCCCTTGTAGTGGACCTCCAGGGTCTCCCGGTTGTACCGGGCGCCGTGGCAGACCTCGCACGGGACGTAGACGTCCGGCAGGAAGTTCATCTCGATCTTGATGGTGCCGTCGCCCGCGCAGTTCTCGCAGCGGCCGCCCTTGACGTTGAAGGAGAAGCGGCCGGGCAGGTAGCCGCGGACCTTCGCCTCGGTGGTCTCGGCGAACAGCTTGCGGATGTGGTCGAAGACGCCGGTGTACGTGGCCGGGTTGGAGCGGGGGGTGCGGCCGATGGGCGACTGGTCCACGTGCACGACCTTGTCGACGAGGTCGTCGCCGTCCACGCGCGTGTGCCGCCCGGGTACGCTCCGCGCGCCGTTCAGCTCGCGGGCCAGGTGCGTGTAGAGGATGTCGTTGACCAGCGTCGACTTGCCGGAGCCGGAGACGCCGGTGACGGCCGTGAACACGCCCAGGGGGAACGAGACGTCGATGTCCTGGAGGTTGTTCTCCCGGGCGCCGTGCACCGTGAGCTGCCGGGACGGGTCCAGGGGGCGGCGGATGTCGGGCAGCGGGATGGCCTTCTTGCCCGACAGGTACTGACCGGTCTGCGACTCGCTGTTGGTGAGCAGCTCCTTCAGGGAGCCGCTGTGCACGACCTTGCCGCCGTGCTCACCGGCGCCGGGGCCGATGTCGACGATCCAGTCGGCGGTTTTGATGGTGTCCTCGTCGTGCTCGACGACGATGAGGGTGTTGCCCATGTCGCGCAGCCGGACCAGGGTCTCGATCAGCCGGTGGTTGTCGCGCTGGTGCAGGCCGATGGACGGCTCGTCGAGGACGTACAGGACGCCGACGAGGCCGGAGCCGATCTGGGTGGCCAGGCGGATGCGCTGGGCCTCGCCGCCGGAGAGGGTGCCGGCCGCGCGATTCAGCGAGAGGTAGTCCAGGCCGACGTCGACCAGGAACCGCAGCCGCTCGTTGACCTCCTTCAGCACGCGCTCGGCGATCTTCTTGTCACGGGCGGTGAGCTTCAGCTCGCCCAGGAAGTCCGCGCAGTCGCTGATCGACATCGCGGAGACCTCGGCGATGGACTTGTCCATGATCGTGACCGCGAGGACGATCGGCTTCAGGCGCGTGCCCTCACACGTCGGGCAGGGCACCTCGCGCATGTAGCCCTCGAAGCGCTCGCGGCTGGAGTCGCTCTCGGCCTCGCTGTGCCGGCGCTTGACGAAGGGGACGGCGCCCTCGAAGGCCGTGGTGTAGCGGCGCTCGCGGCCGTAGCGGTTGCGGTAGCGGACCTCGACCTGGGTCTTGTGGCCGTGGAGGAGGGCCTTCTTGGCGCGCTGCGGCAGGCCCGCGAAGGGGATGTCCGTGCGGAAGCCCAGCGCGTCGGCGAGGGCGCCGATCAGGCGGCCGAAGTAGTCCTTGGTGTGGCCGTGCGACCAGGGGTGGATGGCACCCTCGTCGAGGCTCTTGTCCGGGTCGGGGACGATCAGCTCCGGGTCGACCTCCATGCGCGTGCCGATGCCGGTGCAGTCGGGGCAGGCGCCGAAGGGCGAGTTGAAGGAGAAGGAGCGAGGCTCCAGCTCCTCGAAGGACAGGTCGTCGTACGGGCAGTACAGATGCTCCGAGAACATGCGCTCGCGCTCGGGGTCGTCCTCGGGGAGGTCGACGAAGTCCAGCACGACCATGCCGCCGGACAGGCCGAGGGCGGTCTCCACGG
This sequence comes from Streptomyces sp. NPDC013187, assembly GCF_042899705.1. Taxonomy (NCBI): domain Bacteria; kingdom Bacillati; phylum Actinomycetota; class Actinomycetes; order Kitasatosporales; family Streptomycetaceae; genus Streptomyces; species Streptomyces sp. NPDC013187. The sequence goes on along the minus strand of NZ_JBIBAF010000007.1, from coordinate 245,904 downwards.
AGTCGGTGAGGCGGCGCTTGGCGCCGTCCTTGACCGTCAGGCGGTCGACGACCACCTCGATGGTGTGCTTCTCCTGCTTCTTGAGCGTGGGCGGGTTCGACAGCTGGATCGTCTCGCCGTCCACCCGCGCGCGGGAGTAGCCCTTGGTCTGGAGGTCGGCGAAGAGGTCGACGAACTCGCCCTTGCGCTCACGCACCAACGGCGAGAGCACCTGGAAGCGGCTGCCCTCCGGGAGCTCCAGGACCCGGTCGACGATGGCCTGGGGCGACTGGCGCGAGATCGGCCGGGAGCACTCGGGGCAGTGCGGCTTGCCGATGCGCGCGAAGAGCAGGCGCAGGTAGTCGTAGACCTCGGTGATGGTGCCGACCGTTGAGCGCGGGTTGCGCGAGGTCGACTTCTGGTCGATGGAGACCGCCGGGGACAGACCCTCGATGAAGTCGACGTCCGGCTTGTCCATCTGGCCGAGGAACTGCCGGGCGTACGAGGAGAGGGACTCCACGTAGCGCCGCTGCCCCTCCGCGAAGATGGTGTCGAAGGCCAGCGAGGACTTGCCCGACCCCGACAGGCCCGTGAAGACGATGAGCGAGTCGCGCGGGAGGTCGAGCGAGACGTTCTTGAGGTTGTGCTCGCGCGCTCCACGAACGATGAGACGGTCGGCCACGCCGGTCCGCACCTTTCTTGAGAGAAGTGACAGGGGCGGGGCCCCCGTCTTTCTCAGACTAGGGGGAGCCACTGACAACGCCGGTCGGATTCACGGGTTGCCAACAAACCCCGGCTCTCCAGCATGCCCGACGCCACGTCCGACCATATAGCACGTGCTTTCGATTTACGGCACTGCTTCACCACCTTCACCCGAAGGAGTGGCGCAGCTAGGGTCAGCACCATGATTGATCACGCTCATGACCTGGCGTCTGTACGTGACGCGACGGAGCGGCTGCTGACCGCAGTCGGCAAACTGGACAACGCCTCTGTGACGGAGCCGTCACGGCTGCCCGGCTGGAGCCGCGGCCATGTCCTGGCCCACCTCGCCCGGAACGCGGACGCCCTTGTGAACGTGCTCGAAGGGCGTCCCATGTACGTGTCCGGCGAGGCCCGGGACGCCGACATCGAGCGGGACGCGCCGCGCGCCCTCGACGTCCAGCTCGCCGACCTGCGCGAGAGCGCCGCCCGCTTCCAGGAGGCGGGGGACGCTCCGGCGGACTGGTCGCGCACGGTGGAGCTGCGCAACGGAGTCACGGACTCCGCGTCCCGGGTGCCGTTCCGGCGGTGGGTGGAGGTGGAGCTGCACCACGTGGACCTGGGCATCGGATACGAGCTGGAGGATCTTCCGGCGGACTTCACCGAGCGGGAGATCGACTTCCTGGCCGACCGGTTCGCCGGGCATCCCGAGGTACCGGCCACCCGCGTCACGGACGGCACACGCGCGTGGAGCACCGGACGGGAGCCGGGCGGGCAGGGGCCCGAGGTGACCGTCACGGGTCCCCCGGCCGACCTGCTGGGCTGGCTAGCGGGCCGCCGCGACGGATCCGCGCTGGCCTCGGCCGGCGGCCCGCTTCCGGCGCTGCCGCCGCTATAGGCTGGCGGACATGACGTACAGCGGAGAGGTGACGGTCGGCGGACCGGCCGATGTGCACGAGCTCAAGGACCTGATGATCACCAAGATCGCGGTGGGTCCGATGAACAACAACGCCTATCTGCTGCGCTGCCGGGCAACCGACGAGCAGTTGCTGATCGACGCCGCCGACGAGGCGGACACGCTGCTCGGCATGATCGGTGGCGACGGCATCGCGTCCGTCGTGACCACCCACCGGCACGGTGACCACTGGCAGGCGCTCGCCGAGGTCGTTGCGGCCACCGGCGCCCGCACCTACGCGGGCCGGGAGGACGCCGAGGGCATCCCCGTGCGGACCGACGTGCCCGTCGACGACGGCGACACCATCCGGGTGGGGCGCGTGGAACTGACCGCGCGCCACCTGGTCGGGCACACGCCCGGCTCGATCGCCCTCGTCTACGACGATCCGCACGGGCATCCGCATGTGTTCACCGGGGACTGCCTGTTCCCCGGCGGTGTGGGCAACACCCACAAGGATCCCAAGGCGTTCGCCACCCTCATCCACGACGTCGAGACCAAGATCTTCGACGCCCTCCCGGACGAGACGTGGGTCTACCCGGGACACGGCAACGACACGTCCTTGGGCGCGGAGCGCCCGCACCTGCCGGAGTGGCACGCGCGCGGGTGGTGAGTGGCCGCGCGGGGCGCCTTGGCGGTGAGTGGGGCGCCCTCGGCATTCCGAGTCGGCGTTCGCAGTGAGTTGGGCGTCTAGGCGTACCGAGCCGGACTCAGTCGGACGCCTTCGCGTTGCGTGGTGCGCCGCGCACGCGCCCCGTGTGAATCGTTCGCACGCGCCGGTGTCGTACGTGCGCTCCCCTCGTACGTAGTTGCGCAGTCAACTGGTCTCAGCCCCGCGCAGGATGACGGCTCCTGGGCGGATGGGCCGCCGGCCTGTCGATCCCCGCCCTCGGCCGGCGGCCCCGGCGCATGCCTACGCGACAGCGATGGCGGCCCGTTCACACCACCGCAACACCCGTTCCCACTATCCGGACAGGTGTTGGTGTGACCTCGACAAACAAGACCCCCGGCTGCCAATCTCCCGCCATGCAACCCGTCCCGCGTGCCCTGCGCCGCGCAGCCGTCGCCGTCGTCCTCCTCACCGCCGCCGCCGTGGGCTGCGCTCCGCAGCCGGAGGAAGCGGGCAAGCCGTCGTCGCCGGCCAAGAGCGCGTGCGAGAAGGGCGAGTTGGCCACCCGGACCTCGGGCAAGCTGACGATCGCCACCGACGAGCCCGCCTATGAGCCCTGGTTCAAGGACGACAAGCCGGCCAACGGCAAGGGCTACGAGTCGGCGGTCGCCTACGCCGTCGCCGAACGGCTCGGGTACGGCAAGGACAAGGTCGCCTGGCAGACCGTCCCCTTCAACAAGGCCTTCGCGCCCGGCGAGAAGACCTTCGACTTCGACATCAACCAGGTGTCCATCAGCCAGGAGCGCAAGAAGGCCGTGGACTTCTCCTCCGGCTACTACGACGTACGCCAGGCCGTCGTCGCACTGAAGGGCTCCAAGGCCGCGAAGGCGAAGAGCATCGCGGACCTGCGGGGTGTGAAGCTGGGCGCGCAGGTCGGCACCACCAGCCTCGACTACATCGACGACGTGGTGGAGCCCGAGCAGGCCGCCGCCGTCTACGCCAAGAACGACCAGGCCAAATCCGCCCTGAGGAACGGCCAGGTCGACGCCATCGTCGTCGACCTACCGACCGCCTTCTACATCACCGGCGCCGAGATCACCGACGCGACGATCGTCGGCCAGTTCGAGAACCAGGGCGGCACCCCGGAGCAGTTCGGTCTCGTGCTCGACAAGGGCAGCGCGCTCACCTCCTGCGTCTCCCGGGCCGTGGACGGCCTGCGCGAGGACGGCACGCTCGCGAAGATCGAGCAGCAGTGGCTGTCGGACGCCGTCGACGCGCCGGTGCTCAAGTGACGGTGCACAAGGAGGAGCCGGCCTCCGACGAGCACGATGCGGCGGACGGCTACGTCCCCTCACAGCGGCGCCTGGACCGGGAGCGCCACAAGCGCGCTCGCGCCCGGCGCGCGACGGCGATCGGCGCGCTGTCGACCCTCGTCACCGCGGTCCTCCTCTACCTGATCGTCGTGGGCGCACCGGGCTGGCCGCGCACCAAGGAGACCTTCTTCGACCCCGGGTACGCGCGCGAGGCGTTCCCGAAGGTCCTCGAAGGGCTGTGGCTGAACGTCCGGCTGCTGCTGATCTGCGGGGTCGCGGTGCTCGTCCTCGGCATGCTGATCGCCGTGGCCCGCACGCTGCGCGGGCCGGTGTTCTTCCCGCTGCGCTTCCTGGCCGCCGCGTACACGGACTTCTTCCGGGGGCTGCCGCTCATCATCAACCTGATGATCGTGGTCCTCGGCGTCCCCGCGCTGCGGCTCCAGGGAGTGACCGTCGATCCGGTGCTGCTCGGCGGCACCGCGCTCACCCTGACGTACTCGGCGTACGTCGCCGAGGTGTTCCGCGCCGGCATCGAGTCCGTGCACCCCTCGCAGCGCGCCGCGGCCCGCTCGCTGGGGCTGAGCAACCGCCAGGCACTGCGGTACGTGGTACTGCCCCAGGCGGTGCGCCGCCAGGTGCCGCCGCTGCTGAACGACCTGGTGTCGCTGCAGAAGGACACCGGGCTCGTCTCGATCGGCGGTGCGGTGGACGCCGTACGGGCCGCCGACATCATCGTGGGCCGCAGCCTCAACTACACGCCGTACATCGTCGCCGGGCTGGTCTTCGTGGCGCTGACCATCCCCATGACCCGCTTCACGGACTGGGTGACGGCCCGGATGGACCGCCGGCAGGCCCAGGGAGGAACCGCATGAGCGAGACGCCCGTGCTGCGCATGGAGTCCGTCCGCAAGACCTTCGGCGGCTCGGTCGTCCTGCGGGACGTCGACCTGGAGGTCGCCCCGCACACGGTCACCGCGCTGATCGGCGCCTCCGGCTCCGGCAAGTCCACGCTGCTGCGGTGCGCGAACCTGCTGGAGGAGATCGACGACGGGGCGATATGGCTCGACGACGAGGAGATCACCGACCCACGCGCCGACCAGGACGCCGTGCGCCGCCGGATCGGCGTGGTCTTCCAGGCGTACAACCTGTTCCCGCACATGACGGTCCTGGACAACATCACGCTCGCCCCGCGCCGCGTGCACGGTGTGCCCCGGGCCGAGGCCGAGGCACGCGCGCGTGAGCTGCTGGAGCGGCTGGGGCTCGGTGGGAAGGCCGGCGCGTACCCGGACCGGCTGAGCGGCGGCCAGCAGCAGCGCGTCGCGATCGTCCGCGCCCTGGCCGTACGTCCTCGCTTGCTGCTGCTCGACGAGATCACCGCCGCCCTCGACCCCGAGCTGGTGGGCGAGGTCCTCACCGTGGTCCGAGGGCTGAAGGAGGAGGGCATGACCATGGTGCTGGCCACGCACGAGATGGGCTTCGCCCGGGAGGTCGCCGACCAGGTGTGCTTCCTGGAGGGCGGCGTGGTGCTGGAGCGCGGCACCCCCGAGCAGGTCTTCGGGGATCCGCGACAGGAGCGCACACGGCGCTTCCTGCGGCGGATCGTGGAGGCCGGGCGACTGTAGGAACCGGGTGGTAAGGGTCGCCCGCCAATGATCGGCGGGTCTTACCGGCTACGGCTCACGCATCCGCCCTGGTCGGCTGCGGCCCACCGGCTACGGCTCACGCATCCGCCCTGGTCGGCTGCGGCCCACCGGCTACGGCTCACGCGTCCGCCCTGGTGGGCGGCGGCTTGCCCGGGACGGCTCACGCGTCCGCCTTGCCCGCCCCGGCCAGCGCCGCGACGCGCTCCACGCCGAACACGTACCCCTGCACGCCGCAGCCCGCGATGACCCCGTCGGCGCGCAGCGAGACGTAGGAGTGGTGCCGGAACGACTCGCGCTGGTGGATGTTGGAGATGTGGACCTCCAGCACCGGCAGGCCGTCGCAGGTGTTGAGGGCGTCCAGGATGGCGACCGAGGTGTGCGAGTAGGCACCCGGGTTGATGACGATCCCGCAGTGGTTCAGCCGCGCCTCGTGAATCCAGTCGACCAGTTCGCCCTCGTGGTTGGACTGGCGGAAGTCGACGGTACCGCCGTGCGCGGCCGCCGCCTTGGCGCACAGGGCCTCGACGTCGGCGAGGGTGTCGGAGCCGTAGATCTCCGGCTGGCGCTGGCCGAGCAGATTCAGATTGGGGCCGTTGAGGATCATGATCGGGGCGTGGGCCAGGGTGCGGGGCACGGTTCCTCCGGTCCGTCGAGGGTCGCGCGGCCCGTGGCGGACCGCTGCTCACAGCCGGTTTATCACGGCGCCCGTACCGGTCTCGCCCCGCTGAGCACGCCGATCGCCTGGCCGACGCGTATGCGGCTCTCCCTCCGCTGAGCACGCCCGATCGCGTCCCATCTCGACGTGGACTTCGGGCACACCGATCTACAACTGGTGATCCCGTACGGCGGCACCGTGCGCGTGGACGGACCCGCCCGGCGCATCACGGTCACGTACTGAGGGCCCCCCGGGCCCTCCACGCGCCCCCGTAACCGGTGGTCACGGTGGGTAGTTGACGCGGCATGCACGACGTACGCACCGTAAGGGCACCCTCCATGCCGCGCCTCGCGGCCGCCTCGCTCGCCGGCACGGCCATCGAGTTCTACGACTTCTTCGTCTACGGCACCGCGGCGGCCCTGATCCTTGGGCCGTTGTTCTTCCCGACCTTCTCTCCGATGGCCGGGACGCTGGCCGCCTTCGCCACCTTCGGTGTCGGCTTCGTCGCCCGGCCGCTCGGATCGATCCTGTTCGGGCACATCGGGGACCGGCGCGGGCGGCGGCCGGTCCTCATCGCCTCCCTGCTGCTGACCGGGGCCTCCACGGTCGCCGTCGGCTGCGTGCCGACGTACGCGTCGATCGGCGTGGCCGCTCCGCTGCTGCTCCTGGCCCTGCGCTTCCTCCAGGGACTGGGCCTCGGCGGGGAGTGGGGCGGAGCGGTGCTGCTGGCCGTGGAGCATGCGCCGGCCCGACGGCGGGTGCTGTGGTCGAGCTTCCCGCAGGTCGGGCCCGCGCTGGGGTTCCTGCTCGCCAACGGTGTGGTCCTGGGGCTGTCCTCGACGCTGACCGAGGCGCAGTTCGCCGCCTGGGGATGGCGGGTGCCGTTCTGGGTCGCGGGGGTGCTGGCCGTCGCGGGGCTGTGGCTGCGGTCGTCTCTCACCGAGAGCCCGAGCTTCCTCGAGATCGACGACCACGCGCGCGTGCCGCTCGCCGAGGTCGTCCGCAACCACTGGCGGCTCCTCCTGCTGACCGGCGGCGGCCTCGCGATCGGCTACGCGATCTTCTACGCCGTGACGACCTGGTCCCTCGCCTACGGCACGGAGCGGCTCGGGGTGAGCCGCAGCGTCATGCTGATCTGCATCATGGGCGCGGTGCTCGTGAAGGGTGCTCTCACGCCGCTGGTGGCGCTGCTCGGTGACCGCTACGGCAGGCGCCCGCTGTGCCTGGCCGGGTGTGCGGCCGCAGCCCTGTGGATGTTCCCGATGGTCGCGCTCCTCGCCACCGGGGCGCCGCTGCCGATGTTCCTCGGCTTCCTCGGGGCGATGCTCGCGTTCATCACGATGTTCGCCGTGATCGCCGCCTATCTGCCGGAGCTGTACGAGCCGCGGGTGCGCTGCACCGGCGCCGCCGTCGGCTACAACCTCGGCGGGGTCCTCGGAGGAGCGCTCACACCGATCGTGGCGACGGCCCTCGCCGAGCAGGGCGGGCGGGTGCCGTGGGGCGTGGCCGCGTATCTGACGGCGATCGCGCTGTTCAGCCTGGGGTGCTTCGCGTTGCTGCCGGAGACGCGCCCGGTGCGGGTGGGCACGACAACCGCGGAGGCCACCGCCGGGTGATTCGGTGGTGCCGTCGCCCGGCACGGCCGCGAGGTCGCCGCCGGGTGACTCGTGGGTGCCGTCGCCGTGCCCGGCAGACGCACTGGCGTGCCTGAGCCGGTACACCTCACGGGTTGATCGCCAGCTCCAGGTAGGCCGCGAACAGCACCAGATGGACTCCGCCCTGGAGCGGCGTGGCCCGGCCCGGCACTACCGTCAGCGAGGCCACCACCACGGTCAGGGCGAGCAGCACCATGTGCGTGGCTCCGAGGCCGAGGACGAGCGGGCCGGAGAGCCACAAGGACGCGAGTGCCACGGCGGGGATGGTCAGGCCGATACTGGCCATGGCCGAGCCGAGGGCGAGGTTCAGGCTGGTCTGCACCCGGTCGCGGCGGGCGGAACGCAGCGCGGCGATGGTCTCCGGGAGCAGCACCAGCAGCGCGATGATCACGCCGACGACGGCATGGTGGAGCCCGGCGGCTGCTACCCCCGACTCGATGGTGGGCGAGACGCCCTTGGCCAGACCGACCACGCCCACCAGGGCCAGGCCGAGCAGGGCCAGGCTGATCCGGGCGGTGAGGGCGGTCGGCGCCTCGGCGTGCTCCTCGGTGGTGATGACCTCGCCGTGCCGGGTGATCGGCAGGAAGTAGTCCCGGTGCCGCACGGTCTGCGTGGTGACGAACAGGCCGTACAGGACGAGTGAGGACAGCGCCGCGAAGGTCAGCTGGACGGTGGAGAACTCCGGTCCCGGCTTGCTCGTGGTGAACGTGGGCAGAACCAGGCTGAGCGTGGCCAGGGTGGCGACGGTGGCCAGTGCGGCGCCGGTGCCCTCCGGGTTGAAGACGGCCGTGCCGTGCCGCAGTGAGGCGACGAGCAGGCACAGGCCGACGATGCCGTTGCAGGTGATCATCACCGCCGCGAAGACCGTGTCCCGCGCCAGGGTCGAGCTCTTGTCCCCGCCGTCGGCCATGAGGGTGACGATGAGGGCGACCTCGATGATCGTGACGGCGACGGCGAGCACGAGGGAGCCGAACGGTTCACCGACCCGGTGAGCCACCACTTCGGCGTGGTGCACAGCGGCCAGGACGGCTCCCGCGAGGACCAGGGTCACCAGGGCGACGACCACGACCGGCAGATTCCGACCCCAGGTCAGGACCAGCAGCACGATCGCCAGCAGGGGCACCAGGGTCGTCCACCGTGCCGCGAACCGCCTGAGCCTAGCGATCATGACGCGATCGTCGCAGACGGGCCGGGGCCCCGCACTCCGGTCGGGCCGGGCCCCCGGGAGGGCCCTGAGGAGCTACTTGAGGTCACGCGCGTCCAGGAGGTCGCAGTTGGTGAACACCCGCTCCCCCGTGCTGAGCGCGTCCAGCCGCTCCGCCATCGCGCTGGTCTCGGGGTCCTCATTGTTGCGCATGGCCTCCTCGTACGATTCGAACTCGATCAGCGCCAGATAGCGGCTGGGCTTCTCCCGGTCCTTCAGCAGCATGCTGTGGGTCGGGCCGTTCGTGCGGTCGGGATTGCGCCGACCCGCTTCCTCGAGCACCTGCAGCATCTCTTCCAGACGCTCGGTCTCGAACTCGATGATCTGCACGAACTTCATGGCACCTCCAGCCGGCCACGGCGTCCCCGGGCCGGGGAACGCGCTCAGGAACAAGCAAGCACCGGGACCGGTGGTCGGCAATTCGCGGAGCACCGGTCCCGATGATGGTTGTTCCTACGCCCGACGCGGTCAGGCGTCGATGCTGTCCTTCGGAGCGCCTCCGCTCCCGCCCTGTGCCGCCTCGGCCGCCGCCTGCTTCTTGGACGCTCGCAGGCTGGTGATCGTGGTGACGATCAGGACGGCGCAGATCACGCCGAGCGAGACCGGAATGCTGATCTCGGGGACATGCACCCCGGACTCGTGCAGGGCGTGCAGCACCAGCTTCACGCCGATGAAGCCCAGGATGATCGACAGGCCGTAGGAGAGGTGGACCAGCTTCTTCAGCAGGCCACCGATGAGGAAGTACAGCTGGCGAAGACCCATCAGGGCGAACGCGTTGGCCGTGAAGACGATGTACGGGTCCTGCGTCAGGCCGAAGATCGCGGGGATGGAGTCGAGGGCGAAGAGCACATCGGTGGTGCCGATGGCCAGCATCACGACCAGCATCGGGGTCATGACCCGCTTGCCGTTCTCCTGGATCCACAGCTTGGTGCCGTGGTAGCGGTCGGCCACGCCGAAGCGGCGCTCGGCGGCCTTGAGCAGCTTGTTCTCCTCCCAGTCCTCGTCCTCCTCGTCGGCACGGGCCTCCTGGATGAGCTTCCAGGCGGTCCAGATGAGGAAGGCACCGAAGATGTAGAAGACCCAGGAGAAGCTGGCGAGGATCGCCGCACCGGCCGCGATGAAGATCGCTCGCAGGACCAGGGCGATGAGAACACCGATCAGCAGCACGCGCTGCTGATACTGCGACGGCACCGCGAACTTCGCCATGATCAGGACGAAGACGAAGAGATTGTCGACGCTGAGCGACTTCTCGGTGATGAATCCGGCGAAGAACTCACCGGCGGGCTGGCCACCCGCGAACAGGAGCAGGCCGAATCCGAAGAGCGCGGCCAGCACGATCCAGACGACCGTCCAGATTCCGGCTTCCTTGATCGACACGTCGTGCGGCTTGCGGCCGATGAAGAAGTCGACCGCGATGAGGGCGGCGAGGCCCACGATCGTCAGGACCCATAGGGTCACGGAAACATCCACTGCGCCTCCGGCAGTCGTAACGGCAAATGTCAGCGTCGTCGCTGCCGGAGGTCTCTTCCACCCGAAGACGGGCCGACGCCCCGGGATCTGGCCTGATCCGTATTGACGGGTACGCCGCAGCAGACAGGGAGTACTCCCCTCCGTGCCCTCAACAGTACCCAATCACCAAGAACAGGTAAAGTGCTTGGCAAAAGAAAGACCAAAACCCCAGATCAGGGGGCTTTACATGAACTTGGTGCGGGCGGCGGCCACCTGGCTGAGCACCTGCTGGAGGACCTGGCTGCCGGGCGGCACGAGCGCCGGCTCGTACGTCCAGGCATGACCGACCCACGGGTCGGCGAGGTGATCGTCGGCCACCGGCGTCAGTCGCAGCAGTGAACGCCACAGCGGGTCGAGCAAAGGCCCGTACCCGGAGGACTCCTCCCGGTCGGCCACCATCATCAGGTGGACGCCGAAGGCGGGGCCCTCGTCGGCGAGGTAGCGCAGCTGGTTCACGGCCCGGTCGTCGAAACCGTGCGGGAAGTCGTTGACGACCAGGAGCTGCTGGGAGGTGTCGAAGCCGGGCGGGAGGGAGTCGGCGGCGCCGCCCCGGACCGCCATCTGCACCAGGTCGACCCGCTGGGTGAGCCGGCCCAGCACGTCCGCCACACCGGCGGCGCCGAGCGCGGGCGGGGCCGCGAGCACCCCGGTCTGCACGAGGGGCACCAGCGACTGTGCCCCCGAACCGGCCGCGTCGATGACGTGGACGGTGAACTCGCCCGCCGGGTAGACGGCGAGCAGGCGGGCCGCGTGCGCGACCGCCGTTTCCATCGCGAGACGGCTCATGGTGTGGGAATCGGTGAAGGAACCGTCGGACGATCCGGCCGCTCCGCTGTCGATCCACAGGCCCCGCTCCAGCGGCAGCCGGACCAGCATCGGGATGCGGATCCGGTCGGCCTCGGGGAGATGGAGGTCGCCCAGGCGCAGGGCCATGGGGTTCTCCATCGGCACCCGGTAGGAGTGCCACACCGGGTTGTCCCAGCGGGCGTATGCCGGTGGCAGGGCCGGTTCCACCACGTCGGCCTCGGCGGCGAGCTGGGTCAGATCCCGGTCCAGGGCCTCCCGGGCCTGGGCCACGAGCTCGGCGTGCCGGGTCCGCGCCGCCTCGCGAGCGGCGTCGCCCTGCCCGCCCATCCGGCTGCGCGGGTCGGAGAGGACCTGCTCCAGCTCCTTGTCCATACGTGACTCGGCGAAGTCGACGGCGCTGCGGTAGGCGGCGGTGGTGCGGGCCAGGTCCTCGAACATGCCCCACACCTGGTTGTAGAGCCGCTCCTCCATCGACCAGCCGGTCGCGTCGCCCGCGACGGGCTGTGCGGGCTGCCCGGGGGCGGCCGGGGGCGCGGTGGGCGGGGGCGGCGGCGGGGCGGCGTTCTGGCGGCGCGGGTGGCTGTAGTCGATCGGACCGCCGGCCGTGGGCGCGGACGGCTGCGTGACGGCGTTGGGGTCCGGCGTGGCGCCGGGGTACGACGGCTGCTGAGGGCCGGACTGCCCGGGACCGCCGGGCGTCCGGCCGCCGTACGGGGACATCGGTGAGACGGGGCCGGGCTGAGGCGCGGTGCCGCCCTGGTCCGGGCCGAGGGCGGGAGCCGCCGCCTGCCGGGAGCGGTCGCCGTCCGCCGTGCGGGGCGGCGGCGCCTGCACGGAACGCGCCAGCCCCTGAGCCACCGCGTCGTTGATGCTGCCGGCGAGCTGGTGGGCCTGCGGCAGGCCCTGGTCGGTGAGGAGCTCGGCGAGGCCGCCCGCGTACCCCTGGCCGACGGCGCGCACCTTCCAGGCGCCCTGCCGACGGTAGAGCTCCAGGGCGACGACGGCCGATTCGGCCTCCAGACCGGTGATGGTGTAGCTGGCGACCTCACCGCCGTCGAGACCGGTGACGGCGACGAAGGGGGCCGCCACGGCGCCGAAACGGGCCGGGCCGGTCCCGCCGACGGGCAGGGCGAGCAGCACACTGACCCGGTGGACGGCCTCCGGCACGGCGTCGAGGTCCACCGCGAGACGGTGGTCGGCGGCGGCCTGCCGGGGGACCTCGAGACCCGGCTGGGTGGGTGCGCCCGGGTGTGCCACCCACTCCACGCCGTGGATCCGGCCGTTGTCGTCGCCGAGTGCGGCCACGGCCACGATCGGCGTACCGGCCGAGATCCGGATCTCGAGACGGGCCTGGGAGAGCGGGTGGTTCTGCCCCCGCACCAGCTCGGCCGTCATCGCCTTGGTCCCCCTGTGTCGTTGTGTGGAGTCGGGTGCTGCTCGCCGGGCCCCGCCACTCCGGGCCCGGGTGCGCTCAGAGCACCGGCAGGATCGCCGGCATCAGGTCCTGGAAGGTGCGGCCGTTGGCCGGGTTGCCCAGGGCCGTCATCGTCCAGCCCTGGCCGGAGCGGTGGACCTTGGCCATGATCTGGGCCGTGTACTGGCCGCCGCCGGCGAGCGTGTAGCGGGCGAGCTCCTGGCCGTTGGTCTCGTCGACCAGGCGGCAGAACGCGTTCTGCACCTCCTGGAACGTCTGGCCCGTGAAGGAGTTCACGGTGAAGACGATCTGGTCGATGTGGACCGGGACCCGCGCGAGGTCGACGAGGATCGCCTCGTCGTCGCCGCCCTGGCCGACACCGCCGACGAGGTTGTCACCGGTGTGGCGAACCGAACCGTCGTCACTCACCAGGTGACGGAAGAAGACGACGTCGACCGGCTGCTTGTCCGCGAACAGGACGGCGGAGGCGTCGAGGTCGATCTCTCGCGTGCGCGAGCCGAACAGGCCGCGCCGGGGAGCCGCCTGCCAGCCGAGACCCATACGAACCGAAGTCAGGCTGCCGCCGTCGTTCTTCTGCAGACTGATGGCCTGACCCTTGGTCATGTTGACGGTCACGCGCTGATTCCCCTCTCGAACGTCCCCTGTTGCCGCGTGGTCGCGGTTGACCAGAACCCTACGCAGGGGCACTGACAGCGATGTACCCCGGTCCGCGCTTTGTGTCGGTCTTGCAACACTGCGCGTACGCGGCACGCTGTCAGGCCAGGCCCGCCTCCTTCATCTGGCGCAGCTCCTTCTTCATCTCGGAGACCTCGTCGCGCAGCCGGGCCGCGATCTCGAACTGGAGCTCCGCGGCAGCGGCCCGCATCCGCGCGGTCAGCTCCTCGATCTGCCCGGCCAGTTCTGCCGCGGGACGGTCGGTCGGCACGGTCTCCTCGGCCTTGCCCTTGCCCTTGGCGGACTTGGCGATCCCGGCCGCCTTGCCGAGGGACGGCACCGGCGCCTTGGTGCCACCGCCGTCCTTCTTGGCCTTGCGGTAACCGGAGCCGAGCAGCTGCTCGGTGTCGATGTCCTCGCGGGCGATCTGGGCGACGATGTCGTTGATCTTCTTGCGGAGCGGCTGGGGGTCGATGCCACGCTCGGTGTTGTACGCGATCTGCTTCTCGCGGCGCCGGTTGGTCTCGTCGATGGCCTTCTCCATCGCCGGGGTGATCTTGTCGGCGTACATGTGGACCTGGCCGGAGACGTTGCGCGCGGCGCGGCCGATGGTCTGGATCAGGGACGTGCCGGAGCGCAGGAAGCCTTCCTTGTCGGCGTCCAGGATCGCCACCAGGGACACCTCGGGCAGGTCGAGGCCCTCGCGCAGGAGGTTGATGCCGACCAGGACGTCGTACTCGCCGGCGCGCAGTTCACGCAGCAGTTCGACGCGGCGCAGGGTGTCGACGTCGCTGTGCAGGTAGCGCACCTGGATGCCCAGCTCCAGGAAGTAGTCCGTGAGGTCCTCGGCCATCTTCTTGGTGAGCGTGGTGACCAGGACGCGCTCGTCCTTCTCGGTGCGCTGCCGGATCTCGTGCACCAGGTCGTCGATCTGGCCCTCGGTGGGCTTGACGACGACCTCGGGGTCGACGAGGCCGGTGGGGCGGATGATCTGCTCGACGAAGCCGTCCGAGCGGGACATCTCGTAGGTGCCCGGCGTGGCCGACAGGTAGACGGTCTGGCCGATGCGCTCCTGGAACTCCTCCCACTTCAGGGGGCGGTTGTCCAGGGCGGAGGGCAGCCGGAAGCCGTGGTCGACCAGGGTGCGCTTGCGGGAGGCGTCGCCCTCGTACATGGCGCCGATCTGCGGGACGGTGACGTGGGACTCGTCGATGACGAGGAGGAAGTCGTCCGGGAAGTAGTCCAGCAGGGTGTTGGGCGGGGAGCCGGGCGAGCGGCCGTCGAAGTGCATCGAGTAGTTCTCCACGCCGGAGCAGCTGCCGATCTGGCGCAGCATCTCGATGTCGTACGTGGTCCGCATGCGCAGGCGCTGGGCCTCCAGCAGCTTGCCCTGCTTCTCCAGCTCCGTCAGGCGCTCGGCCAGTTCCTTCTCGATGTCGTTGACGGCACGCTCCAGGCGCTCTGGGCCCGCGACGTAGTGGGAGGCCGGGAAGACGTAGAGGTGCTCGTCGTCGCTGATGATCTCGCCGGTGAGCGGGTGCAGGGTGGACAGCGCCTCGATCTCGTCGCCGAACATCTCGATGCGGACGGCCAGCTCCTCGTAGACCGGGAAGATCTCGATGGTGTCGCCGCGCACGCGGAAGGTGCCGCGGGTGAAGGCCATGTCGTTGCGCGTGTACTGGATGTCCACGAAGCGGCGCAGCAGCTCGTCGCGGTCGATCTCCTCGCCGACCTTGAGGGGGACCATGCGGTCCACGTACTCCTGCGGGGTGCCGAGGCCGTAGATGCAGGAGACCGAGGCGACCACGACGACATCGCGGCGGGTGAGCAGCGAGTTCGTCGCGGAGTGGCGCAGACGCTCGACCTCCTCGTTGATCGAGGAGTCCTTCTCGATGTAGGTGTCCGACTGCGGGACGTAGGCCTCGGGCTGGTAGTAGTCGTAGTACGAGACGAAGTATTCGACTGCGTTGTTCGGCAGCAGCTCGCGGAACTCGTTCGCCAGCTGTGCGGCCAGCGTCTTGTTCGGCGCCATCACGAGCGTGGGGCGCTGGAGCTTCTCGATCATCCACGCCGTGGTGGCGGACTTGCCGGTGCCGGTCGCGCCGAGCAGCACGACGTCCTTCTCGCCCGCCTCGATGCGCCGGGCCAGGTCGGCGATGGCCGTCGGCTGGTCGCCGTTCGGCTGGTAGGGGCTGACGACCTCGAAGGGCGCCACCGTGCGTTCGATCTTTGAAACGGGCCGCATGGGTTCCACCGTACGACCCCGCACTGACAACGGGCTCTGATCAGCGGTTCTGCGGGGTGCGGGACCCGCGGTGCTCCATGGTGCGGCGGGGTCGGAACCGCAGGCGGTGGGCGGAGTGGCGGACGTGGGTGTGGGCGGGGACGCCGGGCTTGTGCTCGGTGGGGACGACGGTCGGCTTCCCCATGACCATCAGCGGGTCGAACATCACCACGACGCCCGCGAGGAGCAGGAAGGCGAGCGGGCCGATCAGCATGGGCGCGAGCAGTGTCGCGGGCGACTCCCCCGTGGTGGGTTCGGCCGTGCCGTGCAGGTGGACGCTGAGGGCGGCCATGCCCGTGTAGTGCATGCCGCTGACGGCGAGCCCCATGACGAGGCTGGCGCCCACGCTCCACAGGAAGCCCCTGACCTGGCCGGCGGCCCACAGGGCGGCGGTGGCGGCGCCCATGGCGATGGCGACGGAGATGCCCACGGTGACGGTGTTGTACTCCAGCTTGCCGTCCAGGCTCATGCTGGCCATGCCCAGGTAGTGCATCGAGGCGATGCCCAGGCCGGTGATGGTGCCGCCGGTGAACAGGGCCGTACCGCGCGCGCCCTTGTAGCCGACGATGAAGATCCCGATGCCCACCATGATGATCGCGACGGCCAGGCTCGCGAAGGTCATCGCCTTGTCGTAGTGGATCGGGGTGCCGCGGACCGTGAACCCCATCATGGCGACGAAGTGCATGGTCCATATGCCGGAGCCGATGGCGGCGGAGCCGAGGGCGAGCCAGCCGGGGCGCCAGGACTGGGCGACGAGCATGGATCTCGTGGTGCACCGCAGGCCCAGTGCGCCGCCGAGGCAGGCCATGAAGTAGGCCACCAGGGGTGTGACCAGGCCGTAGCTGAATCCGTCGACCGTGCCCTGCATGCGCGGCTGCCCTTCCCGCCCTCGTACGTCCCGGAATTCCTGATGTGCGCCCCCTCCCAGGACCGCACGAGCGGTCAGGGTTGACGCAGAGAGTATGACCCCCACCGGAATGGTCGAACGACTTTCCGGCAAAGAAACACGGCCTTGCCGCAGTTGTGCGGTACCAGTGAGCGGAGTTGGGCGATCTCCGTTCAACGTGTGGCCATCCTTCACCCCTCTCGCGTTGACCCTCTGCTGTCACAGTTGTGCTGTCTGTGATGTTGCCGTTCGCTCGTCGCGAGGAGTACGCATGCACGCGCGCGCTGTCGCCGCCTCGACCACCGCACTCCTGGGGACCGCCGCTCTCCTGTTCCCCGTCTCCCCCGCACAGGCCGCGGGTGGTGGCACGCCCCCACTGGTCATCGGGCACCGGGGGGCCTCCGCGTATGCGCCCGAGAACACCCTGGCCTCACTCGACAGAGCTGCGGAGCTGGGCATCCGCTGGGTGGAGAACGACGTGCAGCGGACGAGGGACGGCGAACTGGTCGTCATCCACGACGACAACCTCCGGCGTACCACCGACGTCGAGGAGGTGTTTCCGGACCGGGCCCCCTGGAAGGTGGAGGACTTCACCGCCGCGGAGATCGCCCGTCTGGACGCGGGCAGCTGGTTCGGTCCCGCGTACGCGGGCGTGCGCGTGCCGACGCTGGAGCAGTTCGTGCACCGCCTGGAGCGTCATCGTCAGAAGTTGCTCCTGGAGATCAAGAATCCGGAGCTGTACCCGGGCATCGAGCGGCAGACGCTTAAGGTCCTCAGCAACGAGGGCTGGCTCGACCGGTCGCACCTGACGGGCCGGCTGATCGTGCAGAGCTTCAGCGCGGACAGCGTGCGGACGGTGCACGAGCTGAAGCCCGGCGTGAAGACGGGCCTCTTGGGGACGCCACGATTGCCGGACCTGCTCGACTGCGCCGAGTTCGTCGATCAGATCAACCCCTCCTACAGCTCGCTCACCCCGGCGTACGTGTCCTCCGTCCAGGCGTTCGACGGACCGCACGGCAGGCCGATGAAGGTCTTCGCCTGGACGGTCGACGACGCGAAGACGGCCCGGCGGGTGGCCGGCTACGGGGTCGACGGGATCATCACGAACAAGCCTGACGTGGTGCGACAGGCCGTGCTCGGCTGATCCGGCGTTCCGCTCCGGCGGCGTTGTCAGTGGCGGGTCCTACTGTGGGCGCATGGACAGCCGAGAGCAGGTCGAGCCGCCCGTCGTGTGGGCGGTCGTCGACAGCGGGATCGGGCCGTTGCTGCTGGCCGCGAGCCGGGGCGGGCTGGTCAACGTCGTATTCCACGCCGCGGACGCCGTTCGGGACCGGGCCGTCGAGCGGCTGGCGTCGCGGCTGGGCACCGAGCCGGTCGAGGCGCCCGGCTCCCCGCTGCTGGCCGAGGCGATACGCCAGTTCGAGGCGTACTTCGCGGGTGAGCGGCGCGACTTCGATCTGCCTCTGGACTGGTCGCTGATCTCCGGCTTCAACCGGGCGGTCCTGCGCGAACTGGCCTCGGGCGTGCCGTACGGCCAGGTCGTCGGGTACGGCGACCTGGCCGGGCGCGTCGGCCGGCCGGGTGCCGCCCAGGCCGTGGGCATGGCGATGGGCGCCAATCCGCTGCCGGTGGTGGTGCCCTGTCACCGGGTGGTGGAGAGCGACGGCGGCATCGGCGGCTTCGGGGGCGGCCTGGAGACCAAGCGGAGGCTGCTCGCCCTGGAGGGGGTGCTTCCCGAGCCGCTCTTCTGAAGCCGCCGCTCCTTCGAAGCCACCGCTTTGCTGCAGGCCGACGGGTTCCGGGCTTGATCAGTCGTAGTGCCGGGCCTCGAAGACGTTGCCGTCCGGGTCGCGGAAGTAGAAGCTGCGGGCGGCCTTGCCCTGGGCTCCGAAAGAGCCGTGCGCGAGGTCCGACATCGGCACGGAGCGTTCTTCGAGACGACTGAGGAGGGCGTCGAAGTCGCCGCGAGGCAACGACAGGCAGACGTGGTTGACCGGGTGCCCCGCGCTGTCGGCGGAGCCGGGCAGCATCGTCATGCGCTCCGCGTAGCTCAGCGGCATGAGGTCGAGGATGGTCTCGCCGTTGACGCGCACGGAGGGGAACGGCGCCTCGCCCGCCGCGAATTCCGCGAGCCGGACCGCCTCCAGTCCGACGGCCTTCTCGTAGAAGTCGGCGGCGGCGAGCGGGTCGCGCACCCAGAGGACGACATGGTCGAGACGAGATGTGTGGTCGGTCATGCCCCCAGGCTCGTGACGACTCCGGCTGCCCGCAAGGGTTTGGCCGGGTCCGCCGCTCGCCAGAGATGAGGGAAGACGACTGACCGACTGGCAGGAGGCAGGCGCGTGGTGCTGGTGGTGTCCGAAGAAGTGCGGGAGGCGATCGACGCGCGCCGGCCCGTCGTGGCCCTGGAATCCACGATCATCGCCCACGGGCTGCCACGGCCGCGCAACCTCCAGGTGGCGCTGGAGCTGGAGACGGCCGTTCGGCAGGAGGGCGCGGTGCCCGCCACGATCGCCGTGCTGGACGGGCGCCCTTGTGTGGGCCTGGACAAGGAGCAGCTGGAACGAGTCGCCAACGAGGACGGGATCCGCAAGCTCGGCCACCGTGACCTTCCGCTCGCGGTGGCGACCGGGGCGAGCGGGGCCACCACGGTGTCGGCGACGGCGCTGCTGGCGGCGCTTGCGGGCGTACGGGTCTTCGCGACGGGTGGGCTCGGCGGAGTGCACCGTGAGTGGACCGCGACGCAGGACGAGTCGGCCGACCTGGGGCTGCTGGCGCGCACCCGCATCACGGTGGTGTGTGCCGGGGTGAAGTCGATCCTGGACGTGCCGGCGACCCTGCAGCGGCTGGAGACGCTGGGGGTCGCCGTGGCCGGTTACGGCACCGGCCGGTTCCCGGGCTTCTACCTCTCGGACTCCGGGCATCCGGTGGACTGGACGCTGGAAACGCCAGGGCAGGTGGCGGACGTCATGCGGGCCCAGGACGCGCTCGACGGGCCGGAGTCGGCGCTGATCGTCGCCAACCCGGTGCCCGAGGACGAGCAGCTGGACCCGGACCTGCACGCGCGGGTGCTCGCGGAGGCGCTGCGCGCGTGCGCGGAGGAGGGCATCACCGGCCAGGCGGTCACTCCCTTCCTGCTCGATCACCTGGTGCGGCACACGGACGGCGCCTCTTTGAGCGCCAACCTGGCGGCGGTCCGGGGGAACGTACGCCTGGCGGCACGGATCGCGGCGGCCTGGACCCGGGGATGACGGCGGCCGGCGGCGCGGGGCCGGGCGGGGGGACGGGCTCCGGGAGCACGGGCGCCGAGGTGGGCCGGGGGTTGCTGGTCGTCGGGGACGTCATCACGGATGTCGTCGCGCGGCACCGAGGGCCGCTCGCGGCCGGCACGGACACGGCCGCCTCGATCCGGACGGTGGCCGGCGGAGCGGGCGCCAACGTGGCGTGCTGGGCGGCCCACCGGGGAGCAGTGGACGTACGGCTGCTCGGACGCGTCGGGGCGGATGCGGCGGCCTGGCACGAGCGGGAGCTGGTCGCCCAGGGGGTGCGTCCGCAGCTCGTCGTCGACCCGCTGGCGCCGACCGGCACGGTGATCTGCATGGTCGACGGGGGCGCCGCGGCGGAACGGACGTTCCTCACCGACAGCGGCGCGTCGGTGCGGCTCGGACCCGCCGACTGGTCGGACGCGCTGCTCGACGGCGTGGCCCGGCTGCACCTCTCGGGCTACCTGCTGTTCTCCGACCCGAGCCGAGCCCTGGTCACGGTGGCCCTCACCGCCGCACGCGCGCGGGGCGTGCCGGTGAGCCTGGACCCGGCTTCAGCCGGTTTCCTTGCGGAACTGGGCGCCGAGCGGTTCCTCCAGCTCGTCGAGGGCGTGGACGTGCTGCTTCCCAGCCGGGACGAGGCGTGCCTGCTGACGGGGCTGGCGGACGCGGCCGAGGCGGCGGCCGAGCTGAGCCTGCGGGTGCCACTGGTCGTCGCCAAGCAGGGCCATGAGGGGGCACTCGTGGCCCGCTCGGGGAAGGTGAGCGCCCACGTCCCGGCCGTACCCGCGACACCACGGGACACCACGGGGGCGGGGGACGCCTTCACCGGCGCGTTCCTCGCCGCCCTGCTCGCGGGTGCCGGGCCGGAGGACGCGGCCGCGGAGGGCTGCCGGGCGGGCGCACGAGCGGTGGAGCATGTGGGCGGCAGACCGCCCGTGCCGGGCTGACCACCTCACCCCGCCACTGCCACTGCCACTGCTACTGCTTACGCCCCCACGCCGAGATCATCGGGGCCGTCGTCAGATCGAGCGCACCGGATGTGACGTTCTCCAAGTGCCGGTCGATGTCCTGGTCCGTGGCGAGACCGGCGGTGACGAGCTGGTCGCGGATCTGGCGGATCGTGACGGCCTCCAGGGCCGCGCAAGCCGGGGAGGCGAGGGGGAAGTAGGCGTCGGCCTGGACCCGGGTCAGTCCGGCGTTGCGGAGCAGCCGCGGCAGGGTGCGGCCGCAGGGCAGGTCGGTCCCGCGGTCGGCGAGCAGTCGGCGGAAGCCCTGCCGCAGCCGGTTCGCGAGCTGCTGCTCGGAACCGTACTCGTCGGGGCAGAGGAGGGGCTGCAGCGCGGGGTCGGCGTCCTCGACGAGGAGGCGCCCGCCGGGGCGCAGTGCCTTGGCCATGGAGCGCAACGCCCCTTCCCGGTCGGTCACGTGGACGAGGGCGAGGCGGGCGTGCACCAGGTCGAAGTCCTCCCCCGGCGGCTCCTGCGCGCCGAGGTCGTGGAGCCGCACCTCGACCGGCGGCCGGGCGGCGGGGGCGAGCCGAGAGGGGTCGGTGTCGGTCGCGACGACGCGTCCCGTCGGGCCGACTTTCTTGGCCAGCCAGGACACCACCGAGGTGCCTGCGCCGACCTCCCAGCACCGCCAGCCGGATCCGATGCCGAGCGCTTCGAGGTGCCGGAACGTCGTGGGGTCGAAGAGGGCGGCGAAGGCACTGAAGTGCTCGGCCGCCTCGGTCTGCCGGTTGGCCGCGAGGTACCCGTCGGTTCGCATCATACGGCGATCATCCCATTTGTCCGACTTGCCGTTACTCGTCGACGCTCCGGCACGGAGCACCGCGTCGGATGCTTTCGCGACGGAGAACCATCGAGGCACCCGTCCGAGAACCACCTGCTCCGGACAGGCGTCCACACGGCTGCGTCCGTACGAGAACCACCCGCTCCGGACAGGCGTCCACACGGCTGCTTCCGCACGAGAACCACCCGCTCCGGACAGGCGTCCACACGGCTGCTTCCGCACGAGAACCATCCCGCCCTGACTTGCGTCGATACGGCAGGGCCGCGGCGCCTGCGCGTCGTTCGTCCACAGGCGGGAACGAATCGGAACCAGCCCTGCCCACAGGCTTACCCGCAGCTCACATGGGCCTGGCAGACTGGCGGGCCAAGGCGCAGGAACGGCGCGAAAAGTTCCACGCAAGGAGAGCCGGATGTCCATGGCAGGGAATCTGCGGAAGGTCACGAGCCTCGGCGGGGTCGGTGGCCTTCGCAAGGTGGCTCGGCTGGCCCGGCGACGTCCACGCGTCGATCTGAGTCACCCGGCCCGGTCCCCCCTGGGCTCCTCGGTGGTGAACTGTGTGACGTACCGGGACGGCGTCCGCACCTCCGCGCGCGGCGATCTGGTGGACACCGTGGAGCGGGTGCGCAAGAGCCGGGAGGGCTTCGTCTGGCTCGGTCTGCACGAGCCCACGGACCAGGAGTTCGCGGGCATCGCCGAGCTCTTCGACCTGCATCCGCTGGCCGTCGAGGACGCGATCGAGGCCCACCAGCGGCCCAAGCTGGAGCGCTACGGCGAGACGCTCTTCGCGGTGTTCAAGACGGTCTGCTACGTCGAGCACGAGGAGCTGACGGCCACCAGTGAAGTGGTGAACACCGGCGAGATCATGGTGTTCGTCGGCGCGGACTTCGTGATCACGGTGCGGCACGGCCGGCACGGCTCGCTGGGCCCGCTGCGCGAGGAGCTGGAGTCCGATCCCGGCCAGCTCGCCAAGGGCCCGTCGGCGGTGCTGCACGCGCTCGCGGACCATGTGGTGGACGACTACCTGACGGTCACGGACTCGGTGCAGGCGGACATCGACCAGGTCGAGACGGACGTGTTCTCGGAGGCCGGCGCGCGGGCCGACCCGGGGCGCATCTACCAGCTCAAGCGTGAACTGCTGGAGCTGAAGCGGGCGGTGGTGCCGCTCAGCCGGCCGCTGGAGGATCTCGCCACCCGGCCGATCCGGGTGGTCGATCCGGAGATACAGGCGTACTTCCGCGACGTCTCGGACCATCTGCTGCGGGCGAAGGAGCAGATCGCCGCCTTCGACGAACTGCTCAACTCCATCCTCCAGGCGCACCTCGCGCAGGTCACGGTCGCGCAGAACGAGGACATGCGG
The DNA here is from genome assembly GCF_042899705.1 of Streptomyces sp. NPDC013187. Classification (NCBI taxonomy): domain Bacteria; kingdom Bacillati; phylum Actinomycetota; class Actinomycetes; order Kitasatosporales; family Streptomycetaceae; genus Streptomyces; species Streptomyces sp. NPDC013187. The sequence goes on along the minus strand of NZ_JBIBAF010000007.1, from coordinate 223,206 downwards.
AAGATCACGGCCTGGGCCGCGATCGTCGCGGTGCCGACGATGGTCTGCGGGGTCTACGGCATGAACTTCGACCACATGCCGGAGCTGCACTGGCGGTACGGCTACGGCATGGTCATCGGCGTGATATCCGTCGCGTGCTTCGCCCTGTACCGGGGGTTCCGGCGCAGCGGCTGGCTCTGACACGGGCCGTGGCCTGTGAGGGCCCGAGGGGCGCGTGCGGGTGCCTGCCGGGGTGATCCAGGCGGTCAGTGCACAGCGGTCGTGGCGTAGACGCTCTCGGCCCAGGAGGCGATCTGGTCCTTCGCGAGATGCCGGGCCAGGTCGGCTTCGCTGATCATGCCGACCAGGCGTTTGTCCCGGATCACGGGCAGCCGGCGGATCTGGTGCTCCTGCATCTCGTGCAGCACCTCGCCGACATCGGCGTCCGCGTCGATCCAGCGGGGCGTGCCCTTGGCCATCTCGCCCGCGGTGGTCCTGGCGGGGTCGTGGCCCACGGCGACGCAGCCGACGACGATGTCGCGGTCGGTGAGGATGCCGCAGAGCCGCTCGTTCTCGTCGCTGATGGGCAGGGCGCCGACATTGAGTTCGCGCATGAGCTGGGCGGCGCGGTCGAGTGTTTCGTGAGCGGGGATCCACTGGGCGCCGCGGTGCATGATGTCTCCGGCGGTGGTCATGGCGTACCTCCCGAGGCCGGACGGCCGGCGCGGAGCGGGACGCACCGCGAGTCCCGGCGCCCTTCATTCTCGCCGCGCAGCGGGATGCCCGCATACGGAAGCCGACGGCCTGGTCGGCAGCGAACAGTGGTCGGCACCGAACACGAGCCGCCGACGGACACCGGTCGCCACCGGACACCGGCCGCCGGCGAACACCGGTCGGCGAGCACGGCCCCGCCTCAGCCGTTCCACGCCGGATGACGCGGATCGTCGGCCCGTACCAGGACGTCCGCCGCCTCCACCGGGCCCGTCTCGTGCTGGTAGCGCTCGAAGGCGGGGAGGGTCCAGTGCTCGGCCTCGGGGGTGCGGCGGCGCAGGGCTCCCCGGGAAAGGAGGACGTGGACGCTCAGATCGAAGGGGAACCAGTGCCGGAGGAGGAAGGGACCATGCATCAACAGCACACCGCCGGGCGGGAGTTCGACGTAGGGGCTGCGCGTGGCGCGGTCGGCGGTCGGGTCCCACAGGTCGGGCAGGACGCGGCCGTCGCCGTCGGCTTCGAGCGGCCCGAACACCTCGCGCCACAGGGCGCCCGTGTCGTACCAGCCGCTGTAGTAGGCCTCGACGTCCTGGTGGCCGTACTCCAGCCGTACGGAGGCGGGGCGCAGGAAGCCCTCGGTGCCCACGACGAGCGAGGGGCGGCCGCGTATGCGCAGCGCCTCGCAGACGCGGCGGGCGAGGTCTCCCGGGCAGGCGGCCGGGGCGCCGTCGAAGGCGACGCGGGGCCAGGGACTGCCGTCGGCGGGCTTCAGATCGAGCAGGCGCTCGGCGAGCAGATGGCCGAGCCGTTCCCAGGTGATCGCTTCGAGTCGCACACGGCCCATGATGCGTCAGGCCGGGGCAGGGGGCGTCGCACCGGCCGGCGCCTGGGCGGAGCAGTGGCCGGATCGCCTGGGTCCGTCCTGAAGTGCGCAGTTCGGGCTGCCGTCACGGGGAATGAATCAGGTATGGCCCCCGGCTCCTCGCTTCCGCCCCGCACCGGACTCCTCGTCTTCCAGCCCCTCAAGCGGCGGTACTGCGCCGAGTGCCGACGGGGGCCACTGCCGCTGCTGGTCCTGGAGGACGGCGCCCCGCGCTGCCTGGACTGCGCCGACCTCGCGCATCTGGTGTTCCTGCCGAGCGGCGACACCGCGCTGACGCGCAGGTCGCGGGAGGAGAGCGCGCTGTCGGCGGTGGTCGTGCGGTTCAACCGGCGCAAGAGCCGGTACGAGCGACAGGGTGTTCTGGTCGAGGAGGCGGCGCTCGCGCGGGCCGAGCAGCGGTGCCTCGCGGACACCGAAGCGAGACGGCGACGCCGGGTGCGGGACGCGCGGCGTCGGGCGGCTCAGGACGCCCTCTTCGCCCGAGCGTTCGCGACGGAGATACTCCGGCTCTTTCCGGGGTGCCCGGCCGATCGGGCGCGGGCCATCGCCCTGCACGCCTCGGAGCGGGGCAGCGGACGGGTGGGCCGCAGCGCGGCCGGACGTGCGCTCACCGAGGGTGCGGTGACCTCGGCGGTCGTGGCGTCCGTACGGCACCTCGACACGCCATACGACCGGCTGCTGATGAGCGGCGTGCCGCGGCACGAGGCCCGGCGGCGGATCGCGGCGGCGGTGGCGACGGTGCTGAGGGGGTGGACCGAGGAGGGACTCGATTCCACGGGGTGATGTGACGCTCCCGGCGCAGAGCCGCCGCGCGGCCTCCCCGGCCGTTCGGCGGGCCGTGCGGGCAGGGCCGTCCGGCGGACCGTGGACGTGTGCTTACGGCCCCGCGCCGCTCGACCATGGTCACTCTGCCCGTGCGAGATTTCACTGGTGGTGAGGAAGGGCGCCGGGCAGACCCCGGCTCGACGGGTGGGAGAGGGACATGATCGACGGACCGTACTTCGTGCTGACGGTGCTGGGGGTGCTCGGGACGGGCCTGGTGGCCGGGGTGTTCTGCGGGTTCTCGACCTTCGTGATGCGGGGCCTCGGCATGCTGCCGCCCGCGCAGGGGGTCGCCGCGATGAACGCGATCAACGTGGCGGCGGTGACTCTGCCCTTCATGATCCTGTTCCTCGGATCGGCCGCGTTGTGCGCGGTGATCGCCGTGGTGACGTTCGTGCTGTGGCCCGACGAGGGAACGGTGGAGCTGCTGGTGGGCAGTGCCCTGTACCTGTTCGGGTCGTTCGGGCTGACCATGGTCGCGAACGTGCCGCGCAACGACGCGCTGGCCCGGCTGGAGCCGGGCACACCGGAGGCGGCGGCGTACTGGCCGGTATATCTGCGGGAGTGGACGCTGTGGAACCACGTCCGCACGGCCGCCTCGGCCGGGGCGGCGGTGGCGTACGTACTGGCGCTCACCTGACGCCGGCGGCTCAACCGGATATAGCGCCACGCGGCGACGGGCACCGGCCGGGAGGCGGACGTATCGTGGCGAAAGGAATCCCGCACGAAGCAGGAAGCACGACGCACGACGCACGACGCACGACGCACGACGCACGACGCAGCAGAAGAGTGCGGCCCGACGACGTACGGCCCGTCACACGCGCACGCAAGGAAGACGGCCATGGCCGATCCCAAGGGTTTCATGACCACGCCCCGCCAGGACTGGCCGCGCAGGCCGGTCGAGGAACGGGCGCGGGACTGGGACGAGGTCTATGTCCCCGGGGCGCTGCTGCCGATCATCAGCGAGCAGGCCGATCGTTGCATGGACTGCGGCATCCCGTTCTGCCACGACGCCTGTCCGCTGGGCAATCTGATCCCCGAGTGGAACGACCTGGTCTCCCGGGAGGACTGGCGGGCGGCCTCCGACCGGTTGCACGCCACCAACAACTTTCCGGAGTTCACCGGCCGGTTGTGCCCGGCTCCGTGCGAGGCGGGGTGTGTGCTGGCGATCAACCAGCCGGCCGTCACGATCAAGAACGTCGAGTGTGCCATCGCCGACCGGGCCCAAGAGGAGGGCTTCGCACCGCCGAGGCCGCCGGAGCGGCTGTCCGGCAAGACGGTCGCGGTGATCGGCTCGGGCCCGACCGGGCTGGCCGCGGCCCAGCAGCTGACGCGGGCCGGGCACACGGTCGCCGTGTACGAGAGGGACGACCGGCTCGGCGGACTGATGCGGTACGGCATCCCGGCGTTCAAGATGGAGAAGCACCATCTGGAGCGGCGGCTGGAGCAGATGCGGGCCGAGGGGACGAAGTTCCGGACGTCGACGGCGGTCGGGCGGGACATCGGGGCCGAGGAGTTGCGCACCCGCTATGACGCCGTCGTGCTCGCCACCGGGGCGACCGCCTGGCGTGAACTCCAGGTGCCCGGGCGGGAGCTGACGGGGATTCACCAGGCCATGGAGTACCTTCCACTGGCCAACCGGGTGCGCGAAGGTGACCTGGAGACGTCTCCGCTGTCGGCCGCGGGGAAGCACGTGGTCATCGTCGGTGGCGGCGACACCGGGGCGGACTGCCTGGGCACGGCGGTCCGGGAGGGCGCGGCGTCCGTGACCCAGCTGGACATCTACGCGCTGCCGGACGCGGAGCGTGACGAGGACACCGAGCCCTGGCCGACGTACCCGATGCGGGTCTACCGGCTGTCGGCCGCTCATGAAGAGGCCCGTGACCTGCGGACCGCCCCGGTCGCGAACGCGGACGCGCGGCTGTTCGCGGCGTCCACCCTGCGCTTCGACGGCGACGCGCGAGGGCATGTGCGGTCACTGCACCTGGTCGAGGTGGACGCGCGGCGCCGCCCGGTGGACGGCACCGGGCGGACGCTCCCCGCCGACCTCGTGCTGCTCGCCCTCGGCTTCTCCGGGCCCGACCGGCGGGACGGGCTCGTCGACCAGCTGGGTCTCGAGATGGAGCCCCGCGGGACGATCGCTCGGGACTCCGGATTCGCCACGAACGTGCCCGGGGTGTTCGCCGCGGGCGACGCGGCGCGGGGGCAGTCGCTCATCGTGTGGGCGATCGCCGAGGGGCGGGCGGTGGCGGCGGCCGTCGACCGTCATCTGACGGGCAGTTCGAGGCTGCCGGCGCCGATCGGGCCGTACGACCGGCCCATGGCGGTGTAGTCAGCCGACCCACCCGCCGGACGATCTCCGCTCATTCGCACCGTCCGCCCGCCGGACGATCTCCGCTCATTCGCACCGTCCGCCCGCCGGACGATCACCGCCCATTCGCACCGTCCACCCGCCGGACGATCTCCGCCCATTCGCACCGTCCACCCGCCGGACGATCACCGCTCGTCCGTCCCCGCGACCTTCCCCGTCGACAGCGCCACCCGGTTCCACGTGTTGATCGTGCAGATCAGGGCGATGACCCGGGCCAGTTCCCGCTCGTCGAACCGTGCGGCCGCCTGCGCGTAGACGTCGTCGGGGACGCCGGCGTCGGCGACGAGCGTCAGCGCGTCCGTGAGGGCGAGGGCCGCCTGCTCCCGCTCGGAGAAGAAGTGACGGGCCTCGCGCCACACGGCGACCATGTGGAGCCGGTCCTCGCTCTCACCGGCCTTGCGGGCGTCGTTGGTGTGCATGTGGAGGCAGTACGCGCAGTGGTTGAGGTGCGAGGAACGGATCTGGATCAGCTCGACCAGGGCCGGGTCGAGGCCCTCGCGGGCGGCGGCGTCGAAGGCGATGAGGGCCCGGAAGGCCTTCGGGGCGGAGGCGCCGAAGTCCAGCCGGTTCGCCGTCCCGTGGGTGCTCTTCGTGCTCGTGTTCGTCGTCATGTCCTTCAACCTACGGGCCGGAAAGACCCGCTGTAGAGTGCATTTCCATGGTGGATTCGTGGGTCAATACGGCGGAGGGGATCGGGTCCGACCTGCATCTGGAGCTGACCGGGCCGGGTGGCCGCCGGGCGGCGCTGATCCGGGCCCTGCGCGAGGCCGTCCGCAGCGGGCGGCTCGCTCCGGGCACACGGCTGCCGCCGTACCGCTCGCTCGCGGCGGACCTCGGCGTCGCCCGCAACACGGTGGCGGACGCGTACGCGGAACTCGTAGCGGAGGGCTGGCTCACCGCCCGGCAGGGCTCTGGCACCCGGGTCGCAGAGCGGGCCGATCCGCTGCGGCCCGCCGCCCGCGTGCCCGCGAAGGCGCCTTCACGCGCGCGTGGTCCCCGGCACGACCTGACGCAGGGCACGCCGGACGCCTCGGCCTTTCCGCGTACCGCCTGGCTGACCTCCTACCGGCGGGCCCTCCAGCGGGCACCCCACGAGGTGTTCGGTCCGGGCGACCCCGCCGGGCGGCCGGAACTGCGGGAGGCGCTCACGGAGTACCTGGCACGCGCACGGGGGGTGCGGACCGCGCCGGGCCGGATCGTGATCTGCTCCGGTTTCGCGCACGCGCTGCGGCTGCTGTTCGGCGGGGGCGTCCTGCGCGGGCCCTTGGCGGTGGAGGCGTACGGGCTCGGGTTCCACCGGGAGCTCCTGGCCGCGGCCGGAGTGCGGACCGTGCCGCTCCCCCTCGACGAGAACGGCGCACAGGTCGACCGGTTGGGGCGCGAGCGGGCCGTACTGCTCACGCCGGCGCACCAGTTCCCGACCGGCGGCCCGCTGCACCCCGCGCGCCGGGCCGCCGTGATCGACTGGGCACGGACGCGTGACGGGCTGGTCCTGGAGGACGACTACGACGGGGAGTTCCGCTACGACCGCAAGCCGGTCGGCGCGGTCCAGGGGCTCGACCCCGAGCACGTCGTCCACATCGGCTCGGTGAGCAAGAGCCTGTCCCCGGCGGTGCGGCTGGGCTGGATGGTGCTCCCGGAGCGGTACGTCGGCGCCGTGCTGGACGCCAAGGGCGAACGCGAGGCGTGGGCGAGCGTCCTCGACCAGCTGAGCCTGGCGGACTTCATCGCCTCGGGGGCGTACGACCGGCACGTGCGGCGGATGCGGCAGCGGTACCGCGGCCGCCGGGACCGGCTCGTCTCGGCGCTCGCCGAGCACGCGCCGCACATCGAGGCCACGGGCATCGCGGCCGGACTGCACGCGGTGCTGCGGCTGCCGCCCGGCACCGAGGCGTCTGCGGTCAAGGCCGCCGCCTGGCAGGGCATCGCCCTCGACGGTCTCGCAGCGTTCCGGCACCCGGAGACCGACATGCCGGTGGGCGACGGGCTCGTCGTGGGGTACGCGACCCCCTCCGAGCACGCCTACGGGCCGGCCCTGGAGGCGCTGTGCGGTGCACTGCCGCCGCCGTAACCGGCCCGGAGCGGAACCCTGGCGGACCTGGGAACGCCTAGGCCTTGCGCCCGACCGCCCCGTAGCCCGGGATCACCCCGTCGTCCTGCCCGGGCACGGGCTCGCCCAGCTCGGGGTGCCAGCGGTGGGGCACCTCGACGCCCGGCTCGACGAGTTCGAGGCCGTCGAAGAAGCGGGTGAACTCCTCGCGGGAGCGCAGGGCCAGCGTGACGCCGGCGGCGCGCAGCTTCTCGGTGGCCGCCTTCGACTCCTCCGGGGTGAAGTCGGCGGTGGCGTGGGTCATCACCAGGTAGCTGCCGGAGGGCAGTTCGGCGAGCAAGCGGCGGACCAGGTGGTGGGCGCCGTCCTCGTCGGAGACGAAGTGCAGCAGCGCGACGAGCGACAGGGCGACGGGCCGGCTGAAGTCCAGGACCTTCCTCGCGCCCTCCAGGATGGCGTCCGGGTCGCGCACGTCGGCCTGGAGGTACTCGGTCGCGCCCTCGTCCGTGCCGCGCAGCAGGGCCGCCGCGTGGGCCAGGACGACGGGGTCGTTGTCGCAGTAGACGACCCGGGCGCCGGGCGCCGTCTCCTGGGCGAGCTGGTGGAGGTTGGGCTCGGTCGGGATGCCGGTGCCGACGTCCAGGAACTGCCGTACGCCGTCGCGGGCCAGCCAGCGTGTGGCGCGGTGCATGAAGGCGCGGTTGACCCGGGCCATCACCGGCACCCTGGGGTCGAGGGCGAGCATCTGCCGGCCCATCTCCTCGTCGACCGGGTAGTTGTCCTTGCCGCCGAGGTACCAGTCGTACATCCGCGCGGGATGGGGTCTGGTCGTGTCGATCTGGACGGCCGGCGTGGGGTCATGCCCGGTCATGAGGCACTCCGTAAGGCGCAGGGGGCGGTCAATTCAGCACCAGCGTAGGAAGGTTGGACACGAAAAGCGGCAGGTACGCATCAGGACAGCAGGAAGTCAGCCTCGCCCGACTTCGCCCCTTCGATGAAGGCCGTCATCTCGTCGGTGGTGTAGATCAGTGCCGGTCCGTCCGGGTCGGTGGACTGACGGAGGGCGATCCGGCCGTCGGCGAGTTTCATCGCCTCCAGGCAGTTGCCTCCGTTCCCGCCGCTCCACGGCTTGTGCCAGCCTTCGCTGCCCAAGTCGCGCGCGGGCATGCCGTTGTAGACGTGTTTGCGCGGCTTGATGCGATCCATTCACAGCTCCTTGCGGAGATCCCGGAGGATCTCCTTCGTGCGATGTGCCGTAGCGGCCTGCGCCGCCATGCGGTCCATGACCTCGAGATGGGTCGCCACCTCGGTGCGCGCGTCGAGATAGACCGCGCCGGTCAGGTACTCGCTGTAGACCATGTCCGGCAGTTCGGGCATGGCGAATCGGAACAGCACGAACGGCCCGTACGTGCCCGGATGCGGCCCGTTGGCGAACGGGGCGATCTGCAGCGTCACATGGGGCAGCTTCATGGCGTCGAGCAGCTTGTCGATCTGGGCCCGCATCACCTCCGGTCCGCCGACCGGGCGCCGCAGCGCGGTCTCGTCCATCACGACCCACAGCCGGGGCGCGTCCTCGCGGGTGAGCAGGTCCTGGCGCTGCATGCGCAGGGCGACATGGCGCTCGATGTCCTCGGGCCGGGTCTGGCCGATGGCGCCCGACCGGAGCACTCCGCGCGCGTAGTCCTCGGTCTGCAGCAGCCCGGGGACGAAGTGGGGCTCGTAGCTGCGGATGACGCTCGCCGCGCCCTCCAGGCTCACGTACATCGAGAACCAGCCGGGCAGGATGTCGTGGAAACGCTGCCACCAGCCGGGCCGGTTGGCCTCCTCGGCCAGCAGGACGAAGGCCTCGGCCTCCTCGTCGGAGATTCCGTAGGCCTTGAGGAGCAGTTGCAGGTACGGGATTTTGAGCGCGACCTCGGCCATTTCCATACGGCGGACCGTGGCGGGAGCGACGCGGAGGATGCGCGCGGCCTCCTCGCGCTTCATCCCGGCGCGTTCCCTCAGGTCCAACAGGCGTCGGCCGAGAACGACCTGACCGACCGTCGGCGCGGACCGCGGTTCACTCACGCTCCACCTCCAGGAAAGAGTTCTGACGTGCCGGTCACAAAAGAACGCGACAGCCCGGCGGCGCCATTCGAGGACCTTTTCGAAGAACCGACTCGAACAAAGGTTTCGAACGAATCTTCGACGATCTCAACTGGCGCCGCGCGGGGTGCTGTTGCGAGCAGTGTGCCACGGCCTTCCAGACCGTCACACAGCACTCTGCAATTTTCAGAGTGACACTTGCCAAGTGTTCACGGCGGGGCGATAGTGGCAAGCGTGATTCCGTCCGCGCCCTTAGGAACAGACGCCGCCGAAGGCCCTCTCGGGCTTGACGCCGCCACGGAAGAGGTCCCCCTCGGGGCCGCTGCCGAGCGCCGGTTCCGTTTCGAGCTGGCCGCACATCCGGGTTCTCCCGCGCAGGCCAGACGCCTGACCCGAGCCCGGCTGACGGGCTGGTCGGTGTGCGAGGACACGTGCGACAGCGCGGCCCTGGTGGTTTCCGAGCTGGTCACCAACGCCATCGTGCACACGGCGAGCACCCACATAGTGTGCGAGCTGCACGACGGTGACGACCTGGTGCGGATAGCCGTGCGCGACGAGGGCTGCGCCCCTGGTCAGCCGCACGCCGCCAGCCGGACACGGCCCGAGGAGGAGCACGGGAGGGGACTGCTCCTCGTCGACGCCCTCTGTCATTCCTGGGGCGCCCATGAGAACGGTCTCGGGCTGCTGGTCTGGGCCGAGCTGCCACGCACGGCGGACCTGCCGAACGATCCGGCCGAGCCCTGCGCCGACCTGGGCTGGGGCACCCGCCCGAAGCGCGGCCCGTCCGATGACTCGGACGACGAAGACGGAACCCGTCAGGAGGCCCGCCACACCTGCGGAGCCCCGGAGGTCCCGCCGCAGAAGCGCCGCCGAGAGCGGGGGCATGCATGAGCCCCGCACCGGGAGGCCGCGTGCTGAACCTGGACACGCTGCTGCGCGTCCGCCGCGAGCTGCGGACACCCGGTCCGGCCCTGCGGCTGCCCGTGCCCGACGGCATGACGGCCCCCCTGGGCTGTGACGCGGTCGCCGTCCCCGCCGCCCTCGGCCCGCTGGTCATGCCGCGGCTGCCCCGCGTGGGCTGCGTCTACGCCGACGAGACGCACTGGTGGTGGCTGGTGCCGTCCGACTCCGACCACGCCCTGGAGTGGCCCGCTCCGGCGCGGTACGTCACCGGCGCGGCCGTCCCGGACCTGCCGGAGATCCCCGACCTGATCCACCGCCCGGACGGCACCCTTCCGTACACCCCGCCGATACCCCTCTATCTGGCACTCTGCCGCGCGACGGGGACGGCACCGTCCTGGTCCCGTCCGGTCAGCGCGTAGGCGGACCCGCCCGACCCGCACGACCGGCCGTCGCTCACTCCCCTCGGCCCGCCGACCCCACACGACCGGCCGTCGCCACCCCGCGCACCTGGCCCCGCACGACCGGCCTTCGCACCGCCGGCGCGCCCCTCCTTCCGGCCGCTGCCCTCGCCCCAGCGTGTGCCCCCGTCACCCCACCACCCCACACCCCCGCGCCGCCCCGCACCCCCTCCGGCCAGGTCGTGCGCCCGCGCGCATCCGGCGCCCCGGGCTACGCCCTGCCCTGGGCGGTGTCCGCCCCGCGATAGTGGCCGTTCGTTCAGGAGCGGGTCCGAGCGGGGAGGTCGGTCGACTGTGGGGAAGAAGCGGACCGCGCCGGAGGTGTCCGAGTCGGAGCAGCTGCTCTTCGGCGGGCCGCTGCGCTACGACATGGGCTGGAACAGTCACTCCGACGCGTTCCTGGAGCTGAACTTCCGCGCCATGATCACCCGGCTGCCGTCCCTGCTCTCGGCCAGCCTCCGGCTCGCCCGGCAGGCCGACCGGGGCGCCGCGCGGATCGTGCTGGCCGCCGAGGCGGGCCGGGGCGTGGCGCAGGCGGTGAGCCTGCTCGCCGTGAACAGCGTGCTGGCCCGGCTGATGGGCGGCGGCCCGATCGACGACCGGCTGCGCGGAGCCGTCCCCGCCCTGGTCACCGTTGCCGTCGTGATGTTCCTCGCAGCCCTGCTGCGGGCCGCGAGCACCTACGCCACCGGCCGTCTGGAGCCCAAGGTCGAGCGGGTGGCGACCGAGCAGTACCTGGAGCGGGCCGCGGCCGTGGAGCTGGCGGCGATCGAGGACCACGCCTTTCACAAGCTGCTGGACACCGCGCAGTACGGCGCCGCCTCCGCGCGCCGGATGATCTCCTACGGGACACGCGTGATCAACGCGATGATCTCGCTGGTCGCGGCGGCGGGCGTGCTGACCGTGCTGCACCCCGCCCTGCTGCCGCTGCTGGTCACGATGACCCTGCCGAGCGCCTGGAGCGCGCTGACCGTGGCCCGGCGCCGCTACGAGTCCTTCCACGCCTGGGTGCAGCACGCCCGCGCGGGCCGACTGCTCGGCAGCCTGCTGATCGAGCCCGAGGCGGCCCCCGAGATCCGGGTGCACGGAGTGGGCTCCTTCCTGCTGCGGCACTTCCGCGCGATGTCGGAGACGGCCGAGGCCGAGCAGGCCCGCCTGGCGAGGCTCGCCGCGCGCACCGGCCTGATCGCGGCGGCGTGGACGGGCCTGGCGACGGTGGCGACGTACGCGACGCTGGGCGGGCTGCTGCTGGCGGGCGCGATGGCCCTGTCGGTGGCGGGTACGGCCGTGATCGCGATCCGGACCGGCTCGCAGAGCCTGGACACGCTCGTGGTGGAGGTCAACGCGCTGCACGAGGAGGCGCTCTTCGTCGGCGATCTGCACCGGCTGTACACCGAGGCGGACCAGTGGGCGATCCCGGCGGGCGGCACACGGCTGCCGGAGGATCCGCGCGAGATCCGCTTCGAGAACGTCACCTTCCGCTACCCGGGCGAGTCCGCCCGCCCGGCCCTCGACGACGTGACGCTCACCCTGCCGCTGGGCCGGATCGTGGCGCTGGTCGGGGAGAACGGCTCCGGCAAGACCACCCTGGTCAAACTGCTCGCCGGGCTCTACACGCCGGAGCGGGGGCGGATCCTGTGGGACGGCGTGGACGCGGCGACCGCGGACCGGCACCTGCTGGCCGAACGAATCGCGATGGTGGCGCAGGACTTCAAGCGGTGGCCCTTCACGGCCCGGGTGAACGTCGCCCTGGGACGTACGTCGGTGCCCGTGAGCGAGGACCGGCTGGCCGCGTCGATCGCCGAGGCCGGGGCGGAGACGGTGGTCGCGGACCTGCCGCGCGGGCTGGACACGCTGCTCGCCCGCAACTTCAGCGGCGGGCACGAACTGTCGGGCGGCCAGTGGCAGCGGCTCGGTATCGCCCGTGCGGCCTATCGCAGGGGCCGCATCCTGATCGTGGACGAGCCGACGGCGGCCCTGGACGCCCGGGCCGAGCTGGAGGTCTTCGAGCGGATCCGCGCCCTGGCCGACAGCGGCCAGACGGTCGTGCTGATCACCCACCGGCTGGCGTCCGTGCGGCACGCGGATCTGGTGCACGTCCTGGACCAGGGCCGGCTCGTGGAGTCGGGGACGCCGGACGAGCTGCTGGCGACCGGCGGGCTCTACGCCGAGCTGTACGCGCTCCAGGCGGAGCAGTTCGCCTCGTCACCCGCGCCGGTGAGGAAGGTTCCGGCGCCGAAGGCGGGCTGACGGCACACGTCAGGCCGTGGCGTCGGCCGCGTCCCCGCTGCGCACGATCACCAGGAACATGTCCGTGGCGAGGTCCATGACGACCTCGGCAGGCAGGCCCTCGCTGCGCCGCGCCTGCGCGAATTCCTCCGCAGGCCAGGAGCCACGGGGCCCACCGGCGGGAAAGCGCTCGAGCACCGTTCGCCCGTTCACCCTGCACCTCCATGTAGCGCTGTACTCGTAGAGTTAAACGCCAACCATGGGGTGAACGGCTCGCGAAGTGACGGTTCTGAGACGTACTTGACACGCGTTCACCGCCAAGTGTGACCAACCTCTCAGCCTCTTGGCGCATGTGTTCACTTTCCGTATCAGTCGTCGTACCCCTCGTGATGCCGCACGCTCTCACTTTTCGCAGGCGCCCCGAATGTCGACGCGCGCCCCTTGGGATCGTGCTTCGCGATGCCGTCAGGTGTCGTAGCGCTGGACGCGCCGGCCGTGGCTGCGGTCGACGAGGGCGGGCAGTCGCTCCTCCAGTTCCCGCACCACCTCCGGCACGTCGATCGTCAGCAGTTCCCGGTCCCGCATCAGGATCCGTCCGTCGACGATCGTGGTGCGCACGTCGGCGGAGCGGGCACTGTGCACGAGAGTGGCGGCCAGGTCGTGGACGGGCCGGGTGTGGGGGCCGGTGAGGTCGACCAGGACGATGTCGGCCTTCCGGCCGGGCGCGATGCTCCCGACGCGGTCCCCGAGCCCCACGGCCCGGGCGCTCTGCAGGGTCGCGTGGTGCAGCGCCTGGCGGGAGGTCAGCCAGCGGGGGTCGCCCTCGGCCGACTTCTGGACCAGCGAGGTGAGAGCCATGGCCTCCCACACGTCGAGGTTGTTGTTGGAGGCGGCGCCGTCGGTGGCGAGTCCGACGTCGACGCCGATGTCGCGCAGGGCGCGCACGGGTGTGGTGTCGGGCCAGGCGAACTTGAGGTAGCCGCGGGGCGCGCTGGCGACGGCCGTACGACCGGCCGCCCGCTGAAGGACGGGCAGATCACGGTCGATGATGCCGGTGCCGTGGGCGAGAAGAACGTCCGTGGCGAGGACGCCGGTGCGTTCCAGGACCTCGATCGGGGTGACGCCGTGGCGGGCGAGGCCGGTCTCGGTCTGGTCGCGGTTCTCGGCGGCGTGGAGGTGCACGGGCAGGCCGTGCGTGCCGGCGAGCTCGGCGGTGGCGGCGAGGTCGGTGTCGTCGACCGTGTAGGGGGCGTGGGGCGCGAGCGCGGTGGTGATCCGGCCGTCGGCCGTTCCGCGGTGGCGCAGGGCGAACTCCAGTGACCGCTCCCGGCCTTCGGGCCCCTGCGAGGAGAAGAAGGTCTCCCCGAGCAGGGCCCGCATGCCGGAGTCCGCGACCACTCGTGCGACCGCGTCCATGGCGAAGTAGTGGTCGGCGAAGCAGGTGACGCCCGCGCGGATCATCTCGGCGCAGGCCAGCCGCGCCCCCAACTCGACGTCCCTGGCCGTGAGGTTGGACTCGAGGGGCCAGACGACGTCGTTGAACCACTCCTCGGTCGGCAGGTCCTCGGCGAGGCCGCGCAGCGCGACCATCGGGGCGTGCGTGTGGCAGTTGATCAGACCGGGCAGGGCGACCTGTCCGGGGGCGTCGATGCGCTCGGCGGCGGGCAGGTCCGCGACCTCCGCGGTGGTCGTGACCGCCTCGACGACACCGTTCCGTACGACGATCGCGGCATCCTCCGCGAACCCGATCCGCTCTTGATCGTCGTGCACGAGGACGGTACATGCGCTGATGATGAGCTCGGCGGGACTGTCCGCGGCAGAAGGCGTCACCACGCCAACGTACGACGGCGTCGTAGGGCGGCATGAGCCGAACCGCACATCCCGTCACGGCTCTGTCGCGGGGCGGGCCGGGCGCGCACCCTGGCCTCACCACCCCGACTGTCGGCTTCTGAAAGGAGCCCGGCATGCTCCTCGGCACCTGGAATCTGGAGAATCTCTACCGGCCCGGCGGCCCGTACGGCCCGCGGGACGAGGCCGGGTACGAAGCGAAGCTCGCCGCGCTCGCCGCCGTGATCACGGAACTCGATCCGGCCCTGCTCGGCGTGCAGGAGGTCGGGGACCCGGAGGCTCTGAAGGATCTGGCCGGGATGCTCGACGACGACTGGCATGTCGCCCTGTCCGAGCACCCGGACAGCCGGGGGACACGAGTCGGGTTCCTCAGCCGTGTCGCGATGACGGTGGTGGCCGACACGCGGGCGTTCCCGGCGGAGCTGCGTCCCGTCCAGGCGGACGATGCGGGGCTGACGGCGGGGGAGGCGGGGCGGGGCGTTCTGGCGGTCGAGGTCGAGGGTGAGGGCGGGGGCGGGGGCGGGCCGCTGCGGGTGGCCGTATGCCATCTGAAGTCCAAGCTGCTGTCGTACCCGAACGGCCGTTTCCAGCCCCGCGATGAGGGCGAACGCGCCCGCTACGGCGCCTATGCCCTGTACCGGCGGGCCGCCGAGGCGACGGCCCTGCGCGCCCTCGCCGACCGGCTGCTGGCCGGGGACGGGCAGGGGCGGGACGTGGCGGTGCTGGGCGACCTGAACGACGAGGTGCAGGCGGCGACCACGCAGATCCTGCTCGGCCCGCCCGGCTCGGAGCTCGGCACACCGGGCTACGACCGGCCCGACCACGACGATGCGACGCGGCTGTGGGACGTGGCCCCGCTCATCCCGCCCGGGCAGCGCTGGTCCCGGGTGAACTCCGGGCGGCGCGAGCTGATCGACCACATCCTGCTGAGCCACCGCCTGGTGCGCCGGGCGACGGCGGCGGGCACGGGTCTGCCGGGCGAGGGCCCGCCCGGCCTGCCGTCGGTCGGCTCGGACCCGGTGGAGCGGCGGGGCGAGCCCGGATCGGACCACGCTCCGGTGTGGGTGCGGGTCGGCGGCTGAGCACCGGGACCGTACCGGGCGGGCTAGCCGGCGAGGGGTGTCCGGGGCGACCGCAGGCCCACCCGTTCGCCCCGTCCGGCGAGTTCGTCGAGGACGGCCGTGAGGCGCTCCTGGTGGCGGGGCCCGATCCGGCCCGTGTCGTCGAGGTGCACGGCGCAGGCGGTCGTGGTGTCGACGAGGCGTTCGAGGAGGTCGGCCACCTCGTCCGCGCCTTCGGTGTGCCGGGCGAGGGCGGGCAGTTCGTGGGCGGCGCGGGAAATGGCCGCACGGGCCTCGGCCAGGGTGCGGTAGGCCTCGCGGCGCAGGGTCCAGCGGGTGGCGCGGTGGCCGGAGGGTGTGCCGGAGGTCCCGATGCGCGGGGCGTCGGCCTCGTCGAGCACGTGCGTGAGGTAGGCGTACGCTGCCTCGTTCGCCGCCACGAGCCGGGCGCGCACTCCCCCGCCGCGCTGGCCGGGCATCGGCAGGTGCCCGACGATCAGCACGATCGCGCAGGCCAGCAGCGTCTCGCCGATCCGGCCGGCGGAGGCCTGGGGCTCGCCGCCGACCATGACGAGCGCGAGGACCAGGACGGTGACGACGGCGGTCTGGGCGGCGAAGTGCCGGGTGGCCACGGGTATCAGCGCTCCGCTGAGGGCGACGAGCGCGATGAGCCCTTGGGGGTGGGGCAGGACGGCGGCGAGCCCGGCGAAGAGCAGCGCCCCGAGGACGGTCCCGGCGGCCCGGTTCAGCACGCGCGAGGCCAGCGGCCCGAGGTCGGGCTTGACGAGGAAGACGGCCGTGGCGGGCAGCCAGTACCAGTGCTCGTGCTGCCCGTACCACTGGCCTCGGTGCAGCGCCTGGGCCACCGCAGAGCTGGCGCCGAAGCAGAGGGCGACGCGCAGCCCGTACTCGCGGCCGGCGCTCCCGAAGACGGCGCGCAGCCGGTCCCGGGCGCTGCGGGGCCGGGTGTGCAGGTCGCCGCCCCGGCCCTGGTCGAACGCCTCGGCGGCGTGCAGGAGCGCGTCGTCGAGGGCGCGCAGGGCGGGAGCCGAACGGGAGGGTGCGGGCAGCGGCCCGGTGTGGGTGTTGTCGCGCACGGCGGCGGCGAGCCGCCGCGGACCTTCTGAGGCCCGTTCGGCGACGGCCTCCTCGGCCCAGGCGAGGGCGGTGGCGGCCTCCGCGAGGGGCAGCGCCGCGGCGTACTGCGCGTGCAGCCGCCGCTCGGCGGAGGAGGAGGCGTACTTCCGCAGCCGGGGCCCGTCGAGGGCGTCCTGGGCATGGTCGAGGGCGGCGGTGAGCGCGGCCCGGCGGCGGATGGCGTCCGGCCCGCCGACGGCGTCGAGCAGATCGGCGACGGCCTCGTACACACCCGCCACGGCCTGCCGCTCCCCGTCGAACCGGAAGTCGCCCGCGAGGGAGCCGGGCGTGGGCAGGACGAGCCGCAGTACGAGCAGCCACCCCGCGCCGGCGAGAAAGGCGAGCGCCCGCTCCCAGCCGGGTTCCGGCAGGGGCATCCCGGCCCCGATCGCCGCGCCGACCAGCACCTGCGTTCCGGCGGCGGACGCGACGGGCCCGACGGCACTCATCCCCCCGGCGACGAGCCCGACGACGGTGAGCACGACGGTGAGGACGACCGCCCCGGCCCCCTGCCCGCTGTACGTCCCGACCAGAAGGCCCGCCGCACCGCCCAGGGCGGGCGCTCCGATCCGTTTGACCGAGAGGCGCCGGCTCCCGGGCCGGTCGTTGATCCCGGCGAGCATGGCGGCGACGGCGGCGACGACTCCGAGGGAGGTGTGACCGGTCTGGACGGCCACGAGCAGGACGGGTCCGGCGGACAGGGCCCCCCGCGTCACCGCGTTCCAGGGCACCGGCCCCCGCTGGGCACGCAGGGCGTGCGCGAACCAGGGCGGAAGCTTCGGGGCGATGCGGCGGGACACGGAGCTCCTGTCGTCTCGGCGAGGGCAGTGGTGAGCCTTCGGGCGACGGCGGCCGGGGCGGGGTGTGGCTGCCCACGGTAGGCGGGGTTCCTGGAGGACAGGTTTCCGGAACGTGTCGGACGGCTCGGAACCGGTGTTCTTTATGTACGCAATCAAGAGGTACGCAGGCCCGAGGTGCGCAGGCCCGAGGTACGCAGGCCCAAGGTACGCAGGCCCAAGGTACGCAGGCCCGAGGTACGCAGGCCCGAGGCGCGATCACGAGGTAGGCGATCAGGAGACGGGCCGCGGCAACCTTTTCGGGCCCGGCGGCCACTGGTGAGTCGTGAGCGCGCGTTCTCCCGAACCACGCAAGGACCCGAAGGACTCATCCGTGGCAACACCGTCCCACCGCCGCCCCGTCCGCAAGCGGCGCACGGCCCTCGTCTTCGCGGTCGCCGCGGCAGCCGTGGGTCTCCTCGTCTCCCTCGTGATCGCCCTGCGCCCCGGCGGCGAACCGGACACGGTGCGCACCGCGGCCCAGGCCACCGCCGGCGCCCGGCCGACCGCCCCGCCGACGACCCACAAGGCCACACCCGCGTCGAAGACCTCCAAGCCACCCAAGGCTGCCAAGACGTCCCGGGCCCCGAAGCCCGCCGCGACCACCCCTTCGGCGCGGCCCTCGCCCACCGCCACCGGGCCCGCCGCACCGCGTCCGGCGTCCGGCACGGCACCCCTGGCGGGGAGGATCAAGCCCGGCACCACCTACAACGGCGTCGCCACCCACTACGACGCCAATGACGGCGACGGGGCGTGCCTCTACGGCCCGAGCCCCGACCTCATGGTCGCGGCGATGAACCACACCGACTACGAGACGTCCCAGGCGTGCGGGGCGTACATCCTGGTCCGCGCGGCGAGCGGCGCCTCCGTCACCGTCCGGATCACCAACGAGTGCCCCCTGCCCTGCGCACCCGGGCAGATCGACCTCAGCAAGGAGGCGTTCGCGAAGCTCGCCGGACTCTCCGCGGGCCGGATACCGATCACCTGGAGTCTGCAGAGCCCCGACGTGTCGCAGACGCTCTCGATCCGCTACAAGACCGGCTCCAGCAGCCACTGGTGCGGCATCCAGGCACTGGGCCACCGCAACCCGCTGGCCCGGCTGGAGGTCAGGACCGGCAGCGGCTGGACCCGGCTGACCCGCACCGAGTACAACTACTTCCTCTCCCCCGGCGGCAACGGCTGCGGCGGTCCCCTCCGGCTCACCGACATCTACGGCGAACAGCTCACCGTCGACGGCATCGCGATCCGCCCGGACACCGTCCAGCCGACCCGCGTCCAGTTCACCCGGCGGTGACGGCTTCCACGGCCCGGGCGAGGAGGGCCTCCGTGTCGGTGACGGCCCGGGCGAGCGCGGCCGGATCGTCCGTCAGGTCGCCGAGAACGGCGTCCACCTGGCGCAACCCCGCCCGCGCGACCAGGCCCTTCTCGTTGGTGACCCACTCCCCGCGCGCGGCCAGCACCGCGTGCGCGGTCTGGGCCGCGGCGAGCGCGATCGCGCCCGCGACCTGGGTGACGGCGCCCTTCGGGGCGTGGCCGGCCTTGGCGTAGGCGAGGGTGGCCGCGGCCATGCCGTGCCAGTGCGCGGGGGCGCTCTCGCGCAGGGCCCGCGGATAGGTGCCCGGGTGGGGCAGTTCGCCCCGCAGCACCCGGTTGACCGCGAGTTCGGCGACGAGCAGGTACGTCGGGATGCCCGCCAGGTGGAAACATGAGAGGCTCGACACGGAAACGGCCCGCCTCCGCTTCGGCCGCCTCGTGCTCGACCACGTCCAGATCGCGGTAGTGGACGTCCACCGAACGGCCCTCGATCGTCAGCCACGCACCCGAGTTGAAGACGCCGCCGCCCCAGGCGCCGAGCTCGCAGACCTCGCCCTCCCAGCCGACCGCGCGGAGGTCCGCCGGGTCGAAGGCGCCGCGGTAGTAGACCGCCAGGTCCCAGTCGCTGTCGGGACGTTCGGTGCCCTGGGCCCGGGAGCCGCCGAGGGTGACGGCCTCGACGGCGGGCAGGGCGGCCAGGCGGTCGGCGGTGGCGGCGAGGAAGGTGTGGTCCGGGAGGACGGGCACGGCGGCTCCTGGGCAGACGGGCCCTGGACGGGCGGAACCCGGACGGGCGGAACTCGGACGGGCGGAACTCGGACGGGCGGGACTCGGACGGGCGGGACTCGGACGGGCGGGACTCGGACGGGCGGGACTCGGACGGGCGGGACTCGGACAGCCGCAGCCGGGATCTCTGGGCAGCCGGGCCTGGGCAGGCGGAACCTCGGCAGCGTAGAGGGGTGGCACGGTCGGCGGGTACCGAAATACGGGTGCGCGCACGTCCCGCGGCCCGCATGATCGGTGGTCGTCGTGCCGCCGCCCGCAGATCGGAGCCCTCACGTGATCCGCCGCGTCACCGTCCCGAGCCTCTTCCCGCCGCCCACCTACTCCCACGCGTCTGTCGTGGAGGCCGGCACGCGGCTGGCGTTCCTCGCCGGGTCCGTACCGCTGGGCCCGGACGGCACGCTCGTGGGACCCGGCGATCCCGTACGGCAGGCGGAACAGGTCATCGACAACCTGCGCGAGCAACTGGCGGCCGTCGGCAGCGACCTGGGGCACGTCGTGGCGACCGACGTGTACGTGGTGAGCGGCGAGCCGGCCGTGCTGTCCGCCGTCTGGAGCGTGGTCGAGGCGTCCGGTCTCAGTGCGGGTCCGCACTCGTCGACGCTGATCGGCGTGGCGTGTCTCGGGTACACCGGCCAGTTGGTGGAGATCACGGCGACAGCCGTCGTTCCCGAGTAGGCGAGGTCCGCCACGTTGATCGGTGACGCGGTGCTCGTCGGCCCGCACTCGCGGGGCCCGTCACCACGACGTCACACCGGACGGTCCGGGCGGCCCGGCACGAGCTACTGCCCCGCGGGCCTCCCCCACAGCCTCCGTTTCGGCAGCGGACCGGCGTAGCTCCCCACCCGGCTCGTGGTCAGGCCCAGCGCCACCAGCGACTCCGCCAGTCTGACCGCCGCGGCGACCCCGTCGACGACCGGCAGCCCCAGCTTCTGGCCCAGGGCCCTCTGCAGCCCCGTCATGCCGGCGCAGCCCAGGACGAGCACCTCCGCTCCGGCCGCGCAGGCCCGTTCGGCGGCGGCCAGGAACGCCGTCTCGGTCCGCTCCTCGTCACCGAGGTCGAGCACGTTCAGGCCGGTGCCGACGATCGCCGCGCAGTTGCGCGCCACGCCGGCCGTCTCCAGGCTGTCCTCGATCTGGCCGCACGAGCGCTCCAGAGTGGTCACGACGCCGTAGCGGCGGCCCACGAGGCAGGCGAGATGCGCCGCGGCCTCGGTGATGTCGACAACCGGTACGTCGACCAGTTCGCGCACGCCCTCCCTCCCGTGCTCCCCGAAGCCGGCCAGGACCACGGCGTCGTACTGCGGTCCGTCGTAGGTCCGCAGCGTGTCCAGGACGGCGGCGGCGGACAGGTAGCTGTCGAGCCAGCCCTCCGCCGACTCGGGCCCCCACGTGGGGGTCAGTCCGGTCACGGTGGTGCCCGGACCTGCGGCGGCCCGGGCACCTCGTACGATCTCCTCGGTCATCTCCTGCGTGGTGTTGCAGTTGGTGACGACGATCCGCACGTCTCTCAGACCTCCGCGGTGGCGCGCTCGGGACGGCACAGGGCCGCGTACAGCCCGGCGGCGAGCCCCGTGCCGATGAACCAGGAATACGGGGCGACGTCGCTGAAGGTCTTCACCAGCGCGAGCACCGCCGCGACCCCGGCCGCGGGCAGGAACGCCCACAGTGCCTTGGGGTTGAAGCCCTTGCGGTAGTGGTAGCGGGCGCCGGGAGAGACGTCGAACAGCTCGTCGACGTTCACGCGGCCACGCTTGACCCAGTAGTAGTCGACCATGATCACACCGAACAGCGGTCCGAGGAAGGCGCCCAGGCCCCCGAGGAAGTAGTTCACGACGGTCGGGTTGGAGAAGAGGTTCCAGGGGGTGACGAGCAGCGCCGCGACGGTGCTGATCATGCCGCCGACCTTGAAGGTGATCTTCTGTGGCCACACGTTGGCCAGATCGTACGCCGGTGAGACGAAGTTGGCGACGATGTTGACGCCCATGGTGGCGATGGCGAAGGTCAGCGCGCCCACGACCAGTACCCAGGTGTTGCCGATCTCGGCGACGAGGTAGGCGGGGTCGGTGATCTCCTTGCCGAAGACCTCGAAGGCGCCCGCGGTGACGATGACCGACACGATCACGAAGGCCGTGGAGTTGATGGGCAGGCCCCAGAAGTTGCCGCGCTTGACGGACTTGTAGTCGGGCGCGAAGCGGGAGAAGTCGCAGAAGTTGAGCATCAGCGTGCCGTACGTGGCGAGGACCAGGCCGATCGCGCCGAACCACTGACGCCACTGCTCGCCGACCGACACCGGGTGCGGAGTGGAGGTGAGCGAGATCGTCCAGCCGGCCTTGGCGAGGATCCAGACGGCCAGCGCGATCATCACGAGCCAGATCGCCGGGCCGCAGAAGTCCTGGAACTTGCGCACCGACTCCATGCCCCTGCTGATGATCGCCGCCTGGACCAGCCACAGGGCGATGAAGGAGACCCAGCCGAGGGCGTCCAGGCCGAGGAAGGAGTTGTGCGTCCACGACTCGAGGCCGGGCCAGGCCGCCAGCAGCATCACGTTGACGGCGACGGAGGCGAGGTAGGTCTGGATGCCGTACCACATGATGGCGATCACGGCCCTGATCAGCGCCGGGATGTTGGCACCCCAGATGCCGAAGGCGATGCGGCTGACCACCGGGAAGGGCACTCCGTGGCGCTGGCCGATCTTCCCCATCCAGTTCATGCCGATGTAGATGATCACGAACCCGACGAGCAGGGACGTGAAGATCTGCCAGACGTTCATGCCCAGGAAGAGCAGTCCGGCGGCGAACGTGTAGTTGCCGAGGTTGTGGACGTCGGACATCCACATGGCGAAGAGGTCGAAGACCTTCCAGTTGCGCTTGCCGGCGGGCGCGAGGTCTTCGTTGGTGAGCCGGGGATCGGGGACGAACGCTGGGGTGCCGGTGGTCGCGGCACGGTCGGCGAGGGACACGGGGCCTCCAGAGCAAGGGGACGACGGAGGGCTGCGCTGCGGGGGGGGCCGCACGGCGAGCGTGTTTGGTATACCAAACTGCCGTCATGGTCTCGCCGTCAACAGTTCTGACGGATATCGCTCCTGTTAACGCTCCGTAAAAGACCCCTCGCGTCGGCGAAGATGGGCTGCATGACGAAGATCGAACCCCTGGGAGCGGTGCGCGAACGCGTCACGTCCGAGCTGCGGCAGCAGATCATCGCGGGCGGCCTGCTTCCCGGCGACCGCCTGGTCGAACGCGAGCTGGCGGAGCGGTTCGGCGTCTCGCGCGTGCCGGTCCGGGAGGCGATCCGGGCCCTTGTGGCCGAGGGGTTCGTCCATTTCGAGACGCCCCGCCGCACGGTAGTACGCCGTCTCACCCCGACCGACGTCAAAGAACTGTTCGAACTGCGAGAAGCTCTGGAGGTCTACGCCGCCGGACTCGCCGCCTCCCGAGCGACCCCGCAGGATCTGGCCGAGGTCCGGGAGCTGATCGACCGCGCGGCCGCCGCCACCGAGGCCGGGGACGCAGAGGCGATCACCGACGTCAACAGCCGGCTGCACGACCGCATCGTGGCGATGGCCGGCAACAGCCTGCTGACCGAGGCTCTGGAACCGGTCGCCGGGCGGCTGCGCTGGATGACGCGGCGCAACGAGGAGTGGCCCCAGCTCCTCGTGGAACACCGCGAGCTGTACGAGGCCATCGCCTCGGGCGACCCGGACAGGGCCCGCGCGCACGCGCTGACGCACGTGCGGACCAACTACCGCTCCACGGTTCGCCACCTGTTCGGCGAGGAGGCCGCTCCCTGACCGCCGGGGGAAGAGGCCCCTCCCTGACCGCCGGGGGAAGAGGCCCCTCCCTGGCCGCCCGGGGCAGAGGCCGCTCCCTGACCGCCGCGGACCGGCAGCTCCGCCGCGCGTCCGGCCGTCCGCAGGACGTCGCGCAGCATGGTGGGGGTGAGCCGGCCGGTGAAGGTGTTGCGCTGGCTGACGTGGAAACAGCCGAAGAGTTCCAGGCCGTCGAGGTGGAACCGGGCGCCGTGGGAGAAGGCGGGGCGTGGCCGGGGCACGGACCAGCCTGCCTCGGCGAACGCGGGCAGCGCCGCCTGCCAGCCGAAACCGCCGAGCACCACCACGGCCCGCAGCGTCGGGCGCAACAGCCGCAGTTCCTGCACGAGCCAGGGACGGCAGGTGTCCCGCTCCTCGGGGGTCGGCTTGTTGGCGGGCGGGGCGCAGTGCACGGGCGAGGTGACGCGCACGCCGTGCAGCTCCAGGCCGTCGTCGGCGTGCACGGCGGTCGGCTGGGAAGCGAGGCCCACGTCGTACAGCGCCTCGTAGAGCACGTCCCCGGAGCGGTCGCCGGTGAACATCCGGCCGGTGCGGTTGCCGCCGTGCGCGGCCGGGGCGAGTCCGACGATCAGCAGCCGGGCGTCCGCCGGCCCGAAACCGGGCACGGGCCGGCCCCAGTACGTCCAGTCCGTGAAGGCGGCCCGTTTGGTCCGGGCCGCCTCCTCACGCCAGGAGACCAGCCGCGGGCAGGCCCTGCAGTCCGCGATGCGCCGGTCGAGGAGGGGAAGGCCGCTGGCGTCCATACCTCCACGGTAGGGGCGGCGGGGACCATTCCCCGCACCGGGTGCGGAACCCTCAGGACATGCCGGCACGCGACCCCGAGGTGATGGTCGCGCCCGGCGCGGGCCGTGTGCCGGCGCGGCGCAGCCAGAGCAGAGCCCCGGACAGCAGCAGCGCTTTACTCCGGCGGAGCGGGTTCTTCGGCAGAGCGGCCTCTTCGGTGGCCTGAGGTGCGGTCAGCCATCTCTCACGGGCGACCCGGAGGGCTCTCGCGGAACTCTCGAAGGGCTCGCTGAGGGCCCTCGAAGGGCTCGCTGAGGGCTCTCGGAAGGCTTCCGGAGGACTAAGGTCGAAGGCATGGCTTCTCAGGGTGCGCAGCACGACATGACGGACGGGGCGGAAGGCCCGGCGCCCGGATCCCCCACGCCCGTCGGCACCTCCGAGGGGGGCGAGGCCCAGCCCCTGGATCCGAAGGTCGCCGCGGCGATCACCGCTGCCGAGGCCGCGGGCCCACAGGCGGGTACGACCGTCCGTGTCGACAGCTGGATCTGGTCCGTGCGCCTCGTCAAGAGCCGCTCCATGGGAGCCACCGCCTGCCGGGGCGGCCACGTGCGCGTCAACGGCGAGCGTGTGAAGCCCGCGCACGCCGTCCGTGTGGGGGACGAGGTGCGCCTGCGGCACGACGGTCGCGAACGGGTCGTCATCGTCACGCGGCTGATCCGCAAGCGGGTCGGCGCCCCCGTGGCCACCCAGTGCTACATCGACAACTCCCCGCCGCCCCCGCCCCGCGAGGCCGTCGCCCCCGCCGGCATCCGCGACCGCGGCGCAGGCCGCCCGACCAAGCGGGACCGCCGCGAAATGGAACGCCTCCGCGGCTCTACGGGCCCCGGCAGCGTATCCGGCCCCGGGCCTGTTCCCGGCGGCGGAACCTTCGGCAGCGGCTCGGGCAGACCGAGGCCCTGACCGAGCGGCACGGACAGGCCGACCCGGGGAGGGGCCTTGGGCAAGACACCCAAGGCACCATGGGCAGGCGGAGACCCGGCCGGTCACATCCGGCGCCGCAGCAGCCGGAGCAGATCCGCGTTGTGCCGTCGCCGCGCCCACGCTATGAGGGTGAGCGGCACGAGCAGAATCACCGGCGTCGCCGCGTACTGCCCGTCGAAGACGGCTGTCTGCACGATGAACGCGCCCACCATCAACGCGCTCAGCGCCATCGCCGCCACCGACTGGAGCACCGGGATCAACAGCGCGATCGCCCCGGCCAGTTCGAGCGCGCCGATGGTGTACATCCCCGCGCTGCCCCAGCCGAGCCGCTCGAACGACTCGGCAGCCGACGCGTGTCCGATCAGCTTGGGCAGGGCGCTCGCGATCGCGTAGAAGAGGGCGAGCAGTACCTGTAGAGCGCGCAGGGCGATGCGCGCACGTCGCCCGCGAGCGGTCACGGACTCGGCGATGACGACGCCGGCCGGGGTGGCGTCGGCCGGGACGGCAGCGGTGATCTCGGACATGAGGGTCTCCTGTTCAGGGCGTCCGTGGTGGTGTCGGAGAGGTAGACCGGCCCTCGCTCCGGAACTCATCGCCGCCCGGGCACCTGAAGCGGAAGGGTCACCGCGGCGCTGCCGGCCCCACCCCACCGGTCACGGACAGAGCAGGTGGAGCCTCTCCCTCGGGTAGGGGGTGGTCCGGCTTTCCCCCTGGGGGTGCGGTAGAAGTCGGTCATCACAGCCGCGACCGGGGCGTTGCGGGCGAGGATCTCGGCTGTCCCCGGCGGCGCTCCGGCCGGTGGCCTCCCTTGGGCCCACGCTTGTATCAGCTCTGCACGAATCTCCCAGTCCCCGCCGTACAGGGCGGTGATCAGCCAGTTCACCAGGTAACTGGCCGTGTAGCAGCGGTCGTAGGCGTCGTGCTCGTCGTAGAAGTCGGCCTCGGCGGGCGTCAGGTCGAAGCGGGTGGACAGGGCCAGGCCGTAGTCGGCGAAGTACAGGCGCCGGCCGTCGGTGAGGATGTTCTCGAAGTGGGCGTCGAAGTGGAGCAGCCCACGGCTGTTCATGAAGGACGTACCGGACGTCAGTTCCTTCTCCACGAGGGCACACGCCCGGTCGAGCGCCTCGTCACCGGCTCGCATCTGCTCCGTGAGCCAGGTGTTCAGCGTCCGGGGTATGTACTCCAGGAAGAGCGCGACGCTCGCCGAGGACTGTTGCAGGGCCTCGACCCGCCGTCTCACCGCCGCGTTCCCTCCCCAGTAGGCCACGACCCTCTCCACGTCGGCGAGCTCCTGCGCCCGGTGGGGCGCCTCGTCCGGCAGCACCCTCCAGTGGTACATCAGCGGACAGCCCTGGAACTGTCCGGACAGCGCCCAGTTGGTGGTCATGGCGTGGGCGGCGACCTCCCGCCACGCCCCGAACGAGGGCCCGCCGATGCCGTACTGGCAGACCATGGGCAGTCCGAACACGTTGGCCGTCGACAGCTGATGCTCCGGCCGCTGCTCCAGGTCCGTGAGGGGGACGCGCTTGACGAAGACCGGTGTGCCGGACACATCGAGCCGGGCCGACTTCCCGCCGATGCCGGTGCCCAGTGGCCGGGCCGCGTCCACCAGTTCGCGCAGTTCGGCGTCCCCGAGCAGCGCCAGTGAGGTCGCGACCGTGTCGTACCGGCTCAGGCGTCCTGGTTCCACTCCCCCGAGCCGGCTTTCACACACTCCCGGTGGCCTCGCCCGTCGGCACCGCCCGCACCCATATCCGATCCTCTGTCAGATAGCGGTCCACCTTCAGGCCCGCTTCCTCCAGCGCCTCCTCGAACTGCTCCTGGGTCAGGGGACGGGCGCGGAACGTCTGGGTCCAGACCGCGTCCGGGAACTCGTACTCAGCGCGCACCGAGTTGACTCCGTCGCCGACCGGCTCCGACGACGCGATCCGCAGGGTGAAGCCGCTGGGGTCTTTGCGCTCGCGCGGCACGTTCTCGTGGTAGCCCTCGCCCTCCCGCTGGATCAGCACCCAGCCGCCCTTCGCCACATGGCGCACGCACGTGCGCAGCAAGCCGCGCCGCACCTCGACATCTCCCGCGTGCACGAGGAACGACGCCAGCAGCACCACGTCGAACGTCTCGCCCAGAGCCAGTTCCTCGATCGGGCCGCATATCGTGCGCGCACCGCGCACGCGCTCCAGCATGGCGGCGGATTCGTCCACCGCCGTGACCGTGAATCCCCGCTCCAGCAGTGCGTGGGTCATGCGTCCGACCCCGCTGCCGAGCTCCAGGATGCGGGCGCCCTCGGGGACCGCCGCCGCGATGACATCCGGTTCGTCCCCGATGGGCAGCCGGGAGTACAGCTCCACCGCGCAGCCGTCCGGAGTGATGGCCCCTGGTCCCGTCCCCTCGTACCCCTCACGCATTCTCATCTCCATGCCCGCACAACGGACCGCGCCCGCACACCCGTTCCCGCCGACCTCCGCCTTCACCCGACCGAGTGAACGAGGCGTGAGGGCGCGGAGCCGACGTGTCGGCCCTGGTCGACCTTGGTGGACCCCTGCCACGAGGAGTACGTTGCAAGCAGGAGTGGTGATCGACGATGCGTACAGGCAGTGAACCGAGAACCGCACGCAGTGCCTTGCGGGCGCGCTTCTGGCTGAGCCTGTGGGGGCTGGTCTGGGCGCTCTTCGGGACGGTGGCGTTCGCCGTCGCCGGGCGGAGCGGGTGGGCGATCGCCTGCGGGGTGCTGCTGCTGATCGTCACGATCGATCTGGCCGTCGTCCTGCGGCACATCCGCCAGGGCCCGCACTATCAGCCGGGCCCCGACATCCCGCCCTACCGGCCGCCGGACGAACGCCCCTGAGGCGCACACGGCAGGCAGCTCACGAGTCGAAGCGCGCGGCCTTCAGGAACTCCGGGTTCGGGTCGAGCGCCGCCGCCAGGCGGAAGTGGCGCTTCGCCTGGTCGGGTCGCCCCTGGCGCTCATACGTACGGGCGAGCGCGAAGTGGGCGAACGCGTTGTCCGGCTCCCGCTCCAGGACGATCTGGAACTCCAGCTCCGCCGGTCTCAGCTGCGCCGCCGCGAAGAAGGCACGAGCCCGCAGCAGTCGCGCCGCGGTGTTCTCCGGATGCGTGGCGATGACGCCGTCGAGCAGCTTCACCGCGCCCCTGGGGTCCCGCGCGGCGAGCAGTTGCTCGGCGGCACGGAAGTCGATGACATGCGTCTCCGGGGTACGTCCGGTCGGACCGCTGGTCTCGGGCACGGCTGAGTCCTTCCCTCACTGCACGGGTTCAACGCCCTCGCGGGGTGCCGCTATTCCGTGGGAGACGGCCGGGGCGTCCGCGACCTGCGCACCAGCTCGGCCCACACGTCCCTCACCCGCTGCTCCAGCCGCTCCAGCGGGACGTCGTTGTCGATCACGATGTCGGCGATCTCGCGGCGCTGCTCGCGCGTCGCCTGGGCGGCCATCCGCGCGCGGGCGTCCTCCTCGGTCATGCCGCGCAGGCGCACGAGCCGGTCGAGCTGGGTCTCGGGGGCCGCGTCCACGACGATCACCAGGTCGTACAACGGCGCCAGGCCGTTCTCCGTGAGGAGCGGGACGTCGTGGAGGACGACCGCGTCCTCGGCGGCGGCCTCCTCGAGCTCGCGGGAGCGGGCGCCCACCAGGGGGTGCACGATCGAGTTCAGTACGGCGAGCTTCTCCGGGTCGGCGAAGACGATGGCGCCGAGGCGGGGCCGGTCCAGGCTGCCGTCTGCGGCGAGGATCTCCTCCCCGAAGGCCTCGACGACCGAGGCGAGCCCCGGCGTCCCCGGGGCGACGACCTCCCGCGCGATGCGGTCCGCGTCGATCAGCACGGCCCCGCACGCGACGAGCAGCCGTGACACCTCGCTCTTGCCGGCGCCGATCCCGCCGGTCAGGCCCACCTTCAGCATGCCCCGCAGCTTAGGCCCTGCCACTGACACGACCCTCGCCCGGGCCGGACCGGGGATCGGTCGTCGCCGGCTCGTTCAGCTGTCGCCTCGTCCAGCCGTCGCTTGCCCGTCCTACCGTCGTCCGCCCGTCGCCTGCCCGTCCGGCCGTCGCCTCGTTCAGCTGTCGCCTTCTCGTTCCGCCAGGAACTTCTCGAACTCCTGGCCGATCTCGTCCGCCGACGGGATGTCCACCGGCTCGGCGAGCATGTTGCCCCGGGTCTCTGCGCCCGCGACGGCGTCGTACTGGTGCTCGAGACCCTCGATGAGCGCCGTGAGGTCCTCGTCGCCCTCGCGGATCTGCCGGTCGATCTCCGTCTGGGTGCGGTGGGCGCCCGACCGCAGGCTGTGGGCGATGCCGGGCAGGACCAGTCCGGTCGCCGCCGTGATGGCCTCCAGGACCGTCAGGGCCGCGTCCGGGTACTGGGAGCGGGCGATGTAGTGCGGGACGTGCGCGGCGACGCCCAGGACGTCGTGCCCGGCCTGGAGCAGGCGGTACTCGATGAGGGCCTCGGCGCTGCCGGGCACCTGTGCCTCCTCGAAGGGGCTGGGGTGGCCCGGGACGAGGTCGGTGCGGTTGCCGTGCGGGGTGAGGCCGACGGGCCGGGTGTGCGGGACGCCCATGGGAATGCCGTGGAAGTTCACGGAGAGGCGCACGCCGAGCCGCTCCACGATCTGCTTCACAGCGGCGGCGAAGCGCTCCCACTCCACGTCCGGTTCGGGTCCGGACAGCAGCAGGAAGGGCGCGCCGGTGGCGTCCTGCACGAGCCGCACCTCGAGAGCGGGGTCCTCGTAGTCGGTCCAGCGGTCGCGCTTGAACGTCAGAAGCGGGCGGCGGGCGCGGTAGTCGACGAGCCGATCGTGGTCGAAGCGGGCGACGACCTGATGGGGCAGGGAGTCGAGCACCCGGTCGACGATCTGGTCGCCCGTCTCACCCGCGTCGATGTATCCGTCGAAGTGGTAGAGCATGACAAGTCCGGCCGACTCCTGGGCAAGCGCCATGTCGACGACCGCCAGCCCCTTCGGCTCCCAGGCGTACAAATCCTGCGGATCAAGCACAGTGACCGCTCCTCCTCGTGTTCACACTGCACAACGCCGGTGCGCGCGTGGGCATTCCCGGAAGGAGGAGGGCATTGATCTTGTGGCTCGGGACAGCGCGCCCTGAAGGGACGCGGGGAACTGCGCGAGAAGCTCCCACCGGCCGGCAGCCGGCCGTCGGGCCCGCTCACAGCAACACCAAGGGGCCGCACCTCGAAAGGTACGGCCCCTCAGCTATCGGCTATGCCTCAGCGGCGAGCGTTCAGCTCTGGCCACCGGCCAGCTTCTCGCGCAGAGCGGCAAGCGCCTCGTCCGAGGCCAGCGCGCCGGAGTTGTCCGGGCCCTCGGAGGAGTACGAACCGCCACCACCGGACGCGGCCGGAGCGGCAGCCTCGCCACCCTCGGCGGCGGCCTTCTCGTCCGCCTCGCGGGACTTGATGACCTGCGCCTGGTGCTGCTCGAAGCGCTGCTGCGCCTCGGCGTACTGGGTCTCCCACGCCTCGCGCTGGGTCTCGTAGCCCTCGAGCCAGTCGTTGGTCTCGGGGTCGAAGCCCTCGGGGTAGATGTAGTTGCCCTGGTCGTCGTACGACGCGGCCATGCCGTAGAGCGTCGGGTCGAACTCGACCGAGGCCGGGTCCGAACCGAAGGACTCGTTGGCCTGCTTCAGCGAGAGGCTGATGCGACGGCGCTCGAGGTCGATGTCGATGACCTTGACGAAGATCTCGTCGTTGACCTGGACGACCTGCTCCGGGATCTCCACGTGGCGCTCGGCCAGCTCGGAGATGTGGACCAGACCCTCGATGCCCTCGTCCACGCGGACGAACGCACCGAACGGAACCAGCTTCGTGACCTTGCCGGGCACGACCTGGCCGATCTGGTGGGTGCGGGCGAACTGCTGCCACGGGTCTTCCTGGGTCGCCTTCAGCGACAGGGAGACACGCTCGCGGTCCATGTCGACGTCGAGGACCTCGACGGTGACTTCCTGGCCGACCTCGACAACCTCGGAGGGGTGGTCGATGTGCTTCCAGGAGAGCTCGGAGACGTGGACCAGACCGTCGACGCCACCCAGGTCCACGAAGGCACCGAAGTTGACGATCGAGGAGACCACACCGGAACGGACCTGACCCTTCTGGAGGGTCGTGAGGAACGTCTGGCGGACCTCGGACTGGGTCTGCTCCAGCCAGGCACGGCGGGACAGGACCACGTTGTTGCGGTTCTTGTCCAGCTCGATGATCTTGGCCTCGAGCTCCTTGCCCACGTAGGGCTGGAGGTCGCGGACGCGGCGCATCTCGACCAGGGAAGCCGGAAGGAAGCCACGGAGGCCGATGTCGAGGATGAGACCACCCTTGACGACCTCGATGACGGTACCGGTGACGATCCCGTCCTCTTCCTTGATCTTCTCGATGGTGCCCCAGGCACGCTCGTACTGGGCGCGCTTCTTCGAGAGGATCAGGCGGCCTTCCTTGTCCTCCTTCTGGAGAACAAGGGCCTCGATCTCGTCACCGACGGCGACGACCTCGTTGGGGTCGACGTCGTGCTTGATCGAGAGCTCGCGGCTCGGGATCACACCTTCGGTCTTGTAACCGATGTCGAGCAGGACCTCGTCCCGGTCGACCTTCACGATGACGCCGTCGACGATGTCGCCGTCGTTGAAGTACTTGATCGTCTCGTCGATCGCGGCGAGGAAGGCTTCCTCGTTACCGATGTCGTTGACCGCTACCTGCGGGGTGGTGGCGGTGGTCTCGGTGCTGCTCGTCATGTGGGAAAGGGCTCCGGTACGGACATTGAAGTCGTAGGTACTGCTACGCCGGGAGCCCGTTTCGCTCTGCAGAAGCCGGACAGCCAAGGAAGCGCCACTCAGAACCGGTGGCGCCTCGACAACCGAGGGGACATACATACAGATGCGAGCGCAGCCTGCTACGTCTGAGGTGCGCAGGCCCGCAGCGCAACTTGTAGCATACGGGGGCAGCCGGGCAGGGTCAATGCGCGAAGCCGCCCACGCGGGGCGAACGCCGCATATCCGGCACAAGTCGTGTCGTTCGAGGCCACGCGCGGCGCGCGACGCCCCCTTTGCGACACCGCCAGGACCGGCCTGACGGAAGAGCCCGCACACTAGTACGAGGGAGCCGATCATCCAAGAGTCCGAAGCGTCCGAACCCGAGGCCACCCGGCGCGATGCCGATGTCACGGAAAGCTCCCGGGCCAATCGTGGCTGGTGGGACCGCAACGCGGACGAGTACCAGGTCGAGCACGGCACCTTCCTCGGCGACGACCGCTTCGTGTGGGGCCCCGAGGGTCTGGACGAGGTGGAGGCCGAGCTGCTCGGCCCGCCGGAGGAGCTGAAGGGCCGGGACGTCCTGGAGATCGGCGCCGGCGCCGCCCAGTGCTCGCGCTGGCTGACCGCCCAGGGAGCGCGCCCGGTCGCCCTGGACATCTCGCACCGGCAGCTTCAGCACGCGCTGCGCATCGGCGGTTCCTTCCCCCTGGTGTGCGCCGACGCCGGTGCGCTCCCCTTCGCCGACGCCTCGTTCGACCTGGCCTGCTCGGCGTACGGGGCGCTGCCCTTCGTCGCCGACCCGCGCCAGGTCCTGCGGGAGGTGCGCCGGGTGCTCCGGCCCGGGGGACGTCTGGTCTTCTCGGTGACGCACCCGATCCGCTGGGCCTTCCCGGACGAGCCGGGGCCCGAGGGGCTGTCGGTGTCGGCCTCGTACTTCGACCGCACGCCCTACGTCGAGCAGGACGACGAGGGCCGGGCGGTCTACGTCGAGCACCACCGCACCCTCGGCGACCGCGTCCGGGACGTCGTCGCGTCGGGCTTCCGGCTGGTCGACCTGGTGGAGCCGGAGTGGCCCGCCTGGAACACCGCGGAGTGGGGCGGCTGGTCGCCGTTGCGCGGGAACCTGATCCCCGGCACGGCGATCTTCGTGTGCGAGCGAAGCGAAACGGGGGCATCCCCGGCCGAAGGCTGAGGGAGGGACTGCGGCACGCGCGGGTGGGACCTCTCTCGCGAGGGTCATGCAGGCGATGAGCAGCCAGCGCTGAGGCACGCGCGCGTGGGACGTCTTCCCGGGCGTACGACACTGAGGGCGTGATCCGTTACGACGCCCTGGAAGCCCTGCCCGTACGCGGCGCCCTGCCCGCCCTGGCCGACGCCCTGGAGGGGCACGGCACCGCCGTCCTCGTGGCGCCTCCCGGTACCGGCAAGACGACCCTGGTGCCGCCGGCGCTTGCGGGGCTGCTCGGGGAAGGGCCCGGGCGGCGGGTGATCGTGGCCGAGCCGCGGCGGATCGCGGCCCGGGCGGCGGCGCGGCGGATGGCGTGGCTGCTGGGCGAGAAGCCCGGCGAGAGCGTCGGCTACACCGTGCGCGGGGAGCGGGTCGTCGGGCGGCACACGCGCGTGGAGGTCGTCACGACGGGTGTGCTGGTGCAGCGCCTGCAACGGGACCAGGAGCTGGCCGGAGTCGACGTGGTGGTGCTCGACGAGTGCCACGAGCGGCATCTGGACGCGGACACGGCGGCGGCGTTCCTGTGGGACGTACGGCAGACGCTGCGGCCGGATCTGCGGCTGGTGGCCGCCTCGGCGACGACCGACGCGCAGGGGTGGGCGGGGCTGCTGGGCGGGGCGCCGGTGGTCAAGGCGCAGGGGACCGCGCACCCGGTGGAGACCGTGTGGGCGCCCCCGGCGCGGCCCGTACGCCCGCCGCACGGGATGCGGGTCGATCCGGCGCTGCTGACGCATGTGGCGTCCGTGGTGCGGCGTGCGCTGGCGGAGCGGGACGGGGACGTGCTGTGTTTCCTGCCCGGCGTGGGCGAGATCGCCCGGGTCGCCGGGCAGCTCGGGGGGCTCGGGGACGTCGAGGTGCTCCAGGTGCACGGGAGGGCGCCGGCGGCCGTGCAGGACGCGGTGCTGGTGCCCGGGGAGCGGCGGCGGGTGGTGCTGGCCACGTCCGTCGCGGAGTCGTCGCTGACGGTGCCCGGGGTGCGAGTGGTGGTGGATTCGGGTCTGGCGCGCGAGCCGAGGGTGGACCACGCGCGCGGGCTGAGCGCGCTGACGACCGTGAGGGCGTCGCAGGCCGCCGGGCGGCAGCGGGCGGGGCGGGCCGGGCGTGAGGCTCCGGGAGCGGTGTACCGCTGCTGGGCGGAGGCCGAGGACGCGCGTCTGCCGCGGTATCCGTCGCCGGAGATCAAGGTGGCCGACCTGACGGCGTTCGCGCTGCAGGTGGCGTGCTGGGGGGATCCGGACGCGTCCGGGCTGGCGCTGCTGGACGGGCCGCCGAGTGGGGCGATGGCGGCGGCGCGGGGCGTCTTGACGGCGGTGGGGGCGGTGGACTCCGTCGGGCGGGCCACGGAGCGGGGAGTCCGGCTGAGCCGGGTGGGGGTGCATCCACGCTTGGGGCGGGCGCTGCTCGACTCCGCGCCCCTCGTCGGGGCCGAGCGGGCCTCTGAGGTAGTCGCCCTGCTGAGCGAGGAGGCTCCGCGGGAGTACGGCGATGATCTGGTCGGTGCTTTGCGTCGTGCTCGGCGCGGGGGTGACGCCTATTCCTCGCGGTGGCGGAGTGAGGTTCGGCGGCTGCAGGCCGTCATTTCCGGCGTTTCCCACCCTCCCAGCCGTAACCGGCCGCACGATGCCGGCGTCGGGGCCTGGACGGACTCCCCGGAAGAGCGTCAGGTCGGGATCGTCGCCGCCCTCGCCTTTCCCGAGCGCATCGCCAGGAGTGACGGTGGATCGTACCTCATGGTCTCCGGGACCCGCGCCGAGGTAGGCGACGGAAGCGCGATGCGGGGTGTCCCCTGGATCGCTTGCGCCGTCGCCGACCGGCCCGTCGGGAAGGGGCACGCGCGGGTGCGGCTCGGTGCCGTGGTCGATGAGGACGTGGCCCGGCTCGCCGCGGGGGCCCTGCTGGAGGAGCGGGACGAGGTCGGGTGGGACGGCGGGGACGTCGTGGCGCGGCGGGTGGAGCGGCTGGGAGCCGTCGAGCTGACCGTGCGGACGTTGCGTGACGCCGATCCGGGCCTCGTGCGCGGCGCGCTGCTCGACGGGCTGCGGCGCGAGGGGTTCGGGCTGCTGCGATGGTCGGCGGAGGCCGGCGTTCTGCGGCAGCGGCTCGCGTTCCTGCGGCTGCACCTCGGTGAGCCCTGGCCGGACGTGTCCGACGAGGCGCTGCACGCGCGCGTGGAGGAGTGGCTGGAGCCGGAGCTCGGCCGGGCACGGCGGCGGGCCGATCTGGCGCGGATCGACGCCGGGGAGGCGCTCGCCCGGCTGCTCCCCTGGGCCTCCGGTCAGGCGGGGCGGCTCGACGAGCTGGCCCCGGAGCGGATGACGGTGCCCAGCGGTTCGAGGATCCGGATCGACTACTCCCGGCCCGAGCAGCCCGTGCTGGCGGTGAAGCTGCAGGAGATGTTCGGGCTCCAGGAGTCGCCCCGGGTCGCCGGGGTGCCGCTGCTCGTGCACCTGCTGTCCCCGGCCGGGCGCCCGGCCGCCGTCACCGCCGATCTCGCGTCGTTCTGGCGGGACGGCTACCGAGGCGTACGGGCGGAGCTGCGGGGGCGGTATCCGAAGCATCCGTGGCCCGAGGACCCGGCGGGTGCCGAGCCGACGCGGCACACCAACGCGCGGCTCAGGCGCTGACCGACGACGGTTCCTCGGCCGTCGTGGATGCCGGGCCGGAGGGGCGGCGGCCGCGGGCCTCCAGGTACAGCGAGAGGACCAGCAGGAGGACGCCGAGGGTCAGGAAACCCCAGGGCAGGTAGGACGTCATGAGCAGGATGAGCAGGCGCTGGGACTTCACCAGGTCGACGGTGTGCGTGAGGTAGTCCTCGCGCATCTTCACGTGGCCCGCGAAGGCGGTCACCTTGTCGCGGTCGCCGAGGAGAGCTCCGCCGCGCAGTTCCTCCCGGTGGATCTCCTCTCCGTACACGGGGGCGCCGGTGAGGGGTTCGACCCAGAACTTGCGGACCGTGGTGTACCAGCGGGTCGTGCCGGTCTGGGCCACCGCCTCGGGGGTGAGGCCCTTGACGGGCAGGGTCTTGGGGATCTTCACCTTGGTCCAGGGGATGGTCTGCTCGAAGTAGTAGACCTCCAGGCCGCGGAAGTCGCGGGTGCCCTCGTAGGTGATGGGGGCGGTGACGCGGGCTTGGGCGTCGAAGTACTCGTAGTCCCGTTTCTCGGTCGCGAAGGGCCACTTGAACTCGATGCCCTGGCGGCGCACCGGGTCGCCGTCGACCATCTCGCCGGTGGCGTGCACGGGTTCCTGGGTGTGGGCGTCGAAGATGTAGCGCTCGGGGATCTTGGAGACCATCTTGCCGTCGGGGCCGACGACGTAGGACAGGCCGTCCCAGACGACGACGTCCCGGCCCGCCGACTCCTCGATCCGTTCGGAGGCCTCCACGTTGCCCTTGAGAGTCTGGACGATGGTGACCTTGGAGACCTTCTTCGCCTTCATCGTGCCGTAGTCGAGGAGGGTGGCGTTCTTCGCCTCCAGGACCATGTCCTGGTACTGGTTCGCGGGGACCTTGGCGAGGCGCGGGAAGGCGTACCAGCGCAGCAGCGGGGACAGCGCCGCGAAGAACACGGCGAGGGTGAGCAGGACCAGGCCGGCCTTGCGGCGCATCTCGGCCTCCCTCCCGGGCGGGCGGTCAGGGGTGTGCGGGCACGGTCGTCAGCAGCGGTTCCGGGGACGTCCCGCCTGACGGGGAGCCGAGGGCGGTCAGTGTCAGGACCACGGCGAACGCGAGGGCCAGACCGGTGGCGGCGGCGATGAGGGCGCGCATGCGGAACCTCCCCACGGGTCGCGACGGGCAGAACTGATGCACCGTCAGGTTCCTCGGCACCGTAGCAACGCGCGACCGAGATGAGAACACGTTGCACACACAACGACGCCCCTCCTTTCCAGGAGGGGCGAGAGGGGCGTCGTCTGTCGTACCTGAGAGCTACGCGCTCGGGGCGGCCGACGGGCTCGGCGAGGACGTCGCCGCCGCAGCCACGGTCAGTTCGACCGTGAGTGTCGCCCCGCCTGTCGTGGTGATGCGGAGCAGGAACGTGCCGGCCGTGTCGTCGGCGTACAGCTCGGGCAGCTTCAGCAGGCCCTTCGCGTCGGTCTTCAGCCCCGTGAGGGTGCGGACGGTCTTGCCGTCGGCGTCCTTGAAGTAGGGGCCCTTGACGTTGGCGGTCGGGTCGTCCGCCGACTTGATCAGGGTGGCGGTGGCCGCGACGCCGTCGGCGACGGCGCCCTTGTAGGTGGCCTTCACCTCGACCCGGTTCGCGAATTCGCCGCCCGGGGCACAAGTCAGCGCGGCGTCACCGGTACGGACGAGGGCATCGGCCGCGCGCTCGGTCACGGTGGCCTTGTAGTCGAGACCCGGGAGGGCCCGCCCCACCACGGTGGCGCGGACGGTGACGGCGCCGGTCTTCTCCCCCGCCTCGAGAGCGGGCGCCACGGCCACGCCGGAGCTGTTGGTGGCGACCGTGGCCACGCTCTCGCCGCCGGTGAAGGTGGTGTCCGTGTCGCCGACGATGGTGAAGCGCACCCTGACCTTGGCGACGGCCTTGCCCGCCTCGGTCTCGGCGCGGGTGCTGATCCGCCGGTCGAACGCGTCGCCCGCCATGGCGGTGAGCTTCCCGGTTCCAGCGTCCTCCAGGTGGTCCACCGTGTCGGTGGGGGTGGGGGGTGTGGTGGGCGGCGGCGTGGACGGCGTGTCAGGCGGTGTCGTGGGCGGCTTCGGGGTCGTCGTGCCGCCACCGCCGGGCTTCTGCGGTGTCCCGGGCTTCTCGGGCTTGGGCCCGGGCTTGGGCGTCGAACCGGCCGGGGTCGTCGTGCCCGGGACGGTGGGCGTCGGGCTCGCGCCCGCGCCGTCGTCGCTGCGGTTGTCGGGCAGCGTGCCCGTGCCGTCCGGGACCTCGTGAGTGCCCTTGCGGTAGTACTCCAGCCACCTCATCACGAGGTTGAGGTAGTCCCGCGAGTTGTTGTAGCTGAGGATCGCCCGGTCGAGGTCGCCCTGCTGGGACAGGTCCCAGTTGTTGCGGCACAGGTAGTGGCCGGCGGCGAGCGCGGCGTCGTAGATGTTGTTGGGGTCCTTCTTGCCGTCGGCGTTGCCGTCGCGGCCGGCCCAGGCCCAGGTGGAGGGGATGAACTGCATGGGGCCGACGGCCTGGTCGTACGAGCTGTTGCCGTCGTACGCGCCGTCGTCGGTGTCCTTGATGAGGGCGAAGCCGTTGCCGTCGAGCTGGGGGCCCAGGATCGGCTTGATGGTGGTGCCGTCGGCCCTGACCTGGCCGCCACGAGCCTGTCCGGACTCCACCCGGCCGATGGCCGCGAGGAGTTGCCAGGGAAGGTTGCAGCCGGGCTTCTTCTCGCGCAGCGCGGTCTCGGCCTTCTTGTAGGCGTCGAGGACGGTCGCGGGGATGCCGGCTTCCGTGGCACCCGTGCCGCCCGGGCCGGGGCCCGTGCTCGGTGACGGGTTCGGGCTCTTCAGCGGGGGCAGGTCCGTGTAGTACGGCGAGTTGCCGGTGGCGCTGCCGCGGGAGGCACT
The DNA here is from genome assembly GCF_042899705.1 of Streptomyces sp. NPDC013187. Classification (NCBI taxonomy): domain Bacteria; kingdom Bacillati; phylum Actinomycetota; class Actinomycetes; order Kitasatosporales; family Streptomycetaceae; genus Streptomyces; species Streptomyces sp. NPDC013187. Next base: position 184,684 of record NZ_JBIBAF010000007.1, on the reverse strand, counting down.
CGCTTCGGGGGAGGGTGTGGCGTCGGCGGCGGTCTGTCTGCCGTGGTCGTTCACGCCCGGAGCCTGAGAGGCGGACAGGGCCGCGACCGCTACCGCGGCCACGGCGGTCGTCGCCGCCCCTTTGCGCAGCCTCCTGCCGAATTGCGCCGCCATAGAGTGAACCCCTCCCGTGGACGCCCGAGCGTCCGTCTACGTCTGCAGTGTTCGCCCTGTTGTGACGATCCAACCGCCCGAGGGGTTGCCCTCCGACAGCCAAAACTCTGTTCTCGTGCGTGCTCTGCTCTTTACCGCCATCGCGCATTCGACGCGCTCCCCGCGCGACGACTCTGGCGACCCTACGACAACTTCTTTTGCCCGGGCACCCGTTCGTGACCGTTTTTCACCCGTTGGTCATGGGCGCTCGGGACGTCGTCGGCAGGGGGGCATCCCGCATACTGGGCCACTCACCGCCGGGCACCCCCGGCCTCGGTGCAACGACCGTCGCGAGGAGCCGAGTTGCCGTTCACGCTGAGCCATGCGGCAGCCGTTCTGCCCGCCGTCCGCACCGACGGCACCGGCCGGGGCCCACTGGTGCCCGCCGTGCTCGTGGCGGGCTCCTTCGCGCCCGACATGACCTACTACGCGGCAAGTGTCTTTTCCGGGGCGATGGAATTCGGTGACGTCACGCACGGGTTCCCGGGTGTGTTCACGGTCGATGTGCTCATCGCCTGGGCGCTGGTCGGGTTGTGGCTGCTGGTGCGTGAGCCGCTCGTCGCGTTGCTGCCACGGGCCCGGCAGGGGCGGGTGGCGGCCCTGCTGCGGTGCGGGGCGCCACGCGCGCGGGTGCGGCCGTCGCTGGTGGCGCGGTGGTACGGGTCCGCGGTGCTCGGCGCGGCGACCCATGTGGTGTGGGACGCGTTCACGCATCTCGACCGGTGGGGCATGCGGCTGTTTCCGGTGCTGGGCCGGGAGGTGGCGGGCTCACCGCTGTACTGGTACCTGCAGTACGGCGGTTCGGCGGTGGCCGCGGTCGTGATCGCCGTGTTCGTGGCGCACGCGCTGCGGCGGGCGCCCGTGGGCGAGCCGGTGGGGGTCCCTGTGCTGGCGGTACGGGACCGGTGGGCTGCCGCCGCCCTGATCTGCGGCTTCGCGGTGGTGGGGGCGGCGCAGCGGGCGTCGCGGTGGTGGGCGTACTGGGGCTCGGCCGCGAAGCCGTGGGAGATCGTTCCGACGGTGTGCTTCGGCGCGGGCGCGGGACTCGTCCCGGCGCTGCTGCTCTACGCCGTGGGGGTACGGGTGTGGCGTCCGGTTCCGGTCCCCGCCGATCGTGCCCCCGCCGCGGCTACGGAGCCGAGCCGCCCGGCCGCTCGCTGACGACGCCGTCGGCCGTCGTGATGTACACGGTGATGGTGGTGTGCGCGAGGCGGGGACGGGGGAACAGCGTGAGGGCGAGGGTCAGACAGTCCCGGGCCAACCGGGCCCAGGGGCGGGAGGGTTTGTCCCGGGCAACGGGAGCGCCGGGTGTGCCGGGGAGCCGGACCTCGATGGGTGCGGAGCCGGTGACGGGGGGTGGACCGTTACCGGCCGACGTGGTGTCGACACCGACGAGACCGGCCAGGGCGGCCAGATCGACGGCGCCCGCAAGGTCCGCCACGGCCTCGGTGCCGACAAGGCCGGTCAGGGCAGCCACGGCGTCGGTGCCGACGAGACCGGTCAGAGCGGTCAGAACGGTCAGAGCGTCGGTACCGGCGAGGGCAGGAGCGGCGGTAGGGCCGCCTGTCCCCCGGAGAGCCGTGGCGGCGGCCAGGTCGCTGGAGGCGGCGGTGGCGGCGGACCGTCGTCCGCCGACGGCCAGACGCTGCCGGAGGTCCGCCGTCGCGCGGCGCAGGGCCGTGGCGAAGGTGGCGGGGACGCGAACCGTACTCGCGGCGGCCTCGAACGCCGGGACCGGCTGCGGTGCCACGCCTGGGCCCGTGCGACTGAGGAACGTGCGTATACCCATGCCCCGCATCTTTGCGACCGGCGGGGGCGGGGGCGCCTTCTCGGCGGCCACGCGAGTGACGGTTTCCGTGGGAGAGGGGGCCGGGCCGGTGGGTGGCCGGGGCACCCCGGAGCCCCGGCTCGATAGGAACCCCGCGCCCAGCGAAGACGGCCCCGGGAAGTCCCGTGCAGGACGGAACCCCCGGAAAGGCCCGGCCGAGACGGGCCCCGGGCCCCGACCCGGGGGAACCTGACGGGTGGGTGCCGCTCCGGCCGACCGGTCCCGCCCCCTCGGATCCTGCCCGGGCCCTCGCACCTCCCCCGGCCGAGCCGCGCAGCGCCTAGTGTGCTGCCGACTCCCAGTCCGCGCCCGAACCCACCGAGACGCCCAGGGGAACGCGGAGGTCGACGGCGTTCGCCATCTCCCTGCGGACCAGTTCCTCGGCGGCGGACCGCTCCCCGGGTGCGATCTCCAGCACGATCTCGTCGTGGACCTGGAGGAGCATGCGGGAGGCGAGGCCGGCGTCCTTCAGGGCGTCGTCGACCTTGAGCATGGCGATCTTGACGATGTCGGCCGCGGTGCCCTGGATGGGCGCGTTGAGGGCCATCCGCTCAGCGGCCTCGCGGCGCTGGCGGTTGTCGCTGTTGAGGTCGGGGAGGTAGCGGCGGCGCCCGAAGAGCGTCGCCGTGTAGCCCGTCGCCCGGGCCTCGTCCACCGCCCGGCGCAGATAGTCCCGTACGCCGCCGAACCGCTCGAAGTACGCGTCCATCAGGGCGCGTGCCTCCGCCGCCTCGATGTTCAGCTGCTGGGAGAGACCGAATGCGGAGAGGCCGTAGGCCAGGCCGTACGACATGGCCTTGATCTTGCGGCGCATCTCGGCGTCGACCGCGGTCGGCTCGACCGCGAAGACCTGGGAGGCGGCCGTGGTGTGCAGGTCCTCGCCGGAGGTGAACGCCTCGATGAGGCCCTCGTCCTCGGAGAGGTGGGCCATCACGCGCAGCTCGATCTGGCTGTAGTCGGCCGTCATGAGGGACTCGAAGCCCTCGCCGACGACGAACCCGCGGCGGATGGCACGACCCTCGTCGGTGCGGACCGGGATGTTCTGCAGATTCGGGTCGGTCGAGGACAGACGGCCGGTGGCGGCGACGGTCTGGTTGAACGTGGTGTGGATGCGCCCGTCCGCGGCGATCGTCTTGATCAGGCCCTCGACGGTGACGCGGAGCTTGGCCTGCTCGCGGTGGCGGAGCATGATCACCGGGAGCTCGTTGTCCGTCTGCGTGGCGAGCCAGGCGAGGGCGTCGGCGTCCGTGGTGTAGCCGGTCTTGGTCCGCTTGGTCTTGGGCAGAGCCAGCTCGCCGAAGAGGACCTCCTGGAGCTGCTTGGGCGAGCCCAGGTTGAACTCGTGCCCGGCTGCCGCGTGCGCCTCCTTGACCGCCTGCTGGACGGCACCGGCGAACATCTGCTCCATGGCCTCCAGGTGGGGCCGGTCGGCCGCGATGCCGTGCCGCTCCATGCGGGCGAGCAGCGCGGACGTGGGCAGCTCCATGTCGCGCAGCAGGTCGGCGGCGCCGACCTCCTCCAGACGGCCCTCGAAGGCCTGGCCCAGGTCGAGGACGGCGCGGGCCTGGATCATCAGGGCCTCGGCCTCGGCGGCGTCGTCCGCGCCGAAGGCGAGCTGGCCGTCGGCCGCGGCGGCCGGGGTCAGCTCGCGGTGCAGGTACTCCAGGGAAAGGGCGTCCAGGTCGAAGGAGCGGCGGCCCGGCTTGACCAGGTACGCGGCGAGCGCGGTGTCCATGGTGACGCCCTCGACACGCCTGCCGTGCTCGGCGAAGACACGCATGGCGCCCTTGGCGTTGTGGAAGACCTTGGGCCGCTCGGCGTCGGCGAGCCAGGCCGCGAAGGCCCGCTCGTCGGCCTCGTCCAGCTGGGAGGGGTCGAACCAGGCGGCGGGGCCGCCGGGCGCGGCGAGGGCGACCTCGGCGACGGAGCCGGTGCCGAGGGCCCAGGTGTCGACCGTGGCGACACCGAGGGGCTGGGTGCCGTGCTCGGTGAGCCAGGCGGGCAGCTCGCCGGTGCCCAGCACCGTGCCGTCCAGCTCCACGCCCTCGGCGCTGACCGGGGTGGTCTCGGCCTCCTCGGCGCCCGGGTCGACGGCGAAGAGCCGCTCGCGCAGCGACGGATTACGGATCTCCAGGGTGTCCAGGATCATCGCGACGGCCTTGCGGTCGTAGGCAGCGCGCTCCAGCTCGGTGACACCCTTGGGCAGCTCCACCCGGCGCTCCAGCTCGGTGAGCCTGCGGTTGAGCTTGACGGACTCCAGATGGTCGCGGAGGTTCTGGCCGGCCTTGCCCTTGACCTCCTCGACGCGCTCGACGAGCTCCGCGAAGGAACCGAACTGGTTGATCCACTTCGCGGCGGTCTTCTCGCCGACGCCGGGGATGCCGGGGAGGTTGTCGGAGGGGTCGCCGCGCAGGGCCGCGAAGTCGGGGTACTGCGCGGGCGTCAACCCGTACTTCTCGAAGACCTTCTCCGGGGTGAAACGGGTCAGCTCGGAGACGCCCTTGGTCGGGTACAGCACGGTCGTGTGCTCGCTGACCAGCTGGAAGGAGTCGCGGTCGCCGGTGACGATCAGCACCTCGAAGCCCTCGGCCTCGGCCTGGGTGGCCAGCGTGGCGATGACGTCGTCCGCCTCGAAGCCGTCCACCGCGAAGCGCTGGGCGCCCATCGCGTCCAGGAGCTCGCCGATCAGCTCGACCTGGCCCTTGAACTCGTCCGGGGTCTTGGAGCGGTTCGCCTTGTACTCCGTGAACTCCTGGGACCGCCAGGTCTTGCGGGAGACGTCGAAGGCGACCGCGAAGTGCGTGGGCGCCTCGTCGCGCAGCGTGTTGGCCAGCATCGACGCGAAGCCGTAGATCGCGTTCGTCGGCTGGCCCGTCGCGGTGGTGAAGTTCTCAGCGGGCAGCGCGAAGAACGCGCGGTAGGCCAGCGAGTGCCCGTCCATGAGCATCAGTCGCGGCCGGCTGCCGCCGGAGGTCTGGTCGGTCGTCTTCGATGCTGTCTCTGCCACGCCCCCGATCCTGCCACGCCCCACTGACACTCCGCCCCGGCCCCACGGGTGCGGGGCTCGGAACCCCGGGGACACGGCCCGCCCGTGCCGTCGGCGCCCGCCCGCAATCGCTGTCACTCCCGCGTGCGAGGATTCGGAGGCCTACCTCACAGCGCAGTCGAAGGGGAGTGTGCGATGGCGACGAAGCCGCCCAAGAGTGATCCGGTCCAGGACGCGCCGCAGGTCGCCGGGCCGAAGCACGCGGCCGCGGGGCTCCCGGCCATCGGCCACACGCTGCGGATCGCCCAGCAGCAGATGGGCGTGAAGCGCACCGCGCTGACGCTGCTGAGCGTGAACCAGAAGGACGGCTTCGACTGCCCCGGCTGCGCCTGGCCCGAGCCGGAGCACCGGCACAAGGCGGAGTTCTGCGAGAACGGCGCGAAGGCCGTGGCCGAAGAGGCCACCCTGCGCCGGGTCACGCCCGAGTTCTTCGCCGCGCACCCGGTCGCCGACCTGGCCGGCCGCAGCGGCTACTGGCTGGGGCAGCAGGGCCGGCTCACCCACCCCATGTACCTGCCCGAGGGCGGCTCGCACTACGAGCCGGTCACCTGGGAGCGCGCCTTCGACATCATCGCCGAGGAGATCGACGCGCTCGCCTCCCCCGACGAGGCCGTCTTCTACACCTCCGGCCGCACCAGCAACGAGGCCGCGTTCCTCTACCAGCTGTTCGCGCGCGAGCTCGGCACGAACAACCTGCCCGACTGCTCGAACATGTGCCACGAGTCGTCCGGTTCGGCCCTGTCGGAGACGATCGGCATCGGCAAGGGCAGCGTCCTGCTGGAGGACCTCTACAAGGCCGATCTGATCATCGTCGCGGGGCAGAACCCCGGGACGAACCACCCGCGCATGCTGTCCGCGCTGGAGAAGGCCAAGGACAACGGCGCGAGGATCATCAGCGTCAACCCGCTGCCGGAGGCGGGTCTGGAGCGCTTCAAGAACCCGCAGACTCCGCAGGGCATGCTCAAGGGCGCGGCACTCACCGATCTGTTCCTGCAGATCCGCATCGGCGGCGACCAGGCGCTGTTCCGCCTGCTGAACAAGCTGATCCTCCAGACGGACGGCGCGGTCGACGAGGCGTTCGTGCGGGAGCACACGCACGGCTACGAGGAGTTCGCCGAGGCCGCCCGCGCCGCCGACTGGGACGAGACGCTCACGGCGACGGGGCTGAGCCAGGAGGACATCGAGAAGGCCCTCCGTATGATCCTGGCCTCCGAACGCACCATCGTGTGCTGGGCGATGGGTCTCACCCAGCACAAGCACTCGGTGCCCACGATCCGCGAAGTGGTCAACTTCCTTCTGCTGCGCGGCAACATCGGCCGCCCCGGTGCGGGTGTGTGCCCGGTGCGCGGGCATTCGAATGTGCAGGGCGACCGCACGATGGGCATCTTCGAGCGGCCCGCCCCGGCGTTCCTGGACGCCCTGGAGAAGGAGTTCGGCTTCGCGCCCCCGCGCGAGCACGGCTATGACGTCGTGCGCGCCATCCGCGCCCTGCGCGACGGCGAGGCGAAGGTCTTCTTCGCCATGGGCGGCAACTTCGTCTCGGCGTCCCCCGACACGGACGTCACCGAGGCGGCCATGCGACGGGCCCGGCTGACCGTGCACGTGTCGACGAAGCTGAACCGCTCGCACGCGGTCACGGGCGCGCGGGCCCTGATCCTGCCGACGCTCGGGCGTACCGAGCGCGATCTGCAGGGCGGCGGCGAGCAGTTCGTGACGGTCGAGGACTCGATGGGCATGGTGCACGCCTCCCGGGGCCGCCTGGAGCCCGCGAGCCGGCACCTGCTGTCGGAGCCGGCCATCGTCAGCAGGCTGGCGCGCCGCGTGCTCGGCGAGGACAGCCGCACTCCGTGGGAGGAGTTCGAGAAGGACTACGCGACGATCCGGGACCGCATCGCGCGCGTGATCCCGGGCTTCGAGGACTTCAACGCGCGCGTGGCCCGCCCCGGCGGCTTCGCCCTCCCCCACGCCCCGCGCGACGAGCGCCGCTTCCCCACGGCCACCGGCAAGGCCAACTTCACGGCCGCGCCCGTGGAGTACCCGCGACTGCCCGAGGGCCGCCTGCTGCTGCAGACGCTGCGCTCGCACGACCAGTACAACACCACGATCTACGGCCTCGACGACCGCTACCGGGGTATCAGGAACGGGCGTCGGGTGGTGCTGGTCCACCCCGAGGACGCGCGGACCCTGAAGCTGGCGGACGGGTCGTACGTCGACCTGGTCAGCGAGTGGAAGGACGGCGTGGAGCGCCGGGCACCCGGTTTCCGGGTCGTGCACTACCCGACGGCCCGGGGCTGCGCGGCCGCGTACTACCCGGAGACCAACGTCCTGGTGCCGCTGGACGCCACGGCGGACATCAGCAACACCCCGGCCAGCAAGTCCGTCGTGGTGCGTCTGGAACAATCGGCGGCCGACTGAGCGTTCGCTCAGTGATACAGGCAGCCGAGTGACGAGGACGAACGGAGCCGGGCCCGATGGGTGAGCAGCAGCATGTGAAGTTCCCGCAAGAGGTCATCGACGAGTACGCCGCGCTCGGCGTGGACCTCCTGGCCCTGTTCTCCGCGGGGCATCTCGGGAACCGGATGGGCGTCCAGATCTCCGAGGCGTCGGCGGACCGGGTCGTCGGCACGATGCCGGTGGAGGGCAACACCCAGCCCTACGGACTGCTGCACGGCGGGGCCTCCGCGGTGCTGGCCGAGACCCTGGGCTCGATCGGGTCGATGCTGCACGGCGGCAGCTCCAAGATCGCCGTGGGTGTCGACCTGAACTGCACCCACCACCGCGGGGTGCGCTCCGGGCTGGTCACCGGTGTGGCCACGCCCGTGCACCGGGGGCGGTCGACCGCCACGTACGAAATCGTCATCACGGACGAAAACGGCAAAAGGGTGTGTACGGCTCGGCTGACCTGCCTCCTGCGCGACGTCAAACCGGGCGACGAGGAACTCATCCGCGCAGCGAACTGACCGACGCGTCGACCGGCACCCTCACCGACGCCCCCACCGACGCCCTGCCGACGCTCTCACCGACGCCCTCACCGACGTAGGGAAAACCCTGGAGGGGCGGGCGCGCTCTTGTCGCGACCGCCCTCCGGGCATTTCACTGGCGCCCACCCCCACAGGAGAAGACCCGTCCCACCCCGCAGAAGGGTTTCTCTTGACCTCCGTACGCGCCTTCGCCGTCACCGCGGCGGCCTGTGCCACCGTGCTCGCCACCGCGCTGCCGTCCTCCGCCATCAACTCCTACAACGCCGCCCCCGCCCCCGAACGCACCGAGGTCGGCGCGCTCGTGGCCACCTGGGACGACGACGGCGACCCCGCGACCCCCGACCGCGCCGACTGGGTCTGCACCGGCACCATGGTCGACGCGGACACCTTCCTGACCGCCGCGCACTGCACCTCGGACTGGCCCGACAACGTGCGGTTCTACGTCTCCCTCGACCAGGACGTGCAGTCGGGCCTCGACGCGGCGGCGAAGAAGTACCCGGGCGACCCGGCCACGCAGGCCGCGGCCGTCGCCGTCCGGGGCACCGCCCACACCCACCCCGACTACCCGGGGCCCGCCTCCGACACCCATGACATCGCGGTGATCCAGTTGTCCGCCGCCGAGGTCAAGGCCCGCTGGAGCTTCACCCCGGCCACCCTGCCCACCGCCGACCAGCTCGGCAAGCTCGGCCCACAGGGCCTGAACGCCACCGACTGGCTCGTCGCCGGATACGGCACCCAGGAGGCCGTCAACGGCCCCGGCGGCCAGACCCACCCCGGCGGCGGCGTCCGGATGAAGGCGCCCGTCACCTTCAACGCCCTCAACGACTCCTGGGCCCGGCTCGCGATGACCGCACCCCAGGGCAACGGTGGCGCCTGCTACGGCGATTCGGGCGGACCCAACTTCGCCCTGATCGGCGGCAAGAGGATCCTCGCCGCCACCACCATCACCGGCGACACCCCCTGCTACGCGACCAACGTCACGTACCGCCTGGACACCCCCGGTGCCCGCGCCTTCCTCTCGCCGTTCGTGAAGCTGCCGTAACCCATACCGACGCACACCGAGGCCCCGCCGCATCGCGCACCCGGCGAAGCGGCGGGGCACCTCGCGTCTCCACCCCCTTGATTCCGCCAACTCGGCCGAAGCAGATGCGAATTGAACGTCCGTCGGCATCAACGCCTCACGCCCGGCACAGCGGCTCGCCGACTGCCGGAATCGGCTGCCGCCCCGGCGAAGAACCGCGGTCGCGGCAGCCGCGCTCGCCGCCGCAGCCGTGCCCGCCTCCCGGACCGTGCTCGCCTCCCGGACCGTGCTCGCCTCCGTAGCCATAGCCCAGCCGCAGGCGCTCGCACCCGACCGGCACCCCGGCCCGCCCTCGCCGGCCCCCGACCCCGGGCCCCGGCTCCGGCTCCGCCCCGGCCCCGGCCCCGGCTCTGGCTCTGGCTCTGGCCCTGACTCTGGCTCTGGCTCTGGCCCCGGCCCACTCGTCCGTGCCGGCCCGCACACACCCCGCCGAATCACCGTGGAAAACACCGTTCCCGATTACTCGGCACTTCCCCCGGATGCCGGTCATGCCTTTCTCGGCGTAACGCTCCGTAACGCGCGCGCAATACACCACCTCAGTTCCACGGTCCGGCCGCGCCCACGCCCGGGACCTTTCCGATCTCTTCCGGGCCGCACGCGGTCCGAGCACCGCACGATCTCAGCCATGGCCAACCGGAAGTGCGCGTTCTCAGAATGCGGACCTCGGCGAAAATCCACCAAACCCGTCGAGAGGGCCCGCCGCGGAGACCGGGCATCCACGCCGTCATAACAAGAAAGTCACAAGCGAGCCCGCGCCGCTGACCCTGCCCTTACCCCGGGCTTAGAGTCACGGCCAGTCACCGCCTCCATCGGGAGTTCGGTACCAGCGCGGCACTCACCCCCCGACCAGGGCGGGGCCTGCCTGTGAAAGGACTGATTGTGCGACAGCGTTCCTTGGTGATTCTTACCTCCGTTCTCACGACCGGAGCTCTGACTCTCACCGCCTGCGGCTCCCGAGACGACAGCGGTGACAAGGGCGGAGACAACGGGAGCGGCACCACGCTGACCATCGGCGTCGACGCCCCCCTCTCCGGTGAGAACTCCACCACCGGCCTCGGCATCCAGTACGGCGCCCAGATCGCCATCGACGACGCCAACAAGAACAACTGGGTCCCGGGCGTGAAGTTCAAGCTCACGGCCCTGGACGACAAGGCGCAGCCCGCCACCGGCCAGTCCAACGCCACCAGCATCGTCGGCGACAAGACCGCCGTCGGCGCCGTCGGCCCGCTGAACTCCGGCGTCGCCCAGACGATGCAGCAGGTCTTCGCCTCGGCCAACATGGTCCAGATCTCCCCCGCGAACACCGCCCCCGAGCTCACCCAGGGCAAGAACTGGCAGACGGACAAGAAGCGCCCGTTCAAGACCTACTTCCGTACCGCCACCACGGACGAGCTGCAGGGCAGCTTCGCCGCCGGCTACGCGTACAACGGCCTCAAGAAGAAGAAGGCCTTCGTCGTCGACGACAAGCAGACCTACGGCGCCGGCCTCGCGAAGATCTTCAACGAGCAGTACAAGAAGCTCGGCGGCAAGGTCGTCGGCACCGACCACGTCAACACCGGCGACAAGGACTTCGGTTCCCTCGTCACCAAGATCAAGAACTCCGGCGCCGACCTGCTCTACTACGGCGGCCAGTACGACGAGTCCGCGCTGATCACCAAGCAGCTCAAGGACGCCGGCGTCAAGATCCCGCTGTTCGGCGGCGACGGCATGTTCGCCTCGACCTACATCGAGGCCGCCGGCAAGTCCTCCGAGGGTGACCTCGCCACCGCCATCGGTGTCCCCGCCGACACCCTGCCCGCGGCCAAGACGTTCATCCAGACGTACAAGGACAAGGGTTACAAGGGCGACTACGGCGCGTACGGCGCCTACGCCTACGACGCCACCACCGCCATCATCAAGGCCGTCAAGGCCGCGGCCGACGCCAACGGCGGCAAGGTGCCCACCGACATCAACGACCTGCGCTCCAAGGTCGTCGACGGTGTCCAGAAGTCCGACTTCGAAGGCCTCACCGGCAAGATCTCCTTCGACCAGTACGGCGACACCACCAACAAGCAGCTGACGGTCTACCAGGTCGAGAAGGGTGCCTGGAAGGACGTGGAGACCGGCACCGCCGACCTGAAGTAACCCGGCCCGCCACAACGCCGCACCACGGGCCGCGCGGAAGGAGGACCCCGACCGCGCGGCCCGTTTCCACACCCCCACACAGCACACGACCACGCACACATCCAGTGCACACGACCACCAGCGACATGGAGGCCATGCGGTGAACACCCTGCCGCAGCAGCTGGCCAACGGGCTGCTTCTCGGCTCGATGTACGGGCTGATCGCCATCGGCTACACGATGGTGTACGGCATCGTCCAGCTCATCAACTTCGCGCACGGCGAGATCTTCATGACCGGGGCCTTCGGCGCCCTCACGGTCTACTTCTACATCCTCCCCGACGGCACCTCGATGGCCATCGCCGTACCGATGATGCTCATCGGCGGCGCCCTCGTGGCCATCCTCATCGCCGTCGGAGCGGAACGGTTCGCCTACCGCCCCCTGCGCGGAGCCCCACGCCTGGCGCCCCTCATCACCGCCATCGGCCTCTCCCTGGCCCTCCAGGAGGTCGTGCGCAACTTCTACCCCGGCGCCGACCGCGCCCGCGCCTTCCCCGGCCTCGACAACACCCACGACATCGGCTCCGTCACCATCAAGGACGCCGACATCTTCCTCATCCTGGCCGCCGTCATCTGCATGGCCGCCCTCGCCTTCTTCGTGCGCCGCAGCCGCACCGGCCGCGCCATGCAGGCCACCGCGCAGGACCCCGACACCGCGCAGCTGATGGGCATCGACACCAACCGCATCATCGTCATCGCCTTCGCCATCGGCGGCTTCTTCGCCGCCGTAGCCGCCGTCGCCTACGGACTCAAGTACGGCAACGTCGACTACCGCATGGGCTTCCTCATGGGCCTCAAGGCCTTCACGGCGGCCGTCCTCGGCGGCATCGGCAACATCTACGGCGCCATGCTCGGCGGCGTCGTCCTCGGCATCGCCGAGACCCTCGCCTCCGCCTACATCGACGAGATCCCGGGCATGCAGCAGCTCGGCGGTCAGAGCTGGGCCAACGTCTGGGCCTTCTGCCTCCTCATCCTCGTGCTCCTCTTCAGGCCACAGGGCCTGCTCGGCGAGCGCGTCGCGGACAGGGCGTGATGACATGACCGAGACGACCAAAACCCCCGTGCCGGACGCCGTCCCCACCCCGACGCCCGCACTGCGCGGTCTCATACCGCTGCCCACAGCGGCCGCCCGCGCCCTGCTGCTCGCCGGCGGCATCGCCACCGCCGCCTCCGCGTTCCTCGCCTGGACCTGGACCGCCGAATTCCCCGGCGACCTCACCTACTACGGCTACCCCGGTGGCCTGCAGTGGCTGACCTTCACCGCCGGCGTCCTCACCGCCCTGTTCGCGCTCGCCTCCTACGGCGTCCGCGGCCTCGGCTGGCTGCTGCCCGCCCGCAACAACGCGCCGCTCGCCCTCACCGCACTCGGCGGCTTCGCCGTCACCTGGTTCACCGTCATCGCCATCAGCGCCAACCTCGGCGGCGTCGTCAACCTCGAACCCGGTGGCTGGATCGCGGCCATCGCCTCCCTGCTGCCCGTCCTCGGCGCCTTCGCCCTCCCCCAGGAGCGCACCGGCACCGACGGCACCAAGGAAGCCATCAAGGCCTACGTCGCCAAGCCCGACCGCATCCCCGCCGCCCAGGCCATCGCGCCCTGGATCCAGCGGGCCGTCATCACCGTGGTCACCATCATCGGCCTCGGCGTCTTCACCTACGGCATCGACACCGAGTACGGCGAACTCTTCATCGGCTACCTGTTCGTCGTCACCTTCGCGATGTGGGCACTGCACACCGCCGGCCTCATGGACCGCTTCTCGGCCCTCGTCGCCGCCAACCGCAGCTTCACCCTCGCCATGGGCTTCGCCGCGGCCATCGCCTTCCCCTTCACCCAGACCGACGACCACTACGCCAACATCGGCGTCAACATCCTGATCTTCGGGACCGTCGCCCTCGGCCTCAACATCGTCGTCGGCCTCGCCGGACTCCTCGACCTCGGATACGTCGCCTTCCTCGGCGTCGGCGCCTACACCGCCGCCCTCGTCTCCGGCTCCGAGTTCTCCACCATCTCCGGCGTCCACCTGCCCTTCTGGGCCTCCGCCCTGGCCGGCGCCGCCGCATCCCTCGTCTTCGGCGTCCTCATCGGCGCCCCGACCCTGCGACTGCGCGGCGACTACCTCGCCATCGTCACCCTCGGCTTCGGAGAGATCTTCCGCATCGCCGTCAACAACATGGACGGCGACTCCGGACCCGACGTCACCAACGGCCCGAACGGCATCGCCAACATCCCCGACCTGAACTTCTTCGGCTTCAACTTCGGCCAGGCCCACGACATCGGCGGATTCACCCTCGGCCGCTTCGCCAACTACTACCTGCTGATGGTCCTCATCATGGCCATCGTGGTCCTGGTCTACACGCGTGCGGCGGACTCCCGCATCGGCCGCTCCTGGATCGCCATCCGCGAGGACGAGACCGCCGCCACCGCCATGGGCATCAACGGCTTCCGCGTCAAGCTCGTCGCCTTCGCCCTCGGCGCCTCCCTCGCCGGCCTCGCCGGCACCGTCAGCGCCCACGTCACCTACAGCGTCGTCCCCACGCCGTACCAGTTCGCCGGCTCCACCCCGCCCAACTCCGCGTTCCTCCTGGCCGCGGTCGTCCTCGGCGGCATGGGCACCGTCGCCGGACCCCTCCTCGGCGCCGCGCTGCTCTACCTCCTCCCCGAGAAGCTCGTCTTCCTCCAGGAGAAGTCCCTCCTCGCCTTCGGCATCGCGCTCATCCTCCTGATGCGCTTCCGCCCCGAAGGCATCATCGCCAACCGCCGGCGCCAGCTCGAATTCCACGAGACCGGCCAACTCGACGTTCCGAAACAGACCACGCTGACCGACGAACCGGCCGTCACCAAGGCGGGGGCGTAAGAAACATGACGACACCTGTACTCGAAGCACGCGACGTCACGATGCGCTTCGGCGGCCTCACCGCCGTACGCTCCGTCGACTTCACGGTCAACGCCGGCGAGATCGTCGGCCTCATCGGCCCCAACGGCGCCGGCAAGACCACCTTCTTCAACTGCCTGACCGGCCTGTACGTCCCCACCGAGGGCACCGTCTCCTACAAGGGCACCGTCCTCCCCCCGAAGCCCCACCTGGTCACCCAGGCCGGCATCGCCCGCACCTTCCAGAACATCCGTCTGTTCGCCAACATGACGGTCCTGGAAAACGTGCTCGTCGGCCGCCACACCCGCACCAAGGAAGGCCTCTGGTCCGCCCTCCTGCGCGGCCCCGGCTTCAAGAAGGCCGAACGCGACAGCGAGGAACGCGCCATGGAACTCCTGGAGTTCATCGGCCTCGCCCACAAGCGCGACCACCTCGCCCGCAACCTCCCCTACGGCGAACAGCGCAAGCTCGAGATCGCCCGCGCCATGGCCTCCGAGCCCGGCCTGCTGCTCCTCGACGAACCCACCGCCGGCATGAACCCCCAGGAGACACGGGCCACCGAGGAACTCGTCTTCGCCATCCGCGACCGGGGCATCGCCGTCCTGCTCATCGAGCACGACATGCGCTTCGTCTTCAACCTCTCCGACCGCGTCGCCGTCCTCGTCCAGGGCGAGAAGCTCGTCGAGGGCACCTCCGACGTCGTCCAGGCCGACGAGCGCGTCATCGCCGCGTACCTCGGAGAGCCGTTCGAAGGCGACCCCGGCGAGGCCGAAGCCGCCGAGGTCGAGGCCGCCGAAGCCGCCGCGGAAGCGCCCAGCACCACCAGCAGCACCAAGGGAGAAGCCAAGTGACCGCACTCCTCGAGGTCGAGGACCTCCGGGTCTCCTACGGCAAGATCGAAGCCGTCAAGGGCATCTCCTTCAGCGTCGACGCCGGGCAGGTCGTCACCCTCATCGGCACCAACGGCGCCGGCAAGACCACCACCCTGCGCACCCTGTCGGGCCTCCTCAAGCCCACCTCCGGGAAGATCCTCTTCGACGGCAAGCCCCTCAACGGCATCGCCGCCCACAAGATCGTCGCCCTCGGCCTGGCCCACTCCCCCGAAGGCCGGCACATCTTCCCCCGCCTCACCATCGCCGAGAACCTCCAGCTCGGAGCCTTCCTCCGCAAGGACAAAGAAGGCATCGAAAAGGACATCCAGCGCGCCTACGACCTCTTCCCCATCCTCGGGGAACGCCGCAAGCAGGCCGCGGGAACCCTCTCCGGCGGAGAACAGCAGATGCTCGCCATGGGCCGCGCCCTCATGTCCCAGCCCAAGCTGCTCATGCTCGACGAGCCCTCCATGGGCCTCTCCCCGATCATGATGCAGAAGATCATGGCGACCATCTCCGAGCTCAAGTCCCAGGGCACGACGATCCTCCTCGTCGAACAGAACGCCCAGGCCGCGCTCTCCCTCGCCGACCAGGGCCACGTCATGGAGGTCGGCAACATCGTCCTCTCCGGGACGGGCCAGGACCTGCTGGTCGACGAGTCGGTGCGCAAGGCGTACCTGGGCGAGGACTGAGGCCCCGCCCGTACGCCGAGAGGCCCGCTCCCCTTCTCATCCGGAAGGGAAGCGGGCCTCTCGCGTCTGGTCCTCAGCCCTTGTTGGCCTTCTTCTCGTCGGCGTCCTGAATGACCGCCTCCGCGACCTGCTGCATCGACATCCGGCGGTCCATCGACGTCTTCTGGATCCACCGGAAAGCCGCCGGCTCCGACAGCCCGTACTCCGTCTGCAGAATCGACTTCGCCCGGTCCACCAGCTTGCGCGTCTCCAGCCGGAGCGTGAGGTCGGCGACCTCCTTCTCCAGCTCCTTCAGCTCCGTGAACCGCGAGACGGCCATCTCGATCGCCGGCACGACATCCGTCTTGCTGAACGGCTTCACCAGATACGCCATCGCGCCCGCGTCCCGGGCCCGCTCCACCAGATCGCGCTGCGAGAACGCGGTCAGCATCAGCACCGGCGCGATGCTCTCCTCCGCGATCTTCTCCGCCGCGGAGATACCGTCCAGCTTCGGCATCTTCACATCGAGAATGACGAGGTCGGGCCGGTGCTCACGAGCCAGCTCCACAGCCTGCTCTCCGTCCCCGGCCTCACCGACGACGGTGTAGCCCTCCTCCTCCAGCATCTCTTTGAGATCGAGCCGGATCAGCGCCTCGTCCTCGGCGATGACGACCCGCGTCGTCAACGGAGGCACGTGCGACTTGTCTTCTTCAGGCACGTCAACAGGCTGGGGCGACTCGGGGGCACTCACGTGGGCTCCTTGGTAGGGGCAGGCCGGTACTGCTCCCAAGAGCGTACCTAGCAGCGAGGCCCCACACTCAACCGGTACACTGCTCATCGGTCCGCCGACTTGCCCGGTTGGAGGAACTGGTCAGACTCGCGGCACTCAAAATGCCGTGCCCTTTGGGCATGTGGGTTCGAATCCCACACCGGGCACCACAAGATCAGAAGCGGAGGATCACGTTCGCGTGATTCTCCGCTTTTTGCTGCCCACGGTCACCGTCTGTGACACACAGTGGTCGCATGAACTTCCATGGCACTGACGTGCGACAGAAAGCCATCACTCTTCTGCGCGGGGGCGCGAGGAACGCGCAGGTGGCCCGGAGCCTCAACGTGCCGCTGGGGACGATCGGCTACTGGAAGCACCTGGACCGGGCGAAGCGCGGCGAGTGCCCCGGGCGCCACGATCCGAAATGCCCCCGGTGCGACGGTCGGGATCTGGACGAGCCCGCCTATTCCTATCTGCTGGGTCTGTATCTCGGGGACGGACACATCAGTCACTACTCCGAGCACCGCGTACCCAACCTCATGATCGCCTGCACGGAGTCATGGCCCGGTCTCATGGACGCCTGCGAAGCGGCCATGCGGGCGGTCTTTCCCGCGAACTCGACCTGCCGTGTCCGCAGGACCGGCTGCAGCAACGTGAAGGTCTACTCGAAGCACCTGCACTGCCTGTTCCCCCAGCACGGCCCCGGCAAGAAGCACGACCGCCTCATTGCCCTCGAACCCTGGCAGCAAGCCATCGTCGACGCTCACCCCTGGGAATTCATCCGCGGGCTCATTCACTCCGACGGCTGTCGGATCACCAACTGGACGACTCGCATGGTCGCCGGCGAGCGCAAGCGCTATGAGTATCCCCGATACTTCTTCACCAACGTCTCCGATGACATCCGGCGGCTCTACACCGACACTCTGGACAGGCTCGGCGTCGAGTGGACGCACTGCACCCGCAACGGCAACCCGTTCAACATCTCCGTAGCCCGCAAAGCCTCCGTAGCCCTCATGGACGCCCACGTCGGTCCGAAGTACTGACGGCGCGCTACCTCGGGGTGTCGTCCTCTCCGATGTGGTGGACCCGGACCATGTTCGTCGAGCCGGAGACGCCGGGCGGGGAGCCGGATGTGATGACGACCGTGTCGCCGGGGCTGCAGCGGCCGTAGCGGAGCAGTAGCTCGTCGACCTGGTCGACCATCGCGTCCGTGGTGTCGACGCAGGGGCCGAGGAAGGTCTCGACGCCCCAGGTGAGGCTGAGCTGGGAGCGGGTCGCCTGGTCGGGGGTGAAGGCGAGGAGGGGGATCGGGGAGCGGTAGCGGGAGAGGCGGCGGGCGGTGTCGCCCGACTGGGTGAAGGCGACCAGGAAGCGAGCGCCCAGGAAGTCGCCCATCTCGGCTGCCGCCCGGGCGACCGCACCGCCTTGGGTGCGGGGTTTGTTGCGTTCGGTCAGGGGCGGGAGGCCCTTCGCCAGGATGTCCTCTTCCGCCGCTTCGACGATGCGTGCCATCGTGCGGACCGTCTCGATCGGGTGTTTGCCGACGCTCGTCTCTCCGGAGAGCATCACCGCGTCGGTGCCGTCGATGACCGCGTTGGCGACGTCGGAGGCTTCGGCGCGGGTCGGGCGGGCGTTGTCGATCATCGAGTCGAGCATCTGGGTGGCGACGATGACGGGCTTGGCGTTGCGTTTGGCCAGTTTGATCGCGCGCTTCTGGACGATCGGGACCTGTTCGAGTGGCATTTCGACGCCGAGGTCTCCGCGGGCCACCATGATGCCGTCGAAGGCGGCGACGATTTCGTCGATGGTCTCGACGGCCTGGGGTTTTTCGATTTTGGCGATGACGGGGAGGCGGCGGCCTTCCTCGTCCATGATGCGGTGGACGTCCTGGATGTCGCGTCCGGAGCGGACGAAGGACAGGGCGATGACGTCGAAGCCGGTGCGCAGGGCCCAGCGGAGGTCGTCCTCGTCTTTTTTGGAGAGGGCGGGGACGGAGACTGCGACGCCGGGGAGGTTGAGGCCCTTGTGGTCGCTGATCACGCCGCCTTCGAGGACGGTGGTGTGGATGCGGGGGCCGTCGACGGAGGTGACCTTGAGGCAGACCTTGCCGTCGTCGACGAGGATGCGTTCGCCGGTGGTGACGTCGGCGGCGAGGCCGGCGTAGGTGGTGCCGCAGATGTCGCGGTCGCCTTCGACGCCTTCTTCGACGGTGATGGTGAAGGTGTCGCCGCGTTCGAGGAGTACGGGACCTTCGGTGAAGTGGCCGAGCCTGATTTTCGGGCCTTGGAGGTCGGCGAGGAGGCCGACGCTGCGGCCGGTCTCGTCGGCTGCTTTGCGGACCCGGTGGTAGCGCTCCTCGTGTTCGGCGTGGCCGCCGTGGCTGAGGTTGAAGCGGGCTACGTCCATTCCGGCGTCGACCAGGTCTTTGATCCGGTCGTACGAGTCGGTGGCGGGTCCAAGGGTGCAGACGATTTTTGCTCGGCGCATGAAAGGAGCCTATGAGTTACCGACCGGTAGAGAATTGGTCGGGCATGGCCACTCAACGGACTTTGCGTGAAGTGTTATTGGCAGGTGTCGAATTGTGCGGAGGGGTGCTCCGATGAGCACCCGTAGAATTCGGTCGCATTTTCGGCAAGGAACTCGCCGGAGTGCTTACAGCTGGGGCGGCACCATCGTGAAGCGGGCGTTGATCTGGGCGTGGACGCGTTGGCGCTGGGGTTCGAGGTCGAGGGGGGCGGGGGTGTCCTCGGCGGCGCCGGCGTAGGCCGCGGAGCGCATGCGGCCGGGGGCCTGGGGGTAGGCCGGCGGGGCGGTCTCGGCGCCGATGTCGGCGAGTTCGACCAGGGCGGAGAGGCGGGTGCCGAGAGCTTCGGCGTACTCGCGGGCGCGTTGGACGGCTTCGTGCACGGCCTTCTTGCGGGCTTCACGGTGGGCGGGTGAGTCGGGGCGCAGGGTCCACCAGGGGCCGTCGACGCGGGTGAGTTCGAGGTCGGCCAGGCGGGTGGTGAGTTCACCCAGGGCGGTGAAGTCGGTGAGTTCGGCGGTGACGCGGACGCTGCCGTGGTAGGTGCGGACGCGTTCGCCGCGGCCGTGCTTGGTGAGTTCCGGCGTGATGGAGAAGGCGCCGGTCTCCAGGCGTTCGACGGCGTCGCCGTAGGACTTGACGAGGTCGAGGACGCCGGTGTTGCGGTGGGTGAGGTCGTCGAGGGCGGAGCGGCGGTCGCGGCCGCGGGCGGCGACGGTGATGCCGATGCGGACGATCTCGGGGTCGACTTCGAGGCGGGCTTCGCCGCGGACGGCGATGCGGGGGGCCTCGGGGGTGCCGTAGGGGACGGCGGGCTGGGAGGCGTCTGGGGTGGCCGCGGTCATACGCCCCACTCTGTCATGTCTGGGCTGGTTGGCGGCCGGGAGAGCGGGGGCCGAGTCATCAGATCGCAACCTGCCGGGTCTGTTGCGGCCGGTCATGGACGGGTCAGAATCTACGCGCGTTATCTACGCGCGTCGTTCACAGATTCCGCAGGGGAGCCAGACATGCCGTTGAACCGCCGGAAGTTCCTGGAGAAGTCCGCCGTGACCGGGGCGGGGGTGGCGCTGGCCGGTGCGGTCTCGGCGCCGGTTGCGCAGGCGGCCGAGGCGAAGCGGGGCGCCAAGCGGTACGCGTTCACCGTGCTGGGGACGACGGACCTGCACGGCAATGTCTTCAACTGGGACTACTTCACGGACAAGGAGTTCGACGACAAGGACCACAACGACGTGGGCCTCGCCAAGGTCTCCACGCTGGTGAACCGGGTCCGTGCGGAGAAGGGCCGCCGCAACACGCTGCTGATCGACGCGGGCGACACCATCCAGGGCACCCAGCTGTCGTACTACTACGCCAAGGTGGATCCGATCACCGCCACGGGCGGCCCGGTGCACCCGATGGCGCAGGCGATGAACGCCATGGGCTACGACGCGGCGGCGCTCGGCAACCACGAGTTCAACTACGGCATCCCGGTGCTGCGGAAGTTCGAGCAGCAATGCGACTTCCCGCTGCTGGGCGCGAACGCGCTGGACGCGAAGACGCTGCGGCCGGCGTTCGCGCCGTACAGCATGCACCGGCTGCGCACGCCGCACGGGCGGGACGTGAAGGTGGCGGTGCTGGGGCTGACGAACCCGGGCATCGCGATCTGGGACAAGGCGAACGTGCAGGGCAAGATGACGTTCCCGGGTCTGGAGGAGCAGGCGGCGAAGTGGGTGCCGAAGCTGCGGTCGATGGGCGCGGACGTGGTCATCGTGTCGGCGCACAGCGGCTCGTCGGGCACGTCGTCCTACGGTGATCAGCTGCCCTACATCGAGAACGCGGCCGCTCTGGTGGCCGAGCAGGTGCCGGGGATCGACGCGATCCTGGTCGGGCACGCGCACACGGAGATCCCGGAGTACTTCGTCGCGAACAAGAAGACCGGCAAGAAGGTGGTGCTGTCGGAGCCGCTGAAGTGGGGCCAGCGGCTGACGCTGTTCGACTTCGAGCTGGTCTGGGAGAAGGGCTGCTGGAAGGTCGAGACGGTGGGCGCGAAGGTCCTGAACTCCAACACCGTGGAGGAGGACCCGAAGATCACGAAGCTGCTGACGGACGAGCACGAGAAGGTCGTGGCGTACGTCAACCAGGTCATCGGCACCAACGCGGCGGAGATGACGTCGACCGAGGCGCCGTACAAGGACGTGCCGATCATCGACCTGATCAACCACATCCAGGCGGACACGGTGAAGCAGGCGCTGGCGGGCACGGAGTACGCCGCGCTGCCGGTGCTGTCGCAGGCGGCGTGCTTCTCGCGCAGCGCGCGGATCCCGGCGGGCCAGGTGACGATCCGGGACGTGGCGGGGCTGTACGTCTTCGAGAACACGCTGGAGGCGCGTCTGATGACGGGTGCGCAGATGAAGGCGTATCTGGAGTACTCGGCGAACTACTTCGTGCAGACCGCGCCGGGCGCCGCGGTGGATCCGGCGAAGCTGACGAACGCGAACGGTACGCCGGACTACAACTACGACGTGGTGAGCGGCCTGTCGTACGAGATCGACATCGCGAAGCCGGCCGGGTCCCGGGTGACGAATGTGCGGTTCGAGGGGCAGCCGCTCGCGGACGACGCGAAGTTCGTGTTCGCGGTGAACAACTACCGGGCCAACGGCGGCGGGAATTTCCCGCATGTCGCCGCGGCGCAGCTGCTGTGGTCGAATTCGGACGAGATCCGCAACACCATGATCGCCTGGGTGAAGGCGAAGGGGTCGATCGACCCGGCCGCCTTCGCGGCGGTGGACTGGAAGCTCACGCGTAACGGCACGCCCGTTTTCTGAGCGGCGCGCCTCGTCACCTTCGGTCGTCGACCAGCGGCGTCAGTGCCGGTGCCTCGCGGGGCGGCGGGACGTGCGCCCGCTGGGTGAGGCCGAAGGTGGTGAAGGCGGTGCGGCGCGGGAGTGCGTAGGCTTCCCTGCCCGTCAGGGAGTTGAGGATGATCGCGCTGCGCCAGGCGGCGAGGCCGAGGTCGGGGGCGCCGACGCCGTGGGTGTGGGTTTCGGCGTTCTGGACGTAGACGGTGCCGGTGACGGACGGGTCGAGGACGAGCCGGTGGTCTTCGTCGATGCGGGGGCGTTCCTGGTTGTCGCGGCGCATGTAGGGGTCGAGGCCGGCGAGGATCCGGTCGAGGGGGCGTTCGCGGTAGCCGGTGGCGAGGACGACGGCGTCGGTGGTGAGGCGGGAGCGGCTGTTCTGCAGGTCGTGCTCCAGGTGCAGTTCCACTTTGGTCGTGGCGACCCGGCCGGCGGTGCGGACGCGGACGCCGGGGGTGAGGACGGCGTCGGGCCAGCCGCCGTGCAGGGTGCGGCGGTAGAGCTCGTCGTGGACGGCGGCGATGGTGGCGGCGTCGATGCCCTTGTGCAGCTGCCACTGGCCGTCGACGAGCCGGTCGCGGGTGGATTCGGGCAGGGCGTGGAAGTAGCGGGTGTGGTCGGGGGTGAAGTGCTCCAGGCCGAGCTTGGAGTACTCCATGGGGGCGAAGGCCTCGGTGCGGCCGAGCCAGTGCAGCTTTTCGCGTCCGGCGGGCCGGTTGCGCAGCAGGTCGAGGAAGACTTCGGCGCCGGACTGTCCGATGCCGACGACGGTGACGTGTTCGGCGGCGAGCAGGGCGGCGCGGTGGTCGAGGTAGTCGGCGGCGTGGACGACGGGCACGCCGGGGGCTTCGACGAGGGGCTTGAGGGGGTCGGGGACGTAGGGCTCGGTGCCGATGCCGAGGACGACGTCGCGGGTGTAGGTCCGGCCGAGGGCTTCCGCTTCTCCGTCGCTGTCGAGTTGGGTGAAGTCGACCTCGAAGACGTCGCGTTCGGGGTTCCAGCGGACGGCGTCGACCTGGTGGCCGAAGTGGAGGCCGGGGAGGTTCTCGCTGACCCAGCGGCAGTAGGCGTCGTACTCGGCGCGCTGGATGTGGAAGCGCTCGGCGAAGTAGAAGGGGAAGAGCCGCTCGCGGGACCTGAGGTAGTTGAGGAAGGTCCAGGGGCTGGTGGGGTCGGCGAGGGAGACCAGGTCGGCGAGGAACGGGACCTGGAGGGTGGCGCCCTCGATGAGCAGGCCGGGGTGCCAGCCGAAGGCGGGGTTCTGGTCGTAGAAGACGGTGTCGAGGCCGCCGAGGGGGTGGGCGAGGGCGGCGAGGGAGAGGTTGGCGGGGCCGATGCCGATGCCGACGAGGCCGCGGGGGGCGTCGGGTTCGGGGGTCGGTGCGGGGTTCATCGGGGGGTGTGTCCTTCCACGAGGGTGGCTCGGCTCGCTGCCGCGAGGTGCAGCAGGGCGGCCAGGTCGTCGGGCCCGGTGACGGGGTTGAGGAGGGTGGCCTTGAGCCAGAGCCGGCCGTCGAGGCGGGCCCGGCCGAGGACGGCCCGGCCGTCGGTGAGCAGCGCGCGGCGTACGGCGGCCACCGTGGTGTCGGTGGCGCCCGTGGGCCGGAACAGCACGGTGCTGATGACGGGCGGGGCGTGCAGGTCGAAGCCGGGGTGGGCGTCGACGAGGGCGGCGAACCGCCGGGCGTGGGCGCAGACCTGGTCGACGAGGGCTCCGAGGCCGCTGCGCCCCAGGGTTTTGAGGGTGACGGCGAGTTTGAGGACGTCGGGGCGGCGGGTGGTGCGCAGGGACCGGCCGAGGAGGTCGGGAAGTCCGGCTTCGGTGTCGTCGTCGGCGTTGAGGTAGTCGGCGTGCTGCCGCAGGGCGGCGAGGTCGTGGGGGTCGCGGACGGCGAGGAGGCCGGCGGCGACCGGCTGCCAGCCGAGTTTGTGCAGGTCGAGGGTGACGGTGTGGGCTGCGTCGAGTCCGGTGAGGCGTGCGCGGTGCCGGTCGCTGAAGAGGAGGCCTCCGCCGTAGGCGGCGTCCACGTGGAGTCGGGCGCCGTGGGCGGCGCAGCGGGCGGCGATATCGGGCAGCGGGTCGATGCGTCCGGCGTCGGTGGTGCCGGCGGTGGCGGCGACGAGCAGCGGGCCGGGCAGGCCGGTGAGGGTCTCGTCGAGCGCGTCGGGGTCGAGCGTGCCGCCCGGGGCGGGTACGACGACGGGTTCGGGCAGTCCGAGCAGCCAGGCGGCGCGGGGCAGTGAGTGGTGGGCATTGGCCCCGCACACGAGCCGGACGGATCCGCCGTGGGTTTCCCGGGCGAGGAGCAGGGCGAGCTGGTTGGACTCGGTGCCGCCGGTGGTGACGAGGCAGTCGGCCGTGTCGATCCCCGGGTAGATCTCCCTGGCCAGTACGCCTGCGGTCAGGGCCTCCAGCGCGGAGGCCGCCGGGGCCTGGTCCCAGGAGTCCAGGGACGGGTTGAGGGCCGTGGCGGCGAGGTCGGCGGCGGTGGCGACGGCGAGGGGCGGGCAGTGGAGGTGGGCGGCGCACAGGGGGTGGGCCGGGTCGGCGGCGCCTTCCGCGAAGGCCCGGACCAGGGTGGGCAGGGCGTGGGGGTCGCCCTGGTCGGGCAGGAGCTCCCCCACCGCTTCCCGCAGGCGGGCGGCGACCGCGTCGGGCCCGCCTGTCGGCAGCGGCCCGCCTCTGGCCCGGGCGCCGGTGTCCAGCGCTTCGAGGACGGTGTCCAGCAAGGGCCGCAGGGCGTGGGGGCCTTCGGGTCCTGAGGCGAGGGGCGGCGTGCTCATGGGGGCTGACCTCCGGGGCGCGGGGCGATGCGCCCGTACGGCTCAACGACCCGACCCGGGTGGAGGTATCTCCCATACGGGAAACCCGCTCGAAGCGGCGCGATCGTCGGCCTCGGTTCCCGAGGTGAGCCGTGTGGCCCCCGGCCCGGTCGGCGAAGGGGCGGGCCGGGCTGCCCCGGTGATGAGCGGGCAGGACTGCCCCGATGACGGGCGGGACCGAGCCGTCCCGATGACGGGCGGCCCGCCGAGTGGCGGAGGGGGCCGGCCGCCCGTCGGATGCCCTATGCCGCCGCCCCCGGCTCTGGGTCTCGCCGCCCCCAGCTGTCGCCGACCGCCCCAGCTTTCGCGGGCCCCAGCCCTCGGCGCCCTCACGGGCCGGGCTGCCCCGGTGATCAGCGGGCAGGGCTGCCCCGATAACGGGCGGCCCGCCGCAGTGGCGGAGGGGGCCGGCCGCCCGTCGGATGCCCTATGCCGCCGCCCCCGGCTCTGGGTCTCGCCGCCCCCAGCTGTCGCCGACCGCCCCAGCTGTCGCCGGCCGCCCCAGCTGTCGCGGGCCCCAGCCCTCGGCGCCCTCACGGGCCGGGCTGCCTCGGTGATGAGCGGGCAGGGCTGCCCCGATGACGGGCGGGACCGAGCCGTCCCGATGACGGGCGGCCCGCCGCAGTGGCGGAGGGGGCCGGCCGCCCGTCGGATGCCCTATGCCGCCGCCCCCGGCTCTGGGTCTCGCCGCCCCCAGCTGTCGCCGACCGCCCCAGCTTTCGCGGGCCCCAGCCCTCGGCGCCCTCACGGGCCGGGCTGCCCCGGTGATCAGCGGGCAGGGCTGCCCCGATAACGGGCGGCCCGCCGAGTGGCGGAGGGGGCCGGCCGCCCGTCGGATGCCCTATGCCGCCGCCCCCGGCTCTGGTCTCGCCGCCCCCAGCTGTCGCCGACCGCCCCAGCTTTCGCGGGCCCCAGTCCTCGGCGCCCTCAGCTGTAGACGGCCCCAGTTCTCGGCGCCCTCAGCTGTAGACGGCCCCAGCCCTCGCCGCCCCTACTTCTCCCCCGCTCCCTGGACCCGCAACGCCCGTGCCAGGTCGTCCAGTTGGTCGACCAGCTTGCGGCGCAGCGCGGGGATCGGGTCGGCGTCGCGCAGGCATTCCTCGCCGAGGCGGAGGGTGTCCGTGTCGACGGCGTGTGCGGGGAAGGCCCAGCGGCCGGCGGCGTCGGCGATGGCGGGGCCCCGGCGGTCGGCGACGGCGACCGCGTCGGCGTAGTAGCGCCCGACGTACTCGCGTACCAGGTCGGCCTGTTCGGGCTGCCAGAAGCCGCGGGCGGTGGCGGTGAACAGATAGTTGGACAGGTCGTCGGAGCCGAACATGGCCTCCCAGGCGCGGGCCTTGGCCTCGGGGTCGGGCAGGGCGGCACGGCAGCGGGCGGCGCCCTCCTGGCCGGTGGCGCTCGGGTCGCGTTCCAGTTCGGCGGCGATGGCGGCCTCGTCGGTCGCGCCGAGGACGGCGAGCCGGGCGAGTACGCGCCAGCGCAGCTCGGGGTCGAGCTCGGGGCCGCCGGGGACGGTGCCGTCGGCGAGCCAGGCGGCGATGGTGTCGGGGTGGGCGGCGGTGTCGATGCGGTGGCGTACGGCGATCAGGCGCAGGCCGGGGTTGTCGCCGTCCTCGGTGCGGCGGATGAGGTCGCGGCACAGTTCGGAGAGGGTGGCGAGTGCGGCGGGCCGTTCCTCCGGAGTGAGGTAGCGGTCGGCGATGTATGTGGCGGCGAAGGCGAGCACGCCCTGGACGATGGCGAGGTCCGTCTCCAGCGGGAGGTGGGCGCGGGCGGTCTCCAGGTAGGCGACGGGGGTGAGTTCGCCGTCGCGGACGGCGTCCCTCAGGGCGTTCCAGACGACCGCGCGGGTAAGCGGTTCGGGCAGGCCGGACAGGTCCTTGCGGACGGTTTCGAAGGACTCGGGGTCGAAGCGGACCTTGGCGTAGGTGAGGTCGCCGTCGTTGAGGAGGAGCAGGGCGGGCCGCTTGCCGATGGGGTGGGCTTCGGTGTGCGGGAGGTCGAGGTGGAGGCGTTCGCGCAGCACGAGCTGGCCGCCGTCGTCGCCGAGGTCCCGGTCGTAGAGGCCGGCGGCGATGCGGTGCGGGCGGCTGCCGGTGCGGTCGACGGTGAGGGCGCAGGTGCCGTGCTCGCCGGGGGTGACGCGCGGGGTGAGGGTGTCGACGCCGGTGGTGCGCAGCCAGGCGTCGGCCCAGGCGTGGACGTCGCGGTCGGTGGCGCCGGCGAGGTTGTCGATGAAGTCGGCGAGGGTGGCGTTGCCGTACTTGTGCCGGGCGAAGTGGGCGTTGATGCCGGCGAGGAAGTCCTTCTCGCCGAGCCAGGCGACCAGTTGGCGCAGTGCGCTGGCGCCCTTGGCGTAGGAGATGCCGTCGAAGTTGAGCAGTGCGGAGGCGGTGTCGTCGACGGCCTCGGGGGCGACGGGGTGGGTGGAGGGACGCTGGTCGGCGTCGTAGCCCCAGGACTTGCGGGTGACGCCGAAGTCGGTCCAGGTGTCGGTGAAGCGGGTCGCTTCGGTGAGGGTCTGGTAGCCCATGTACTCGGCGAAGGACTCGTTCAGCCAGATGTCGTCCCACCACTTGAGGGTGACGAGGTCGCCGAACCACATGTGGGCCATCTCGTGGGCGATGACCATGGCGCGGGTCTGGCGTTCGGTGTCGGTGACGGCGGAGCGGTAGACGAACTCGTCGCGGAAGGTGACCAGGCCCGGGTTCTCCATGGCGCCGGCGTTGAACTCGGGGACGAAGGCCTGGTCGTAGGAGTCGAACGGGTAGGGCTCGTCGAACTTCTCGTGGTAGCGGTCGAAGCACGCGCGGGTGACGTCGAGGAGTTCGTCGGCGTCGGCGTCCAGGTAGGGGGCGAGGGAGCGGCGGCAGTGCAGGCCGAAGGGCAGGCCGCGGTGTTCGGTGCGCACGGAGTGCCAGGGGCCTGCGGCGACGGCGACCAGGTAGGTGGAGATGAGCGGTGTGGGGGCCGCGGTCCATACGCCGTCGGTCTGTTCGGTGATGCCGTTGGCGAGGACGGTCCAGTTCTGTGGGGCCTTCACGGACAGTTCGAAGACGGCCTTCAGGTCGGGCTGGTCGAAGGCGGCGAAGACGCGCTGGACGTCTTCCATGAACAGCTGGGTGTAGACGTAGGTCTCGCCGTCGGTGGGGTCGGTGAAGCGGTGCATGCCCTCGCCGGTGCGGGAGTAGCGCATCCGGGCGTCCACGCGCAGTTCGTGCTCGCCGGCGGTGAGGTGGGGCAGGGCGAGGCGGTTGCCGTCCAGGGCCTCGGGGTCCAGGGGGTGTCCGTCGAGGGTGACGGAGCGCAGCTCGGCGGGCTTGAGCTCGACGAAGGTGTCCCCGTCCACGCGGGCAGCGAACCTGATCAGGGTGCGGGAGTCGAAGGTCTCGTCGCCGCCGGTCAGGTCGAGTTCGATCGTGTAGTGGTGGACGTCGAGGAGCTCTGCTCGGGTCTGCGCTTCGTCGCGCGTCAGTACGGACATGCGAGACATGCTGCCTGATGGCGTCGGCAAGGCACAGAGGCGGATCGGTACGTGCCCAATGTCCGGTCTAGGTGCGGTCCTTTTCGAGCTCCCCGGCGTGCGCCCCTGTGGGCCGCTGGGTGGGCACGCGCGTGTCGGGGTGCGGCAGTCCGGGGCGCGCGGGGTGTGCGGCGGTGTCGGTGTGCTCCCCTGCGAGGGCGCGCAGGCGGTGCACCTCCCGCTCCAGGGCGAGATGGCGCCGGTGGGTGTCGTAGAGGTAGCGGACCTTGGTGCGCAGCGCCCAGGGGTCGACGGGTTTCATGACGAGGTCGGCGACGCCGAGCCGGAAGGCGGTGGTGGTCAGTTCGTGGTCGGCGCCGAAGCCGGTGAGCAGGATCACGGGGATGTGCTGGGTCTGCTCCACGCGCCGCATGTAGCGCACGACCTCCAGTCCGCTGACGCCGGGCATGCGCACGTCGAGCAGCAGCAGGCCGACCTGGCCGCGGAGCACCTGCTTGAGTGCCTCGTCGCCGCTGGTGGCCCGGCCGAGCAGGTAGCCCAGCGGGGCCAGGGCGCTTTCGAGCGCGTACAGCGTGTCCTCGTGGTCGTCGACGATGAGGATCCTGGTATCCGACGGCATGGCCCCACGCCCCTCCCTCGTGGAGGACCAGAGTAGTCCGGGACACTGACGCGCAGTGCTCGCCGGCTGACATGCTGTGTACAGCGCAGCATGCCCCGAGCGGGCCGTCGTGTCACTCCCCCGGGGCGCGCGCGACGTCAGTTGCCGCCTGGGGCGGCGCCGTTGAGCGCTTCGTCCGCGATGCGCTCGTGGTGGCGGATGACCTCGGCGACGATGAAGTTCAGGAACTTCTCGGCGAAGGCGGGGTCGAGTTTGGCGTTCTCGGCGAGGGCGCGCAGCCGGGCGATCTGGCGGGCCTCGCGGGCCGGGTCGGCGGGCGGCAGCTGGTGCCGGGCCTTGAGGTGGCCGACCTGCTGGGTGCACTTGAAGCGCTCGGCGAGCATGTGGACGACGGCGGCGTCGATGTTGTCGATGCTGTCGCGCAGCCGGGCGAGCTCTTCGCGGACGGCGGGGTCGACGTCACGGGAACCGGTGTTGCTGGTGGTCATGGGGCGTCAGCCTACGGGGATCACGCCGGGTGGCCGAAGGCCGTCTCATCCCTCGGCGGTAGTCGCTTGTGGAAGCGGATGTCCTCGTGGCCACCGGGGGGCGACGGTCGGTTTCGGCCGTGCGCGGCCCGTCCGCGGCGGGGCTCGTCCTCGTACAGTGGAACACGGTTCAGGGGCGTCTTGGGGGTGAGGCGTGGCGAACGACGGGCCGGTCGAGCACGGCTACCCGCATCTGGAGACGGTGCGGGCCGCCGTCACGGCGCTGTACAAGCGACTGTCGTACGACACCGTCCGGACGTTCGCGACGAGTGTGCTCCCCGTCGACGTGGCGTTCTGCGACACCGACGATCTGTATCTGGGGGCGCAGCGGGTGGCGCATGAGCTGGTGCGGCACTACCGGCTGCCGGATGCCCGGCTGGTCGTGAGCTTCCGGGAGATGCGGCACGCGGCGAATGTGGAGCTGACGGCCGGGCCGGAGTACTTCGTGGAGCTGAACGACCGGTTCCGTACACATCGGCGGGACATCGGGGCGGCCCTCGCGCACGAGGTGACGCATGTGTACCTGCATCGCCTGGACCTGTCCTTCCCGGGCGTGCGGGACAACGAGATCCTCACGGACACGGTGACGACGTACCTGGGCGCGGGGTGGCTGCTGCTGGACGCGTACCGGGAGGACGGGGCGTCGTCGCAGAAGCTGGGGTATCTCACGCCGGAGGAGTTCGGGTACGTGCTGGCGAAGCGGGCGCTGGCCTTCGGGGAGGACCCGGCGGTGTGGTTCACCAGTGCGCAGGCGTACACGGCGTATGTGAAGGGGATGGAGCTGGCTCGCCGTGACGAGCGGCAGCCACCGTTGACGGCGGCGGGATGGGCGGGACGGAGGCGGTACGCCCGGGACCGGCGGCACGCTGCGGCGGGCCCGCAGCAGCCCGGGGTGCCGTACGCGTTCTCGCCCGACGGGGGCGGGCGGTTGCGGGTGTCGTTCCCCTGCCCCACGTGCCATCAGCGGATCAGGGTGCCGGTGCGGGGGCGGGTCCGGGCGCGGTGTGCGCTGTGCCGGAGCGTGCTGGAGTGCGATACGTAGGGGGCGTGGGCGGGCTCGGCCGGGAGCTGCGCTTTCCGCGCGCCCGGCCCTGGCCGTCGGTGCGGGTGGTCGCCCGGCTGGGCGGGGGATGCGCTTTGCGCGCCCGGCCCTGCCCGGGCCCCGGCTCTGCCCGGGCCCCGGCTCTGCCCCTGGTCCCGGTCGTCAGTGGGGGTGGTCGCCGCTGGTGATCTCCCGGTACTGCTCCACGGTCGGTTTCTCGATCCGTGCGTCGGGTCCGTACATGGCCTTCGCGAGCCGGGCGCGCAGCCGCTCGGACCGCTTGACCTTGCGGCGGACTCCGCCCGCGTCGACCTCGCGCCCGATCTCGTAGGGCGGGTTCTGCTCGTGCTGGGTGAGTGTGAACAGCTCGCCCTGGGTGAGAGGTTCGTGAACCTCGATGTACTCACCGGTCGGCAGCCGCTTGATGGTGCCGGTCTCCCTGCCGTGCAGCACCTTGGCGCGGTCACGGCGCTGCAGGCCCATGCAGACCTTCTTCGTGACGATGAAGGCGGCGACCGGCAGGACGAAGACCCCGATCCGCACGAACCAGGTGATCACGTTGATGGACAGGTGCAGATGGGTGGCGACGATGTCGTTGCCGCCGCCGATCAGCAGCACGGCGTACAGAGTCAGCCAGGCAACGCCGAGGCCGGTGCGCACGGGCGCGTTGCGCGGCCGGTCCAGGATGTGGTGCTCGCGTTTGTCGCCGGTGATCCACGCCTCGAGGAAGGGGTAGAGACCGAGGGCGAGCAGGATCAGCGGGAAGAGCGAGAAGGGGATGAACACGCCGAGGACGAGGGTGTGGCCCCAGAGGTTGATCTCCCATCCCGGCATCACCCGGATCAGGCCTTCGGAGAAGCCCAGGTACCAGTCGGGCTGGGCGCCGGTGGTGACGAGGTCGGGGCGGTAGGGGCCGAAGGCCCACACGGGGTTGATCTGGGCGACCGCGCCCATCACCGTCAGCACGCCGAAGACGAGGAAGAAGAAGCCGCCGGCCTTGGCCATGTAGACCGGCAGGAAGGGCATGCCGACGACCGAGCGCTCCTTGCGTCCGGGGCCGGGGAACTGGGTGTGCTTGTGGTAGAAGACCAGGATCAGATGGGCGGTGACCAGGCCCAGCATGATCCCGGGCAGCAGCAAGACGTGGACGGGATAGAGCCGCGAGATGATGTCCTCGCCCGGGAACTCCCCGCCGAACAGGAAGAACGACAGGTACGTCCCGACGATCGGGATGGACAGGATCGCGCCCTGGGCGAAGCGGATGCCGGTGCCGGACAGCAGGTCGTCGGGGAGGGAGTAGCCGGTCAGGCCGGTGATGATGCCGAGCATCAGCAGGGTCCAGCCGAAGACCCAGTTCAGCTCGCGCGGCTTGCGGAAGGCGCCGGTGAAGAACACCCGCATCATGTGCACCAGCATGCCGGTGATGAAGACCAGCGCCGCCCAGTGGTGGATCTGCCGGATCAGCAGCCCGCCGCGCACGTCGAAGCTGATGTCCAGCGTGGACTCGAAGGCCTTGCTCATGAGGACGCCGTTGAGCTCCGTGTAGGAGCCGTTGTAGACGACTTCCTGCATGCTGGGCTCGAAGAACAGGGTGAGGTAGACGCCGGTGAGGATCAGCACGAGGAAGCTGTAGAGGGTGACCTCGCCCAGCATGAAGGACCAGTGGTCCGGGAAGACCTTGCGCATGTTGGCCTTGGCCAGGGCGAAGAGCCCGAGCCGTCCGTCGGCCCAGTCGGCGAGCCTCTCGCCCTTGCCCGCGGGAGGTCTCCGCTGAGCGGAGTCCGTCCCGTACACCCGTCGTGCGCCGTCGTCGCCCATACGTCGTCGCCTCCCCGTCGGATCCTTCCCAGCGTGGCACGGCGTCGCGACGGTGCAAACGGGGCGTACGAGGGGTTGGGCCAGGGGGGCTAGGGGGTGGGGTCGAGAGGGCAGGGGCCGGTCGAGCGGCCGGGCAGGGGGCGGGTCGGGCCGCTGAGGCGGGGGCCAGGGGTCGGTTCAGCGGCCGCCGCCGGGATCCCTGACGATCCCCTGCGCCCGTGCGGCCACGAGCCACGTCGGGAACTCGCCCACCAGCCGGTCGTACAGCTCGGCGTCCGGGACCTTCCGCGGGTCCTGCCCCGCGTGGAAGAACCCGGCGTTGTCGACGACCCGCTTGCCGGGCACGGCCAGCTCGTCCAGCTTGCGCAGGAAGTCGAACTGCTTGCCGCCCGGGTCGCCGAACCCGATGAACTGCCAGAACAGCGGCAGCTTCGCCGCCTTGCAGAGGTAGCGTTCCGCGGCGAGCTTGTTGATCGGCCCGCCGTCGGTCTGGAACACCACCAGGGCGGGCTCCGTCGAGCCGCTGTCGAGGTAGTGGTCGATCACGGCGTCCATCGCCAGGTGATAGCTGGTCTTCCCCATGTGCCCGAGCCCGGCCACGATCCGCTCGATCCGCCCCTGGTGGCCGGCCAGGTCGATCTCGGTCTCGGCGTCGACATCGGTGGAGAAGAACACGACCGGCACGCTGCCGTCGTCGTCCAGGTGCGCCGACAGCCCGAGCACCCGGTCGGCCAGCGCCTGCACACTGCCGTCCTTGTAGTACGGCTTCATCGAGCCGGAGTAGTCGACCACGAGGTAGACCGCGGCCCGCAGGGTGTCGAGGCCGTGTTTGCGCAGCGAGACCCCCGCGCTCCTGTACAGGCCGACCAGCGCGGGCGCGGTCTCCTCCACCTTGCTGAGACTGATCGCGGCCATGCGAACCCCCCTTGCCGTCCGGCTCTGGACCACCGGACCCGGGCCAGAGGGTACGGCAAACACACCCTGCTGGAGGCGGGCAGGCTGCTGCGGTACGAGAGGGAGCGGACGAAGACCATCTGGCTGCTGGTGGAGTGCGCGCGTCGGCTCGCCCTGGTCGGTGCGTTGTGCGTCGCCGGTGCCGAGATCGTGACGTTGGTGGCACCCGGCGGCACGTAGGTGCGTTTGACGAAAAGGCGACAGCGCCTGCCCGGTCGTCCGGTCGGGGACTGTGGGGCAGGCGCCGTCAGTGTTCCGTACGCCGTTGTACGGGACGTCTTGTGCGGTGCGGTCAGACCATCAGCGCGCGGTCCGTGGGACGGATCGGCGCCGGCAGCTCGCTCGCGCCCGTGAGGGCACGGTCCACTCCGCGCGCCGCCGAGCGGCCCTCGGCGATCGCCCAGACGATGAGCGACTGGCCGCGGCCGGCGTCACCGGCGACGAACACGCCCGGCACGTTGGTGCGGAAGTCGGCGTCGCGGGCGATGTTGCCGCGCTCGTCGAGCTCCAGGCCGAACTGCTCGACCAGGCCGTTCTCCCGGTCGGTGCCGGTGAAGCCCATCGCGAGGGTCACCAGCTGCGCGGGGATCTTGCGCTCGGAGCCCGGCTTCGGGGTCAGCTTGCCGTCGATGAACTCCACCTCGGTGAGGTGCAGCCACTGGACGTTGCCGTCCTCGTCGCCCTCGAAGTGGGTCGTCGAGACGGAGTAGACCCGCTCGCCGCCCTCCTCGTGCGCCGAGGTGACCTTGTACAGCATGGGGAAGGTCGGCCAGGGCTGGTTGGTGGGGTGCCGCTCCTCGCCCGGGCGGGGCATGATCTCCAGCTGCGTGACGGAGGCCGCGCCCTGGCGGTGGGCGGTGCCCACGCAGTCCGCGCCGGTGTCGCCGCCGCCGATGACCACGACGTGCTTGCCCTCGGCCGAGATCGGGGGCGCCACGAAGTCGCCCTCCTGCACCTTGTTGGCCAGAGGCAGGTACTCCATGGCCTGGTAGATGCCCTTGAGTTCACGGCCGGGCACCGGCAGGTCACGCGCCATGGTCGCGCCGACGGCCAGGACGACCGCGTCGTAGCGCTTCTTCAGGTCCGTGGCCTTCAGGTCGCGGCCGATCTCGATGCCCGTGCGGAAGCGGGTGCCCTCCGCGCGCATCTGCTCGATACGGCGGTTGATGTGCCGCTTCTCCATCTTGAACTCGGGGATGCCGTAGCGCAGGAGGCCTCCGATGCGGTCCGCGCGCTCGTAGACGGCGACGGTGTGGCCGGCGCGGGTCAGCTGCTGGGCGGCGGCGAGACCCGCCGGGCCCGAGCCGATGACGGCGACGGTCTTGCCGGACAGGCGCTCCGGGATCTGCGGGGCGACGTCCCCGGTCTCCCACGCCTTGTCGATGATCGAGACCTCGACGTTCTTGATGGTGACCGGCGGCTGGTTGATGCCGAGCACGCACGCCGACTCACAGGGAGCGGGGCACAGGCGGCCCGTGAACTCCGGGAAGTTGTTCGTCGCGTGCAGGCGCTCCGAGGCGGCCGCCCAGTCCTCGCGGTAGGCGTAGTCGTTCCACTCGGGGATGAGGTTCCCGAGCGGACAGCCGTTGTGGCAGAACGGGATGCCGCAGTCCATGCAGCGGCTGGCCTGCTTGCTGATGATGGGCAGCAGGGAGCCGGGAACGTAGACCTCGTTCCAGTCCTTGACGCGCTCCTCGACGGGGCGGGACTTGGCGAGCTCACGCCCGTGGTTCAGGAAGCCCTTCGGGTCAGCCATTGATCGCCGCCTCCATCATCTTCTCGTGGGTCTCGGTCTCGGAGAGACCGGCTCGCTCGGCGGCGTCCTTGGCGGCGAGCACTGCCTTGTACGTGCTGGGGATGATCCTGCTGAAGCGCTCGACGGCGCTGTCCCACTCACTCAGGAGCTTCTCGGCGACGGTCGAGCCGGTCTCCTCGTGGTGGCGGCGGACCACGTCGTGCAGCCACTGCTTGTCGGTGTCGTCCAGCGCCTCGACGGCGTCCAGGTTGCCGACGTTGACGTTGTCGCGGTCCAGGTCGATCACGTACGCGATACCGCCGGACATGCCGGCCGCGAAGTTGCGGCCGGTCTCGCCGAGCACCACCGCGTGACCGCCGGTCATGTACTCGCAGCCGTGGTCGCCCACGCCCTCGGAGACGACCGTCGCGCCGGAGTTGCGGACGCAGAACCGCTCGCCGACCTTGCCGCGCAGGAACATCTCGCCGCCGGTGGCGCCGTAGCCGATGGTGTTGCCGGCGATGACGCTGTACTCGGCGAGGTGGTCGGCCGCGCGGTCCGGGCGGACGACGATCCGGCCGCCCGAGAGGCCCTTGCCGACGTAGTCGTTGGCGTCGCCCTCCAGGCGCAGCGTGACACCGCTGGGCACGAAGGCACCGAAGGACTGGCCGGCGGAGCCGGTGAAGGTGATGTCGATGGTGTCGTCGGGCAGACCCGCGCCACCGAACTTCTTCGTCACCTCGTGGCCGAGCATGGTGCCGACCGTGCGGTTGATGTTGCGGATCTGCACCTGGGCGCGCACCGGCTGGGCGTCGGTGGCGCCGGACGCGGCGAGCGCGTCCGATGCCAGCTTGATCAGCTGGTTGTCGAGCGCCTTCTCCAGGCCGTGGTCCTGCGCGATGACCTGGTGGCGCACCGCGCCCTCGGGCAGCTCGGGCACGTGGAACAGCGGCTCCAGGTTCAGGCCCTGCGCCTTCCAGTGGTCGACCGCACGGGTCACGTCGAGCGTCTCGGCGTGGCCGACGGCCTCCTCGATGGAGCGGAAGCCCAGCTCGGCGAGGATCTCGCGGACCTCTTGGGCGATGTACTGGAAGAAGTTCACGACGTACTCGGCCTTGCCGGAGTAGCGCTCGCGCAGGACCGGGTTCTGCGTGGCGATGCCGACCGGGCAGGTGTCGAGGTGGCAGACGCGCATCATGACGCAGCCGGAGACGACGAGCGGCGCGGTCGCGAAACCGAACTCCTCGGCGCCGAGCAGCGCGGCGATGACGACGTCACGGCCGGTCTTCAGCTGGCCGTCGGTCTGCACGACGATGCGGTCGCGCAGGCCGTTGAGCAGCAGCGTCTGCTGGGTCTCGGCGAGGCCGAGCTCCCAGGGGCCGCCGGCGTGCTTCAGCGAGGTGAGCGGGGAGGCGCCCGTGCCGCCGTCGTGGCCGGAGATGAGGACGACGTCCGCGTGCGCCTTGGAGACACCGGCCGCGACCGTGCCGACGCCGACCTCGGAGACCAGCTTCACGTGAATCCGCGCCTGCGGGTTCGCGTTCTTCAGGTCGTGGATCAGCTGGGCCAGGTCCTCGATGGAGTAGATGTCGTGGTGCGGCGGCGGGGAGATCAGACCGACGCCCGGCGTCGAGTGGCGGGTCTTGGCGACCCACGGGTAGACCTTGTGGCCGGGCAGCTGGCCGCCCTCGCCGGGCTTGGCGCCCTGGGCCATCTTGATCTGGATGTCGTCCGAGTTGACCAGGTACTCGGAGGTCACACCGAAGCGGCCGGAGGCGACCTGCTTGATGGACGACCGGCGGGCCGGGTCGTACAGGCGCTCCGGGTCCTCGCCGCCCTCACCGGTGTTGGACTTGCCGCCCAGCTGGTTCATGGCGATGGCGAGGGTCTCGTGCGCCTCCTGGGAGATGGAGCCGTACGACATGGCGCCCGTGGAGAAGCGCTTGACGATCTCGGAGACCGGCTCGACCTCGTCGATGGAGATCGGCTGCCGGTCCGACTTGAAGCCGAAGAGCCCACGGAGCGTCATCAGGCGCTCGGACTGCTCGTTCACCCGCTCGGTGTACTTCTTGAAGATGTCGTACCGGCCGGAGCGCGTGGAGTGCTGGAGGCGGAAGACCGTCTCCGGGTCGAACAGGTGCGGCTCGCCCTCACGGCGCCACTGGTACTCGCCGCCTATCTCCAGCGCGCGGTGCGCGGGAGCGATGCCGGAGGCCGGGTAGGCCTTGGCGTGGCGGGCGGCGACCTCCTTGGCGACGACGTCGATGCCGACACCGCCGATCTTGGTGGCCGTGCCGTTGAAGTACTTCGCGACGAAGGCCTCGTCGAGACCGACGGCCTCGAAGACCTGGGCGCCGCGGTAGGAGGCGACGGTCGAGATGCCCATCTTGGACATGACCTTCAGCACGCCCTTGCCGAGGGCGTAGATGAGGTTGCGGATGGCCTTCTCGGGCTCGATGCCGGGAAGGAACGTCCCTGCGCGGACGAGGTCCTCGACGGACTCCATCGCCAGGTACGGGTTGACGGCGGCGGCGCCGTAGCCGATGAGCAGGGCGACGTGGTGGACCTCGCGGACGTCACCGGCCTCGACCAGCAGGCCCACCTGGGTACGCTGCTTGGTGCGGATGAGGTGGTGGTGGACGGCCGCGGTGAGCAGCAGCGACGGGATCGGCGCGTGCTCGGCGTCCGAGTGGCGGTCCGACAGGACGATCAGGCGGGCGCCGTTGTCCATGGCGGCGTCGGCCTCGGTGCAGATCTCCTCGATGCGCGCGGCCAGCGCGTCTCCGCCGCCGTGCACCCGGTACAGGCCGGAGAGCGTCGCGGCCTTGAAGCCGGGCATGTCGCCGTC
Source organism: Streptomyces sp. NPDC013187 (assembly GCF_042899705.1). Lineage (NCBI taxonomy): Bacteria > Bacillati > Actinomycetota > Actinomycetes > Kitasatosporales > Streptomycetaceae > Streptomyces > Streptomyces sp. NPDC013187. The sequence continues at coordinate 147,003 of NZ_JBIBAF010000007.1, read as the reverse complement.
GGCGTTGATGTGGATGAGCTTGGCCAGCTCGTCGTTGTCGATCACCGGGAAGGGCAGCAGGACGCTGCGGCAGGACGCGGCCGACGGCTCCAGCAGGTTGCCCTGCGGGCCCAGCGACGAGCGCAGGGAGGTGACCAGTTCCTCGCGGATGGCGTCCAGCGGCGGGTTGGTGACCTGTGCGAAGAGCTGGGTGAAGTAGTCGAAGAGCAGGCGCGGGCGGTCCGACAGCGCGGCGATCGGCGAGTCGGTGCCCATCGAGCCGATCGGCTCGGCGCCGGCCTTGGCCATCGGCGCGAGGAGGACGCGCAGCTCCTCCTCGGTGTAGCCGAAGGTCTGCTGGCGGCGGGTGACCGAGGCGTGCGTGTGCACGATGTGCTCGCGCTCGGGCAGGTCGGACAGCTCGATCTCGCCGGCCTCGACCCACTCCGCGTACGGGTTCTCGGCGGCGAGCTCGGCCTTGATCTCGTCGTCCTCGATGATGCGGTGCTCGGCGGTGTCGACGAGGAACATGCGGCCGGGCTGGAGGCGGCCCTTGCGGACGACCTTGGAGGGGTCGATGTCCAGGACGCCGACCTCGGAGCCGAGCACGACGAGGCCGTCGTCGGTGACCCAGTAGCGGCCGGGGCGCAGGCCGTTGCGGTCGAGGACCGCGCCGACCTGGGTGCCGTCGGTGAAGGTGACACAGGCCGGGCCGTCCCAGGGCTCCATCATCGTGGAGTGGAACTGGTAGAAGGCGCGCCGGGCCGGGTCCATGGAGTCGTGGTTCTCCCACGCCTCCGGGATCATCATCAGCACGGAGTGCGGCAGGGAACGGCCGCCCAGGTGCAGCAGCTCCAGGACCTCGTCGAACGACGCGGAGTCGGAGGCGTCCGGCGTACAGACCGGGAAGATCCGGTCGATGGCCTTGTCGTCGGAGCCGAACAGGTCGGAGACCAGCTGCGACTCGCGGGCCACCATCCAGTTGCGGTTGCCCTTGACGGTGTTGATCTCACCGTTGTGCGCGACGAAGCGGTACGGGTGGGCCAGCGGCCACGAGGGGAACGTGTTCGTCGAGAACCGGGAGTGCACGAGCGCGATCGCGGAGGCGAAGCGGCGGTCGGACAGGTCCGGGAAGAAGGGCTCCAGCTGGCCGGTGGTCAGCATGCCCTTGTAGACGATGGTCCGCGCGGACAGCGACGGGAAGTAGACGCCGGCCTCGCGCTCGGCGCGCTTGCGCAGCACGAAGGCCTTGCGGTCTAGGGCGATGCCCTCCGAGGTGCCGTCGCTGACGAAGATCTGGCGGAAGACCGGCATGGTCGACCGGGCGGTGGCACCCAGCAGCTGGGGCGCGACCGGCACCTCGCGCCAGCCGAGGACGTTGAGGCCCTCGTCGGCGGCGATCGTCTCGATCTGCGAGACGGCGTCGGCGGTGGAGTCCTCCGGCAGGAAGGCGATGCCGACGGCGTAGGAACCGGCGTCGGGCAGTTCGAATCCGGCCACGTCACGGAAGAAGGCGTCCGGGACCTGCGACAGGATGCCGGCGCCGTCGCCGGAGTCGGGCTCGGAACCGGTGGCACCGCGGTGTTCGAGGTTGCGCAGGACGGTCAGAGCCTGTTCCACCAGGGTGTGGGACGCCTCGCCGGTGAGGGTGGCGACGAAGCCGACGCCGCAGGCGTCGTGCTCGTTGCGGGGGTCGTACATACCCTGCGCAGCAGGGCGAGCATCCATGAACGACCAGTTCTGGCCATTCGCGGAATGCTGGGACGGCTGGCGCGGCGTACGCATCGGCTCTCCCGTCGTCGTCAGGTGGCTGGGGGCACCTCCCAGGCCCTTCAAGGCTCTGGGGGCAAGTGCCGAGGGACGACGTTGGCCCTCGCGTGATCGCAAAATTTCGTGCAGGTTACATGATGGAGCGGTTCTCGGGAACCGGGATATCCGTTCCAGCATGCGGACACTGCGGGTTGGCGGCGGTGGGGCCGCACCAGCAGTGGAAGCTGTGGAGGGACCGCACGAAACGATCAGGTCAGATCGCTTGCGTCGGCCCGAGGAGCGGGGCAGGCGTCTTCGCCCGACCCGCTGAGGGTGCGCGGCGAGCGTCGTTGCCCGCAGCGCTTACGGCTCATGCCCGGAGGTCGCACATCCGAAACCAACGAGTAACGACTACTTATGCGTCCCCTTGCATAAGTCCGAGCCGCGCTATCCTACGGCCGTTCCGAACACGGTGCCCAGGGCGTACGTCACACCGGCCGCCGCGCCTCCCAGGAACAGCTGCCGCAGCCCGCTGTACCACCAGGTGCGCGCCGTCACCTTGGCCACCACCGCGCCGCACAGGAAAAGCCCCAGCAGCGCCAGCAGCACCGCCGGCCACATGCTGCTCGCGCCCAGCAGATAGGGCGCGACGGGAATCAGCGCACCCAGCGCGAACGAACCGAAGCTCGACACCGCGGCCACGGTCGGGGAGGGCAGATCGCCGGGGTCGATGCCCAGCTCCTCCCGGGCATGGATCTCCAGCGCCTGCTCGGGATCCTTCGACAGCTGCCGGGCCACCTCCCGGGCCAGCCGCGGCTCGACCCCCCTCGACTCGTAGAGCGCGGCGAGCTCTGCCTCCTCGTCCGTGGGGTGCTTGCGCAGCTGGCGGCGTTCCACGTCCAGCTCGGCCTCGACGAGCTCGCGCTGCGAGGCGACGGAGGTGTACTCGCCGGCGGCCATGGAGAAGGCACCGGCGGCCAGGCCCGCCAGTCCGCTGAGGACGACAGTGTGCTGGCTGACCGCACCGCCCGCGACTCCGGTCATCAGGGCGAGGTTGGACACCAGGCCGTCCATCGCACCGAACACCGCGGGACGCAGCCAGCCGCCGTTCACGTCCCGGTGCGTGTGGTTGTCCCGGTGCGCCTCGTGCAGCGTCGCCTCGGTCTCGATGATGGCCATGAAAAGAACCCACTCCCCGTCCACGGACTCGCTTCGGAAACCCGTTCTTTGGACACGTTCCAGAGTTTTACAACGCCAAAACTACGCCCCGAATTCCGCCCTCGCCAGCAAGGAAAGGCTGGGCTAACCTGCGGGTTTACCCTTTTCCGCTCACCTGATCATCACCGCGCGCAGATGTCGACCGGGTGATGCTGGGGCTCGTGAGGCTCGGCGGAGTCGCCGGAGTGGGACACATCCCCCATGGCATCGATCGGGCTCCGGGCACGGGCACGGGGCGCACTGCTGGGCCTGGCCGTCGGTGACGCGCTCGGGGCCCCGGCCGAGAACATGAAGCCCTCCGAGATCCGCGCCCGGTGGGGCCGGATCACCGGGTACGTCGCCGAGAACCCGGCGGGCACGGACGACACCGAGTACGCGATCTTCTCCGGCCTGCTGCTGGCCCGGCACGGCTCGGCGCTCACACCGGGCCACGTGGAAGCGGCCTGGCACGAGTGGATCGCCGACCGCGAGGAGGGCCCCTTCCGGGGCGCCGGGTTCAGTGAACGCGGCACCCTGGAGAACCTCCGCCGGGGCCTGGCCGCCCCGATCTCCGCCCAGCACCGGCATGCCTGGAGCGACGGCCTGGCCATGCGCGCGGCCCCCTTCGGGGTGTTCGCGGCGGGCCGCCCGGCGGAGGCGGCCCGGCTGGTCGCGATCGACGGTTCGGTGAGCCATGACGGTGAGGGCATCCACGGCGGCCGGGCGGTCGCCGCGGGGGTCGCGGCGGCGATGGCGGGCGCTCCGTCGGACGCGGTGGTGGCAGCGGCCCTCGCGGTCGTCCCCGACGACTCCTGGACGGCCCGGAGCCTGCGCCGCGCGGTGGCCGTCGCTCACCGCGGCGAACGCGCGGTCCGCTCCGCGGTCGTCATCGGCGGCTACCCCTGGACCGACCTGGCCCCCGAGGCGGTCGCCCTCGCGTTCGGCGCGTACGCGGCGGCCGACGGCGACTTCGAGCAGTCCGTCCTGACCGCGGTGAACATGGGCCGCGACGCGGACACGACGGCGGCGGTGGCGGGGGCGCTGGCTGGTGCGACCCGTGGTGTGTCGGCGATCCCGCAGGCCTGGGCGACCCCCATCGGCCCGGTCCACGGCAGATGCCTCCCGGCGATGGCCGGCTACCACGTCCTGGACGTGGCGGACCTGCTGACACCGGCGCCCCGCGGCACAGAGCCGGAACCGACGGCATTCGTCCTGGCGGGCGACGGAACGGAGGCCCCCTCATGACGACACACGAGGAGACGACACCCGAAGCGACGACACACGAGGAGACGGCACCCGGCGCGACGGCACACCAAGTGACGGCACCCGGCGCGACGGCACACGACGTGACGACACACGAAGTGTCGGCACCCGGCGCGACGGCACACGAACCCGCGGCCGCCGACGGCGAGGACGCCCCACGGGAGACCAGGTCCCCTCGGGCGACGGTTACGGGCGGTGCGCGGGCGGGAGACAAAAAGGCCGAAGGCCTCCTGCTCGGCCTCGCGGCCGGCGACGCCGCCGGCTGGCCCGCGGCCCGGCACAGAGCCGCCCGCATGCCCGACTGGACCCGCCGCCTCACCCGCGAACTGGACACCTTCGCCGAACACAACGCCACCACCACCCTCCCCGTCCCCATCGCCCTGAACCAGCCCCCCGAGCCCCTCCGCCTCGGCCCCTCCGACGACGCCGAATGGGCGGCCTTCGCCGCGGAAGCCCTCCTGCGCGCAGGCGACGACACCGTCCTGAACGACCTCAGCCGCGAACGCCGCACCCGAGCCGCCATCGACCTCACCTGGAACACCCTCGCCGCCGAGGTCGCCGCCGCGGCGGACCGCGCCCCCGAGATCGAGTCCGCCGTCCTCCCCCTGCGCGCCCGCATCTCCGTCCGCGCCGGCCTCGGCAACCTCGCCACCGGCCTGCGCCCGCCCGCCACCGGCCACGACAACCCGCACTACTTCGACGACGCCGCCTGCGTACGCGCCTGCGTCCTGGCCGTGGCCCACCCCGGCGACCCCCGAAGCGCCGCCGACCTCGCGGAATTCGACGCCCGCTACACCCAGGACGGCGACGGCGTCCACGGCGCCCGGGCGATGGCGGCCGCACTCGCCCTCGCCCTGGCCGGCGGGGACGTCGACGCCTGCGTCACCGCGGCCCTCGGCGAACTCCCCGAGGAGACGGAGATCGGCCGCAACGCCCGGCACGCCCTGAGGCTCGCCGCCGCCGCGGACAGCGCCTTCGCCCTGGTCCCCTCCCTGGAGCACCAGATCGTCGACCACGTCTACAGCTACGGCATCGCCGCCGCCGAGACCGTCCCGGTCGCCCTCGCCCTGGCCACCGCCGCCCGCGGCCGCATCGCGGAGGCGATCCCCGCGGCCGCCTGTCTGTCCCGCGTCGCCGACTCCGCCCCGGCCCTGGCGGGCGCCCTCACCGGCGCCCTGGGCGGCGCCGCGTCGATCCCCGAGTCCTGGCGGGAGACCTGCCGCACCCTCTCCGGCTGCGTCCTGCCCCGCCTCACCGGCACGGACCTCGTGGAACTCGCCGAACTCCTGGAAGCCGTACAACCGGCCCGCCCGGGTGGATGATGCGGCCATGCAGCCCAAAACCCATCAAAACGCCCCACTGGGCGAGCGCATCACCGGAGCCCTGGTCGGGGCGGCGGTCGGCGACGCTCTCGGCGGTCCCGTCGAGGGCTACTCGCCCGAGCAGATCCTCGAACGCCACGGCGGCCGCGTCCACGGCGTCGTCGGCCCCTGGCACGGCGACGACTGGCCCACCGCCCGCCCCCTCGCCCCGTACCACAAGGGCGACGGCCACGTCACCGACGACACGTTGATGACCCACGCCCTGGTCCGCGTCTACGCCCGGGTCCGCGACCACCTCGACGCCTACGCGATCGCCGACCACCTGGTCCCGGACCTGATGACCGAGCCCCGCTGGATCCCGGAACTGGAGACGGAGGCACTCCCCCTCCAGCGGATCTTCCTGGCGGAGAAGTGGCTGGTGACGAGGATCCACTACGGTCATGCCGACCCGCGCGAGGCCGGCACCGGCAACATCGTCAACTGCGGGGCGGCGATGTACATGGCCCCCGTCGGACTGGTCAACGCGGCCGACCCGCGTGCGGCCTACGCCGAGGCCCTCGACATCGCCGGCGCCCACCAGTCGTCGTACGGCCGTGAGGCGGCCGGCGTCCTGGCCGCGGCCGTGGCGGCGGCGTGCACGCCCGGCGCGACCCCGGACTCGGTCGTCGCCTCGTGTCTCTCCCTCGCGAAGGACGGCACCCGGGCCGCGATCGAGCGGGTCTGCGAGGAGGCCTCCCGCCACACGGACTTCGAGTCGGCACTGCGGCCGTTGCGCGAGGCGGTCGCCCCCTACGACACGGTGGGTCCCGACTACCGCTCCCCCTCGCTCGGCGCCCGCCGCCCGTCCCGCCTGCACGCGATCGAGGAACTGCCCATCGCACTGGGCATGGTGCTGGTGGCACGAGGCGACTACCGCCACGCGGTCCTCGGCGCGGTGAACTACGGCCGCGACTGCGACTCGATCGCCACGATGGCGGGCGCCCTGGCGGGTGCCCTGGCCTCACCGGTCCCGGAGGACTGGGCCAAGACGGTCGCGCAGGCGAGCCGACTGGACCTCTGGGAACCGGCGGCCACCCTCACGGCCGTGACCCGCGAGATCTTCAACCGGGACGTGTCCCGCCGCCGTGCCCACGAGCAGGCCTTCGCGTCCCTCGGAGGCCGCGAATGCTCCGACTGACCTGGGTCCAGCCGGAGGACCTGATCGGCCACGAACTCCGTCAGGCGGCGCTGGACGGACGCGAGCCGAGGGCGATCGCGGCCCGCTGGCGCGCGGCGGGCGGCCAGGACGCCCCGGCCACCGCGGGCGCGTCGCCCACCCCCGCCTCCCGCTACCTGCGCCGGCTGGCCGCAGACCTCCTGGACGAACTGGCGGACCTTCCCAGCCATTTGTCCGACGACGAACCCACGGACCTGGAGAGGATCAGGTCCGCATGCCCCGACTGGCCCGAGCCGCTGGGCACCCCGGCCACCACCCCGCACCACCTGGAAGCCGCCTGGCTCGGCCGCGCCGCCGGATGCCTCCTGGGCAAGCCGGTCGAGAAGCTCCCCCTCGACGCCATCCGCCGACTCGCCCGCTCCACCGGCAACTGGCCCCTCAGCACCTACTTCACCGCCCGGGGCGTCCCGGCGGAACTCCTCGAACGGCATCCCTGGAACCGCCGCTCGGCAGCCACCTCCCTCGCCGAGAACATCGACGGCATGCCCGAGGACGACGACCTCGACTACCCCGTGCTCAATCTCGTCCTGCTCCAGCGGCACGGCAGGGCCTTCACCACCACGGACGTCGCCCGGACCTGGCTCGACGAACTCCCCGCCGGCCGCACGTTCACCGCGGAACGCGTCGCCTACCGCAACCTCCTGACCGGCGTGGAGCCCCCGCACACCGCCCGCCACCGCAACCCGTTCCGCGAATGGATCGGCGCCCTGATCCGCGCCGACGTCCACGGCTGGACCAACCCCGGCGACCCGGCCGCGGCGGCCGAGCAGGCCCATCGGGACGCCACCCTCACGCACACCGCCAACGGCGTCTACGCCGCGATGTTCACAGCGGCCGTCATCGCGACGGCCGCGACCGGCGACCACGACGTCCACACCTGTGTGCGCACCGGCCTCACCGTCGTCCCGCCACGCTCCCGCCTCGCCCGGGCCGTCCGCGAAGCCGTCCGGCTCGCCCACGAACACGAGGACTTCGACACCGTCGTCGACGCACTCCACGCCGCCCACGCCGCGACGCACCACTGGGTGCACGCCGTCCCCAACACCGCCCTGATCGCCGCCGCGCTCACCCACGCGCACGGCGACTTCACCGGCTCCGTCTGCCGCGCCGTCGGCGGCGGCTGGGACACCGACTCCAACGGCGCCACCGCCGGCTCCGTCGCCGGACTGCTGGCCGGGCACCCCGCGGCGCTCCCCGACCGCTGGACGGCGCCCCTGAAGAACCGGCTGGCCACGTCCATCGGCGACCTCAACGGCATCGGCTTCGACACCCTCGCCCACCTCACGCACCGGGAGACCCGCCGCCCATGACCGCGCCCACGACCGCGCCCCTCACCGGCCTCCGCGTCCTCGACCTCGCCACCCTCTTCGCCGGCCCGATGGCCGCCACCCTGCTCGGCGACTTCGGCGCCGACGTCGTCAAGATCGAGCACCCGAGGAAGCCGGACCCCTCCCGCGGCCACGGCCCGTCGAAGGACGGCGTGGGTCTGTGGTGGAAGATGCTCGGCCGCAACAAGCGGACCATGACCCTCGACCTGTCCAAGCCCGGCGGCCGCGCCACCCTCCTGCGCCTGGCCGAGACCGCCGACGTGGTCATCGAGAACTTCCGTCCCGGCACCCTGGAGAAGTGGGACCTGGGCTGGCCGGAGCTGTCCGCCGTCAACCCCCGCCTGGTCCTGGCCCGCGTCACCGGCTTCGGCCAGTTCGGCCCCTACGCCCACCGCCCCGGCTTCGGCACCCTCGCCGAGGCGATGAGCGGCTTCGCCGCGATCACCGGCGAACCGGACGCGCCCCCGACCCTGCCTCCGTTCGGTCTGGCCGACTCCATCGCGGGCCTGACGACGGCGTACGCGGTGATGACCGCGCTCGCCGCCCGCGAGCGCACCGGCGAGGGCCAGGTCGTCGACATGGCCCTGATCGAACCGATCCTGGCCGCCCTCGGCCCCCAGCCCCTCTGGTACGACCAGCTCGGCCACGTCCAGCCCCGCACCGGCAACCGCTCCCCCAACAACGCCCCGCGCGGCGTCTACCGCACCGCGGACGGCACCTGGGTCGCCGTCTCCACCTCCGCCCAGTCGGTCGCGGAACGCGTGATGCGCCTGGTCGGCCGCCCGGAACTGATCGACGAGCCCTGGTTCGCCTCGGGCGCCGAGCGCGCCCGGCACGCGGACGTCCTGGACGAGGCGGTCGGCGGCTGGATCGCCGCGCGCACCCGCACCGACGTCCTGGCCGCCTTCGAGAAGGCCGAGGCGGCGGTCGCCCCGGTCCAGGACGTCCGGGACGTGATGGCGGACCCGCAGTACCAGGCCCTGGGCACCATCACCACCGTCGACGACCCCGAACTCGGCCCGCTGCGCATGCAGAACGTCCTCTTCCGGCTCTCCGCCACGCCTGGCGCGATCCGCTGGGCCGGCCGCCCGCACGGCGCCGACACCGAGGAGGTCCTCACCGAACTGGGCCTGACCCCGGACGACCTCACGGCACTGCGCGCGCAGGGCGCCCTGTGACGGCGTACCCGCTCACCTGGCTCTACGCCCCCGGCGACCGCCCCCACGTGGTGGCGAAGGCCCTCACCAGCGGCGCCGACGTCGTCGTGGTCGATCTGGAGGACGCGGTCCCCCCGGACCGCAAGGCCTACGCCCGCGCCGCCACCGCCGAGCTGCTCGAAGCCCCGCCTGCCGTTCCGGTCCACGTACGCGTCAACGCCCTGAACGGCCCCTGGGGCGGGCAGGACATCGCCGCCCTGGTGGAAGCGCCGGGCCTGTCCGGGCTGCGACTGCCCAAGGTGGCCTCGGCCGCCGAGATCGTCCAGGTGGCCCGCCGCACGGCCCGGACCGACCTGTACGCGCTTCTGGAGACGGCCCTCGGTGTGGAGCAGGCCTACGCCGTCGCGACCGCCCACCCCCGTCTGCGGGGCATCTCGCTCGGGGAGGCCGACCTCTGTGCCGACCTCGGAGTCCGCTGCGACGCGGGCCTGGACTGGTCCCGCTCCCGGGTCGTCGTGGCCGCCCGCGCGGCGGGCCTGCCGCCACCGGCCCAGTCGGTCCACCCGGACATCCATGACCAGGAGGGCCTGGCCGCGTCCTGCGCGCACGGCCGCGCCCTGGGTTTTCTGGGCCGGGCCGCGATCCACCCCCGCCAGCTGCCGGTGATCGAACGGGCCTATCTGCCCGATGAGAAGGAGATCGAGGAGGCGGAAACGGTCCTCAAGGCGGCCGCCGCCGAGCAGGGCGCCCAGGCCCTGCCGGACGGCCGCTTCATCGACGCGGCGATGGTCACGGCGGCCCGACGGACCCTGTCCCTGACCCGACCCGGCTGACGCACCGAAGGCCACGGCCCGACACAACCAGTCCGTGGCCCGCCGCCACTCACGCACCGAAGGCCACGGCCCGACACAACCAGTCCGTGGCCCGCCGCCACTTACGCACCGAGGGCCACGGCCCGACCCGCCCACCGCCCACCGGCGCTGACGTGCCGAGGGCGCCCGGGGGAGAGTCCCGGGCGCCCTCGGCGCGTCACACGCGGTGGACCGTCAGGTCTTCTTCCCCGACCCGGCCTCGTTCCTGGCGCCGTCCGCCTCGGCCTCGTCCGCGGGCTCGTCGTCCTCACCGGCGCCCTCGGCCCGGTCGGCCTTGTCCGCCGCATCGGCCGACTCGGCGCTGCCGGTCTCGCCGCCGGAGGCATCCGCACCCGGCTCCACGACGTCCTCCCGTCCGGGCCGCTTCTTCGACGACAGCACCAGGTACGTCACCGCGAGCAGGAACACGAGGATCGCGGTCCAGACGTTCAGCCGGACACCCAGGATGTGGTGGGCGTCGTCGACGCGCATGTACTCGATCCATCCACGCCCCGCGCAGTACGCGGCGACGTAGAGCGCGAACGCCCGGCCGTGTCCGAGCCGGAAGCGGCGGTCGGCCCAGATGACCAGGAGGGCCACTCCGATGCACCACAGCGACTCGTACAGGAACGTCGGGTGGTAGGTGCCCGGCACCCGCCCGTCCGACGAGGAGGTGATCTCCAGGGCCCAGGGCAGATCGGTGGGCTTGCCGTACAGCTCCTGGTTGAACCAGTTGCCCCAGCGGCCGATCGCCTGGGCGAAGGCGATGCCCGGCGCGACGGCGTCGGCGTAGGCCGGCATCGGGATGCCGCGGCGACGGCAGCCGATCCACGCGCCCAGCGCGCCCAGCGCGATCGCGCCCCAGATGCCGAGGCCGCCCTCCCAGATCTTGAAGGCGTCCACCCAGTCACGGCCCTCGCTGAAGTACAGCTCGTAGTCCGTGATCACGTGGTAGAGGCGGCCGCCGACCAGGCCGAACGGCACGGCCCAGACCGCGATGTCGGCCACCGTGCCGGCCCGCCCGCCCCGGGCGATCCAGCGCTTGTTGCCGAGCCAGACCGCGACGAAGACGCCGATGATGATGCAGAACGCGTAGCCGCGCAGCGGAATGGGGCCGAGGTACAGCACCCCGCGTGACGGGCTGGGAATGAAGGCAAGTTCCATGGCAAGGTCGACGCTACCGTGCCGCACCGGGCCCGCGGCGGGCAGCCCGGCTACGGGTCCATAACAGGGGCGTGAGAATGACCCTTACTCCTTGTTCGCCTCCTGCACCATCTGCTTGAGCTTGGCCGGGGTCATCGTCCGGTCCTGGTAGATGTTCTCGCCGTCGAACAGCACGGTCGGGGTGCCCGAGAAGCCGCCCTTGTTGAACGCCTGATGGGACTTGGCGACCCAGCCGTTGTGCGTGCCCTTCTCGACGCAGGAGCGGAAGGCCGGGGTGTCCAGACCGTCGACCTTGCCGGCCAGCTCGATCAGCTTGGCGTTGTCCGCGTAGGCGTCGTCGACCTCCGAGGGCTGGTTGTCGAAGAGCACGTCGTGGTACGCGGGGAACTTCCCGGCGTCCTGGGCGCAGGCCGCCGCGTTGGCGGCGTTGCGGGAGCCGGTGCCGCGCATGTTGCCGTCGATCAGGGTGACCAGGTGGTACTCGACCTTCAGTTGGCCGGCGTTCGTCAGCTCGTGGATCACCGGCCGGTACGCCGTCTCGAAGGACTTGCACGCGGGGCAGCGGAAGTCCTCCCACACCGTGAGCGTGGACTTGGCGCTGTCCTTGCCGACCGGGAGGGCGAGGCTGTCCTTGCCCTTGGCCCCGGAGGGCGCCACGACGGGGCCCGAGGCCTCGCTGCCGTCGTCCTTGCCGGCGTTGGCCGCGACGACGCCGATCACCGCCGCGAGTCCCAGGACGCCGACGACGGCCCCGCCCACGATCAGCGCGCGCCGGCGCTTTTCCGCGGACTTCTGCTTCTCGCGCTCGACCGCCAGCTTCTCCCGGGCGGTGCGCTTTCCCTCATGGTTCTTCTCGCTCACACCCCGGAAACGAACCGGGGAGGCGCACCGCGCCTCCCCGGCCCCAGGTCCACCCGTACGAGGGACCTGTATGACTTCCCGGTTTCTTACGCCTGTCGGCGCACGCCCTTGGCGAGGTCGCCCGCGAGCGCGCGCACCGCTTCCAGACCGGCCGCGTCGTCCGGGGCGTCCAGCATCGCCTTGACGAAGGCCGAGCCGACGATCACGCCGTCGGCGAAGCCGGCGACCTCGGCCGCCTGGGTGGCGTTGGAGACGCCGAGCCCGACGCAGACGGGCAGGTCGGAGCGTGTGGCCCGGGTGCGTTCCACCAGGCCCTGGGCCTGCGAGCTGACGGTGGCGCGGGTGCCGGTGACGCCCATGAGGGAAGCGGCGTAGACGAAGCCGCTGCCCGCCGCGGTGATCTGCGCGAGCCGCTCGTCCTTGCTGCTGGGCGCGACGACGAAGACGGTGGCCAGACCGTGCTTCTCCGCGTGCTCCCGCCACAGCGCCGACTCCTGCACGGGCAGGTCGGGCAGGATGCACCCGGCGCCGCCCGCTTCGGCCAGCTCGGCGGTGAACCGCTCGACGCCGTAGCGGTCGATGGGGTTCCAGTACGTCATGACGAGGATCGGCTTGCCGGTGGCGGCGTGGGCCTCGCGGACCGTTCGCATCACGTCGGCGATCTTCACGCCGCCGCGCAGGGCGATGTCGTCGGCGGTCTGGATGACCGGGCCGTCAAGGACGGGGTCGCTGTGCGGCAGGCCCACCTCGACGACGTCGGCGCCGCCGTCGATGACGGCCTTGATCGCCTCGATGCCGCCGTCCACGGTCGGGAACCCGGCCGGGAGGTAGGCGATGAGGGCGGAGCGCCCTTCGGACTTGGCCGCGGCGAGGGTGTCGCTCAACAGCTGGGCTTTCTGACTGTTCAAAGCAGCGCCGCTCACTTGGCGTCCCCCTCGATCTCGGCCGTGCCGGAGGCGTCCTCGGCGACCTCGGCGTCGGTGTCGTACAGGCCGAAGTAACGGGCGGCGGTGTCCATGTCCTTGTCGCCGCGGCCGGACAGGTTGACCACGATCAGCCCGTCCTTGCCCAGTTCCTTGCCGACCTCCAGGGCGCCGGCCAGGGCATGGGCGCTCTCGATGGCCGGAATGATGCCCTCGGTGCGCGACAGCAGGCGCAGGGCCTGCATCGCCGCGTCGTCGGTGACCGCGCGGTACTCGCCGCGGCCGGAGTCCTTCAGGTAGGAGTGCTCCGGACCGATGCCCGGGTAGTCCAGGCCGGCGGAGATCGAGTAGGGCTCGGTGATCTGGCCCTCGTCGTCCTGCAGGACGTAGGAGCGTGAGCCGTGCAGGATGCCGGGCTCGCCCGCGGTGAGGGTCGCGGCGTGCTCGCCGGTCTCGACGCCGTGCCCGGCCGGTTCGCAGCCGATGAGGCGGACGTCGGTGTCCGGGATGAAGGCGTGGAAGAGGCCGATGGCGTTGGAGCCGCCGCCGACGCAGGCGACGGCCGCGTCGGGCAGGCGCCCGGCGCGCTCCAGGAGCTGGCGGCGGGCCTCGACGCCGATGACCCGGTGGAAGTCGCGGACCATCGCCGGGAAGGGGTGCGGTCCGGCGACGGTGCCGAAGAGGTAGTGGGTGTGGTCGACGTTGGCGACCCAGTCGCGGAAGGCCTCGTTGATGGCGTCCTTCAGTGTGCGGCTGCCGGACTTCACGGCGATGACCTCGGCGCCGAGCATGCGCATGCGGGCCACGTTGAGGGCCTGGCGCTGCGTGTCGATCTCGCCCATGTAGACGGTGCAGTCGAGGCCGAAGAGCGCACAGGCGGTGGCCGTGGCCACGCCGTGCTGTCCGGCGCCCGTCTCGGCGATGACCCGGGTCTTGCCCATGCGCTTGGTGAGCAGGGCCTGGCCCAGCACGTTGTTGATCTTGTGGGAGCCGGTGTGGTTCAGGTCCTCGCGCTTGAGGAAGACCCGGGCGCCTCCTGCGTGCTCGGCGAAGCGGGGTACCTCCGTGAGCGCGGAGGGACGGCCGGTGTAGTCGACCAGGAGGTCGTCGAGCTCCTTGGCGAACTCCGGGTCGTGCTTGGCCTTGTCGTACTCGACGGCCACCTCGTCGACGGCTGCGACGAGGGCCTCGGGGATGAACTTGCCGCCGAAGGCCCCGAAGTAGCCCTCGGGGCTGGGGGTTTGACCCTCGGGGTCGGGAATGAAGAACTGGCTGGGCATGCGAATACCTCACGGTGAGTGTGTGTGTTGATCACTGTTCGCCGTGGGGGCGGGGATGGTCAGTCGGCCGCGGGCCCGTCGGGGCTGGTCGCGCGGTTCCCCGCGCCCCTTACGGGGCGCCGCTGCCATCGCATGCCGTTGACCTGGCCCGGCTCGTCACCGATGACGTACCGGACACGGCGGCCGTGGACCCGGCGGGCGGGCGCACGGCAGCCGCGGGGGCGGCAGCCGCGCGCGAGGCGGGCGTACCGGTCCACGGTCGTCAGGGTGAGAGTCATCGGGGCAAGTTTAGCGGTGATCAGCTCCGGCCGTGCCGGAGTGCGGGATGTTCGCCGGCCGCGACGAGGTCCGAGACGGCCGTCCTGGGGTCCTTGCCGGTGACCAGGGACTCGCCGACCAGCACCGCGTCCGCGCCGGCGTTGGCGTAGGCGATGAGGTCGTGCGGGCCGCGTACGCCGGACTCGGCGATCTTGATGATGTGGTCGGGGATCTCCGGCGCCACCCGCTCGAAGGTGCCGCGGTCGACCTCGAGGGTCTTGAGGTTGCGCGCGTTGACGCCGATCACGCGGGCGCCGGCGTCGACCGCTCGCTCGACCTCGTCCTCGTCGTGCACCTCGACGAGCGGCGTGAGCCCGATGGACTCGGCGCGCTCGATGAGGGACTCCAGGGCGGGCTGGTCGAGGGCGGCGACGATCAGCAGCACGACGTCGGCGCCGTAGGCCCGGGCCTCCCACAGCTGGTACGACGTGACGATGAAGTCCTTGCGGAGGACCGGGATGTCGACCCGGGCGCGGACCGCCTCCAGGTCGGCGAGCGAGCCGCCGAAGCGGCGCTCCTCGGTGAGGACGGAGATGACGGCCGCGCCGCCCGCCTCGTAGTCCGCGGCGAGACCGGCCGGGTCGGCGATCGCGGCCAGCGCGCCCTTGGACGGGCTGGAGCGCTTGACCTCGCAGATGACCTTGACACCGTCGCCGCGCAGTGCGGCCACGCCGTCCTTGGCCGCGGGCGCCTTCGCCGCGCGCTCCTTGAGCTCGTCGAGGCTGACGCGCGCCTGCCGCTCCGCGAGGTCGGCACGGACTCCGTCGATGATCTCGTCGAGCACACTCACGCGAGCGGCCCCCTTCCAGACTCTTGACAGTTCCAGCGACCGATCGGCGAGCCGATGGTCACTGCGATGGTATCCGCAGCGGGGCGTAGGCCTCGCATCCGGTTGACGCCGGTCCCTCCCCCACCCTCGAACCAGCTTCGCACGGCTCGGGCGGGAGGTGCCCCCGTACCGGACGTCCGTGGGTTGATCAAGGATGGAGCCAGCCGCCGAAAGGCAGGTTCCGGACGACGGAGAAGACCAGCAGCAGCGCTCCGAGGCTCCACACCAGCCCCGGACGGGGGTCGATCCGCAGCGGGCGCCCGCGGACCGCGTGGACCACCCATACGGTCCACAGCACGGCGAAGCCCAGATAGCCGAGGGTCGCGAGCGCGTTGGCGTGCAGCGCCGTGAGGACGTCCCCGTGGACGAAGGCGTGCGCGCTGCGCAGTCCGCCGCAGCCGGGGCAGTAGAGGCCGGTGTAGCGCAACAGCGGGCACGCGGGGTAGTGGCCGGGTTCGTCGGGGTCCACGGTGCCCACATAGGCGAACGCGGCGGCGACGGCCGCCAGCACCCCGGCGGGGACGGCCAGACGGCTCGGGACGCTCGGCGTCACCCTTCGGCTCTCGGCGTTCACGGTAGGCATTGTGCCCCGCACGCGCGTGAGGGGCGGTCCCGGCACCCGAGTGCCGGCCGCCCCTCACGCGACCGGAGTGTTCCGCGGAGGTCAGCCCTCGGCGCGCGCCGGCTCGCGGTCGCCCGTCATCCGGTGCGGCTGATGCAGGTCCTTGGGCTGGCCCAGGCCCATCATCCGCATGATGCCGCCGACGACACCGCCGAGCAGCACGACCACCATGCCCGCCCAGAAGCCCACCGGCTGGTCCATCACCATGAACGCGCCCGAGACGCAGAAACCGATGAAGGCGATCGTGACACCGGTCCAGGCGGCCGGGGTGTGACCGTGGCTGCTGCCCGCCATTGCTTGCTCCTCGTTGCTGTGTGCGTGTCTGAGCAGGACGCTCGGGCCCATTGTCCCGCACGCGCGCGTGCGGGGTGAGCGGGGGTACTCCCCCGGTCGCCCGTGTGGGCTCAGGCCCCGGTCGGGTCCTCGCCGCGGTCGAGCGCCTTCCACAGGTCCTCGGGCCGGTCGGGGTCGACGGCGGGGGCCTTGCGGCGCGGCTGGGGCGTGCCGGACCGCTCGTAGCGGCCGGACATGCCGGGCCACAGCCGGCCGTACCGCAGGGCGAGCAGCCCGGCCAGCAGGATCAGCACGCCGCCGACGACCGCGACGTACGGCCAGGCGGTGTGGCTGAGGGCGTCGACGGAGGCCGAGGTGTCGCCGGAGGCCTGCGCGGCCTGTTCGTCGAGCGCGGAGCTGTCTGCGGCGCCGAGCAGGGCCGCGGCGATGATGCCGACGCCGGAGAGCGCCAGCAGCGCGGCGACGACCAGGCGGCCGGCGCGGCGGACCGCGAACACGGCGACGAGTGCGGCGAGGCCCACTATGGCGAGGGCCGCGGGAACGCCCGTGACGTCGCTGCCCTTGGCGGTCAGGGGGAAGGCCCCGCCGGCCACCGTCGCGGTGCCCTGCGACCACTCCTGCCGGGTGGCGAGCAGCGCCACGGCAGCGCCGAGCGCGCCGCTCAGCAGCGCGACGGCGAGGCTCAGGCGGCCGGCCCGGGCGGATCCGGGGGCTTCGGAACGGGGATGAGGTACAGCAGTCACGTACCCCACTATCGCTTGAAGGCCGGGCGAACCGTCACCCGGGGGGCATCTCAGGCCTTTCCGAGCCGGTTCGCGCTCGTCTCAGGCCTTCCCGAGCCGGTTCGCCGTGTGGACGGCCCGCAGTACCGCGGCCGCCTTGTTGCGGCACTCGGTGTCCTCGGCGACCGGGTCGGAGTCGGCGACGATGCCCGCCCCGGCCTGGACGTAAGCGGTGCCGTCCCGCAGGAGGGCGGTGCGGATGGCGATGGCGGTGTCGGAGTCGCCGGCGAAGTCGAGGTAGCCGACGCAGCCCCCGTAGAGGCCGCGGCGGGACGGTTCGAGTTCGTCGATGATCTGCATGGCGCGGGGCTTGGGGGCGCCGGAGAGGGTGCCGGCCGGGAAGCAGGCGGTGAGGACATCGAAGGCGGTGCGGCCCGGGGCGACGCGGCCCGTCACGGTCGAGACGATGTGCATGACGTGCGAGTACCGCTCGACGGACATGAAGTCGACGACCTCGACCGAGCCGGGCTCGCAGACCCGCCCCAGGTCGTTGCGGCCGAGGTCGACGAGCATGAGGTGCTCGGCGCGCTCCTTGGGGTCGGCGAGCAGTTCCTCGGCGAGGGCCTGGTCCTCCTGGGGCGTGGCGCCGCGCCAGCGGGTGCCGGCGATGGGGTGGACCATGGCCCGGCCGCCCTCGACCTTGACCAGGGCCTCGGGGGACGAGCCGACGACGTCGAACCCGTCGAAGCGGAAGAGGTACATGTACGGGGACGGGTTGGTGGCCCGCAGGACCCGGTAGACGTCCAGCGCGCTCGCCGTGCACGGGGTCTCGAAGCGCTGGGAGGGGACCACCTGGAAGGCCTCGCCGGCCCGGATGCGCTCCTTGATGTCCTCGACGGCCACCCGGAAGTCGGGGCCGCCCCACAGCGCGGTGTACTCGGGGAGCTCGGAGGGCGGCAGGACGGCCGGGGGCTGGGCGACCGCGCGGGAGAGGTCGGCCTCCATGGCGTCGAGGCGGGCGACGGCGTCGGCGTGGGCCTCGTCGACGCCCGTGTCCAGGTCGTTGTGGTTGATCGCGTTGGCGATCAGCAGGACCGAGCCCTCCCAGTGGTCCATGACGGCCAGGTCGCTGGTGAGGAGCATGGTCAGCTCGGGCAGCTTCAGGTCGTCGCGCTCGCCGGGGCCGATCTTCTCCAGACGGCGGACGATGTCGTAGCCGAGGTAGCCGACCATGCCGCCGGTGAAGGGCGGCATGCCCTCCTGGTGGGGTGTGTGCAGGGTTTCGATGGTGGCGCGCAGGGCGGCGAGGGGGTCGCCTTCGGTGGGGACGCCGACCGGCGGGGCCCCGAGCCAGTGGGCCTGTCCGTCGCGTGCGGTCAGCGTCGCGGCGGAGCGCACGCCGACGAAGGAGTACCGGGACCACGAGCGGCCGTTCTCCGCGGATTCCAGCAGGAAGGTGCCGGGCCGCTCGGCGGCGAGCTTGCGGTACAGCGCGACCGGGGTGTCGCCGTCGGCGAGCAGCTTGCGGGTGACGGGGATGACCCGCCGGTCGGTGGCGAGCTTGCGGAACGTCTCGAGGTCCATGGCCGCTGACCTTACTGATCCCGGGCGGGGCGGTCGGAGCCGCCGTCCTTGAGGAGCACGTCCTCGTCGAAACAGGTCCGGGCTCCGGTGTGGCAGGCGGCGCCGACCTGGTCGACCTTGACGAGCACGGTGTCGGCGTCGCAGTCCAGGGCGACGGACTTCACCCACTGGAAGTGGCCGGAGGTGTCGCCCTTGACCCAGTACTCCCGGCGGCTGCGCGACCAGTACGTGCAGCGGCCGGTGGTCAGGGTGCGGTGCAGCGCCTCGTCGTCCATCCAGCCGAGCATCAGCACCTCTCCGGTGTCGTACTGCTGGGCGATGGCGGGCAGGAGGCCGTCGGGGCTGCGCTTGAGGCGCGCGGCGATCTCCGGGTCCAGGAGGCTGGGCGTGCTGGTCATGCCGACCATTGTGCCGCGCGCCACTGACGTGCCTGGTGGAGTGTCCACTGGGCGGACCCCCGCGCCGGTCGTAGGCTGGCCTCCATGTCGACCCATGCCAAGCGTGAACGACTTCTCCTCGCCGACCTGTTGGAGACCGCGGGCCCGGACGCGCCCACCCTGTGCGAGGGCTGGAGGACCCGGGACCTCGCCGCGCACGTGGTGGTGCGCGAGCGCCGCCCGGACGCCGCCGGCGGGATGCTGATCAAGCAGCTCGCGCCGCGCCTGGACAAGGTGATGGCGGAGTACACCGACAAGCCCTACGAGGAGCTGATCCAGCTGATCCGCACGGGCCCCCCGCGGTTCTCCCCCTTCTCCCTCAAGCCGGTCGACGAGGCGTCGAACATCATCGAGTTCTACGTCCACACCGAGGACGTCCGCCGCGCCCAGCCCGACTGGTCGCCGCGCGATCTCGACCCGGTCTTCCAGGACGCCCTGTGGTCCCGCCTGGAGCGCACCGCCCGCCTGATGGGCCGCGGCATCCCGACGGGCCTGGTCCTGCGCCGCCCCGACGGCCAGACGGCGGTCGCCCACCGCGGCACCCCGGTGGTCACGGTGACCGGCGAGCCGTCCGAACTGGTGCTGTTCTCCTACGGCCGGCAGAGCGCGGCCAAGGTCGATCTGGACGGTGACGAGAACGCGATCGCGAAACTCAACGAGACGAAGCAGCTCGGGATCTGAGCAGCTCGACGTCCGGGCAGCCCTGGAACTGAGCAGCTCGACGTCCGGGCAGCCCTGGAACTGAGCAGCTCGACGTCCGGGCAGCCCTGGAACTGAGCAGCTCGACGTCCGGGCAGCCCTGGA